>DATDGL010000228.1:0-55065 GCA_036522115.1 Candidatus Angelobacter sp.
GTCCATCTACCGCAAAAGAGTACCAGATCGTCCAGACCGTGATCACCGCCTGCCCGAAAGCGCTCTCTCTCCCTTGCGGCAGACCGGATTGACTTCCCCGGGCTTTCGCGGGCCGTAGTTGATCGTAAATCACGCGAATCACCGGCTAACCACCGGATTTACACGGCGAAAAACAGCCGAAAACCACTGATGACGCACATAAATTGCCAATTTAGAAGAGGTGTGAGCGTGCGCAGCTTGAACTTATAGTGTTTAAATCCAGTCTCGCATCGATGCCCAAAAATCATGCTTGAGTTACAAAAAATTAACATTTCAAACGTTTGACACTCCGGTATGCCGTTGTTATATTCGAAGGAGTCTTGCGAGCGCTAAAAGCAGCGTTTTGTAAGATCCGGCCGCTGGTTTCCGCTCCTGCGTAAAGCAGGGGTCAATCACACCAGTAAGACTCGGAATCACGAGTTTCGCCTTCCAACAGGCTCTTTTATTCCGGTAGTTCGGTCGAGAGACGTTGAGGCTTCATTGAGCAGGAAATGCTGAACGATAACACAGCCCGTACCCTCAAGACTGCTCCTGAAACGGAAGAAGCTTCAGCGCAGTCCAACCATGGTTCACATTCAATGTCACAGACCCATCCCCAAATTCACTCGGAGTTGCCCACCGTGGGCCATGCTCCAAAAGAAGATACGCACATGGATGATTTTGCAGCCGCTCTTGAGTCGTACACCCTGGAAACCGAGCCGGCGCCCAGCGAAGACAACGTCTTCAAGGGTTCCGTCGTTAAAATCACCCCCACTCATGTTGTTGTCGACATTGGTTTCAAGTCTGAGGGCCTGGTCCCCATAGCCGAGGTCATCAGCGCCGAAGGCCATATCAAGTTTCAGCCGGGCGATGAAATTGAAGTCATGGTGCAGCGGGGTGAAAATGAGGAAGGCGCGGTCCTTCTCTCCCACGAGCGTGCTCAGCGCGTGCGCGTGTGGGAACAGATAGACAAAGCCTATCACTCCAAGGTTCCAATCAAGGGCAAAGTTGTGGAGCGGGTCAAGGGTGGCGTCTCTGTGGACATCGGGGTCAAGGCCTTTATGCCTGGCTCCCAGGTGGATGTGCATCCTGTGCGCAACCTGGACGTATTGAAGGGCCAGGAAATTGAAGTCAGGGTCATCAAGCTCAATAAGAAGCGCGGCAATATCGTGGTCTCGCGCAAGGTCATCCTGGAAGAGGAAACCGTAGTCAAGCGGGAAAAGACCCTCGAGCACCTTGAAGAAGGTTCGATCATGACCGGCACGGTCAAGAACCTCACCGACTACGGCGCTTTTGTCGACCTGGGCGGAATTGACGGTCTTCTGCACATCACCGATATGTCGTGGGGCCGGCTCACGCATCCCCGCGATCTGGTCCATGTAGGTGACCAGATTCAGGTGAAAGTTCTCAAGTTTGATCGCGACAAGCTGCGCGTCTCTCTCGGATTCAAGCAGCTTACGCCTGATCCCTGGCTGGATGCGGCTGAGCGTTATCCCATCGGCGCCAGGGTTCGCGGGCGCGTACTGAGCGTCACCGACTACGGCGCTTTCGTCGAGCTGGAGCAGGGCATTGAAGGGCTTGTACACGTAAGTGAGATGTCCTGGTCCAAGCGCATGAAACATCCCTCAAAGCTGGTGAACGTGGGCAACGAGATCGACTGCGTGGTGCTCAACGTGAACCCGCAGGAACGCCGCATCTCTCTCGGCCTCAAACAGCTTGAGTCCAATCCGTGGGAGCGGCTGCACGAAAAATATCCCCTCAACTCCACGGTTGAAGGTCGCGTGCGCAACCTCACCGACTTCGGCGCCTTCATTGAGATCGAAGATGGAATTGACGGCCTGGTTCACGTGAGCAATCTGAGCTGGACCAAGCGCGTGAAGCATCCATCGGAGGTCCTGAAAAAGGGCGAGAAGGTGAAGGCCGTAGTGCTGGGCATCGAACCGGAGCAGCGGCGGCTCTCGCTCGGGGTCAAGCAGCTCCAGCCGGATGCCTGGGAAACGTTCTTCAATACCCATCGCATTGGCGACGTGGTGCACGGAAAAGTTCTCCGCATGGCGCAGTTCGGCGCGTTCGTGGAAATTGCCGAAGGCGTCGAAGGGCTCTGCCACAACTCTGAAGCTGCCGATTCTGAAGGCCATCCGGTCAAACTGGAAGGCGGTCAGGAACTGGACTTCAAGATCATCAAGATGAACGCTGAAGAGAAGAAAGTTGGGTTGAGCATCCGCGCAGTGGGCGAAGAAGCCAGCCGCGCAGACGTCGAAGCCTACAAGCACCCAGTCTCCAGCGCCACGGCTACCCTGGGCGACATCGTGAAACTAAAGCGCGCAGGAAACGACCAGGACTAATGTGAAGCATGTCCGTACCTTAGGTACGGGTGAGCGAAGCGAATAGGTTCCAGCCCCTGATCCACATCAACCAAGAGGCCGCCCGTTGGGCGGTCTCTTTGTTTTGCGTCAATTGTCAATTGAAGATCAATGGCCAGGCTTCCTCCGTGTCCTCTCTTCTCCTCCCTCGCCTCTGTGGTAAGGTTTTGATTTTGACTTTGGTTTTCCTTCGGTCCTCTCTTTTCCTCCCTCGCCTCTGTGGTAAGGTTTGATTTTGACTTTGGTTTTCCTTCGGTCCTCTCTTCTTCTCCCTCGCCTCTGTGGTAAGGTTTTGATTTTGACTTTGGTTTCCCTTCGTGTCCTTTGTGGTTAAAAATTCGTATCAGCAGCGCGTTCAGGGAATCGATGTCCTCCGCGGGCTATGCATCATCGCCGTGGTCGTGCACCACATCAACCTTCGCTTCCGATTTGATAAAACCCTTGTGGGCGGGGGAAAACTGTTCCCGTCGGCCGTCCTGTTCTGGAGCGGATACTACGGAGTGCGAGTCTTCTTCGTGATCTCCGGGTTCCTGATTGCCGGCTGGTCGCTCAAGCGCTGGGGGGCGCTGAATAAGCTTAGCCTGCGGCAGTTTTATGCCATGCGCTTTGCCCGCATCATTCCCTGTCTTCTGGCGGTGCTGCTTGTATTCAGCACCCTTCACCTCACCGGTGCGCCTCGGTTCGTCATCAACCGGCCGCACCAATCCCTGCCGCGGGCCCTGTTCGCGGCCCTCACCTTTCATATCAACTGGCTGGAAGCCAAAACCGGATACCTGCCCGGAGGCTGGGACCCGTTGTGGTCACTATCCGTGGAGGAAGTGTTCTATATATTCTTTCCTTTGCTTTGCCTGATATTGCGCAAAGGATGGTTCCTGGTCCTTCTCCTCGCCGGGTTTGTGGTTGTGGGGCCGGTCGCCCGCACGCTCATTCAGAGCGATCCCTGGGTGGACTACAGCTACTTCTCCTGCATGGATGGAATCGCTTTGGGCTGCCTGGCGGCAATGCTCAGCGTGAAAATCAAATTCAGCGTCAAAGCGAACCGGGCATTGCTGGCCTCCGGCGCGTTTCTCCTCATCTTCATCGAGGTCTTTCGCCACGCGCAGGCCAGCCTGGGCCTGTACAAAGTTGGGCTGGACGTGACCGTGCTGCAGGTAGGAACAGCGCTGCTGATCATCGCGCTCCAGCAGCGCTTCGAGAAAAATGCCCCAGCCGGACACTGGTCCACAGGCTGGCTGCGCTGGTTCGGCCGCAACAGCTACGAGGTCTACCTCACGCACATGCTGGTGGTCTGGCCCATGGTGGGAATCTACTTCCGCCTCCACCAGTCGCCCAACATGGCAGCGCTTTGGTTCGTCCCCATAACCGCCCTGACCGGCCTGCTCGGCTACGTGGTGGCGCGCTTCTACTCCGAACCACTGAATGGCGAGCTGAGGAGAAGACTGCCATCTGCAAGCTCCGGTGTTGCCTCGGGAGCAGCCTCCTGTGACCGTTTCTAATCGCTCCAGAAGTGGCAGCTATGGGAAAGAAGGTCCATTGAAGTTCTTCCACGTGAGACAGGCGGAGGCGGAAGTTGCCAAGGTGCAACAAGCATGTGTCTGCGCGAAAGTGGAGCTAATTTAGCTAGTGATTGACTCATGACGACACTGATCGAACAGGTTCCAAAACGGAAGGTCAAAAGCTGGCTAGAGGTTCAGCACTCACTTGCATTGAGAATCCTACCTGTTAGACTTTTGACAGCGTACGCCCATGGCCATTACTACTGTCAGAACGAGTACAGACGACCTAGAACAGCCGCCGTACGGAATCATCCTCAACGCCCTGAAGGGTGGGAATGTGGTTCCGTTCCTCGGTGCAGGTGCATCGATGTTAGGTTTCGAAACCGGGCCCGCATTTCCCAGTGGGGCAACATTGGCGCAGTTTCTGGCTGATCAGGCGAGATTCCCATCGAGCGATATGTACGACCGAACGGATCTCGCAAAGGTCACCTCTTATTATGTTGATGTCTCCAGCCGGAAACTGCTCCGCCAGGAACTGAGGAACAAATTCATCAATCAGGATTACAAATGCAACAAACTACATCGTTTGTTGGCTCGTGTTGCGGATGGGACCACAATAGTCACTACCAACTACGACACACTGCTGGAACAGGCGTTCAAGGAGGAGGGCAAGGCTTACGACTTGGTTGTTTATCCAGCGGATAATACGGAATATGCAAACGGCGTTTTGTGGTGGAGTCACGGCGAATCAGAGCCAAAGAAGCTTAAGTCTAACGAGATCGATATTGAAGACTTAGGGAAAAGAAACGTGATCTACAAAATGCATGGAACCGTATGGACAAACTCGGCGGTCTGGGACAGCTTTGTCATTACGGAGGAAGACTACGTTCGTTTTCTTTCACGAATTAAAAATGCAGTTCCGTCAGCCTTTCGCAGACACTTCTCAACTCGGCCATTTCTTTTTCTCGGCTACGGCTTAAAAGATTGGAACCTTCGCGTGTTACTGCGGGAGGTAAGTGTCTCCGAATTTGTTTCCTGGGCGATCTTGAAAAGCCCGACTGCATTGGACAAGATGCTGTGGGCACACAGAAAGATCAGGTTGTATGACGTTGACCTGGCCACCTTTGTTCAGGAAATGGAAAAAGAACTGAACCTCCGATGAATGGATATAGAGCAAGCTCTCCCTACGTCGGGTTACGGCCCTTTCGCGAGCAGGATCGCGCCTTTTTCTTTGGTAGGGAACGTGAGACGCGTGTCATCTCTTCAAATGTCATCGAAGAATCGCTCACCATTTTGTACGGCCCCAGCGGTGCTGGCAAGAGTTCCGCCCTTCAGGCTGGAGTCATACCCTACCTCAAGTCCATTCCAAAGGCAGCTGTCGTTTATTTTCGCAATTGGCAAGGTGACTCTTTTGCCGAGGAGTTGAAAGCTAAGGTTGTGGAAAGCATTACCGCCGTTGCAGAGAATACTGTCTGGGAAAAAGAAGATGAGCTGCACGATATTTTGAGCCGAACTGAGTGTCAAGTTTTTCTGCTGTTGGACCAGTTTGAGGAATTCCTTCTCTATCACTCAGGACGCGAGGATCGAAATGGTTTTGACAGTGTGCTAGCACGTCTCGTGAACGGGCAGGATATCAAGGCCAAAGTCCTTATTGGTATTCGCGAAGATGGTCTTTCCAAGCTGAATCAACGGTTCGCAATCCGTATTCGAGATCTTCTCGGCAATACCTTAGAAGTAGAACGGTTAAGCATGGATGCTGCCCGCAATGCAATTGAGAAACCTTTGGAGGTATTCAATAAGATTCAGGCGGCAGACGGCATTACTTTTTCTATTGAAACGGACCTTGTTCTAGCCATCCTCGAGCAGGTGCGAGAGGGCCGGGCCAGTACCGGTGATTCCGTGGGCTTGGGCGGAACGCGCGCGGCCCGGGGGGTCGCCCAGGTTGAAACGGCGTACCTGCAGTTGGTACTGACGCAACTCTGGCACGCGGAAAGGCAACAAAACTCCCCAGTAATGCGACTGCAAACGTTACAGCGAATGGGCGGGGCCAGCCAGATTGTCCGCGACCACGTCAATTCAGTAATGAATCATTTAGAAAGCGATGAGAGCAGAGACATTGCCGCTCGCATGTTTCTCTATCTTGTGACTCCATCGCGGACCAAGATCGCGCAGCGTACCGAGGATCTAGTCTGCTTCGGTGGAGCCCACGAGCTGGAGGTAAAAAGTGTCTTGAACGCCCTTACAGATCAGGAAGACAGCAGAATCCTGCGGCGCCTCTCGAATCCGGAGCAATACGAGATCTTTCATGACGTTCTCGCTCAGCACATCCTTGAGTGGCGCCACGGTTACGAACAACGGAAGGAGTTGGCAAAGCGCAAGCACAAAGAGGAAGCAGAGGCGGCCCGGAAGCAACGCGAGTTGGAACAGGCGCAAGAACTTGCTAAGGCGCAAAAGCTTCGTGCAGACGAGCAGGCGGCCTCCGCGCGGAGACTCCGGATGATGGTGATTGCCCTCGTTTCTCTATTTGCCCTAGCAGTGGTGGCAGCGTTTTATGGTTTTATAGAGGAGCGAAAGGCGCGTCAAAATGCCGCAAAAGCGGCGGCGTACGCGGAAAGGGCTGAGTCCGTCCAACAACGGGAAAAAGCAGAGTTACAGGAATTGCAAGCTACTATCGCCGAAAGAGATGGGAATAGGCAATTGGCCGCGCAACTCCGCCAACAAGCGGAAGACAGTCGAACGAAGGCTGACACGGCAGCGCAGATGGCAAGCCAACAGGGGGTTGCCGCGTTCAACGCAGCCCAGGAACTATTGCACGCGAAGGCGGAACGCGATAAATACGCTTCACAGGTGCAGTCGTTGCAGAAAGCTCTCGACGACGCGCAGGAGAAAGTGAAATCATTGCAGAAAGCTTTGGACGATGCACGGGCAGGTGCCTCGCGTAAAACAGGTAGCACGCAACCTCAGCTGCAAGCATCGGAGTCAAAAAGATCCGAGGTGACTGGTGCTGTGAGTGACCATCCGATCACGATCGAATCGCCCAAATCAAATCCGTCGATGGCCTCGACCACTGGTCACAAAACAATCTCGACGCAGATCACAGTGATTGTGGTCGATGACTGGAACCGCATAGTCACTGGACTTGCACAGGAAGTATTTCGCGTTTTCGAAGACAAAATTGAACAACGGCTCGTATCCTCTTCCACGAAAGACGATCCCGTGTCAATCGCTATCGTGTTCGACTTAGGTACAGCTTTTAGTGACGCTACTCCTCGTCTCCAAGAGGCAACAGTTGAGTTTCTTAAAACAGCGAACCCTCTTGACGAATTCCTTCTGATCGAATCCAACGATCATGGCAAAGTTGTGATGCCTTTTACCAAGGAACTAGCTGATCTTCAGAATACGATCCCGGCCATAAGACCCGGCAAGGGGGCCTCGCTATGTGATTCTGTATATCTGGCCTTGAATGAGATGAAGAACGCCAAGAACGCGCAAAAGGTCATTTTCATCTTGTCCGATGCCATCGGTGACCATAGCAACCGCTCGGCTTCCAAGCTCCTCAGTGAGGTTCGCATGAGTGACGTTCAGATTTACTCCGTTGCAATTTACGACGAGATCAACACAATCAACCCTTCGGACATCATATCAATGCAAGAGCTTTTGAACCGATTGGGTGATGAAAGCGGAGGCCGCAGCTTTGTACTTACTCAAAAAGAGATGAACGCACTCGGAGACGCAGCTGCGAAAATCGCGATTGGGATGCGCAACCAATACACGCTCGAGTATATTCCGACCAACCAAAGCCGTGATGGTAAATACAGGCACGTTCAAATCAGGCTCTCGCCTCCTAAAGGGCTTCCCTTCCACCTCAATTCATATTTTCGGCAAGGTTATTTCGCGCCGTCACGGTAGATGAACAACATAGCGGAGGGGCATTTAGTTTGAGCAACGATAAAGCCAACGCCACGAGTAATCGGGTGTCCCACTAACCTATTGACAGTCTATACGTCAACCTATAGAGTCTCTGAAGGATGGCCGACTTGAAGGAAAATCAACTGGATCTGCTGCAGGGGACGTTGCACCTGCTTGTCCTGAAGTCTCTGGCGTTGGGCGAAATGCACGGCCTGGGAATTGCCCGGCGCATCGAGCAGCTTACCCGGGGGACGTTTCAGGTGAAGCCCGGCTCGCTGTTTCCGGCTTTGCAGCGCATGAAAGAGAACGGATGGGTGACCGCCTCCGTAGGCAAATCGGAGACCAACCGCGACGCCAAGTACTACCGGCTCACCAAAGCGGGCAGAAAACAACTGGAAAGCGAAGCCGCTCAGTGGGAGCGCGTTGCCGCTGCCATTGGCTGGGTTTTACAAGCAGGATGAGCGCGAAAGGAGATGCAAATGAAGACCACAATCATCAAAGCTGTGCTGGCCTTGGCTGCGATTTTCTCCGGCACTGTGCTGTCAGCCCAAAAACTCACAGCGGTGCCCGGTGAAAAGCGGCAGGCCGACCGTGATGCCATTCGTGCTCACATCGATTCCATCTTCCGCGCCTACATGGAAAAAGACCGGGGCAAAATTCAGGCCACGCATGCCGCCAATTGGCGTGGCTTTCTCACTCCCTCACGGACGATCATTCGCGGCCTGGATGAGTACATGCAGTATGCCGACCGCAGCCTGAAGGGCTATGGCTTTTCGTCCTATAAGATTCTTGACTTTGACGTGATGTTCTACGGCGACGTGGCCCTGGCTCCCTACATCGCGCAGCTTGGCCCGGAAGAGAATCATTACAAGCTCCGCGTGCTCGATGTCTACGCCAGGCTCAACGGCGACTGGATCCAGGTTGGCAGCTACACCGCTCCGCATCCGGACACGCAGGATTATTACCAGGAACAACTGGTGCAACTGCCTGCCCAGGCCAAACAGGAATTGCTCACGGCGCGCGAAGCTGTTTGGCGCGACTTCTTTGCCAACAACCGCACCCATCTGGAAGAAACGATTCCGGCGGAGACCATCGCCATCAATCCCGGCCAGAAAGAGTGGGACGGACGCGAGCAGGTGCTGGCCGGGGCAAAAGGCTTCGCCGATGCCGGAGGCAAACTCACCCGGCTCGAGTTTCCTAAAACGGAGATCCAGGTCTATGGCAATGTGGCGCTGATGTATTCGGAATATCTGTACGAGACCGAGGTCCAGGGCAAAGCCCAGCAGCACTCCGGCCGGGCGACAGAGATGTTCGTGGACCGCGATGGCAAGTGGGTGAACGTGGGCTGGCACCTGGACTAAGTTACAGGGGACAGGGAAGAATTTGGTAATTGAGTAAGTTGGTAATTTGGTAATTGAAAATCAAAACCCAATCTACCCCTGATTTGATCTGCGCGAAATCCGCGCAAATCTGCGGCGAAAAGGTTTTTGGTGTTGTTTTTAGCCAAAAGCTAAGAGCCAAAAGCCAAGAGCGTATTTTCAATCATGAAATGGGCAAATAAGTTCGCCAGCTTCTTCTCCAACCTCTTCCGCCAGCGCCATCTCGACCGCGAGCTTGACTCTGATGTTGATGGCTACCTCGATCTGCTGGTGGAGGAGAAGCTCAACGCCGGTTTCTCCCCGGCAGAAGCAAGACGGCAGGCGCTGCTGGAGATGGGAGGCCCCACGCAGGTGAAGGAACGCACGCGGCAGGCACGCTCCGGATCTCTGCTGCTCTCGTTCCTGCAGGACCTCCGTTATGCCCGCCGCATGCTGCTGAAGAAACCTTCCTTCACGGTTTTCGCGCTGTTGAGCCTGGCAGTTGGGATCGGCGTCAATACAGCAATCTTCAGCCTGGTCAACGTGGTGTTATTGGAACCGTTGCCGTACGAGCACCCGCGCCAGCTCGCCATTGTCTATTCTGTTTTTCCCGGCGCAGGTGTCTCCCGCGCTCCGGCCTCGGGGCCGGAGCTGGACGAGCTGCGCAAGCGCAGCCTCCTGTTCCAGGAATTTGGCGCAACCTGGGTTGGCAGCGGAGCGCTCACTGGCGAAGGCGAGCCGGAGCAGATCAAGATTGGCCAGGTCACAGCGAATTTCTTTTCCGTGCTGGGCGCCCGTGCGGCCCTGGGCCGGACATTCCTGCCCGAGGAAGAGGGCGGTCGCGGGCAGGGCGTGGTCCTGCTGAGTGACGGCCTCTGGCGTCGGCGTTACGGCGCCGACCCGCAGATTGTCGGCAAAATTTTCCGCACTGCCGCCGGCGCCTTCACCGTGGTCGGCGTAATGCCCCACGGCTTCGAAGTGATCTTTCCCGCCGATGCCGGCGTCCCCCCGGACACCCAGGCCTGGGTCCCGTTTGCCTATCCCATCGAGCAGAACCCCCGCGACCTCGGATACCTTCATGTGATCGGGCGGATGCGGCCGGGCGTGAACATCGCCCAGGCCCAGGCTGAACTGGATGCCATCTCCCGCGATCTGCGCGCCCAGTTCCGCGAGTTTTCCGAGCAGCAACTTGAGCACCTGGCCGTTCCGCTCCAGGTCGATGCAGTCAAGGAGGTCCGGGCGCCGCTGCTGGCATTGTTCGCCGGCGTAGGGCTGGTATTGCTGCTCTCCTGCGCCAACGTAGCCAACCTGTTGCTGGCGCGGGCGGGCGAGAGAGCGCGGGAGATGACCATGCGCAGCGCGCTGGGCGCAACCCGCTTCCGCATCATCCGTCAGTTGATGACCGAGAGCTTTCTCCTGGCCATGCTGGGCGGCGCCGCCGGGCTGACCGTGGCCGCGGTGCTGCTGAAGGCGCTGCCGGTGCTGTGGCCGCGGGTGGTTCCCCGCCTGGCTGACGTCACGCTGGATGGCCCTACGCTGCTGTTTACCGCGGGCCTGAGCGTCCTGACCGGCGTAATCTTCGGGCTCACGCCCGCGCTGGCCTCCTCCAGCGTGAACCTGGTGGAATCACTCAAGGAGGCAGGACGGAATTTTGTGGGCGGCCACCGGAAACTGCGCCGCCTGCTGGTGCTGGCAGAGGTGACGCTGGCCTTCGTGCTCCTGACTGGCGCCGGCCTGATGCTGCGGACCTTTGTTCGCCTGCTACAGGTTGATCCCGGCTTCCATTCGCCGGACGTTCTCACCTTTGCCATCTCGCCGCCAGGAAGAAGATATCCGGACGACGTGAAAATCATCGAGCTGCTCCAGCAACTGGAAAAGAATCTGGCTGCGCTGCCGGGAGTCCAGAGTGTTGGCTCTACATCGCATCTGCCGTTCGACGACTACGGGAACTGGTACAGCTACTACTTTCCCGAAGGCACGGCCAAAGACCAGCAGAAAACCACGATGGCCGACCATCGCTCAGTTTCTCCCAGCCTGTTTCGTACGCTCCAGGTTCCCTTGCTCACTGGACGCTACTTTACTGAGGCGGACGATGCCCAACACCCGCGCGTGGTGATTGTGGATGACCTGCTGGCGCAGAGGACCTGGCCGGGCCAGAGTGCCCTGGGCAAGAAGCTGAGCACGGAGACCATGCAGAACGGCGAGTTCAAGCAGGAATGGAGCGAGGTGGTGGGTGTGGTGCAGCACGTGCTCTATCACTCGCTGATGCGGCAGGTGCGTCCGCAGGTTTACCTGCCTTACATGCAAAGCACGCGCGGCAACATGCAGATGTCGTTTGTGGTCCGGACCGAGGGAAGCACAGAATCCCTGCTTCCAGAGGTCAGGCAGGCTGTGGCGCAACTTGATAAAGACTTGCCCGTATCCAAGGTTCGCGCCTTGGATGCGCTGGTTGCCGTGGCCCGCATCCGTACTCGATTCGTCTCCTTGCTGTCCGGATTGCTGGCGATGATTTCCATGCTGCTGGCCTGCATCGGAATCTATGGCGTCACCTCCTGCTCGGTACGCCACGCCACCACCGAGATTGGCGTGCGCATGGCTCTGGGCGCGCACCGCGCGGACATCCTGCGCATGTTCCTGCGGCAAAGCATGGTCTACATTGCGCTGGGTGTCGCCCTGGGCGCGATCTGCTCAGCCCCACTTGCGCCGTTGCTCTCCAGCCTGCTCTTCCAGGTAAAACCCCTCGACGCGTTGACCTTTACCGTGGTGATCGCAACTCTGCTTGCAGTCGGTCTGCTGGCCTGCCTGCTGCCCGCCACACGCGCCAGCCGCATGGATCCCATGGCTGCACTCAGATACGAGTAGAACTTAGTTCCTGGCAAAACACTCCTGCAAGCCGCATAAAGATCGCTCTCCGGTCCAGCCAGTTGCTGCTTGTCGGCGGTGCAGATTTGTCCCCACGCAAACCCAACAAAACATTGGCTTTCTAAAAAAAGAGTGCTGTCACTCTGACAGCATTGTGACAGCACTTGATTGACTCACGGTCACGTCGATGCAATTCTGGAGATGTAAGAAATTTGGGATTGGTGTTCAGATCACCGGGATTCCCGGCGCATGTCGTTTTTGCGCGCGATGGGGTGTAGGTCACCCAATCACCGGATCGCCGGATCACCCGAATTCTTACAGGCTGAGCCCCCAGGGGCCAACAGTCGCAAGACCCGTTCTTTGACAACTGAATATTGAGGCGTTCTGGCGGCGTCTTAGCCGCCAGCCGAAATCCCGGCGTGCTGGGAAACGCGAGTGCTGCGCTAACAAATGGCAGCACCACGGCAGTCACCTGACCGAAGCGAGCGGTGTCGCTGAGGAAGAAGCTAGACTTTTCTTCCTTTTTGCGGGACTGCGACGCAACGGGAGACGTGTGGCAGAAGCTGAAAGCTGGGAGCGGAGTGAGTAAAGAATGAAAAAGCATACTCCATCCCATCGGATACGCTGTCTGACACTGCAGGTGGAAATGCGTTAGAGGATGGGACCACGTAGGACGAATCAATGGTCCTCCGTCCTCCCATTCGTCCTCCACCTATCTTCTTTCGATTCAGCAAGGTGGAGGAAGTGAACGAATCAGCACCTTTTTAGAATTCGCGCTCTTTCACCCTTTCGATGGATGGCTCTGGCTTTCTCTGGCAAGGCTTTCCATTGCGTCCCTGGCGTCCCATGCGGTGAGAAGGTTCTTGCTGTTGGTGCTGCCTCTGCGGCCTCTACGGTGAGGGTTTCGCTGTTGGTGTTGCCCTTGGTTTTGGGTTCGCTGGTAGTCGGCAGCTAGAGGCTAACAAGCTGTGTCTTCCCCAGTGTTTACGCGGCTTGTAGCAGCGTTTTGCCCTGTGGTAAAGGTTTCCTCTGCGGCCTCTGCGGTTGAGGGTTTCGCTGTTGGTGTTGCCCTTGTTTTGGGTTCTGGTAGCCAGCAGCTAGAAGCTAGTAGCTGCGTCTTCCCCAGTGTTTACGCGGCTTGTAGCAGCGTTTTGCCCTGTAGTAAAGGTTTCCCTCTGCGACCCTCTGCGGCCAGTGCTCAGCACCGCCTCTGAGACGTGCGCCAGCGCGGCTCACAGATCTTATTTGGGGGGCTACAGCCACTGTCAAGGCAGCCCCCTCAATCCAATTCTTTTGACGGGAACCACAAATGGGAGCCGGCTCCCTTTTGGTCAACTCCCCCTGCTTTTCCTATGCCGACGCTGCAGCAGTTCCGGGGCAATATCGAAAATGCGCTTTTTCTCACCTTTCGCCAGCCACTCGAGAGCGGTATCTAAATCGTCGGTCCAAAACTCATTGGGAGCGCCGGGCACCGGCTGAAAAATCTCGACCAAGGCTTCATTCGGGCTTCGAGGAATCAGCCAGCCACCGAGCGTAAATAGGAACCTGCTCCAATCTCTGGTCGAGGGATGCATGTTGACGGCCAGAACGTCGAATTCCCCGAAACGATAAGGCCGCGTATCCTCATTCGTTTGGAGATCAATCCCTCCGCGTGTCTTTTGCACCTCAACCACATACATGTCTTTCGGATAGTGACGATTTGCTTCAACTGCAAACATTGCTTGCTGCTTTTTCATCCTCTGCAGTTTGACTTGTATGCGAGCTGCTCGGCCTTTTATTTCCCTATGTCTAATCAAAAAATCATAAGGGCGATCATCAACAAAGCTTACAATTTCCCAGTCTTTCAGCTTGCTCAAGATGTGCCGTTCGAATATGGCCTCGGCGATAATGCCTCGAACACCGCGCTTGGTTAAATCGGAAGAGCGGTTGATCGCGCTTAGAATCACGTCCGCTGCAACTCCCCATTCTTTTTCTAGCGGATGTTCAGGGACGCGTGTTTTCAGATAGTCGAAAAGAGCAGCCCGTTCCTCGTCGGTGCATTGATCTATTAGAGCTTTGAATTCATCAAATGATATGCTCATTTCCGAGGCCTTCCAGGCCGCTCGGGCGTGTATTCTTCAATCTCCGAACGGCTCAGCAAGGTCTTTCCTCCAATTCGTAGGACCCGAAAACGGCCTTTCTTGATTAAACGGGCAATGGCCTGCCGGGACACCCGCCGGATGCGCGCAGCTTCCGCTTGGGAAATCCAGTGCTCAGGAGAAGAGTCGCCCGCGAAATGAGTTGACATTGTCAACTCAATTTTGCTACCCTTTTTCATATTTCAGGTCGTACTATCATGACACCAACAATGGTAACTAAGCTGACGAGAGCTGCAAAGACCCACAGAGGCATGATGGCTAAGGACACTTCCAAAGCACACCTCGAGCGCGACGACGCCCGCTCTCATCCGAGCAATCTGCTGCAGAAGCCTGCCTATTTTAAGGGAGAGTACGGTGCTGCTTATCTGTGCGACTCGCTGGATCTGTTGCGATCATTGCCTACAAGCGCGGTTAATCTCCTCGTAACTTCACCGCCTTACGCACTCCACTTCAAGAAGGAATATGGGAACAAGAACAAGCATGAATACGTGGAGTGGTTTCTTCCTTTTGCGCGAGAAATTCACCGCGTTCTTGCTGATGATGGCAGCTTCGTATTGAACATTGGAGGCAGTTACAACGCTGGCACTCCGACGAGGTCCATCTATCATTTCAAATTACTGCTGGCTTTGGTCGAAGACGTCGGCTTTCATCTCGCTCAAGAATGTTTTTGGTACAATCCTGCAAAAATGCCAGTCCCGGCTGAATGGGTGACCGTGCGTAGAATCCGCATTCGCGATTCAGTTGAATATGTTTGGTGGCTTTCGAAAACCCCTTGGCCTAAAGCCTCAAATCTCGCGGTTCTGAAGGAATACAGCGAAGACATGATTCGCCTTAATAAGAACGGAGTACGAGGGGCAATCCGCCCTTCAGGCCACGTCATTCGAAATTCGTTCGATAAGATCGATGCTGGGGGCGCGATACCCGCAAATGTCACCGAAGCACCCCTTGAAGAAATCCCCGAGAGCATGCTGAAGCTCGGAAACAACGCAGCAAATGACTTTTATACCAAGCGTTGTAAAGAAGCGGGCATCAAAATCCACCCTGCACGATTTCCGTCAGTTCTTCCTAAGTTCTTCATCAAACTGGTAACTGACCCGAACGATCTTGTTGTGGATCCTTTTGCTGGCTCAAATACAACGGGCGCGGTTGCAGAGAGTTTGAAACGGCGCTGGATTGCAGGTGAAGCTGTAGAAGAATACCTGAAAGCCAGTGTTTTCAGATTTGAGGAGGCGGAAGAACAGCAAGACTTTCGACAAGTTAAGCTCTTTGAGTGATCTCGAAGATCTAACCGGGCACACGCCGGTGCAGGAACACCAGCGTGGCCTCTACGGGAGCCGCCGCTGTTGCGGTCAAGCGGATCGTAAAGGAAGGACGAAAATATGGCGTAGGTGCTATGGTCGTTAACCTCTTTCACGCCTACGGCGTTTTTCGCGGCCGTCACACTTCACGAGCCAGGGCGGTTGCGAATTTGGCTTGTGCTGGAACGATTCCTGAATTGCTGTAACCCAAAAATTTTATGAGCCGTGTTGTCGTGCGTCTCAGACGTAGCCCACGGCGAGCCGGGGGCTTCGACATGCTACGTCTCTACGGGAGATGACTGCGCTCCATCCTCTTCCAGAACGGAATCCAGCGTATTCACAAACAAATCGGCGTCTGCCTTTGAAAATATCAGTGGCGGACGCAGCTTCAGCACGTTATGGTGCGGCCCATCGGTCCCTGTGAGCACTCCGCGATCACGCAGCCGGTTCGCTACATAAGCCGCCTGGCCGGTTGCAGGCTGGCGGCTTTCAGGGTGCTGCACCAGATCCAGGCCCAGAAACAGGCCCGAACCTCGCACATCGCCGATGATCGGATGCTCTCCCTGCAGGTCTTTCAGGCGAGCGATCAGGTAATTGCCAACCGTCAAGGCGTTCTCCTGCAACCGCTCTTCTTCGAGCACGTCCAGGACTGCCAGGCCTGCGGCGCAGGCGACGGGGTTGCCGCCATAGGTGCTGAAGAACTCCATCCCATTGTCAAAGGATGCGGCAATCTCGGGCGTGGTGATCACTGCGGCCAGGGGAAAGCCGTTTGCAATCGGCTTGCCCAGGACGACAATATCGGGAACAACGCCCTGGGTCTGGAAGCCCCAGAAATGGGAGCCGAGCCGGCCAAAGCCGACCTGGACTTCATCCGCAATGCAGAGGCCGCCCTGCCGGCGAACATGGGCGTACACTTCCGCCAGATAGCCCTCAGGAAAGACGATCTGCCCGGCCACGCTGGGCATGGTTTCCGCAATGTAAGCGGCAATTCCCCGGTGCTGTTCGCGCAAACCATCAAGAACCTCAGCCACGTGAGCGGCATACCTCCGGCCCAGATCAGGCTCTCCCCGGCGATACAAGCCGCGATAGCCGTCCGGGAGCGGCACTACATGCAGCCAAGGCTTGCGGCCGCGTCCGCCTGGGCCGTCAAACTTGTACGGACTGATATCAATGAGTGTAGAAGTGTGGCCGTGATAAGCATGCTCAAGAACGATCACGTCTTCATGCCGGGTGTGCGCCCGCGCCAGGCGCAGGGCGAGTTCATTGGCTTCGCTTCCGGAATTCACGAAATAACAGACGCGCAAGGGCGCAGGCAACCTCTCTGTAAGCCGGCTGGCATAGCGGACTATGTTCTGGTGCAGATAACGGGTGTTCGTATTCAGAATGCCCATCTGCTGCTGCACGGCGCGGACAACCCGGGGATGGCTGTGGCCGACCAGAGGCACATTGTTGTAGACATCCAGATAAGCCCGCCCGCAATCATCGTAGAGATATTGCCGCCACCCGCGCACAATTTTCAGCGGATTCCTGTAGGAGATGCTGAGGTTCGGTCCCAGAAGTCTCCGCCGCTGGTTGAGCGTTTCGGAAAAGGTCATATCTTTGTCTTTGGGAAAGCGCTGTTCGGGAATTCCCAGCAGCAGGTTTGGATCAGGACAGATACTCGTCCAGATCCTGCGCTCTGAAGCTGCGGCCACGCCGGGAAAATCCCTGTCCAATTCCAGCAAGTCCGCGATGACCTGGAAATGCAGGTGCGGCGCCCAGCCACCGTTCTCCTGATCCGTGCCGATGCCGGCGAACACTTCTCCTTTGGCCACGGACTGACCGGCTGAGAGTCTTCCCGTGCTTTCCCGCGAAAGATGCCCGTAGAGAGTGAAATACTCCCCGACCTCTCCCATTGCGTGCTTTAAGATCACAACCGGTCCATAGTCCTGCGGGGCCTGATTGTCTGCAACCACATGCACCACGCCATCCAGCGGCGCGTGAACCTTGGAACCAGGCGGGACGAACAGGTCGATTCCGAGATGGATGGTGCGGCGTTCTTCAAGCGGATTGGCGCTGCTGCCAAACAATGCCGAGGCGTAAAGCGGGCGCGGCTCATCATACCGGCCAACAGCCACCGTTGCTCCGGCTTGGCTTAGTTCGCGTTCGATGGCTCGCGTCAATTGCGGCGTTGCCGCGTTTTGCGGATCCGCCCCCAAAAACGGGCTGGACACACTGAGGTCAAGAACATGGCAGGGCCCAGTCCGCAAATCTAGGTCGAGGACAGGAGCGGCGCTGTGGCCGCAAGTTGCAAGCCCCTGCAGCAATTCATCGGCGGCTGGGAACGGCGTCAGGCCGCAGGCATCGCGAAAGGTGTAGTGCGCAAACCGAGGATGGATTTTTTCCAGGCGATCCAGCGCTTCCCAGGCCGGAGCTTCCGAAATGGTGACATAGGGATCATTGGGCACAATCGCTTTCCGCCGGGCTGAGTTCACCACGCTCACCGCCAGACGCATCTTTATCAGCCAAAACAGCACCTGCAACTCGATTTCATCCAGAGGCAATGCGCGATGGAAGCCCCTCACCACCGCCGCTGCCGCCGCGAGGGGGCGCTCCTTTCCCAGAATGGCATAGGCGGCCGCGACCGCCGGTTCGGCGACAACCAGGCCATGGTGCATGTCGCCAAAATCGATGATGCCGACTCGATCTCCTCGAGGGTCCCGGTCCACTACAACGTTGTAGTCGTTCGCATCACCATAAATCACATTTTTTCTCAATTTGGGAAACAGCGGGACAACGTTCTTCTCATACTCTTCCAGAACCCGCTCAACCATCGCCCGGCGCGGCGAGGCTTCGAAACATGAAACATTAGAATCTGGGATACAGGAAACAAAGGCACGAATCCACGCGGCCTGCGCCAGATCCCATTTGAATTCCCGGCTTGCGGCAGGATGAGAGAAATCCTGGAGGGCGCGATCAATCCGGCCCAATAAATCGCCTAAAGCCTCCAGCAGTTCAGGAGCGTGGGGATTTACCCGAGCCAGGACCTTTCCCGGAAGAAAACTGAGCATCCATACGAAGCGTTGTTCGCCATCGCCCAAGGTAACTTGTGTAAACAGCTCGCCCTGCAACGTTCGCTGCACATGCGGTATGGCGGCCCCAGGAGCACGGACGGCCAGAAGCTGCAATGCCTGAGCTTGCAACTCAATGAACGTCCGCTTCCGGTCCGGATGCATTACTTTCAGGACAAATTCCCGGCCATTCACAGCAGTGACATGGAAGTTGCGGTCATACTCTCCGGCCAGAGGACGAGCGCTCGCTTCCAGCCCAAAGCTCTCTCGCGCCAGTTGGATGGCTTCTGATTCGGTCACCGGATGCGGCATGGTTGATTCCAGCAGCATATGTCCGCATTCTACATCTACGGTGGCGCCCGAATTCCCGCCGCCCTGCTCACCCATGCGGATAGAAAATAAAGAACAAAAGCGACAGCGCGGTCAGAATCCAAAGCGCCGGCGATGATCTCGCGGGCGGGAGTTGTTCCACGGTCTCTCAGGTTGAACATGGGCTCTCGGCTATTAGCTCTTGGCTCTTAGCTAAAAGCAAGAACAAAATCGAAATCAAAAGCAAAACCTAATGCTTACCACAGAGGCGCGGAGACACGGAGAAAAACAAAAAATCAAATCAAGTATTGGAGAGAAGCAAAATCAAAAGCAAAATCTTTACCGCGTGAGGACACTGAGCGAAGAAAGAGGACACGGAGGAACACTAAAAAACCATTGGCTGCGAATTAACCCGAAGGAACACGAATTTTTGAATAAAAAAATACCAACGAAGAATCAGGAAAGCTAAAACAAAATCAAAAGGCTGAGAACGCCGGAGAACACAGAGACGGCAATACCGGGAAGGCCGGCTATGATCTCGCGGGCGGGAGTTGTTCCACGGTCTCTCAGGTTGAACATGGCTCTTGGCTATTAGCTCTTCCATAATCACAATGCTCATTTCCCATGATGCCTGGGCTTGAGGACCTCATCGAGGTACGCGAGGTAGCCGCTTACCAGGGTATAGGAGTTGTAGTAAAAATGCGGGCGGAACTTATCCCGGTCTTTGTCCTGGCTGGGAAGGTCGGCAACTGCATCCCGGGTGAGCGAGTGAATCGTGATCTGGGGAATGTGCATGAAGGCAAAGGGCTCAGAGTCGACATGGACGCCTTTGGAGACATCCACCTGGCTGGCCATCTGTCTTAAGGCGTAGGTGACGGTCATGAAATCGTGGACCAGTTGTTTATCGGATTCGCTGGAGGAGATTTTGGTGGGAGAAAAACCCAGGGCCTCCAGGTTGACCATGGCCTCCGTCTGGTCCACATCCACCCGGCTCATATGGTCGACAAAAAAGTGCGAGCCGGCCAGGTCATTGCCGCCATCAGCAAAAGCCACGAAGACGAAGGTGTGATGCCGTCTGCGGCTGGCCAGGGTCTGGAAGAGGCTGGCCAGCAAGGACGCGCCGCTCCAGTTGTCCGGCGGCATCTGGCTGTAGGTTGCGCCCACAATGATGGTTTCCTTGCTCTTGCCGGGAAGACGGCAAATTACGTTGGCGCCGGGCAATTTATCCAATGGCTGCTCATTCAGCTCAACCGCCGCGCAACCGGCCTGGAGAAACAGCAGCTTGATCCTGGATTCGCGATCCTGCGGGGTCAGGGGGCCTTGTTGCTCCCTTTGCATGACCACGCTCTCCGGAACCTGGGAAAAGCGGAATCTTTGGGAGTGGGCAACCGAAGCCAGAGCCAGTATCAAGAAGGTGAGCCGCATGGAACCTTTAGAATTGCCAAAATTGAAAAGCAACAGCAAAAACTTTTTAGCCGCGAATCCGCCACGGCGGACTGTTTAGCGCGCCTGCACGGTTATGGTACCCCAGTCAGCTTGATTTGATCGCCACCTTGCCTTTTACGTTTTCCAGATAGGCCCAGGGGACATCGGGATCGTGGGTGAAGATGGTCAGCCAGTTTTGAGAGAGGGCCTCCTTGTAATACCGCTTGCGATTTTCGATGGTCTCCAGCGGGAACAGGTCGTACGCCATGACCCAGGTAATATCGAGGTGCCAGGTGGTGGGGATGAGGTCCGAGATGTAGCAGGCGGTCTGGCCGCGACTGCGGATAAAAATCGCCTGCAGGTGGCGTGTGTGCCCGGGATAGACGTCCACGGAGATTCCGGGAGCAATCTCCGCCGCGCCGTTGAGCAATTGCATCTGCCCGGAGGCGATCAGCGGATCGTAATTGTCACTGATGTAGCTGACGCGATCGCGCTCCAGTTGCTGCTTCCCATGCCGCCATTCGCCTTCCTGCACGTAATATTTCGCCTTGGGAAACGTGGCCACGGCCCGGCCTTCTTTGTAGACGGTGTTCCAGCCGCAGTGATCAAAGTGCAGATGGGAGTTGATGACGATATCAATATCCTCGGGCGCCATGCCGGCGGCGTGCAGGTTATTGAGCAGCTCTTCCTTAGGTTCAAAAAAGCGCTTCATCTTTTCAGAGAGCTTATTGCCGATCCCGGTTTCAATCAGGATGTTCTGGCTACCGGTGCGCACCAGGACGGAATTCAGGCCGGCGAAGATGCGGTTGGTCGAGTCGGCCTTCACTTTTCGCTCCCACATGGGTTTAGGAACCACGCCGAAGAAGGCCCCGCCATCGGAGATGTAGAAGCCATCCGAGAGAATGGTCAATTCGAAGTCTCCGAGCGTGCGGGTCTGACTGTTCATTGCGCGTTTGCACCTTCCAGCAGTTCCTGATGGAAGTATTCGCGAATGCGGGTAAAGAGATGGGTGCGCACCACCGGCCCGGAGATGCTGTGCGTTTTGTTGGGATACAGCACGAGCTCGTATTGCTTGCCGGCACGAATGAGGCTGTTGATCATCTGGATGGTGTTCTGCACGTGCACGTTGTCGTCGCTGGTGCCGTGGACTTCCAGCAGGCGGCCATGCAGATGGTCGGCGAAGTTTATGGGCGAGCTCTTCTTGTAAGCAGCCTCGTTTTCCGGCACCAGCCCGCCGTAGCGTTCGGTGTAGATGGTGTCGTAATCATGCCAATCGGTTACGGGAGCCACGGCCAGGCCGGCCTTGAACCGGTCTGAATGCGTGAGCGCAAACAACGTCATGTAGCCGCCATAACTCCATCCCCACCAGCCCAGGCGATTGCGATCCAATTGCGGAAATCTTTCCAGGGCCTGGTCCAGGGCGGTGAGCTGGTCCTTGAGTTCGATCTCGCCAAAATTGTGCATGAGCACGGTGGCAAATTTCCGGCCACGGGCGCCCATGCCGCGATTGTCTATTACGAGCACGGCGATGCCGTCTCTCATCAGAATCTCATCGAACAGTATTCCGGTGTCCGTCCAGTGATTGCGGACTTCCTGGCCGTGAGGCCCACCGTAGGGATTCATGAGCAGAGGGACTTTCTTTCCCGAACTGCCAGGCGGAAGATACAGCAGCCCATGCAGCACGGTGCCGTCCTCGGCGTGAAAGTCGACAAATTCCGGGGGCGTGAGATTGTATGCATCAATGCTTTTGGATTGCCAGAAGACATTGCAGCTTCCGCCGACCCGGCAAAATGACATTACCGGCGGGGTGAGAATGGCGGAGAAGTCATCGACGTAATATTTAGCATTGGGAGCAAAGCTGGTTTCGTGGTTTCCGGGCTGCGCCTCAGTCAGGACCTGGAAACTGCTGCCATCCAGCCTGGCGGAGCACAGGTGCCGCTGCCGGTCATCACGCGGATTGGCGATCAGGTAGATGGCGCCAGAGCTTTCATCCACGGCCTCCACGGAGAATACCTCAAAATCCCCTTTGGTGATCTGGTTTTCCAGCCTGGCGTCCGCAGCCAGAGGATTCGTCTTGTCAAACGAGTACAGGTAGAGGTGGGTGTGGCCATCGCGCCAGCTTGACCAGATGAACCTGCCGCTGGAAGCAAGAAGATTGAAATTATCGTCCATCTCGATCCAGGTGTCGCTGGTCTCGCTCAAGACGCGGCGGGATTTGCCGCTGTTGACATCGGCAAAATAGAGGTCGAGCTGATTTTGAGCGCGGTTCAAGACCATGGCCCAGACTACGCCGTCATTCACCCAGCCAAAGCGGGGAACATACATGTCCTTTTCATCGGTCAGCTTGATCCAACGGACGCTGCCGCCGGCCGATTTGACTACTCCAATCCTGACTTCCGGATTGGGATCTCCCACTTTGGGATATTTCTGTTCCGCTACTGAAGGGTGCAAGGGAAGAAAATCTACGATTGGATATTTGGGCACCCGGCTCTCATCCATCCGGAGGAAGACAATTCTGTTGCCATCGGGCGACCAGAAATAATTACTGCGGACGTCCAACTCTTCCTCATAGACCCAATCTACTTCGCCATCCAGTAAATTCTCGTCTTTCTCCCGTGTGAGTACGGTCTCATCTCCGCCGCTGATGGGACGAACATAAAGGTTGTGATTGCGCAGATAGGACAGCCTTTTGCCATCAGGAGAAAACTTGGGATCACCGGCGGCAGGGTTGGCAATATTCAAGGCTGTCGCCGTAGCGCTCTCCAGCGAGTAGAGCCAGAGCTGCCCGTTAGCGTCAAAGAGGATGTGTTTGGAGTCGGGCGCCCAGTGGTACCCGGCGACGGAGTAGCGGGTGCGACGCTCGCGCTCACGTTCGTCCTTAATATTACTGACGGGCGGCGCCAGGGAAGCCAGTTTTTCTGAGGCCACCAGCACGGCCGATTTCCCCGTGGCCGAGTCCACATAGTAGAGCTGGGAATTTTCCCCCTGCTCATCGCGGAGAATGTAAGAAACCTTGTTCCCGTCGGGGCTCCATTTGAGGGTTTCCGGGATGCGCCCGGCAATCCCAGGGGCCTGATTGATCGCTTGAACCGTGAGATCCGGCGGGCCAGAGGTTGGCGGCTGCTGGGCAAAAGAAGCTACAGCCAGAAAAATGACAGGTACGAGGCGCTTCACAGGCACACTCCGGGTGGTTGAGGTGAAACGGAGAAAGTCTAATTGAATTGCAAGAATTGCCAAAATCGACACCACCACGGAGGCCACGGAGAAAAATTACGGGAAAATCAAATTCAAAATCAAAACCTCACCACAAAGGCCACAGAGGAAAAAGCGAGGACCCGAAGGAATGCCAGAGAATGAAGGAGCGAAGAAATCTGAAGAAAACCGCCGCGGCAGAGAGAGAATCCGGCAGATAGCAGCGCGAATCAACGCGAATTCAAGAACGCATAGAAAACACAACGTTGAATCAGGATTCCAGTTCGGCCTGGCGGCGCAAGCGGCGTGACTCCGCCAGCAGACCCATGCTGTGCATGAGGTTTTGCAGGGTGACAATTCCAACCAGGCGCTCCTGGTCGACCACGGGAATCAGGGTGAGGCCGCGGCCGGTCAGCTTGCGGAAGGCGGATGCGAGAGATTCGCTTCGGGAGGCAATTTCAAAGGCCTTGTTCATGGCCGCCTGCACGTAGCCATTGCCTTCGCGGCGGAGCCTGTCCACGATGGTCTGGCGGTTAATCACACCAACCAGGTCGCTGCCCCGCACTACAGGAAAATCATCCTGCAAGCTATGGACGGCCTTCTGCAGAGCATCTTCCAGAGTGTCCGCGGGAGACAGTATGGAGAAGTCCGTGAGCATGATGTCTTCCATGCGCACGGTTTCCACAACGGACTGAAACACGACGGAACGCTCTTCCATCTGGGCCGCCAGAAACATGAAGAAGCCAAGCAGCATAAGCCAGGGAGAGAAGATGCCTCCCAGGAGCATGAAGGCAGCAGCAAAGATGTTTCCTACGGTGATGGCACGCCGGGTAGCCTGCTGATATTCCATCTTGCGCGCCAGCCGGGACCGAAACAGGCGCCCGCCATCCAGAGGAAAGGCGGGAAGCAGATTCAGAGCGAAGAGAAAAGCGTTCGTCCAGAAAAAACTGCGGGCCAGGGCTGTGGAGGAGATCCAGGGTTTCGACCACAGATCCATCTTGGGCCACAAAGCGAGCAAGACGAGGCCGGAACCCGCCGCGAGCACGACATTCACCAGGGGACCGGCAAGGGAAATCCAGGCATCACGCCGGGGGTTCCTGGCGGCGTCTGCACTGTCCTGGGGATCCATGAGGGTGATGCCGCCAATAGGGAGCAGCATGATTCCCCGAACTGGAACGCCGCTACGGATCGCCACCAGGGCATGGCCCATCTCATGCAAGATGACCGAGCCAAAAATGATGATTACCAGGACCAGAGCGCGGGCCACTCCTGAGCTGCCGGTATTCACGGATTCATTCAGCAGGACAAACGGAAGCAGAAAGAGGAAGGTGAGGTGGATGCGGAGCTCCACGCCAAAATACTTTCCTGCGGAAATGGACCAGCTTCTCATGGAAAACCAGCTTCTGGCTGCTAGCTACTAGCTGCGCGGCTCTGAGGCTTTTGGCTCTTGGCTTTTGACCAAACGCAAAGGCAGATTCTGCTCATACCCCCCTGCGATTTTTCAACAAGGCTAAAGCCCCCAAACCCTTCTAACGCTATTTGCGTACGCTCTAAAGGCATGCTCCGGACCTAAGGCCGGGCCCTCCACCTGTACCAAGAACGATTTTATACACTTAATTAGATGTTCGACAGCCTGAGGTAAAAGCGGATGCGCGTAATTGCCGGCAAGTACAAGAGCCGCAGGTTGGCCGCCCCGGCTGGGGCGCATGTCCGGCCTACCTCGGACCGGATGCGGGAGACCCTGTTTAATGTGGTGGCCCCGGCAGTTCCGGGATCGGTATGGATCGATCTGTTCGCCGGAACCGGAGCCATTGGGATTGAGGCCATTAGCCGTGGAGCGCGCATGGTTTATTTTGTGGAATCGTCCAATCGCGCCACCCGCATCATTCGCAAGAACCTGGCCCAATTAGCGATCGAGGAGGGCTTCGAGATCATTGAGCGGGAGGCCCCGGCGGCCCTGCGATTATTGGATGCGCAGGCGATGGCTTGCAATTTCTGCTATCTGGATCCTCCCTACCGGCAGATGGAGGACTACGAGGAGGCGCTGGGGTTTCTCTCCCAGTCGCGGCTGCTAGACCCCACAGGGCTGGTGATTGCCGAGCATGATAAGCACTTCGATCCCGGCGATGAATTCGGCCCGCTGCGGCGGCAACGCAAGCTGCGGCAGGGCGACTCCGTGCTGAGCTTTTACCGGCGGGAATAAGCGGGACGTTGTGCAGGCAATTACGCACCTGCGGATGGGGGCCATTTGGCGGGTCATAGTTGTTCGAGGGGTCAAATCCCCGCCATTGATGCCGCTTTTCCACAGCCCAAGTAAAAAAACCCGCATAAAATGCGGTGAAAACGCTTGCATGGAAGCTTGGCTCGTGTAATATACGAAATGAGTGGCAGAAACGCTCAGATTCAAGGAGGAATAGAATGGCAAGTGGCATGACCAAGACCCAACTCGTGCGTCATATCGCCGAGAAACATCAGATCCCAAACAAGACCGCCGCAGCATTTCTGGAACACCTGGCAGAAACGGCGATCAAAGAGACCAAGAAGAATGGGGTGTTCGTTCTCCCTGGCGTGGGACGCCTGGTAAAGGCAAACCGCAAAGCCCGCATGGGACGCAATCCACAGACTGGCGAAGCAATTAAGATCCCTGCCAAGACCGTGGTGAAGTTCCGCGTGGCCAAGGCCGCTAAGGACACGATCGCTCCCAAGAAATAGGTTTCACCGGAATGCATCCAAAAGGCCGGCTTACCGCCGGCCTTTTGGATTTGAGGCAGAAACACTAATTAGTAAAAACCAGAGAAGGCGAACAAAAATGGATGAAATCTTCGCGAAAAGCAAGATTCTCATCCGGCAGCGCCGCGGAGGAGTTCGGAAACAGGCAAATCCGATTTGGCCGCCGCGAACGTTCTTAAAGTAACGAATTGGAAACACATAAATCTCTTAATTAGATTAAAATTGGAGACCAAGGAAGATCATGGTTGCCGCCTTTGTTGCCGGTTTGCTCTCATTCTTATCTCCCTGCGTATTGCCGCTGGTGCCGGGCTACCTGTCTCTGATCTCCGGGGCCAGCATGGAGCAGTTGCAGTCGCGGGACCGCAAGATGCTGAAGACGGTGATGTTGCACTCGATTCTGTTTATCGTGGGCTTCAGCGTCGTTTTTGTGTCGCTGGGCGCGGCTGCGTCAGAATTCGGGCAGCTAGTTAAAAACCACAAGAAACTTCTAACCTGGGTTGCAGGCATCATCATTATCATCTTCGGCATTCACCTGACGGGGTTGGTGAAGATAAAAGCCTTCTATGCGGACAAACGCCTGCATTCGGTTCAGGGTGGAAAATCTCCCCTCGGCGCATTCCTGGTAGGATTTGCCTTTGCTTTTGGCTGGACGCCCTGTATCGGTCCCCTGCTCGGAAGCGTGATGGGCATGGCGGCTTCGTCCGCAACCCTGGGCGCCGGCATTCTTCTGTTGTGCGCATATTCCATTGGCCTGGCAGTGCCGTTTCTGCTGATCTCCGTAGCTTTCGATCAATTCCTTGCTTTCTACGGGCGGTTTCGCCGCCATCTGCACACGGTGGAGATTCTCAGCGGAGTCCTGCTAATCACGCTAGGTATTCTTGTTCTGACAGGCCGTCTCACCCTCCTATCAGAGTGGCTGGGGGCGCATGACCACGCTACGCAGGTGCTCGAAGTGGTGCTGGTCATCGTGATGGCCGCAGGGCTTTTAAGTTTTATTTACACCCGACTTTCAAATTGGCTCCGTAAAGGGGGCCAGTTCGGCCGAAGCGAGAAAAATACTGTCGCGCTGGTGGCGGTCATGATCGTGGTGATCACCGGCCTGCTATTTGCGGGAAAGAGGTTGGTTCCCAGTCCTGCGAACGTAGCCCGGGCAAGCGCGGATGATGACCGCTTCAATGGCAAAGCGGCCCCGGACTTCGAATTGAACGTTTTAGATGGAAACAACAAAAAGCTGAAGCTTTCCAGTTTAAAGGGAAAGGCCGTGGTGGTGAATTTCTGGGCCACCTGGTGCGAGCCATGCAAGATTGAAATGCCATGGCTGGTGGATCTGCAAAAGAAATATGGCGCAGACGGGCTGCAAATTGTGGGTATAGCGATGGACGATACCGACGAAAAAACCATCACCAGCTTTACCCGCAAAATGGGAGTGAATTATCCAGTCCTTCAGGGAACGGAGGCGGTGGCCGATCTGTACGGCGGCATTGATGGCCTGCCAACGCTGTTCTTTGTCGACCGCTCAGGAAAGATTGTGGAGCATGAATTGGGGCTCAGAGACCTCAGCAACATTGAAGACAACATCAAGAAATGCCTGTCTTCCACCGATTTCGGGAAGGTGGCCGTGAAATAATGAACCGCGGACGATTGGGAGTGATTGCACTTTTTGGCTTGTTGCTGTGCACGCCAGCCTCTCCCCAGGCTGGGAGCCTCTCCAGCGGAGGCCGCACCTACGTAGATTTCGAGCCCATGAATGCAGTTGCGGTGACTCCGGGCAAGACCACTCCGGTGCAATTCACATTTCATATCAAGCCCGGATACCACATCAATTCCAGCAAGCCAAGCACGCCGGAGCTTATTCCCACGAGCCTGGGCTTCATGCCTCCTCCAGACCTGGTGATCGCCAAGGTCCAGTATCCGGCGGGGCAGTTGATCAGCTTTCCCTTTGACCCAACCCAGAAGCTGAGCGTTTATTCCGGCGATGTGATCGTCCAAGCCGTGATTATCCCGCAGCGAAGCGCGCCCAAAGGCACTTACACCGTCCATGGAGAATTCAAGTATCAGGCTTGCGATAATAATGCCTGCTACCCGCCCAAGAAGCTGCCGGTGCAGTTCGATCTCAGCGTGAGCAAGGGCGTTAAGAAAAGCACCAAGCCCCGGCCCAACAAGCAAAGCCCGAACATTCATTAATCGGCGCATCGGGGCCATCGTTTCATGGGAAGAGGGCGCCAAACTCAACGTATTCTTTAGAACTCAACACTTCTCACTTCATGGATCTCGGGCGCGCGTTCGAGTTCGTGCAGCACGGCTTCAGGAGCTGCGTGATCCACTTGCACGACCGCCATTGCCTCTCCGCCGGCTTCGTCGCTGCGTCCCAAGGCGAAGTTGGCGATGTTGATATTGTGCCGCCCCAGAACGGCGCCAATTTTGCCGACAACGCCGGGCACATCGCTATTGCGCATGTAAATGAGCTTGCCCTCCAATGGCACTTCAATGTGAATGTTGTCGACGCCCAGCAGACGCAGTGAGATCCCGCGCAGCACGCCGCCTCTCACCCGGCGCTGATCCGAATTGGTTTTGAGCCTAAGGGAAATCACGTCCGCAACGGCGCCTGAAGGCGCGTCCTTGCGATCTTCATGCACCTGGATTCCGCGTTCGTGGGCGATGGCAGCAGCGTTGACGACATTGGCCCGTTCGGCAATGAGCTGATTCAGCACTCCCTGGATGGCGGCATTGCGTATCAGCTCCGTCTTCCATTCACAGATGCGGCCAGTATAGCGAATCGAGATCTCCTGCACCGACCCGGAAACTATGTTGGCCAGAAATGCTCCCAGTTTTTCCGCCAGAGCGATGTAGGGCTGCATTTGCGCATACTGCTGATCATCAATGGAAGGCATGTTCA
Organism: Candidatus Angelobacter sp.; assembly: GCA_036522115.1. Taxonomy (GTDB): domain Bacteria; phylum Acidobacteriota; class Terriglobia; order Terriglobales; family Acidobacteriaceae; genus Angelobacter. Next base: position 29,045 of record DATDGL010000228.1, read on the forward strand.
CAGCGTTCTGGATCACGCCACGCTTCAGGTATTCGCGTATCTGGCCGGCAATCTGCACGCCCACAGCTTCCTGGGCTTCATGCGTTGAACCGGCAATGTGAGGCGTGGAAATTACATTTTCCAGGGCCGGCAGCGGAGAATTCTCAGGCGGCTCTTCGGCAAAGACGTCCAGAGCCGCGCCGGAGACTTGCTTGCCGGCGAGCGCCGCGGCGAGAGCGGCTTCATCCACCAGCTCTCCGCGAGCGCAGTTGATGATGCGGACGCCAGGTTTCATTTTGGCCAGCGCCTTTGCGTGAATCATCCTGGTGGTTTGCGGCGTAAGCCCTACATGCAGGGTGAGGTAGTCGGCGGCGGCATAGACCGCGTCCAATTCAGCCAACTGGATTTCCAGGGCACGGGCAACGGAGGCCGCCACAAAGGGATCATGAGCGATGATTTTCATGTCAAAGGCCTTGGCGCGTTTGGCTACTTCCAGCCCAATGCGCCCCAGTCCCAGGATGCCCAGCACTTTGCCGCGAAGCTCGCTTCCCTGCAGCGACTTCTTCTCCCACTTGCCGGCGCGGGTGGTGGAGTCAGCGCGGGTGATGTTGCGGGCCAGCGCCAGCATGAGTGCGAGCGTATGCTCGGCGACGGCGACGGCGTTCGCGCCGGGCGTGTTCATGACGGCAATGCCGGCCTTGGTGGCGGCTTCCAGGTCAATGTTATCCACACCAACACCGGCGCGGCCGATCACGCGCAATTTGCCCGCTCCGCGCATGACTTCAGCAGTCACGTCCACGGTCGATCGCACAATCAAGGCGTCGGCATCGGCAAGAGCCGGGCCCAGCTTGCCATCCAGTTGCTCCGGCGTAACTACCGTCCAGTCCTGCTCCTGTTGCAGCAGTTGAACTGCGTTGGCGGAGATCTTTTCCGCAATTACGATTTTCATAATGGGTCCCAAAAAGAAATTCCAAGCGCAACCATCAGTCTCGGGGCATGCGCTGCCACAGACTGGAAGAAAATAGAAACTTCTCGCTCGCCATGCGGGCCCGAGGTAAACTCCAGCGAAGTAAGCTCAACTAGAAGCGTAGGCCAACTGCGCCGCCCGCAGGCCCGCGCCCAGCTCCACTTTTCTGCCGATTTCCACCAGCACGTGTTCGAGCGCGCCGATGATGGCAATGGTATCCAGATAGTCGTAAAAGCCGAGGTGGGCGATGCGGAAAAGTTGTCCTTTCATTTCGCCCTGCCCGTTGGCGATGACTGCGCCAAAGCGGCTGCGCAACTTCTTAGCAATCTCGCCTGAATCGATGCCATCCGGTGCAGTTATGGCCGTGAGCGCCGCGCCGGGAGAAGCTTTGGAGAACAATTCCAGGCCCAAGGCCTTGGCCGCAGCGCGAGTCATGGACGCGGCGGTCTCAGCATTGCGAATCAGGAGGTCTCGCCCTTTAGCCAGATCGCCGCCACCTTGTTCGCGCAAATAGTCCAGGGCCGTGGCCAGAGCTGTGACCAGCGCAGTCGAAGGAGTATAGGAAGATTCTCCCTTCGAGCCACTCTTGCGTTCTTTGCGCAGATCAAAGTAGTAGCGCGGATTCTTGCTGCTCTCCATCCGCGGCCACGCGCGATCACTTACCGCGCAGTAGGCCAGACCGGGTGGAATCATCACGGCTTTTTGTGAGCCGCCGATGATCACGTCCACTCCCCAGTCATCAATGTTGAAGGCAGTGGTTCCAAGCCCGGTGATGGCGTCCACCACCAACAGCGTGTTGGTCCCCTGCAGAAGCCGCGCCATGGCTTCAACGTTGTGGCGCACTCCGGTGGAGCTTTCCGTGGCCTGCATGTAGAGAGCAACGTGGCTGGACCCAAGTTTCTGTTTGACCTGCTCAGGAGTAACGGTTTCGCCGTAAGGCGAGCGAACCATCTCCACCTGGCACCCGTAGGTTTTGGCGAGGGATTCCCAGCGTTCCCCGAATTTACCGGCTGACAGAACCAGGACTTTATCGCCGGGAGAGGTCAGGTTGCTGACTGCGGCTTCCATGGCGCCGGTGCCGGACGCGGTAAACATGACGACATCATTTTTTGTGCCGACAAACGTCTTCAAGTCAGCCAGCACTTTGCTGTACAAGGCGCGAAACTCAGCGGTGCGATGGTGCATGGCCGCGCCGGCCATGGCAAGCTGCGCCGAAGGCAGGAGCGGAGTAGGGCCGGGAGTGAACAGGCGGGTCTTCGTGATCATTTCTCTTTTAGTTTACCTTGAAAGCAGCCTAAAGAACCCAACACCCACCACGGAGAAAACAAGATCATCGTTGAAAGAACAAAAACAAAATCAAAACCTTGCCACTGAGGCCGCAGAGAAAAACAGAGGACATGGAGGAATGCTCAAAATCGGGCGTGAGAATCTAAAAGCTTATAATGCTGACTTTACGAACTAAAGAGGTCAGATCCAATGGGCATCAGCGAGCAAGTACAGAAGGACATGGTTGAGGCCATGCGCAGCCGAAGCGAATTGCGGCTCTCCACCTTGCGCATGGTGAAATCTGCGCTCAAGAACAAGGAAATTGACAAGCGCGCCCTCTGGACGAAAAAGAAGCGCAGCAGACGCTGAGCACGCTCATCAAGCAACGGAAAGACTCCATTGAACAGTTCCAGAAAGGCGGGCGACAGGAGTTGGCGGACAAAGAAGCAGCGGAGATCGCGATTATTGAAGCTTATCTGCCCAAAGCGCTGGGCGAAGACGATATTGTTGCCGTAGTAAAGGCCACGATCGCGGAGATGGGCTCGCCCACGATGAAAGATATGGGCACGGTCATGAAGAATGTTATGGCGAAGCTTCAGGCATCGGGCGCCCGTGTTGAAGGAAAAACGGTAAGCGAAGCCGTGAAGAAGAATTTAGCAAGCGGGTAAGGGCGTTTGTATTTTGAAATCAAACGCCACTTACTCATTTACCCAAATTTTCTGCCAAAGCAAAAATGCTGCCCTTTACCAACGTAGGGCCAATTCGTTGGTAACCGCTGTCACAACCACCTTGATTCTCCCCAAAGTCGTACGACCCTGGTGATTTAGCACTCCTGAGCTGTTGCTGCCAAAATGCAGGTTGCCCCAGAAATTACTTGCGAACGGGAAACTAATCTGCCGATACTACGTTCGAACTATGTAAGCGTCCCCTGAGTTTGAACTGGAACCGGCGGGCGAAGCTGCCGGGGAAGGAATTCGCAGGAAGGAGAGCGCGACCATGATTTCTGAATCGAATCCGTTGCAACGGCTGTTTCAAGAGTTGGTGGAGCGGAACTACGGTGAAGTGGGGATCCGCAATTCGGAGATCCACGCGTATGTCTCCAACCTGCTGACCGAGTTCTGCGAATCAGAAAATCTTTACAAGATCAGGGACGGAAGCGGACAGCCTTTGCAGGACGTCGGAGCAATGCTGCTGGCAGCCGATCCTGTCTACGGTCCAGCGCCTTCTTTTGACCGCGAACGGCAGGTGCGCAAACACATTGGCGACTACACGCTCTTTTTTACGGGAATGCGTCCGGAAGCTTTGAACCATTTCCGGCTGCGCAAGGCGTGCCTGGAAGACATGGTTGACCTGATCCGGGCAGGCAAGGAGAGCTACTTTATTGTTTCCAAGTTTGAGCACTTTGAGTACGCCAAAGTGGCGCCTCTTTTCCGCAAGATGTCGCAGGAGTTCGAGCAATTGGTTTACGGCTTGAACCAGGTGAAGAACGAGTTGGAAGAGATGCAGCACCCAATCGTGAGGAAGGCCAAGGAATTCATCATGTAGCTTCCCCGCATCCACGAGGACTTAAGTCTTGATGCGCTCTTGTGCAACGTTTTAAGCTGTACCCTTGATGACTCTGTCACGTATACTCACCAGGAACTGATCCGCTGCTCGCAAGCTATTGCTTACTTGTCGCATGTCCTCGGCCACGTGTTTATCGCTGAGCATCCATCCAGTTTCGGGTTTGTAGAGCAAATCGTGGGATTTGACCGCCCAGATGTGCTGCAGCTCGGTTCGAGCTTGTACTTCGCACAACACAGGTTTCCTGGTTCCGTAGATATCGATTACGGTCGCGACTCTAACATAAAAATGGTATGACCGATATCCGAAGTCGTCACCTGAATCGAGAGAGTCTTTATCTTTGCAGCCCGATTCCTCCTGCAAACCGGTGGCATGGCCACGCGCGCTCAGCCAAGGGCGCACGAGTTTTTCGATCGCATGCTTGACCTCATCATAATACGGACAAGAAAACCGGACGCCTGCCAAGTCTCTTATGTTTAGATAGATTTCATCGAGGCTTTCCTGTGTTATCCCGCGACTAGGAGAAGATTCACGACAAAGCTGGTGGAGTTTAAGAAGGAAGCTTTGCTCGGCTTTAACTCGTCCCTCGATTGTAGTGAAAGCCGTGCGAAAAAGCTTCTCGGAAAAGTCGTCATTAAGCTCTTTCAAGTCTTGAACTAGTGTTCTGACGGCGCACTCTGCAAGGATTGCATCCTTCTGATAACGCTGCATCAGAGGACTAACCAAGGGGTGGGCCTTAAACTTCTCAAAGCTTCTGAGGTCCAAGGTTGTGAGCGGATCAAATGCGGTTTTTTCACGATTCTTCTGCTGCGCCATCTGTTTCGCTTTTCCTTGCGCTATGTAACCCTCGCTTTGTCTCCACCTGCAGAAGAATTTATGAACCGGTTTTCCAGTCCTCTAACGAATGGAGGGGGCTGCCATTGAGGGAATACTCACCGTAGGACTTGCCATAACCAATTCTGCCTCTATCTTGATCAGCTCGGGCCGATTTGCTGCTCAATACTTTCATCTCACGCCAGTCATAAGGAAATTCCTTGCCGCAGTCCAGGCACACGACATATGAGCCGGTAAGGGAAGCAGCCGGCGAACGCTTCAGGCCCTGCTTACTAGTCCTTGGGAAGCTGTAATGCTTATGACTGCAACCGAACAGCATATCGATAAGGCTTACCATAATGGCATATTAACAAAAGCAGCCGCCGTTGTGAACGGGAGTGAACCAGCTTTTCCAAGCCATTAACCTGTTGAAAACAAAGGTTAAACCGTGATGGCCAGAAACGGTTTTGGACTAAATTACACTCAGGGGTTTCCGCTGGCGACAATGCTGCTGCCCTCGCCCTGAAGCGGGCATATCTCCCTTTTAGTTAATGGTTTGCGTAAACTTACCCAATTACTAAATCTCTTCTAGAATCTCTCTTTATGGCTCCCCTGCGTTTTGTTACCCTCTCCGGAGTACCTATTGAGATTGTGGAATTGAAGTGGCCGTTTCACCCGTCCACATCCGGTTCAGATTGGTTTGTCCTGCACGGTCGAGTGAATCTGCTGGATGCGGGCGAAGAGCAACTTCATGCCGAAGTGGCGGTGGCCATGACCCAGACCATGAAAGATGCGCTGGGCTCGCTAGAGCCACAGAATGCCGAGGGAATGGTGGTCAACGCCATCCGCAAGACCATCGACAACGGCCAGGTCGCATTCCTCAAGTCAGGCAAGCTCCAGCCGGTGCATGTGACCAGCCGCTTTTACAATTTCGTGCTGAAACAAGTCCAGTTTCCCATTCAATCGGAAGAATTGGTCAACGAGATGATCAAGCGCAGCGTATTCTGGCTAGGCAGCCAGCCTCCGGTAGAGATTGCCAGGCCGTATGATTGCGAATACGTGAACTTCACTCGCGAGAAGATGCTGGAACTGGCGGGCGGGCTTGCCCAGCAGGGAATGATTCTGCTGGATGGAGACCTTGCCCGGCCCACCGACTTGTTGCGCAAGGAAGAACCGGCGATTCGCGCGGCGATGCAGAAGGCCGTGGAGGCCGGCAAGGCAGCGACGCGAATAAGCGCCTAGAGAGCATGTCCCTGTTCTAATGCTGACCGCTGACCACTTGTTGGCTGCGCGCGCAATCGGTGCATCGGTGCATCGAGTCACCACCATCCCGCCCCGCCAAAACCGGGCGCGTTGGGGGCCCCGGTCATCGGAAGAAAAAGCTATCAGACCATCGTGAACACGCCTTTACTCCAGGTTAAAGATCTGAATGTCACCTTTCCTACGCAGACAGGGGAGGTGGCGGCGGTGCGCGATGTGAGCTTTGAGATTCCTGAATCGGGAACGTTGGGGCTGGTAGGAGAATCGGGGTCGGGAAAATCAGCCACCGCACTGGCGGTTATGCGGTTGTTGCCGCTACAAGCCAGAGTCACCGGCCAATTGCGCTTTGCCGGGCAGGACCTTCTCTCGCTGCCTGCGGAAGACATGCGGAGCATTCGCGGGGCGCGGATCAGCATGATCTTCCAGGAACCCATGACGGCGTTAAATCCGGTCATGCGCGTAGGCGATCAGGTGGCCGAGGCCATCCTGGCGCACCATCGTCTCAGTAAAACAGAAGCGCGGCAACGCACCGTGGAGGCACTGCGGGAGGTGGCCATTCCTGACCCGGAGCAGCGCACCCGTGATTATCCTCATCAGCTATCCGGAGGGCAGCGCCAGCGTGTGATGATAGCCATGGCGCTGATCAACCATCCGCAATTGCTGATTGCCGATGAGCCGACCACGGCGCTGGACGTTACCATCCAGGCGCAGATTCTGGAGCTGCTGCGCGGCCTGCGGGAAAAATACCGGCTGGCCATGCTGTTTATCTCCCATGATCTGGGCGTGGTCTCACGGGTGGCTGACCACGTGGCTGTTATGTATGGTGGAGAGATTGTGGAGATGGCGACGGTAGAAAAGATTTTTAAGTCCCCGGCCCACGCTTATACTCACGGATTGATTGGAGCGATTCCCACGTTAAGCACGTCGCGCTCCCAGCCGCTGGCCACCGTGGAAAAGCAGCTCCAGCGCGCTCCCATCCCATTGACGGAGGTTGCCCCAGGTCATTGGGCGCGTATTGAGAAACAGTCCTAGAGGCGGCAATCGTCAGTCCCAACTTTCCGCTGTCCAACAGGCATGTACCTGCGACCAAACAACGGCTGCGAGCGAATGATTTAGACTTGAATAGGCCCCTTGGCTCAACTACTCCTGTGCGAATTCTTGTTCTGTCAGACATCCATGCCAATCTGGAAGCGCTTGAGGCTTGTCTGGCGGCGGCGTCGGCGTATGACCGCGTGTTCAACCTGGGGGACATCGTCGGCTATGGCGCGAATCCCAACGAGGTGGCGGACCGGGCCAGGCAATTAGGCAACACCCTGGTTCGGGGAAATCACGATAAGGCCTGCTCCGGATTGATCAGCCTGGAGGGCTTCAACCCCATTGCCGGGCTGGCCGTCCTGTGGACCCAGCAACAGCTTATGGCGGAGAACCTGGAGTTCCTCCGCGGGCTGCCGATCGGGCCGATTTCGCCGCTGGATGGCCTCAAGTGTGTACACGGCTCCGCGCGTGATGAAGATGAATATATCCTGGTGGCGCGCGAAGCGTACGGACTGCTGGCGGAAGCGGATGCCAGGATCACGTTCTTCGGCCATACTCACATCCAGTGCGGCTTCTGCATGGAACAGGAAACCAATCTTGGACAAGTGTTTGTGCCCAATTACGCTTCGCCGCAGGGCAAGCAACAATTCCAAATCCACTTGAAGCCGCGGGCAAAGTACCTGATTAATCCCGGTTCCGTGGGACAGCCCAGGGACAACGATCCCCGCGCCGCATTCATGCTTTACGATCAAAGCGAGGCATCCATTACTTTTTGCCGCATTCCTTATGACATTCCGGCCGCACAGAAGAAGATCCGGGCCGCCGGCCTTCCTGATCGGCTGGCCGACCGTCTGGCGGAGGGACGTTGAAGCAAAATCCACTGTTCCCCGATCCTGCCGCGAAAGAGCCTGTTCCCATCGCCCATATTGACGGCGGAGCCCGTGGCAATCCGGGGCCGGCTGCTTATGGCGTGGTCATTCGCACCCAGGAAGGCAAACCACTGACGGAGCTGGCCAAATATCTGGGCATCCAAACCAACAATTTTGCGGAGTATTCCGGACTCCTGGCAGCGCTGGAGTATGCGCAAGAAAACAATCTCCCCGGACTCAAAGTCTTCAGCGATTCCGAATTGCTGGTGAAACAGATGCGGGGTGAATACAAGGTAAAGCATCCGGTGCTGATGACGCTGTGCGCGCGTGGCCGGGAGCTTGCGCGCAAGCTCAAATATTTTTCCATCGAACACGTCCTGCGCAGCTCCAACAAAGATGCCGATCGGCTGGTAAACGAAGTCCTGGATGCCGAGCAAAGACGACGGAGAAAATAGGAAGGGAGAGGCCGACTTGCGCGCCGAGCCCGCTGCGACAAACGCAGTGGAATTTAGAGGGATGAAAACCCTTTAGCGGTTTGGATCGCAGCGACAGGAAGACATGACACGACAGAATATTTCCAGCGGAACAAAATGGGAACCAATCGTCGGATACTCACGCGCGGTGCGGGTGGGAAATCTTGTTCACGTATCCGGCACCACCGCAACCAATGCCAATGGCAATGTGGTCGGCGTGGGCGATGCGTACGCGCAGGCGGTGCAGACGCTGCGCAATATTGAATCCGCCCTGCAGAAAGCGGGCGCCAGCCTGAAAGATGTAGTGCGGACGCGCATATATGTAATTGACATCGCGGCAGACTGGGAAAAGGTAGGCAAGGCCCATGGCGAATTCTTTCGTGACATTCGTCCCGCGACCAGCATGGTCGAAGTCTCCCGGTTAATCTCGGCAGAGATGCTGGTGGAGATTGAGGCTGAGGCAGTAATTGAAGAAGGTTGACCGTTGCTCCGCCTCTATTCTCTTGCATAAAGCCCTGCATCAGGCGTATTCATATTGGCTTCCAGGAAGGAGCCTCATCGTGTTACGTCGCATCACTCTACTCACGCTTTGCCTTGTTCTGTCGCTCAGCATCATGGCTGCGCAAGCGCCGCAAGCTGCCGCGCCGGAGAAGACCATCGCCATCCATGCCGCCACGCTGATTGACGGAACCTCTGCCCAGCCTCGCCATAACGTGCTGATTGTCATCCGCGGGAAAAAGATTGTCAGCGTGGGTCCGGGCGAGCCGCCGACGGGAGCGGAGGTGATTGACTTCCCATCCAGTGTCACGGTGATGCCGGGCATGATTGATGCTCACACGCACATTTTTCTTCAGGGCGAGGACCCGGCAGAGGGCGGTTATGACATTCAGTTGTTGAAGTATCCATCGTCCTACCGTGCGGCGCGCGCTACCGTTGCCGCGCGGCGCTGCCTGGAGCAGGGCTTCACCACCATTCGCGACGTGGAAACGGAAGGCGCCGGCTACGGCGATATAGGCATCAAGATGGCCATCAACGACGGCTATATTCCTGGTCCACGTATTTTTGCTTCAACCCGAGCCATTTCCGTGACCGGCGGCTATCCGCTGGAAGGCTACAATCCGGACATTGTTGTGCCCAAAGGCGCACAACTGGCTGATGGCCCAGTGCAGTTGCGCAAAGTGACCCGCGAGCAGCTTGAGAACGGCGCAGACTGGATCAAGGTTTACATGACGCATCGTTCCTGGTTGGACAAACAAGGCCACCTGGTTTCCCAGCCCACGCTCACCGTGGAGGAACTCAAAGCGGTGGTGGATGAAGCTCACGGACAGCAGCGCAAGGTTGCCTGCCACAGCTATGGCGGCATCGGCATGCGCCGGGCGCTGGATGGCGGCTGCGACTCCATTGAGCACGGCCTGGATTTGACTGACCAGGATATTGCACAGATGCTGAAACAAGGCACATGGCTCGTGCCCACGCTGGGTGTCTACTATCTGGACTGGGCGCCGGAGAACACGCCTGACGGCCAGCGCGATCGTGCCCGCGCCTCGGTGCATGAAGTGTCCTTCAAGAAAGCATTAAAGGCCGGAGTCAAGATTGCCTTCGGTACAGACATGGGCGGAATTCCGTGGACCAAGCCCATTGCCGATGAATTCGGGTACATGGTGAAGTTTGGCATGTCGCCCATGGATGCGATCAAGTCTGCCACCTCCAGGGCGGCCGAGTTGCTGGACATGCAGGGCGAACTGGGCGTGATTGCTCCCGGCGCGTATGCTGACATTGTGGCCGTACCCGGCGATCCTCTCTCTAAAATTGAACTCCTGAAGGATGTGAATTTTGTGATGAAGGAAGGCGCCATATTTAAGCAGTCAAAATAGAGGACAGAGGCAGGTAATCAAGCAATCAGGAGAAAGGTAGACCCTATGGCTTTTTCCAACACCGGATCATCTTCCATCTGGATGGCGCTTGCCCGCATCGCTGTGGGCGTGATGTTTTTGTTTTTTGCCCAATATAAGCTGATGCACAAGGATTTTGCTCATGGCGGATACGAGGGCTGGGTGAAGCCCTGGGCGGAAAACAATTCTCTGCATTTTTATCGCCCGGTACTGAGTTTCACGCTCAAGCATCCGGTGTTCTTCGGCTACGCTACCGGTGTAGTGGAACTCTTGATTGGAGTCTCCATGCTGGTGGGATGGTGGGTGCGCACTTTCTCCGTGATCGGCGGCCTCTTTATGCTGAATCTCACCTTCGCAACCTGGTATTCACCACCACCCGGCAGCCCTTATTGGCAATATCTGGGGCGCGAGCTGGATCACATTCCCCTGCTGCTGCTGTTCATTGTATTTTTCGCTCACCAAGCGGGGGAAACGCTGGGATTGGATTGATCCACGCCTGCCGCTTCCGCGACCGCCAAATCCTCGAGATCAGGACCAAGCCTGCGTGAAAGTTTCCGCTGAAGCCGGCGAATGGCATCTCTGAGTTCTCTTACATCGGCCGAGGATTGGTTGCGCTCCCAGGTATCGAAATTGTGGGTGTGCAGAAGGGCGGCGGAGTTGCTCACAAGGCGTCCTGCCCGTCACAATAGAGCAGAGGCAGGTTTTGAAGTTTACTGAACAATACGATGTTGTGGTGGTCGGGGCCGGCCACGCAGGATGCGAGGCTGCCATGGCAGCAGCCCGCATGGGCTTGAAGACGGCCCTGTTCACGCTCAACGTGGACTTGATCGCCCAAATGTCTTGCAATCCCGCGGTTGGCGGCATTGCCAAGGGACATCTGGTGCGCGAAGTGGACGCGCTGGGCGGAATCATGGGCGAGGTCACGGACGCAGTCGGCATACAGTTCCGGCTGCTGAACACATCCCGCGGCCCGGCAGTGTGGTCGCCCCGCGCGCAGTGCGATAAGCAGCAGTACCGCCTGAAGATGCGAGAGGTCCTGGAGAGCCAGCTCAATCTCCAGATCAAGCAGGCTGAGGTGGCCGAGCTGATCGTAGAGGAACTGGAAAAGAAGAGAATTGCTCGCGGCATCAAGCTGCGTGACGGCCGCACCGTTGGTGCGCAAGCTATCATCATCACCACCGGCACCTTCCTCAACGGGCTGATCCATTGCGGAGAACAAACCTATCCCGCCGGACGCAGCGGAGAACCGCCCTCGCAGCTTCTGGGAGAATCACTGAAGCTGCTGGGCTTGCGTGGATGCCGCCTGAAGACCGGGACTCCGCCTCGACTGGATGGCCGCAGCATCGACTGGTCAAGATTTGAGCTGCAACCGGGCGACGCTGATCCCACGCCCTTCAGCTTCCGCACGCGCAAGATCGCACAGAAGCAGGTGCCTTGCTACGTGGCCTTTACCACGCCGGAGACCCATCGCGTCATCCAGGAGAACGTGCATCGCTCGCCTATGTATTCCGGGCAGATCAAGAGCATTGGCCCGCGCTACTGTCCCAGCATCGAGGACAAGATCGTCAAGTTTCCTGATAAGACAACGCACCAGCTTTTTCTTGAGCCGGAAGGGCTGAACACCCACGAGATTTATGTGAACGGCATGAGCACCTCCATGCCCATCGATGTGCAGCTTGCCGTGATCAAGTCCATTCCCGGACTGGAGACGGCGGAGATGTTGCGTCCCGGCTACGCCATTGAATATGACTCCATTGATCCCACCGAACTCGAGCGGACGCTGGAGACCAGAAAGATTGAGCGCCTGTTCCTGGCTGGACAGATCAATGGCACCTCGGGCTATGAAGAGGCGGCCTGCCAGGGAATTATGGCCGGGATCAATGCCGCGCTGAAAATCAAGAATGAGGCGCCGTTGATGCTGGATCGCACTGAGGCATACACCGCCATCCTGATTGACGACCTTATCAGCAAGGGAACCAATGAGCCGTATCGAATGTTTACGTCGCGCGCGGAGTTTCGCCTGCACCTGCGAATTGACAATGCCGACCGCCGCCTGACCCCGCATGGCCGCTGCATCGGCCTGATCGGGAATGAGGCCTGGGCTGAATACCTGGCCAAGCAGCAGCGCGCGCAAAAGCTGGCCGACTTGCTGGACAAGACGAAGATTTCTTCCGCCATGCTGGAGCAGATAGCAAATGCACAACGGGAGCGATTGAGCAACCAGGCTTCTTCACAACAACCCGCGATGGCTGAAACCAATCTGGACAGCGCTGCAGGTAGTCCACTGGCGCAACTGCTGCGGCGTCCGGAAATCGTAATTGAAGATTTTGCCGGAGTAGTGCGGGAGCGCTATCCGGAATATTTTGTTGAAATAGCGGCTCTCTCGAGTGAAGCATCGCCGGCCCGGCTCTCCTCCGCCGCACGCAATGAGATGAAGGCCGTCGAAACGGAAATCAAGTATGCCGGATACCTCGACCAGCAGCGCAAGTCCATCGAACGCCTGAAGAAGTCGGAGCAGCGGACGATCCCGGAATGGTTTGATTACTCCAAGGTCAGCGGCCTTTCCCGGGAAATGAATGAAAAACTCCAGCGCGTGCGCCCGCGCACCCTGGGCCAGGCTTCGAAAATTCCCGGAGTGACCCCGGCGGCGGTCTCGTTGATTAATGTCTTTATAGAGATTCAGGCGCGCCGGTTCGCCGAGGCAGGAAATCTCGCCGCAGATTTGCGTTGATGGGCGCAGATCTAAATTAGCAGTGAGCATCAGCGTGATCACTGTCATCAGTGGTAAAAAGTTTTATAGCGGAATATTTCCGTGTTTCTTCGGCGGATTCTTATCGCGCTTGGTCTCCAGCATCTGCAAGGCGTCAATCAGCAGCTTGCGCGTATCGCGCGGACGGATCACGCCGTCCACATATCCACGTTCGGCCGCCACATAGGGATTGGCAAAGCGGTCGCGAAACTCCTCGATCTTCTGCTGGCGAACCCCGGTGATTGCCGCCTCCCGCTCGGCCTCTGACCTGGCATGGACGGCAGCCTTCTCCAGTTCGCGTTTGTAAACGACGTTGACCGCGCCTTCCGGCCCCATCACAGCAATCTCCGCCGTCGGCCAGGCATAATTCACATCGGTGCGAATGTGCTTGGAAGACATCACGCAGTATGCGCCGCCGTAAGCCTTGCGCGTAATGATGGTGATCTTGGGAACCGTGGCCTCAGCAAAAGCAAAGAGCAGCTTGGCTCCGTGACGGATGATGCCGCCGTACTCCTGCTGCGTTCCAGGCAGGAAGCCGGGAACATCTTCAAAGGTAATCAGCGGGATATTGAAAGCATCACAGAAGCGCACAAAACGCGCGCCCTTGGTGGAAGCATTGATGTCCAACACGCCCGCCAAAAATGACGGCTGGTTGGCCACCAGGCCTACGGGACGGCCATTCATCCGCGCAAACCCCACCACAATGTTCCGAGCAAAGTGCTCGTGTACCTCAAAGAAATAGCCATCGTCAATGACCCGGCGAATTGCGCCCTTGATGTCATACGGCTGGTTGGACTCAGTGGGAACAATCGAATCCAGTTCGGCATCGGCACGGTCCGCTGGATCGCTGCACTCGCGGCGCGGCGGATCATCGAGATTGTTGGAAGGAACAAAGCTGAACAGCTCACGCATCATGGAAAGGCATTCTGCGTCGTCGTGGGCCATGAAGTGCGCCACGCCGGAGATTTCATTATGCGTAGTTGCGCCCCCCAGTTGTTCTTTGGTCACGTCTTCATGGGTCACCGTCTTGATCACATCCGGCCCTGTCACAAACATGTACGACGTGTGATCTACCATGAAAATGAAATCAGTAATTGCCGGAGAATAGACCGCGCCGCCGGCACACGGCCCCATAATGGCGGAGATCTGCGGAATCACACCGCTGGCCAGCGTGTTGCGCAGAAAGATATCGGCATAGCCGGCCAGAGACATCACTCCTTCCTGAATGCGGGCTCCACCGGAATCGTTCAAGCCGATCACCGGGGCTCCCACTTTCATGGCCATGTCCATGATCTTCACGATCTTGGCCGCGTTGGCCTCAGAGAGCGAGCCGCCAAAAACAGTGAAATCCTGGGCAAAGACAAAGACCAACCGGCCCTCGATCCGGCCATAGCCGGTGACAAAGCCGTCGCCATAAGGTTTTTGCTCGGCCATGCCGAAATCAGTGGCGCGATGCGTCACCATCTTGTCAAATTCTTCAAAAGAATTTTCGTCGAGCAGGAATTCGATGCGCTCACGCGCAGACATCTTGCCTTCTTTGTGCTGGCGCGAGCGCCGTTCCTCGCCTCCGCCGGCTTCGGCCAACGCGTCACGGCGCTTCAACTCGGCAAGCTTTTGCTCCAGGTTCATCTCAGGAGGAATTATAGCTGCGGATGGACTCAAGCCAAGAGCTAAGAGCCAAAAGCCAAGGGCTGGTTCTTTTCAATTACCAAATGTTCTCACTGGGCTCCCACGTTACCCGGCTCCCATTTCCATCTCTTCTTTTTGGCATCCCACCAGACGGCAGAATCCATGATCTGGGATTCGCGGGCTTTAATCACAAAAATCGGCGGCTTGTTCTTCTTGACCAGCAGGCGGCCGACGGCAATGTCATCAAAAGGCAGATTAACCACAACAAATTTGTCTTTCGGGGTGGCGGAGCGCCAGGCTTCAGCGCCTGATCCAAAAATAATCAGAAGATCGTGATTGCGCTGGGGATCGGATGCGTTGAACTGCGAGGAGATGGACGGATTACCCATGCCGAAGTACGCGTTATAAGGATCAACCACTTTGTATTTGAAGCTGTAGGAATCAGGAAATGGTTCGGTGCTATTGGCTACGATGACGGCGTCCTCTACTCCGTCCCCATCGAAATCAGCAGTAATCAGAGGAGTGGGAAATTTAGCGGTCACAGTGAAAGTAGAGCCAAACTGCTGCTTGACCAGAGCAGCCAGGTCAGGAGCGGCGCCTGGCGGCGCGTTGGCCGCCGTCTGGGACTGCTCGCCGGCTACACAGGCGGCCACAGCAAAGCAAAAACAAAGCACGACCCTGCTCATATACCTCATGAACAGAGTGTATCTGGTTCCTAGGCCACTTTCTTCAGGAATTCAGATGTTGCATCCCGTTCGGCAACAGCGGCAGCTCGCCGCCGTGCCCAGGCAAAACTAATGGTCACCGTGGCCCCCGCTACCAGCGCCGAGAATAGAATCAGCACGATTCCGGCCGGAAGATAGAATTCCACGCTCAAAATCCACAGCAAAAACAGAATCATCATGGTCCACATGGGGTCCCTTTTTCTTACCTGACAGACCTTAATTTGGCAGGTGCTTAGGTTGGATGGGAATTACCGGTGGCGGGTTCGCCTCAACAGAAAATGCTCCGGCACGGAACACGCAAGGCGGCATAGACCTGACTGGGATGCATCGAATTTACTAATGTCTTCCAATTTATTGTCAAGGCTGTGCGGCGCACGCAACATCGGGTATTTAGGATTTCTGGCCCTTTTGGGTCTGTTCATCGGCTGCGGAGGGGGAGCCAGTGGGAGCAACAGCATGCCCACCAGCGCTACCGTTCCTGCCGCGGACCACGTCTTTCTGGTTGTGCTGGAGAACCACAGCTTTTCGGATGTGATTGGCAGTCCGGCCATGCCGTACTTCAATTCTCTGGCCACGCAGCACTCTCTGGCCGCCAACTACTTTGCCAATCTGCATCCTTCAATTCCTAATTACTTTATGCTCACCGTGGGGTTGCCGGAAACGTTGGACGATAATTTCACCGGCACCGTGACCGACGATAACATCGTTCGCGCCCTCACCGCTTCCGGGAATACCTGGAAGGCTTACATAGAGAGCCTGCCTTCACCCGGCTACACCGGCCCGGATGTTGTCCCGCTTTACCTGAAACATCACAACCCGTTCGCTTACATCTCTGACGTTCTGAACTCCAGCGTGCAAACCGCCAACATGGTTGATTTCAGCCAGCTTGCGGTTGATCTGAAGGCTGGCAGTTTGCCCAAATTCAGCTTTATCGTTCCCAATCCTCAGCACGATGCCCATGATTGTCCCGGGAGCGTGGCCATATGCCCGGACAGCAGCATACTGGCGGCAAGCGACGCCTGGCTCAAAAGCAACATCGATCCCCTGATCACAAGCCCCGCGTTTGCAAACAGCGTCCTTATCATCACCTTTGATGAATCAAACCTGGCCGACATTGCCAACGGAGGCGGCCAGGTAGCCACTGTGTTGGTGGGCCCGCGCGTCAAGGCCGGGTTTCGCTCGACAACCTTCTTCCAGCACCAGAGCACATTGCGCCTGATTCTGGATTTGCTGAAGGTAAGCGATCTGCCCAACGCAGCAGCAATCGCGCCCCCCATGGGAGAGTTCTTCCAGTAGCCCGAAAAGGAAATCTTCATGAGGCCGTTGAGATCACAGACGGAAACAGAAGGTTTCTTATCTCCATGACGTAATCACTGCCAATCAGTGCTATCAGTTTCATCAGCGGCAGGATGTTTCTTTGGCTGACTGCTGAACGCTGGCTGCTTCCCTAGAAAAGCGACTTCTTCCTGCAAACCAGCAGCTTTGGTGGATCTTTCCCAGCAAGAATCTGGTGCGGCTCCTGCGAAACCGGATCCACGCTAAATTCCCGAAACAACAACAGCAACTCGGGCATCTCGGGTTGTCCCACTCTAAGCAAGGTGCGCGGAACAGGTTTCTCTACGGTGTAGAGGCGCAGCGCGCCTCCTTCGTAACGAAAAACACGCGGCCTCCAGCCTGAATCGACGAGTGTTTTGTAGCGGTGCTTCTTTTGCGTAATGTATACCGCCACCTGCACCCAGTCAGGAAGATTTTCCGGGTGGCCAAAACTGGCCGAATAATTCAGGCGCTCTCTGGAAGCAAACGAAGTAAAGGGTGGGTTCCGGCTCCAGGTCATATCCGGCAGAAGGTAAAGCTTTTCCGAGGTCGGATTCTCAGAAGACTGAGAGCAGACGTACCCGCCGACAACATCCCAGGGATTGCCGGGTTTCTGTTGAGCAATTACGGGAAACATCAAGGTACCCACCAGCAGCATGAGAGCCGGAACTCGCAATGGCATTGCGCACCTCCCATTCCAGAACGGCCAGCGCACGATTTCTTGCACCTCACGGAAATCAAAGCGGCTCCTGGAACTGGAACGCTTTAACAATTGCAGGAGACAGACCTCTTTACCATGCCCACGATACTGCAACCCTTCAGCCTGTGCTGATCGCGGGCTGAAGGCTGACTGCTTGTGTGCTGATTACCAAAGCCAGCCTAAAATGCCATGAACGCCATCTTTTTAGGCTTGGCTTTCTGGACAATCGCTCTGTTCAGGAACTCGATCATCGGCGCCATGATCTCAAAGTGCTTTGCCAGTTCCGGCAGTATCCGTGGCGAAGTCAGCAATCCCGGTTCCAAAGTGGCTTCCAGGTACCATTGCTTCCGCCGCAGCAAGGGTTCTGCCGGATGATCGGGAGGAAAACCCTTAGGCATCCGCGAGAGCTGCTCACCCTGAAGTTCTCCCAGGATCCTGCGCAATTTCTTGTCCCGCAGAATCTCTTCCAGGTCCGCGTGACGCTCCTGCAGCAAAGTGCGATAGGCCAGCAACTCGTCCCGCTCCGGCATATAGACGCCGCCAAAAATCAGAAGCTCTTTTTCCGTGAAGTGAAAATAAAAGACCGCGCCCTCGCGCTTGACTGCCGTGTGCCGGGGAAATATGCCGGAGATATGGGTTTTGTAAGGCGACTTGTCTTTGGAAAAGCGCGTATCGCGGTAGATGCGGTAGGTCGCCCTCTGCGGCGGCGTCACGTAGTCGGGCGCAAAGCGTGCAAATTCCTGGTTCAGGCATCCAATCAACTCCAGCATGGGCAGCTTGATCAGCGATTCATATTGGTCCTTGCGCGGCTGGAACCACTCGCGCCGGTTATTGCGCTTAAGACTGCGCAGAAATGTAAGGGCCTGGGGAGAAAATCCTTGAAATTTGGACTTCATGCTTTTAATGGATCAGTGAAGATCAGTGTTAATCAGTGGTAAGTTTTTGATTTTCAATTCGCCAATGACTCAATTACCCAATTACTCAATCCAGCGAAACTGATTTGTCGCTAATCAACTTCCTCGCCCGTTCCACAAACTGAGCAACCGGCACCGTTCCTTCCGGCTGCTGCTTGCCCCGCGCCCGGACGTTCACCGTGCCAGCCTCTGCCTCTTTCTCACCTACCACCAGCAGGAATGGCACTTTTTGCATCGTGTGTTCGCGGATCTTGGCATTCATCTTCTCATTGCGCGCGTCCAAGTGGCTGCGAATACCCGCATCCTTGAGCTGCTGGTGCACCTTCTGCCCGTATTCGGTGTGCTTCTCGCTGATCGGAATCACCACGGCTTGCACAGGAGAGAGCCACATGGGGAAGGCGCCGGCGTAATGTTCAATTAGAGTGCCGAAGAAGCGTTCCATGGAGCCATACAGCGCGCGATGCACCATCAGAGGCTGCTTGCGCGTTCCGTCCTCAGCCACATACTCGAGTTTGAAGCGCTCCGGCAGATTGAAGTCGAACTGCACCGTAGTAAGCTGCCAGGGCCGGCCGATGGCGTCCACCAGCTTGATGTCAATTTTGGGGCCGTAGAAGGCGGCCTCGCCGGGAATGGTCTTATATGGTATGGCACGCCGCTTAAGCGCGCTTTCCAGCGAACGGATGGCCAGTTCCCACTTGTCGTCTCCGCCCAGAAAATTCTTTTTGTCGTTCGGGTCCCAGATGCTCAATTCCACATGGTATTGGTCAAAGCCAAAGGCCTTGAGAACGGCCAAGGCGAAATCAATGCAGCCGACGATCTCGTCCTCAATCTGTTCTGGAGTGCAGAAGATGTGAGCATCGTCCTGGGTAAAGCCGCGCACGCGCATCAGGCCGTGCATCACTCCCGAGCGTTCGTAACGGTAGACCGTCCCCAGTTCCCCCAGGCGTACCGGCAGATCGCGATAGGAACGCAGGGAATCCTGGTAAATCAGGATGTGCCCGGGGCAGTTCATGGGCTTGAGGCGGTAGTCGGCGTCATCCAGTTCCATAGGCGTGAACATGTTCTGCGCGTAATATCCCTCGTGACCGCTGGTCTTCCACAGGTTCACGCGAAAGACGTGGGGCGTATAGACAAGCGAGTAGCCCCGCTTCAGGTACTCATCGCGCATCCAGTCTTCCATCTCCTTGCGCATGATCCCGCCCTTGGGATGCCAGAAGATCAATCCCGGTCCCGCCAGCTCCTGGATGCTGAACAGGTCAAGCTGCTTGCCCAGCACGCGATGGTCGCGCTTTTTCGCCTCTTCCAGTTGGTGCAGATACTGGTCAAGCTCCTTTTTGTTGAAAAAGGAGGTGCCATAGATGCGCTGGAGCTGCGGATTCTTTTCGTCGCCCAGCCAATAGGCCCCGGCAATGGTCAGCAGCTTGAATGCCTTGATTCGACCCGTCGAAGGGATGTGCGGCCCCCGGCAGAAATCCACAAATTTGCCGTTGCGATAGGTGCTGATAGGCTCGCCCGGTTTGGTGAACTGCTCGATGAAGTGGACCTTCATGAAGTCGCCTTCGGAGCGGAAGCGGGCCAGCCCTTCATCGCGAGGAATAAATTCGCGCTCGAATCTTTCGTTGCGCTCCACCACCTCAAGCATGCGCCGCTCAATCTTTTCCAGGTCTTCCGGGGTGAATGGCGTGGGGCGATGAAAATCATAGAAGAAGCCGCTCTCCGTCGGCGGCCCGTGGCCCAGCTTGGTCTCCGGAAACAGCTCCAGCACTGCCGTAGCCAGCACATGCGCGGAAGAATGCCGGTAGACCTCAAGCGCCTCAGCATCCCGTTCCGTCAGCAGGCGCAGCTCCGCATCCTGTTCCAGCGGCTTAGTGAGATCGGCAAACTGCCAGCCGTCTTTGGAGGGCGCTGCGTGCATGGAAGCCGGACCTTTGTCGCCTTCCTTACCATTCTGAGGGGAGGCGACAGCCGTACTCGAAGAAGCCGAGGGCTTGATCTTCGCCACCAATGCCGCATCGGCAAGGCGCGGGCTGATGGACCTGGCGACGTCCAGAGGCGTCGTGCCCTTAGGCACGTCTTTCTTGCTGCCATCCGGCAGCGTGACATGGATCTGATCTGGCATGGAGTCCTAGGGAGCACAGCCGCCCTCGGCTGTGATGACTAATATTCGAGTCTAGCGAAGCAGTAGGAGGCGGTCAAACGGCGGGAAGAGTGATATTGATGATCCACACCGGAGAATTGGGCACGTCACCCATCTGGTCCGTAGTCCTGTGTTGCTGGTCCAGGGTTTTCCAGAGATTGTTGGTTGATTTCAAGATTGAAAGCAAGCCAAATCTTCCCGTCTTGGTTGTATTGGCTAATTCACACGTTACAGCGGGAACCGTTCTATAATCCCTGTTCTTGCAAAAGGAGCACTCCATAATGAAGCGCCTTGTCCTCACCCTTGTTGCCGCAGCGGTTTTCGCCATTTCCGCCTCTGCCCAGGACAACATCTGGCAGATCGATCCCTTTCACTCCGCCGCCCAGTTCGCCGTGCGTCACAGTGGAATCTCCATCGTTCGCGGTGCGTTTGCCAAAACGAGCGGCACTGTTCAATACGACCCCGCTGATCCCGGCAAGACCGTGATTGAGGCCACCATTGACACCACTTCGATTGACACCCGCGTCGAACCCCGCGACAAAGATCTCCGCAGCCCTAACTTTTTTGACGTGGAGAAGTTTCCCACCATTACCTTCAAATCCAAGCGCGTTGAATCCGCAGGCAAGGGCAAGATGAAGGTTACCGGCGACCTCACAATCCACGGCGTCACCAAAGAGGTGGTCCTGGATGTCGACGGTCCCAACGGACCCAATAAGGACCAGCGCGGCAACCTGCACATGGGCGCTTCCGCCACCACCCAGATCAGCCGCAAGGATTTCGGAGTCAGCGGCGCTCCCGGCGGGGTTGGTGATGACGTTCAGATCACCATTGATGTCGAGATGGTGAAGCGCGCCGCTGCGCCTCCCGCCGAGCAGCCGAAGCCCTAAAAGTTGCCACGAAAAGCTCAGGACTTCTTCCAGACCTCCTTCCACCGGGGGGTCTGGTTTTTGTCTTCGGTTTTCCTGGTTTTCCTAAGTACCAAATACTCTAAATACTAAGTTCTAAATACTGGTCTCTCCGCTATAATCCCGTCCTTCCACCATGAAAAAACATTTTCTTTTCTTTCTGCTGTTGCTCTTGGCAATCTGCGGTCCAGCCCAAGACCGCAAACCCACAACGCTGGAAATCAAAATCATCCACGCCGGCCACATGCTGGACGTAAAGACCGGGCGCACACTGGATGACGTCTGGGTTGTAATCGAAGACGGCAAAATCGTGCGCGTCGGCACCGGAGCCGAACAAGGCGCAAATATCATCGAGTTGCCCAACGCCACTCTGCTGCCCGGTTTAATTGACGCCCATACCCATCTGACCTTTGACCCTAACTTCGGCTATCAGGAACTTGGCATCTCCATTCCCAAAGAGGCGCTGATTGGCGCCAAGAACGCGCGCATTACTCTGGAGGCCGGCTTCACCACCGTCCGCAACGTTGGCGCGAACGGCTACACGGACATAGCTCTGCGCGACGCGATTAACGAAGGGATGGTGCCGGGGCCGCATATCATCGCCAGCGGGCCGGCGTTGAGCATTACCGGCGGCCACTGCGACCAAAACCTCTTGCCCTATGAATACCACGCCAAAAGCGATGGCGCCGCCGATGGAATTGAAGGCGTCCAACATAAGGTGCGCGAGATCATCAAGTATGGCGCAGACGTTATTAAGGTCTGCGCCACCGGCGGAGTGCTCTCCAAAGGTGACGATCCTCAAGCTTCGCAGTACACGCTGGAGGAGATGAAGGCCATCGTGGCCGACGCTCATCGCCTGGGCCGCAAAGTCGCTGCTCACGCTCACGGCGCCCAGGGAATCCTGTGGGCGTCGGAGGCCGGCGTGGACTCGATCGAGCACGGTTCCTACATTGATGACGCTGCCATCCAGATGATGAAATCCAAAGGCACTTACCTGGTGCCAACTCTCTACCTGGGCGACTGGATGACCGAGAATGCCACCCGGATCGGCCTGCCGGAGATGTTCGCAGCCAAAATGCGCCAGGTCATTCCCCAGGCCCGCGCCAACCTCAAAAAAGCTTTCGCCGCTGGTGTGAAAGTGGCTTTCGGCACCGATGCTGCCGTCTATCCTCACGGTCTCAATGCCCACGAGTTCGCCGTCTACGTGAAGATGGGAATGACACCAATTCAGGCCATCCAGACCGCAACCGTCAATGCCGCTGATCTGCTCGGCTGGTCAGACCGGATTGGAACGCTGGAAGCAGGAAAGTTCGCGGATATCATCGCCGTAGACGGTGATCCCACCAAAGACGTTACCTTGCTCCAGAACCCGGTGTTTGTGATGAAAGGCGGCGTGGTGTACAAACAGAAGTGAATTCATGCAGCCATCCACAGTTTTCACACGAAACGCATGCCGGATCTTGATCGCCCTCAGAACCCTAAAGAAGAAGCAGAACAGGCAGAGACCCTCTTGAAGAAAGAAGGCAAAATCGTAGATGCTCACTACTACCCCGACGAAGGCCACGGCTTTGCCAAACGCGAAAACCAGATTGACGCCATGCAGCGCACCGTCGAGTGGTTTGAACGCTATCTGAAAAGCAAGTAGACGTGTTTTGAAAAATAGGTTTGGGATATATGTCGGTCGAAGCCCCGGACGAGAAACTCCTGATACAAAGATCGCTTCCACAATAGCCCGGGGGCTTGAAATAAGATGGAACCACGAAGCCGAAGCGCCGGAGTCGCGGAATTACTGAGCCCAGACCCGGGGCCCCCAAATATGCGCTGCAGTTGCGCATTTTGGGGTGGAAGACCGTCAGGTCTGGGCAGGGTAGGTAACGAGTTCAAGGCCTGGAGGGGAGACACCGGGAAGTCGACTGCTTTTCTCAACAGCTTTCATTTCTCCTTGCCTTATTCCCTTTCATTTGCGTTGATTCGCGGCTCAATGGTCTTTATCTGCGTCCATCTGCGAAAATCTGCGGCTGATATTTGGTTGCGGCTTGCTGCTCCCCTGCTCTGTTATATTGCTCGCTTTGTGTCAGATCTCGCGGGAGATTGTTTTTATGTTAATTGAGCAACAGATTGCTGAACGCCAGACACGGGCCAAGGACGCCGTAGAGAGCATCTTGGAACATCCTGCAGCCGGCCTCTATGGTGATTACCGGATCAGGTCCGCCAGCAAGAAGATCTATCGTGTCGCACTGCGTGGTCCAAGTTTGTTTGAAAACTACTGCTCCTGTCCGGATTTCGCCATTAACACGCTGGGTACCTGCAAACACATTGAAGCAGTCATCCTGCGATTGCGCCAGAGGCACGGCAGCGCCCTGGAGCGGGAGCAATTCCAGCGCCTCCGCGCTTCTATCTCGCTCCACTATGGAGAAACCATCGGCATCCGTCTGCGGCTGCCGGT
Organism: Candidatus Angelobacter sp.; assembly: GCA_036522115.1. Taxonomy (GTDB): domain Bacteria; phylum Acidobacteriota; class Terriglobia; order Terriglobales; family Acidobacteriaceae; genus Angelobacter. The sequence continues at coordinate 52,681 of DATDGL010000228.1, forward strand.
GAAGCCGTCAACAGCCTTACAGTCATTGGCGGAGCAGTACTTTGATTCCCAGGGGCTGCTGCGATCTGAGCATCTCCGGCAGTTCGAGCACGTGCTGGAAGAGTTCAGGAAAGCCGACGATCAAGCCATAATTTATAGCGATGTCCTTGAATATCTTGACCGGCAGAACGAGGCTGTCAAAGGCCTGGAACTCGAGCGCAAACTGCTGGCCAGGTTACGTCGTGGCCAGGACCCACTGGCAGGTATCCTTACAACCAAGCTGCTTCCCTACCAGATTCGAGGCGCGGTCTTCGCCGCTTGCCGCGGCCGGGTAATCTTGGCGGATGATATGGGCCTGGGAAAGACCGTGCAGGCGCTCGCTGCCACTGAACTGCTGCGCCGTCAAAACGGAATCGAAAGAGTACTGGTAATAGCGCCAGCCTCGGTCAAGTACCAATGGAAAACCGAGATTGAAAGGTTTACCGGCCTTTCGGCGCAAGTGATTGACGGATCCTATCGCCATCGGCGTGAGTTGTACAAGACGCCGGCCTTCTTTAATTTGACCAGCTATGAAATTGTCCGCAAGGATCTGGAGCCGCTGCAGGAGTTGAACCCCAACCTGATTATCCTGGATGAAGCACAGCGCATACGCAATTGGGCCACCGCCACGGCCAGGACAGTGAAGCAGCTTAAGAGCCGGTACGCCTTCGTGCTCACGGGAACACCGCTGGAAAACAAGCTGGAAGAGCTTTTCTCTGTGGTGGAGTTCATTGACGGCCGTCGGCTCGGCCCGGCGTTCCGTTTTCTGCAAGAGCACCGCATGGAAGACGATAAGAAGCGGCTCATTGGCTACCGCGGTCTCGACCGCATTCACAGCCAACTTGAGCCGGTCCTTCTCCGCCGTACACGGCAGCAGGTGCTCAAGGACCTTCCCGAGCGCACAGACCAGATCTTCTACGTTCCCATGACTAAAGAACAGGCTGGCCCTTACTGGGAACAGTACGAGATCGTCGCGCGGATCATGCACAAGTGGCAAAAGCAGGGCTGGCTTTCTGAGATTGACCTCCGCCGCATAACATGCTGTCTGCAGAACATGCGCATGCTCTGCAACTCAACCTTTCTCTACGACAAGCAAACCAACCGCTCTCCCAAGCTGGCGGAATTTCGAGAGATCATTCGCGAACTGGCCCTTGAAGAAGGTCGCAAAACTGTAGTTTTCAGCGAATACGAACGCATGACGTACCTGGCTGGCGAAGAACTTCGCAAGCTGGGTCTTGATTTTGTGTCGCTCCACGGAGGCGTGCCGGCGCGCAAGCGTGGAGCGCTCATCGAGAAATTCAAGAACGACCCTAAGTGCAAAGTGTTCCTTTCCACCGATGCCGGCGGTGTGGGATTGAATCTTCAGGCAGCCTCGGCCGTCATCAATTTTGAACCGCCATGGAACCCTGCTCGGCTGGAACAGCGCATTGGACGCGTGCATCGCCTGGGCCAGTCGCGTCCTGTCCAGGTTGTCCATCTGCTGACCACCGGCAGTATTGAGGAGCGGATTTGGGAGATTCTGCGTGTGAAGAAAGCTCTCTTCGCTGGCGTTTTCGACTCGCCCACCAACGAAGTCAGCTTTGCGTCTTTAGGGCGTAAGAGCGTGTTGCAGGCAGTCAAAGAGATGGTCATGGAACAACCACAACCGAAACCAGTGAATGTCCCTGCTCCGTCCCAGACGCCGCAGCCTGCCAACGGAAACGGCAAACCCAATAACCTTCAGAAGGCTGCAGCCGGACTGATCGAAGCAGGCCTCGCCTTCCTTGAGTCTCTGACGGCGACGGTCCCTGTCTTAAAATCGCCGGGGGCAAGCGATTCGAGCATGCGACAACAAACCCCAGGCAGTTCGATCTCGCAGGCCCTTTCGGGCCTGTTTTCCCGGGATGCCCGAACGCAACAACCGGTCTTGACCATCCCTTTGCCAGAATCAGTCACAGAAAGCCGCGTGGCCCAGGCGCTAGGTGGATTGCTAAGCAGACTGCAAGGGTGATTGGCCCCGTAGCAACCCCCAAAGGGAGTGAAATAGCGTAGCGCAGTGCGGAAGCGCTGGGAAATTGCAGGAGATGGGAACGAGCCCCAGGCGCCAACCTCGCAGACTTCAAAAACCAGCAAAACATTGGCCTTTCACAAAAAAGTGGACTGCCACCACAAATTGAGACAGTTGATAAAGTGACACTTTGCAGCGAAAGGAGCAGCCAAGTGAGCAAGAAACAACTGTATACGCGTGAGTTCCGCCGTATGGCGGTGGAACGCATGAAGGTGTGTGACAACGTCACGACACTGGCCAAGGAACTGAGGGTTCCGCGGCAACTGCTGTACGTGTGGCGGGATCGGGAAGAAGCCATCGCCCTGCGGCAGCAAACCGGG
>DATDGL010000229.1:0-16440 GCA_036522115.1 Candidatus Angelobacter sp.
GGCGCATCTATCGCACCCACTTCCAGCATGGCAGCAGCAGAGTTGGGAGTCAATCAAGTGCTGTCACAATGCTGTCAGAGTGACAGCACTTTTTTGCAAAAAGGCCAATGTTTTTGGGAGTGGGCTACTTTGACCGCAAACTAAAGATATTTTGTGGGCAAAAAAGTCAAACCGCATGCACTTTCAGGGAGTGAGATGAATACGTCGAACGCTGCTTGATTCCTGGATGCTGTGTGGGGATTCTTCCCCTGCGCTACGCTTCGGCTTGACCCTCAATTTTGGCAACCTGTCCTCGCGTGCCGTGAATCTGCTGCCCCCAAGTTTTTCCTCTGTGTTCCTTTGTGTCCTCTGGGGTTCAAGGTGTTGGTTTTGCCTTTGCCTTTGGTGTTGGTGCCGGTGTTGGTTCGGGATCTTGCTAAATACTATTTACTGCTTCTTCTGTCGGCATCTTGCTCGCCTGGTTTCGCAGATCTTCAAAAAGCAGCGTACTCAGGTATCGCTCGCCAAAATCCGGGACCACCGTCACGATCACCTTGCCTGCATTCTCCGCCCGCTCAGCCACGCGGAGTGCCGCTGCCACGGCCGCTCCGCCGGAGATGCCGATCAGCAGGCCTTCTTCCCGTGGCACGCGCCGCGCCATATCAATCGCCTCCTGGGAAGAGACGGTGACGATCTCGTCAATCAGGTCCTTGCGCAGGACATCCGGAACAAAGCCGGTACCAATGCCTTGAATCTTGTGCGGGGTATGTGTGCCTCCGGAGAGCACCGGGCTTTCTACCGGCTCCACGGCAACAATCTTGAACGAGGGCTTTTTCGGCTTGATGTACTCGCCCACCCCGGTCAGTGTCCCGCCCGTTCCCACGCCGGACACCAGGATGTCCACCTTGCCCTCCGTGTCATTCCAGATTTCAGGCCCGGTAGTCTCCCGATGGATCTTTGGATTGGCGGGATTGGAGAACTGCTGCGGGATGAAGCCGTTCGGCGTGGCCTTCAGGATCTCCTCAGCCTTGGCCATGGCTGCTTTGATTCCCTTGGGGCCGGGCGTAAGCACAACCTCGGCGCCAAAGGCCAGCAGGACGATCCGCCGCTCCAGGCTCATCGTGTCCGGCATCACCAGGATCAGCTTGTATCCGCGCGCGGCTGCGGCAAAGGCCAGTCCGATCCCGGTATTGCCGCTCGTAGGCTCGATCAGGACCGTCTTCCCCGGCTGGATCTTGCCGGCTTTCTCGGCTTCCATGATCATGCTGACGCCAATGCGGTCTTTCACGCTGTTGGCCGGATTGCGCCCCTCCAGCTTGGCCAGCACAGTGGCCTTGGAGTTTTGTGCAATCTTGTTGAGCTTCACCAGGGGCGTGTTCCCAATCAGCTCGGTAACGTCTTTGGCAATGTTCATGGCCGTTCCTTTCGATGCAATCGAATCTAACAGGGAAGGCTCAGCCAAGCAAAGGAGGATAAACAGAAGGCTGGGCATCCTTGCCTGTGTGGCACCGTCGCCCGGCGGTGGAAACCCGAAATTTATTCCAGCGTCTGTTGTAGTGTTACAGGCTACGCCAAATTGAACGGTCTTGAGGTTCGCTGGCTCCTAATGCCGGATATCATCGAGGCTGTGCCGCCAAGATAGCAAAATTGCAAAAAAACAGGGCTGATTCCGCTATTCCGCTAGACCCTACGCCAATCGCGCAAAAACCGCTCGCGGAACGCCTAGCGGAACGCGATTTCTCAGCTCAGCGTTCAGGCCACTTCTCTAGGTCTTCCATCCACGGCTTTGTTTTGTAACAGTTCGCCGAATAACGACCGGTAGTAGATGATGGCATTGCGCAAATCTTCTGTGGTGGCTTGGCCGCGCTGGTGGCGCAATGCAATTTCGTGGGCGGCGCGATAATTATCCACCACGCGGGGATGGTCCACGGAGATGTCGGCTGCGCGCTGCTCGAAGTCGCTCATGGGATAGCCGCGGGCGTGCATCACGCTGGTCACCAGCTTGTCGGCGTCATTCACGGAGCCTTTGGGATCATCCACAAAGCGCGCTTGCACCGCGCGCCACTCGCTGATAAAGCGCTCGCGCTCGGCGGCACCCAGTTCGGGGATGGTGAATTTTTCCACCCGCTCTTTGCGCTGCAGCAGGACTGTTTCCGCCTTGGCTGGACCCTTTTCACGGACGGTGCGGTCGTACTCCGGGCCAAAATGCCGGCGCAGTCTTTCTGTCCGGGCCGTCCGGCGACTGTGCGCAATGGCCCAGGCAATGGCAATGAGCCCAACAACCAATACGGCAAGAATGATGATTGTCTTTTGATCCACGGCTGCCCCCTTGTTCGGCTTTCTTAAAAAAGATGCGCGGCGGAAGGGCCGTGTTGTGAGGGCGGCAGTAATTAATAGCAAAGGCAACGGCAAAAGCAAATCCCAAAAATCCTGAAACCACACGTTCGCTGTGTTCAAAGCTGAATCAGTAACGTCAGTTCTGATCAGTGGTGCATAACCTGTCTGTTTGATCAGCCGAATCAGTCACGTCAGAGATAAGATTTGCCTTTTACTGCAAGAGCGAGCCGTTGGGATCTTCCACTTCCTTCTCCGGGATCACCACAGCCGAAGCCACCTTGTCTCCAGGCTCCAGCTGCAGCAGGCGGACGCCCTGGGTGGAGCGGCCGGCCTCGCGAATCTGCTTGGTGTCAATGCGGATGATCTTGCCGAAGTGGCTGATCAGCATGGCTTCAGAAGTTTCGTCCACCAGCATGATGCCGGAGACGCGCCCGTTGCGCTCCGTGGTCTTCACGTTGATTACGCCCTTGCCGCCGCGCGACTGCAGGCGATATTCCTCCACCGGCGTGCGCTTGCCGTAGCCATTTTCCGTCACGCTCAGGATGAGGCTGGGAAGCGTCTCATCCTCACCTTGACCTTCGCCCTTGGCTTTACTGCTGCCGTTGGTCTTTTTTCTGGCCTCTTTCGGCGTAATGGCCATGCCGACGATATAATCGCCCTTATCCAGGTCCATGCCGCGAACGCCATAGGCGGGGCGGCCCATGGAGCGCACGTCCTCTTCGTCAAAGCGAATGGCCATGCCTTCATGCGAAGCCAGGAACACGATCTGGTTGCCGTCTGTCAGGCGGGCGGCCACCAACTCATCTTCCTTTTCAATGCCGATGGCGATGATGCCGCGCGCCATCACGTTAGAGAAATCCTTCACCGGCGTCTTCTTCACCGTGCCGTTGCGGGTGACAAAGAACACGTAGCGGTTCTCTTCTTCCAGGTTGCGCACCTCCAGCAACGTGCGCACGGTCTCACCCGGCTGCAACGCCACCAGGCTGCCAATGTGCTTGCCTTTACCCGCGGCGCTTACATCGGGGATCTCATAGACCTTGAGCCAGTACACGCGGCCGGTATTCGTCAGGAACAAGAGGTAGGAGTGAGTGGAGGCGATGAAGAGGTACTCGACAAAATCTTCATCTCGGGTCTTCATGCCGGTGCGTCCGGTGCCGCCGCGCCGCTGCTGGCGATACGTAGAGATCGGCGTTCGCTTCAGGTATCCGCTGTGGGACACGGTGACCGCGACCTGTTCGTCCGAAATCAGGTCTTCCAGCGTAATCTCCGTGCTCTCATCGGTGATCTGGGTGCGACGCGCATCGCCGAAATCCTTCTTCACCTCTTCCAGTTCTTTCACAATCACGCCGCGGAGCTTTTTGTCAGAGGCCAGAATGGATTCGTACTCGGTAATCTTGTCCCTGATCTCTCCCAGTTCCTTGAGGATTTCTTCCGTAGAGAGCCGGGTCAGGCGGTAGAGTTGCAGTTCCAGAATGGCGTCTGCCTGCCTGGGGCTGAGTCTGCCTTCTGTCCCGCCCACTTTCTGCTGGATCTGCTTGTCAACAATCTTGTACATGGCCGCCAGCAGGTTCTCTTTGGCTTCCTGGCGCGATGCCGAACCGCGAATGATCTTGATGATTGCATCCAGGTTGTCGAGCGCGACTTTGTAGCCTTCCAAAATGTGCTCGCGCTCGCGCGCCTTCTCCAGCAGGTAAGCAGTGCGCCTCCGGACGACATCCAGGCGATGATCGATAAAATACTGGATGGCCTGGACCAGGCCCATTTCCTTGGGCTGGCCGTTGACCACGGCCAGGAAGATCATGCTGAAGCTCTCTTGCATCTGCGTGTGCTTGTAGAGCTGGTTGAGCACAATCTGCTCTTCCGCGCCGCGCTTGAGTTCGATTACAACCCGCATGCCATCGCGGTCAGACTCGTCGCGCACATCGGAGATGTCATCAATCACTTTGTCGTTCACCAGTTGGGCGATGCGCTTTTCCAGCAATGCCTTGTTTACCTGGTAAGGAATCTCGGTGACGATGATGGCCTTGCGTCCCTGCGAGAACTCCTCAATGCCCGCCTTGGCGCGAACAATAAATTTTCCGCGACCCGTTCGGTATGCTTCCTTGATTCCGCTCTTGCCGTAGATGTAAGCGCCGGTCGGGAAATCCGGCCCTTTGACAATCTTGAGAATCTCCTCCAGCGGCGTAGCTGGAGCATTTACCAGCAGGATGGTGGCGTCAACAATTTCCGTCAGGTTGTGGGGCGGAATCTTTGTCGCCATGCCGACGGCAATGCCTTCCGAGCCATTGATCAGCAGATTGGGAATCCGAGCGGGCAGGACGGTTGGCTCTACGGTGCTTTCGTCGTAGTTGGGGACAAAGTCTACGGTTTCTTTATCGATGTCCTCCATGAGCGCCCCGGCAATTCGCGCCAGCCGGCATTCGGTGTAACGCATGGCCGCCGGAGGATCAGCATCCACAGAACCGAAGTTGCCTTGGCCATCCACCAGCGGATAACGCAGCGAAAAAGGCTGCGCCATGCGGACCAGCGTGTCGTAGATAGGAGCATCGCCGTGAGGATGGTATTGACCCATGGCCTGGCCCACAACTTTGGCGCACTTGGTATGCTTCTTGTTGTACTGCAGGCCCATCTCCTGCATGGTGTACAGGACGCGCCGGTGCACGGGCTTGAAGCCATCGCGGACATCCGGCAGGGCGCGGCCAATGATCACGGACATGGAATAGTCGAGATACGACCGCCGCATCTCTTCTTCAATGTTGATCGGCACCACGTTGGCGGCGCCCGGTCCGCCGGGAGGTAGTCCATCGCCACCGCCAGGTGGCTTCAGAGGAAGTTCTGGATTCTGTGGGTCGTCTGCCATTGTTGTCGCTCCGCTCCCAACCGCTTGAGAGTGTTCTTTCCTTCTAGATTCTTCTGCGCCTGCACAGCGGAAGCGGCGGTGCTAGCCGGCCACTCCCGAATTACCAAAGAGATTTCTTACACCCTGTTCGCCCGGCAAAACGGGCACACGGAGAGTAACATTCCGGACGCCATTTGTGGCCGTCAAATTTCCGCTAAATACTTGCATTTACAGAGGTTTATCGCCGGGATGAATACAGAAGATTATAGCATAAAAAGGGGACAGGCAACAGGCCATAGGTTCAGTTGAGACTCGTGGAGCGCAGCCACCCGCGGCTACGTTTTCTTAATCTATTCGCGGCAAAGAGTCTTGTTTTTCAGGGCGTGGACGGCGGGAACTTCACCGTGATCCCCAGGTTGTCGTTAGCTTTCCTGGTGGCATCCAGATCAAGCTCAGCCAACTTGATTTTTCTCATCGCGTTGTTGGAAAAATCAAACAGAGTCTCGCCCACGATGGCGTAGTTCTGGGTTTCGATTTTGTGTCCATCTTTGAAGATGAAAACTGTGGCCGGAGAATTGTCAAGTTCTTCGCTCGCGGCTGCGCCGGAATCTTGTGACGTGGATCCTTCCTTGCCGCTCGCTTCGTCACCTGGTTTCGCTTCCGGCGCTCCCTTGCTTTTGCCGGTGGATCTCTTGGATTGGCTCTGCTCGCGGCCATCCAGGTAATGCTCACCGTAGCGGCTGTCGCGCTGCTGCGCCAGGGCGTCATGGGCGCCGCGGTTATAGGCTTCGCGGAGCGCCTCCGAATCCGGACTTGAGTCTTCACCTGGATCTTCCGGCGCGGCTTGCTCGGCCACCTGCTCAGAATCGGCGTAATCAGAAGCCAGAGGGTAAGCGGGTATGAAGATGGGCACGGGGACAAACTCGTGCCGAGGACGGTGGGTACGCGGGGCGCCAAAGAGCACACGCGAACGCCGTCCGTTGGTCCCTACCCGGCCATTTGGAAATGTTCGCGGAGTGGGCGAGTTCACGCTGGAAGGAACGCCGTGGGCGGTTCCCAGCGACGTTGGAGAGAGAACAGAAGCGGGCGGACCATGCGACTCGACTTGCTGCGCGTTGGCGCCCTGTAGGGCAACTGCCAGGACAAGAAAGAATGCCGGTCGCAACATAAACCACCTGCTTCTGGTAATGATAAACCTAACCCAAGAGTTATACAGAATTTTGATGAATCCAGACGCTCAAAAGTCTCAATGCCAGAACGCACTTTACGGCTAAAATTGCGGCCAGAATCACAGCAACCGCTCGACGCCAGGAGGTGTCCAACACGTCAGCAGCTATGCCTCCGATGAAAAGAAACGTGAAGCTCAGGCCCAGCGCGGCCTCCCAAAGATGAATTGCCGGAACCAGAGCAAACAGAGAAACGATTGCAAATGAGACGATTAGCGGCGCAGTGTTGCCAAAATACCGCACCCGCCCCCAACTGCCATAGACCGTCAAGGCCAATACCAGGAGCGCGGCCAGCTCATAGCCGTCGGCAAAAACAAAGCCCAGGTTGCGAACCAAATCGAGTGACGGCCACGGAGTGATGAAAGTGCGTGAGGGAAAAGCAGGTTCGCCGACCGCCCAGCTAGCCAGGGCAAGAGTAGCCAGACCAACCAGTGAAGCACCCAGCAGCACCACTGCCGATTGCCAGCGCCTTTCCGGACTCAGATAGAACATGAAGGCAAATGCAAGCAGCACGATGGTAAAAGACCACAATGCAGTCGAGAGACAGATGCCAATGGCCGCGCCCAGGATCAGGATGCGCGGCGCCCACTTGCGCGGTGGAGCATAAAGCGTGTGCGCGACTCCGATGGCGGTGTAAATGAGGCCGAAACTGCTCCAGGCCAGAATGATCTCCGGGCCGATGTTGCTGCTGATCATCACTATGGCCGGCGAGAAGCAGTAGAGCGCCAGGGCAACATAGCCACCACGGTCGCCAAACAGCCGCCGTGCCACCCACCATAGCGCGCCCCCCAGCCACAGGCCAAAAATCACGAATGGCAGCCTGACCCCCAGACGTGGCATGGCCAAAGCGTCCTTCATGGATGGGGGAGCCTCACGTTTGATGATGGAGACCAAACGTACCGGCAGGGCGCCCGCCAGACCTGTGAGCGGCGAGGCTGCGTCAACCTGCTGTCCCTGCTGCTTAGGAAGGCCGGAGGCGATGTACTCAGATTCCAGACGAGTAAACTTGCGGCCGGCAGCTACCCATATGCATTGCCCCAGAAAAGCCAGCAGCAGCAATCCGGCAAACATCTGGGGACGGCCTATCCTGAATTCTCTGAGAGCTCGGAGCATGAACACTACAGGTTACAGGGCACAGGGAGCAGGGAACAGAAGAAAAACCCACCACAGGAGCAGACAGGGGCAGAACAGAAATAAAGATCGGGTGATCCCGTGACCGGAGAGGCAAAGGCAAAAAACAAAAGCTACAGACAGCTTCCTTGCGATTCAGAAGCCAAAACTTTTGGATGAACTCCTCGCTTTCGCATTCACCTCAAACAGATCGGCTGTACCACAGGTCGGGCCGAACGCTGGGCGACGACTCGCATTGCTCCAATTACAGCTCCAAATAGAGGGGAGACCATCATCACGCTGAAGATCCATTCGGCTGGATCATCGTAGGCCGCGTAGCCGGGGTCCCAACCAACTACATCGTTGCCACTCTGGCCCGAGGCGTACCTAAAGGCCACCAACAAAAGCAGGATGCCGACAAAAAGCAGTGATTTCCGGTTCATGTTGTTCTCCGCTTCTGTATTGGAAACCTCCGGACCTGCTTTTGTTCCCGGAAGTAGAGCACATTTCAGTACCCCCGATTTTTCTGTTACATTCTTCCTGCGGTACGAGCCAAGCCAATGGAAATCCAGCCTCCCAGCAGTGACCCCCAACCGGATCCTATACAGGAGATTTTCTTTAATCAGCGTGGCCTGCGGCCCGGTTGGCGAGTGCTGATCGCTGTGGCGTTTTATGTTGCACTCAATGCTGGTTGGACAGTTCTTTCGCGGAATTTCCCGGGACAGGGTTTTCAAGGTCTGTCTCCAGCAGTCCTGATTCCAGGCGAAGCCGTACAATTCCTGCTTGTGGTGCTGGTTACATGGATCATGAGTCGCATCGAGCACCGCAATATGGGCGAGTACGGTTTACCGCTCAAATCTTCTCGCCTTTTGCCCCTCTTCGCGCGTGGCGCCATTCTCTGGGGATTTCTTCCTCTCTCATTGCTGCTTCTCTTTTTCAGGACGCTGCACGTATTTTATTTTGGAACCCTGGTCCTTCATGGCGGCCAGGTCTGGTACTTTGCCGGCATGTGGGGAGTCTTCTTTACCGTGGTGGGCCTGACAGAAGAATATTCTGTACGTGGTTATCTGCTCTACACGCTGGCAGAAGGCATTGGCTTCTGGCCGGCAGCCACGGTACTGGCGGCTCTCTTTGGCGTGCTTCACACCTTCAATCGCGGTGAGACGCGAATCGGAATCATCATGACCGCATTTTTTGCCATGTTTGCCGCGGTGACCCTGCGTTATCTCGGCAATCTGTGGCTGGCGGTAGGTGCGCATGCCGGGTGGGATTGGGGACAATCCTATTTCTACGGCGTGAATGACAGCGGAATCCAGGTTCCAGGTCACCTGCTGAACCCGCGGATTCAAGGCCCGAACTGGCTGAACGGCGGCAGCGTAGGTCCCGAAGGCAGCATCCTGACCCTGGCGCTGCTAGTGGTGATGTCTATCCTGTTTGTGCTCTTTTACAAGCGATCACTCGAGCCGGTGCTGGTGATCACCAGGAATTTTTGATTGGTGATTTGGAAACCGAGCCCAAGCGATTCTGTTGTCCGCAATTCCCTGTCACCAGTTCCCTGTAACCTGGCTTATATGTCCAGGTTCTTCACGTCGAGAGCGTTCTCTTCGATGAACTTGCGGCGCGCCTCCACGTCTTCACCCATCAGCGTGGTAAAGATGGACTCGCAAGCCTCAATGTCCTCAGCTCTTACAGAGAGAAGGGTCCGGCGCTCCGGATCCATAGTGGTCTGCCAGAGCTGCTCTGATGTCATCTCGCCCAGGCCTTTATAGCGTTGCACAGTGTATTCTCTGCGGCCTTCGTTGAGCACGTAGTCAAACAGCTCCCGTCCGGACTGCTTCTCCACCACTTCGGCTTCGACCTTGGTGCGGCGAGTCGTGGTTTTCGATGATTTTCTCGCAGCCTTTTCCAGGTCCTCACGCTCGGAGTCGCTCAGGTCGGCGGCGTTGTCGCCGTTGGCGCCCTTGCCGACAATCTCCACTACAAAAGGCGGCTGCATGTGCTCCTCAATCTGCTTGAACTTGGAGATCATCTGCCGGTACTCCGGGGTGGATGCCAGGGCCCAGTGGAGGTGGCGCTCGGCGCCCTGCGAATCAGTGAATTTCGCCGCCCAGAGATTGTGCTCTTCGTCAAAGTAGCTGCCTACTTCTTTGAGCTGCTCTTCTTTGGCAAACTTGTTCAACTCTTTTTGCAGCTTCTGGATTTTTGCCGGCGCAGTTTTTTTGTCGCCTTCAAAATCGGCGCGCTGGGAGAGGCCGAGCTGAGGCAGCAAGGCTGTGATCTTCTCGTTGCGGATGCGCTTGTTGACCTTGTCGAAGAATCCCAGGTATTCGTTGAGCGTGGTCATGAACTTGGCCAGGGCCGCGCCCTCCAGTCGGGCTGCGCCTTCGCCGTAACGGACGATCATGCCTTCAGCCGCACGCTTTACCATGACCCGCACGAATTCCCGGTCGTCTTTGATGTACTGTTGCGACTTGCCCTTCTTGATCCCATAAAGCGGAGGCTGGGCAATGAATACGTTGCCGCGCTTGATCAAGTCGCCCATGTGGCGGAAGAAGAAGGTGAGCAGCAGCGTGCGGATGTGGGAGCCATCCACGTCAGCGTCGGTCATCAGGATGACTTTTCCGTAGCGCAACTTCGCGGCATCAAAATCTTCTTTGCCGATTCCGGTGCCCAGCGCCGTAATCATGGCGCGAATTTCTTCATGGCTCAGCATCTTGTCGTAGCGGGCCTTTTCCACGTTGAGGATCTTGCCCTTCAGGGGAAGAATCGCCTGGAAACGACGGTCGCGGCCCTGCTTGGCCGTGCCTCCGGCGGATTCGCCCTCCACCAGGAAGAGTTCGCAGCGGTTGGGATCGCGCTCGGAGCAATCCGCCAGCTTGCCGGGGAGACCTCCACCATCCAGGGCGCCCTTGCGGCGAGTGAGGTCACGGGCTTTGCGCGCAGCCTCGCGGGCCCGCGCAGCCTCAATGGCCTTGTTGATGATCTTGCGCGCTACCGGAGGATTTTGCTCAAAAAATGCTCCCAGGCGTTCATTGATGAAGGCCTGAACGATGCCGGCAATGTCCGAATTCAGTTTGCCTTTGGTCTGGCCTTCAAACTGCGGCTGCGGCAGCTTGACGCTGACCACGGCCACCAATCCTTCGCGAACATCATCGCCGGTGAGGTTCTCTTTTACGTCCTTGAACAAGCCCAGTTGCTGTCCGGCATAGTTGATGGTGCGGGTAAGCGAGGTACGGAAACCGGAAAGATGCGATCCGCCATCGACGGTGTTGATGTTGTTGGCAAAGCTGAAGACGGTTTCCGAGTAGCCGTCGTTGTACTGGAGTGCGATTTCCATCTGCACTCCATCGCGCTCGGTTTCCATGTAGATGGGCCGGTCGTGAAGGACGCTCTTGCCCCGGTTCAGGTGCTTGATAAACTCGGCGATGCCGCCGGTGTACTTGAATTCCAGGCGCTTGGCTTCGCCCGTTTTGGCGTCCGTCTGGCGCTCGTCGGTAAGCGTGATTTGCAATCCGTGATTCAGGAAAGCCAGTTCGCGCAGGCGCTGGGCCAGAGTATCGAAATTGTATTCAGTGACAGTGAAGATTTCCTTGTCCGGCAGAAAGTGGATCTTGGTTCCACGCTTTTTGGTGGTTCCGGTTTTTCGAAATTTGCTGTGCGGCTCGCCCTTGGAGTAGGTCTGCTCCCAGACGTGGCCGTCGCGCCAGATTTCCAGGTCGAACTGGTGACTGAGCGCGTTTACCACGGAGACACCAACGCCGTGCAGACCGCCGGAAACTTTGTAGGTGGAGGTATCGAACTTGCCGCCGGCATGCAGTTTGGTCAGCACCACTTGGGCAGCCGGCACCTTCTCGCCATCGACGACCATGTCGTCCACAGGAATGCCGCGGCCGTCGTCTACGACGGTAATAGAGTTATCGATGTGAATAGTGACTTCAATGTGGGTGGCGAAGCCGGCAAGGGCTTCGTCTACGGAGTTATCTACCACTTCGTAGACCAAGTGGTGAAGGCCCATCTCTCCATTGGAGCCGATGTACATGGCAGGGCGCAGGCGTACCGCCTCCATGCCGCCAAGGACTTTTATGTCTTCCGCAGTGTAGTCGCCGTTGCCGCCGGTCTTCTTTTTCGCCTGGTCTGCCATTTGTTTAGCAATGACTGCTGATTCTTTCGTGGCCACTCAAACTCCCTGTTCCGGGCACAATTTCGGCGTTCTCGGCGGCTCTAACCAGATCACCCGAATCCAATCCAAGTTACTTAAAATTCAATAATTTAGAGGATATTGTGCCACGGACGATTGTACCACACCAGAGCTAAGCAAGGAATGGCAAAAGACCGGCCAAAAACTGTGGAAAACGAGACATTTTCAGCTTTCACCGGGTACTCAAACGGGTGGGGTAAAAACTGTACATGTCGGCCCAATCCCAGCAGCGTTCGGACGGTATTTCTGTGCAATTTACGAATTACGGAATTGTACTTAATACCTGCTTGCAAGAACGGTTTTACCGTGTATACTTCCGTCCGAAGTCGGGAACCCGCCAAAAGCATCAATGAAAATGCAAGTTACGAAGGTAACCAATCGCCATTACCAAGGTAATTGCGGGTATTTGAAGAATTTTTCGAAGGAGAACTCCCCAAAATGAAAACGCTACTTCGGTCCTGTTTGTTCGTCCTTGCGCTGGTCGGCAGCTATTCGGCACTCACTGGCACAACCAAACCCCAAGGGATTGCGGCGCCAGGCCCGCGTCCAACCGGGCCCAATTGTATCTGCCCCAGCCAGCCATCGCAACCTGGCCTGTGATCTAAGCTATTGTTTCTAAATAGCTTATCGAGATTGTTCGCCATCTTGGCCCGCCCAGGTACTTTAGTAACTGGGTAAGGCCATTTGACGTTCGCAATTTCTTGCTGAGTACCAAAGGGAATGGTATGCTTACGAACCTCTGGAGGTTTCCCATGCCATCCTCCCTTACACTGTTGATGATCGGTTGCTTTGCATCGCAGCTCTTGTTGCTGGGAGTAATGATCAAACGCGGGCTCCATTCGGAGCTTCCCGCCTTTTTTAATTTTCTTTTGTGGAATACCGCCGCGACTGTGATTTTTCAAGTCGCGCTTCGCTGGTTCTTCAGCCAATACGGATACGTCTATTGGTCTGTGGCCGCCGTCAGCATGCTTCTGTCTTTCTGGATTTTCTATGAAGTGTTCGTCACAATTTTGAAGCCCTACTCGGCCCTCATTGATCTTGGCAAGATGCTGTTTCGCTGGGCAGCAATGTTTTTACTCGTGGGTAGCCTGGTAACTGCACTCTCCACAAAGGGTACACAATTCAACAAAATCTGCGCCGTCATATTGCTGTTGGAGCAATGCATCCAGCTCATGCAGTGCGGCATGGTTTTGCTGCTGCTGGCTTTTGAATCGCGGCTGGGTCTCTCGTGGAGGAATCACGCAATGGCTGTTGGAATCGGCGTGGGTTCTTTTGCCGCATGCGATCTTACAATAGCCTATCTGGGTCAGCATTTTCCGGCAGCACAGCCTACCTTCGATGTGGCTAACACCTTCGTCTCGATCGCTTTGTACGCTTTCTGGACCATCGCGCTGCTAAGCCGGCAATCGCAACGGAAGACAGTGCTTGATTCTCCATCTCGTCTCATCTTCCAGCGCTGGAATGAGGCCCTGATGGCCACTCCGCTGGTGACTCGCAAGAGCCAAGTTGCATTTGCACCGGTAGAGTCGTTCCTGCCGGGGGTTGAGCAGACGGTCGAGCGTGTCATGGCCCGCAAGATGCTGCACTGAGAGTTTTCCAACCTAAAGAATTCAGGCCGGACACCTTGTCCGGCCTTGTTGTTTCTGAGATGCTCTGGAATCCCAGGTCAGATCCGCATAGGCATTACGATGTAGCGGTATTTGTATTCGCTGTCGCTGGCCTCGTCGGGGCGGAGCTGGCCGGCGGATTGGGCGTCCTTGAATTCGAAACGGACGTCACCCGCGCCTACCACTTTCAGAAACTCCAGCAGGTAGTGCGAGTTGAACCCGATCACCATGGGATCACCGGCGTAGCTGGTTTCGATGGAATCCTCAGACTCGCCGATTTCCGTGTTGGAGGAAGAAACTTTCAGCTCGTCTTTTTCCAGCCGCATGCGTATGGCATTGGAGCGCTCATCGGCAAACTGGGCCACGCGCTGGATGGCGGCGGAGAGTTCATCGCAATGAACTGTGACAGACTTGTTGTTGTCGCGCGGCAACACGGCTTCGTAGTTGGGAAACTGGCCGGTAAGCTGGCGCGAGGTGAGCAGGCGGGCGCCGATCCGGAAGAAGAGCGTAGACTCGTCTCGGGCAAACTCCACTGCCTCCACGTCTGAACCATTCAGCAGCGAACTCAGCTCCGCCATGGCTTTCTTGGGCACCAGAATCTTCATCTCGCCGCTGACGGGCAGGTTGGAAGTTACGTTTTCGACATACGCCAGCCGATGGCCGTCCGTCGCTACCATGGTGATGCTCTCCGGCTTGAGCACCAGCAGCGCGCCATTCAGGGTGTAGCGTGATTCTTCGTTGGAGATGGAAAAGATGGTCTTGGCAATCAGGTTGCGCAACACCTGGGCCGGAAGCTTGATGGCAGATTCGGCGGGAAACAGGGGCAGCGCCGGGAAATTTGCCCGGGCCATGCCCACCATCTTGGTGTTCGAACGGCCGCTGCGAATCTGGACCCAATGATTCTCCAGCAGCTTGATGCTGATCTCGCCGTCGCCCAGCAGTTTGGCGTAATCATAGAGCTTGCGCGCGGGAATGGTGCTGGAACCATCCTTCTTCACTTTAGCCGGGCAAGAGGTGCGCAGGCTCAAATCCAAGTCGGTTGCCGTGATCGAGAGCTTATCGCCCGCAGCTTCAAACAGGAAATTGGAAAGAATAGGAATCGTGGTCTTGCGTTCCACCACTCCCTGGGTTGCCGTAAGTTCTTTCAGAAGGTCCAGTTTGTTGACTGTAATTTCCATCGTTGCTCCCGCCTCTGCGCCTGCGGAAGAAGGCATAAGATCCGCCCCCTTAAAAATGCTGGTTTTACTTATATCAAATCAGAATCATTAAAAATAGCGGTAATAGTCGTTGCCTGAGTGCTGCTCAATTGTTCAACGTTTCTGTCAGCTTGTTGAGCAACCTGTTCAAATCCTTATCAGCCTGGCGCTGCTCTTCAATCTTGCTGATCGAGTGCATCACGGTTGTGTGATGCTTGCCGCCAAATTGGCGGCCAATCTCCGGCAGGGAAGCCTCTGTCATCTGCTTGGAGAGGAACATGGCGATCTGGCGCGGAAACACGATGGCCCGTGAATTGCTTTTCGCCTTAATCTCCGTGACCCTCAACCCAAACTGCTCGGCCACGGCTTTCTGAATAGCGTCAATAGTGATCTTGCGCGCCTGGGAATCGATAAAGTTCTTCAACACCTGCTGGGCGGTGGGAAGATTGATCTCCGCTCCTGTCAGCGAGCAGTAGGCCATCAGGCGGATGAGCGCGCCTTCCAACTCGCGCACGTTGGTGCGCACATTGGACGCGATGTAGAGGGCTAAGTCAGTACTAAGAGTCATCCGCTCCGACTCTGCTTTTTTCTGAAGGATGGCGACTTTTGTCTCCAGGTCCGGCGGCTGAATGTCGGCAATCAATCCCCATTCAAAGCGCGAGCGCAATCTGTCTTCAATTTCCGCCAGTTCCTTCGGCGGACGGTCGCTGGCGATCACGATCTGCTTCATGGCATCGTGCAGGGCGTTGAACGTGTGAAAGAACTCTTCCTGCATCCGCTCTTTATGGGCCAGAAACTGGATGTCGTCTATCAGCAGCACATCCACGTTGCGGAACTTGTCACGAAACGAGGTCATGCGGTCATATCGCAGGGAATTGATGAGCTCGTTGGTGAATTTCTCACTGGAGATGTAGCAGATGGACGTATGGGGCATCCGGCGTTTGGCTTCATGTCCAATGGCCTGCATGAGATGCGTCTTTCCCATGCCTACACCGCCGTACAGGAAGAGCGGGTTGTAGGCCTTGGAAGGACGCTCCGCGACTGCCTGCGCCGCAGCATGAGCAAACTGGTTGCCGGAGCCGATGACAAAAGCCTCAAACGTGTACTTCGGACTCAGGTGGGCCGCAGAATCCCAGTCAAAGCGTTGCTGCTTGGCTACCGCGTTCGGTGATGGTGGAGCAGTAGCGGAGACCGGAGCAAATCCACCATCCGGACGAACCGGCGGCAACGATGGATCTTCCTCAGCGGTAACGAACTTTACATCCTGGAATTCAAGCGCGAGAGTTTCCAGCGCTTCCTGAATCAGGTCGCCGAATTTTTCTCCAATGTGCCGGAACTCGGGAGCCGGCACGCGAACAAAAATAATGGGCCCGTTGGAGTGGCTGTATCGTGTTGGCTTCAGCCACGTATCGTAAGAGTGCCGGCTGATCTTTTTTTCGAGGGCCCCCAGGATGCGGAGCCATGGATTGGCGGTCGTGGTTGCAGTAGACGTTAATGACATGCTTGACTTATTTCTATCGAGCTAGCGGAAGCCCGAGATAAACCCGGATATTCCCTTGTCGCTCAGCGTGGGCAACCGCTCAAGCGTTGAACATGTAACAGTGCAAACGAAAAATTCTGGACTGGTCGGCATACTAGCACGAACTCCAATCTGTGAACACGCAATGAAGGAATTTTTTTTCTAGAAATTTTTTAAATTGAAGAATTCTCATCTGGTGGAGCACAACACTTGCAAATCTGCCGCATGCATTGTGCAAAAAAGGTCCACACGGACGCACAACGCCAACTTTCCCCGAACGGAAGGCGCCGTTTTTTATTTGGTGAGAAGCAAAAAATCAGAACCAGGGCAAGTTCCTGGCGATCACTGGCAAGCTCAGCGGATATTGAGCCATCGGCGCGGTGAAAGAAGCCCTAAACTGCCGCAAGCAGGACGGCTTTCAGGTGCTGT
>DATDGL010000230.1:0-6940 GCA_036522115.1 Candidatus Angelobacter sp.
TGTAAAGCGCGGCGAACTCCAAGCCGTGCTGGTGATACGCGGACGGCGCAAGGGCTTAAGAATCAAGGTGATGAACCATCACCCGAACCTGTTTGAGAGCACTCCATGAATAAGGGGGCAGTATGAAGCCGTATCCAAGTAAGATTTCAAATCTACGTCCACCACAAAAGAATAGCCATCGTTGATGCTTTGCACGATTGTGCTCAGCGCCTTACGCGACGTTTTCTTAGGGCGGAATCCGAAGGAGCAGGGCAGAAAATCGGCTTCGAACAATGGCTCGATTACGATCTTGACTGCCATCTGTACCACCCGGTCCTTTACCGTGGGAATGCCCAATGGTCGAGTCTTTCCCGGTTGTCCCGGTTTGGGAATGTGAACGCGGCGCACCAATGCGGCCCGGTACTCCCGGTTTTGCAATTCCTGCCTTAACTCAGCCAGAAACCGCTCTTCACCGTAGCCACGAATCGCATCCATGTCCACCTGATCCACTCCCGCCGACCCTTTGTTGGACTTTACCCTCTGCCAGGCCCATTGCAGGATGTCCTGCCGACAAACCTTATCGTAGAGAAGTGTGAACCTCCTTTCCGATTGTTGCTTGGCCACTCGGTATAGCGTCCGTTGCAGTTTGCGGGCATTATCGAGTCTCGCGGGCGCTTTGCGCCTGGCTTGACGGGACCGGGATGAAGCCTTCCCTTGCGGGGGCAGTCCGGCTGCCTTTCCCTGTTTCGTACGCTTAATGAAAGTAGCGGTCCTTCCCTCCCTCCGGTTGTCCCGAAGTTCGACGGTACTATGACCACCTCCGACTCCCTGTCCGGCTTTGTTCCTGCGCTTTCGGGTTCTGCCCTTATACGCCTCCCTACCGCGTGGAGTTACCTCCAGCGGACCGAACAGGGTCTCTCCGGTTGACTGACTGTGCTTTCTCCGCGTGCCGCCGTCCTGTACACCGTCCCGGCGGAATGGAGTACGCTTCGCTACTTCCCATTCCATAGCAGGCTTCGTCTCCGAGAGACAGACTCGCCCCGGGATCAAGTCCAGCTGAGTCGGGATAATCGCTGGCGGAGCTGACGATGCTGAAACGACGTTCACTTCTGTTGCGGCCCGCAGATTCGCCTCGCCTTCCTTCCGACACTTGAAGGCTTTGTCGTCCCGCTTCTCCGTCACCGGTTGCCCGGTGCCGGAGGGGATCTGGCTATCGGGTGAGCGAACCATTACCCGAGTTGAATCCTTTCATTCAACAAGTACATTCAGTCCTCGCGGACACACCCCTCGTGCTCCCCCAGGCCAACCGTACTAATACCCGGAAACGAAATCAGGGTCCAATTGGACCCTGATTTTTGATATAGATGTCTTACGCGGCGATAACACAAATCAGGGTCCATTAGGGTCCAAGAAGGCACATTTTCATGAGTCGTCGCTGTCATGCGGCGAGAGCATTAAGGAATTGTTGCACTAGTTTTTGTTCAAAACTTGGGTCCATTAAGGGTCCAATAACTCTTCCCAGGTACTACTTTCGGCGCTAAATTGGGTTGTCGCTGCCGTCTGTTTTCAATCAGTTACGAGTTGTAGATCCCCTTTCACGGCGGTAACACGGGTTCAAATCCCGTCGGGGACGCCAACAACCTTTTCAATCACTTACGCCGATTCGTGTCAAATCCTCACAGGCACAAAAAGGCACACCTGGGCACAACCATTTCTCAGGTCCGCCAGGAATTTTAACCTAATAAATCACGGAGTCGTCTTACCCCTAACTGGCAGACCAGCATAGCCTTGCATGGGATGTGGCTACGCCGGATTGTGTGCCAGCCGATTTTCTTTGTAATACCGACCTTCTTCGACAATCAGACCACTTGCAGAAATCGAAAAGGAGGCAATTCTTACCGCTCTCACGATCTTTGATGGAGACAAACTCGCAACTGCTACGGCTTTAGGGATTGGCAAAACAACTCTGTACCGAAAACTCGCTGAATACGCCTTGATTCCCAAGCATCGCTTGTATCAGAAAATGCAACACGCGGCCAAAACAGAGCGGAACGCGAATGAAGCACAAAACCAAGACCAAGACCAAGAACCCCAAACGAGCAATCTCAATTCCTGATCTTCAGAGAAGAGTAATCCGACTTGCTCTGAAGCGGTATCGAGGCAACAGCAAAAAAGTATCAGCAGAGCTTGGAATCAGCCAGTCAAACAAGCAACCAATGCGAAGAACTTTTTGTCTATACCCGGCATTCAGCCAAATGTCCCCGGCGGCACGATCGCTAAAAAACAAGGCTGCGCTTGTTCTCTTATGACACATTGAGGTCAGCAGCGGCAGGCCTTACAGACAAATCCGGGCAAAGGAGGAACGCTCAAGCCCCTGTGTTGACTTATTCACAACTCACTGATTAGATTTTCATGAGCTAACCAGCCGATCTGCAATCCGTCTCTAGCCATTGGGGGCTCCCATGAATAATCTTATGCAGGACATACGTTACGCGTTGCGAACCATGCGCAAATCGCCCGCCTTCTCAGCCGTAGCCGTTCTCACGCTCGCACTGGGAATTGGAGCCAACACGGCCATCTTTACTGTGGTGAATGCTGTATTTTTTAACCCTATTCCAGTACGGGACGCCAATCGTCTGGTATCCATCTTTACCAGTGATCCACGGGTGAGCGTGGGAACCTTCACTTTCCTGCCTGTTTCCCATCCTAATGCAGAAGATATCGCCCGGGACGTGCAGTCGTTTTCAGGCGTCGCTCACTACAGCTTTGGTGGTGTGGGCGTGAGCATGACCATTAATGGCCAGCCTGACAGGTTTGTTGCTGATGTAGTGTCCGGAAACTATTTTGACGTGCTGGGTGTGAACGCCGCTCTGGGCCGAACTTTTCATCCGGATGAGGGTCGCGAGGGCGCGGCTCCGGTGGTGGTCCTTAGCCATGGTCTCTGGGAGCGAAAGTTTGCTTCCAATCTCGGTGTCATTGGTCAAACTGTGCAGCTCAACGGTCAAGGCTTCACCATCATTGGTGTGGCTCCGCAAGGATTTCAAGGCCCCACCACTCTTGGTGGTCCGGATATGTGGGTAACCATGTCTCTTCACGACCAGCTATTTTCCGGTCTGGCCAAGACCTATTTCAACGAGCGGCGTTACCTTGGATTCAATGTTGTGGCACGCCTGAAAGATGGTGTCGGGTTGCAACAGGCCAGCCAGGAACTGAAATCACTGGCCTCGAACCTGGAACGGGATTTTCCCGCAGCGAACAAAGGGCGGACATTTATCACCTTCCCCCTGCTCCAGGCGACTGTGAATCCGAACTTTCGTGATGCGTTTAGTCTAGCCGGTATTTTCCTGATGATCGTGGTAGGCGTGGTGCTCCTGATAGCATGCGTCAATATAGCCAATCTGCTGCTGTCACGTGCTGCCACCAGGAAACGGGAATTTTCAATTCGTTTGGCGATCGGGGCAAGACGCAGCCGCGTGATGGCGCAGTTGTTGACGGAATCCATCGTACTGGCCATTGCCGGAGGTGCGCTGGGTCTGGGACTGGCAGTTATTGGTCGCAACCTGTTGTGGAAGTTCCGCCCGCCATTTCTGCTGGCGACTAACATGGACCTGGCACTCGATTCCCACGTTCTCCTGTTTACATTGGGCATCTCCCTAGCAACAGGGCTGATTTTTGGGTTGGCACCTGCACTCCAGGCTTCCCGGCCCGATCTGGTCTCGGAATTGAAAGAGCGAGTTGGTGGAGAGGTTTCTTCGGTTCGTGGGTTTGGAATCCGTAATGTGCTGATTGTGTTCCAGGTCGGACTCTCACTGGTGGCATTGATCGCTGCCGGGTTGTTCCTGCTGAGTTTGCATAATGCCCAAAATCTGGATCCCGGATTCGACACTCAAAATCTGGGCATGATTTCGTTCGATTTGGGCTCGTTGAATTATGAGGCTCCCCGGATAAAAGAGTTCCAACGCCGCGCGCTGGAAACAGTGCAATCAGTGCCCGGAGTAGACAGTGCCGTAATTTCCAGCGCCATCCCGCTTTTCTTTGGCGGGTTCGGGCGCACGGTTTTTCCTGAGGGCCAGGACACGGCCAACAATAAAAACGGCATGTTTGCCCAGGTAGCCTCGGTGACACCGGATTACCTGCAAACCATGCACATTCCGCTGTTGCGAGGGCAGAATTTTGATAGCTCTGTGCGTGAAGAGAGTCCCAAAGTCGCCATTATTAGCGAGGCAGCAGCTCAACATTTTTGGCCCAATGACGATCCGATCGAGAAACGGTTCAAGTTTTTTGGTGACGACCATTGGGTGCAGATCATCGGCATTGCCCGCGATTCCAAATACAACACCATAGGCGAGGATCCGACGCCTTATATGTACCTTTCATTGTTGCAATATCCCAGTCCGGCGGTCTCCGTATTCTTCCGGACCGGGAAGGACACCTCCACGGTCATAAACTCGGTACGGGCGAAGGTCCAGGGACTTGACCGCAATCTGCCGCTGACGAATGTTTGGCCAATTGGCGAGGTAATTTCACAGGCACTATGGGCCCCGCGCTTTGAAGCTAGCTTGTTGACCATATTTGCGCTTATAGCGGTACTGCTTTGCGCAATCGGAATTTACGGCGTAGTGGGTTATTCGGTAGGACAGCGCGTCCGCGAGATTGGCATTCGCCTTGCCTTGGGAGCGCGGCCGCGGGATGTGCTCTTCATGGTCATCCGCCAGAGTGCTATTGTCCTGGGCGTGGGGATGGTTTTTGGCCTCGTATTCGCATTTTTGCTCGCCCGGTATATCATGAGCCAGCTCTATGGCGTTGCCGCGAATGCATCTGTGGCTTTCATTGCCATGATCGCGGTCCTCGCCGTCGTCGGCCTCCTCGCCAGTTACATACCTGCACGCCGGGCTGCCAAAGTGGATCCCATAGTGGCTCTGCACTATGAATGACTCGCTCTGCTTAGTGCAATTGCATCATAAGTGGGGCATACAGGCTACTGCCATACGTCTTTGCAACACTATATAACCAATATATTCAACAATTTATTAGCCTTATTAGCCCCAGGCATTCCATCTGAGGAAGCGGTATTGGGGACAACATCTTTGCTCAATTGGGGTCATTATGGGAATTTTGTTCCATTATGGGAAGTTGTACTTATTCGTAAAGAATGGTGTACTTATTACGTATTCAACAATGCCAACCTCGTGATAGTCTTAGTACCCAGTTCCACCAAGGACGGTTCGCTCTAGCAGCAATACAGGGGGGCCACACTTGCCTGTCACAGCCTCGAACAGCTAACAGTAGCGGATGCGATTCCAAACGCTTGGCCCAAAAAATCTTTTAAGAAATATCGATTAGGAAACGTTAATTTACAAATAGGGATGCTAAAAGGGTCAAGGAGATCCCCCCACTCATGACTCAGCCATACGAAACTTCTGTTCTCATTTCAGGCCAGACGGCGCCGAAAATGATCTTGGTCGCGTCTGAGTCGCCCAACGACGCAAGCCATCTGCAAAAGACAATCACGGAAATCTTTGAAGAGCAGGTTCGGCTGACACCAACGGCTGTAGCGGTGATATTTGAGAACACTGAACTGACCTATCACGGCTTAAACGGCCTAGCCAATCAGCTCGCCCATTATCTTCACGGCCTGGGAATCAAAGAGGGAGGTCGAGTTGGCATTTGCGTGGAACGGTCCCTGGAAATGGTGGTCGGGATCCTGGGAATTTTGAAGGCTGGCGCCGCGTATGTACCGTTGGATCGAAATTACCCACAAGAACGCCTCAGCTTCATGATGCAGGACGCCGAGGTAGAGGTGTTGTTGTCGCAAGAGAGGCTGGCGGGCCGGATCCCGGCAACCGGCGCAAAGTTGGTCTTTCTGGACTCCGGATGGCCCGAGATATCACGGCAACCTAAGCAAAACCCCGTCAGCAGAACCACGGCCGACCATCTCGCTTACATTATCTATACTTCCGGATCGACTGGACGACCCAAGGGCGTCTGGATCTGCCACCGCAATGCGGTACGGCTGGTTCGAAATACCAACTATGCCGACCTCGGGGCTGACCAGGTTTTTCTGCAATTTGTTTCCATCTCCTTTGATGTTGCCGCTTTCGAGATTTGGGGTGCCCTGCTGAACGGTGCCCGTCTGATTGTCTTTCCGCCCTACACGCCCTCACCGGAGGAGCTGGGACTTTGGGTTTCCAAAAATCCAGTGACCACGCTCTGGCTGACCTCCGGCCTGTTTCATCAGATGGTGGAAACAGACACCGGACATTATTTCGAGGGACTGCGTCAATTGCTGGCTGGAGGAGATGTACTCTCGCTGAGGTTAGTGCAGAAATTTCTGAAGGAATATCCCGAGTGCAGATTAATCAACGGCTACGGGCCAACAGAGAATGGCACATTCTCTACTTGCGGGGAACTGCGGGAAATGCCGGCCGATGCCGCCTCAGTGACCATCGGCATTCCCATTTCAAACAGTACGGCTCACGTATTGGACAAGGAGATGATTGCGCTGCCGTCGCCTGAGGTTGGCGAACTTTACCTCGGAGGTCACGGCCTGACACACGGTTATTGGAAGCAACCGGCACTGACTGCCGAGAAGTTCTTACCCGATCCCTTCAGCAGCACGCCAGGAGCACGGCTCTATCGCACCGGAGATTTGGCTCGTTACCTGCCGGACGGCAACCTGGAATTTCTGGGCCGGATTGACCAGCAGGTGAAGCTGCGCGGCTACCGCATTGAATTGGGCGAAATCGAAGCTGTGTTAGAGCAGCACCCAGCGGTAGGACAAGCCGTTGCCCTGGTGCGCGAAGACAATCCGGGTGATAAGCGGCTGACGGCTTATGTGGTCGAAGCCGCGGGAGAAACCCTGCACGTCAGCGAGCTGCGTGAATATGTCAGCAGCAAATTGCCTGAGTACATGATTCCATCCGCATTCGTTTTGATGGAGAAATTGCCACTTACAGCGAAT
>DATDGL010000231.1:0-11306 GCA_036522115.1 Candidatus Angelobacter sp.
TACACAATACTCACAGATTTCGTTACTTTTGGTAGTGGGCTACTTTGGCTTTATGGTGACCGTGCAGCTTCTCCTTGTCATTCTGATCCGAAGCGTAGCGCAGGGGAAGAATCCCACAACAGCATCCAGGAATCAAGCAGCGTTCGACGTATTCATCTCACTCCCTGAAAGTGCATGCGGTTTGACTTTTTGCCCACAAAATATCTTTGTTTGCGGTCAAAGTAGCCCACTACCTTACTTTCCGGGCGCTTTGTGACGTTCTCCACTTTTTATGTCGCGCACCCAGTACTCGCTATTTAGTATGGGCTTGAGCAGCGCAGCGCCATGATATAGTTTGTGCTCCCCTTGCCATGGGCCAGGTCCTCTTTGATGTTTTTTAGAAAGACCATGGATCGACGAGATAACATCCCGCGGCCGGCCCAAAACTCAAGGCTTTCGAATCACCAACCGCCGGCTGGCGCCCGGCCCATGCCCCGCCCGTTCATACAAGCGAAGGCGCCCACATACGGGACCAGGAAGCCATTGGCAGCTACTCCGGTGTATCCACCGAATGCCGCACCCGTGATGCAGGCGCAGCTTGCCTCACCACGGCATGTCCCAGGTGCTCCGCCGCCGTATCGTTCCTGCGGAAATACTACGCATCAGAATCCAAGTTCGTTGTCCCATCGGCCTGGCGCGCCCCCGGTCTACCGTCCCGATATGGGAGGGCTTGCGCAACCGAAATTTGCTCCGTCGCCGCTTCCGCCCGGGCCTGGGGCGCCTCCGGTCTACCGCCCGCAACAAGCGCCTCGGATACTACAGCCTGCGACTGGTCCAGTTCAGCCGTGGGCGGTTCTGCGCTCCGGAAACACGGTGGGAAGATCGGCGCCCCCGGTCTACCGCCCCGATATGGGAGGGCTTGCGCAACCGAAATTTGTTCCGTTGCCGCTTCCGCCTGGGCCTGGAGCGCCCCCGGTCTACCGGCCCCACCATGAACCAAGTCGAATTCAACCGAGGGTGCTGAATTCCTCACAGCAGCAATCGCCATTCGCATCGCAACCACGCCTGTCGCAACCAAGTCCGGAACGACCAAGCCCTATGCAGCCAGGCCGTAGCCCTGCTCAAGCAGCGCGCCTGCCTTCAGGAGCCCGTGCGCCAG
This sequence comes from Candidatus Angelobacter sp., assembly GCA_036522115.1. Lineage (GTDB taxonomy): Bacteria > Acidobacteriota > Terriglobia > Terriglobales > Acidobacteriaceae > Angelobacter. Next base: position 1,139 of record DATDGL010000231.1, read on the forward strand.
CCTCGTTATGGTTCCGGCGAATTCCAAGCGGGGCGCGAGTTGTACAGCCTGGAACCGCGCCTTATGGGTGCATCCAGCGCGAAGTCAGGAAGAACGACCAGGGATACTACTCAACCCTGGATCCCCACCGCATTGTGGACACAATCGAAGAGGCGCGCAGCTATGATGAGAAACTTTCAAAAATTGCCCGGGAGGCAATCACGCAATTGGCTGAGGGTGGACGGACAGGATTCAACACGACAATAGCAAATGCCATCGAGTACGTTTCCCCGAAGGCTGTTATGGGTGAAGATCCAATTGAAACCATCTTCGATTGGGCCCGCTTCCGTTACAAGGGCTTGGCGAGAGACATGCACAAGGATATCGTCCTTGATCAGGATACGATAAATATCACTTCCGCCTTCGATTATGTCGACACGCATCTGGCCAAGCACTCCGGAATCCTGGTGGATCCCACGTTCATGCCCTCCAGAAATCGGACCGATTTCCGCCGGTTCCTGGAGACGCAAGACAGCATAAAATCAATTTTTGATGCCTGGGAGGGATATAGGGGCACTCGGCCCAAGGTTTCGCTGTTCCGGGCGCTGAATCTTCCTACGTCTTCTGGCGTCAAAGACATTGTGAAAATCGGGCTTATGCCGTCGCTGGTGCGCAATACCCTGGCGTCCGCAGAGGTGGATTTCAGCGCATTGTTTTATCAGCCCCTCGGAACTCAACTGATGGACAGAATCACGCAGAACAACACCGGCAATCAAATGTTGCAGTCCGTTACCCCAACCAGGGATATCGCGTGGCTGGTCGGCTCATCGCCTGAATTTACTGGAAGTCAGAACACGAGTACGAACGCCGTTTACAATTTGTCGCTGGAGATTCCGGACATAGATTTGATAAGGTTCAACGATTTTGGCCGTTTTGCCGACACGGTAGAATATTACGGATATCAAGATATTTCGGGCGACTCACATGCTCTCACGCTCGACGAGACTGAGCAGTTCGTCTACTACCCGATTGCGCCTAAGTCGATCACCGGCTCAACTCCCAGGGCATTTACAGAAAAATTTCCGTCGAAAACTTCAGGCTTCAAGTTTTACCGATAGTTGCGCGTACTACTGGCATTTCAAATTTTTGTAGTCATTGATATCTGCTCGCTCAAAATGCTGAATGCTCTGCAACAGAGGGGTCAAAGCGACCTTCAGCAGCGATGGAATCAAGGGCAATGCCTTGGTGGCAAAAGCAGCCGTGGTGCTGGTGGGCAGTCGCGCTCCTGTGGACTTCACTACTCCACGCGCTGCATTAATGAGCTGGTACGGGCCGCCACCAGCGCATCCCGGCCGCGCACCACCACCAAGTCGGTTTGGGCTTCGGCACTACGATGCTGCACCGGTGGACGGGTGGCCCGCCCAACAAACTTGAGGGTGCCCCGCCCTAGCCGCTTTGCTAGGGTGGGGTAGTCCCCTGACCTTCAGCAGAGGTTTGATCCCCCATTCGTTCTCGCCGCTTCGCCGTCCACTCCGACTCGATCTCTACGATTCCAGTGCTGGAAGATACGGAACTACTTTGTCGTGCCGGAGTTAGAATCGTGTGAAAAAGATTGGCTCCTCAGGTAGGACTCGAACCTACAACCCTCCGGTTAACAGCCGGATGCCCTGCCCAAATCGCCTTTGGGGAAAGATGTTTTCTGGCGTCCATTCGTTTCAGATTGGATTGAGATCCGCAAATTTTTGCAAATTCAGGCAATTCTGGCGACATCATTATGAACCTAACTCCGACTCCTCACGAAGCGGGGAAGGTCTGCGACTGCAAGTCGATGTCGGACCGGAATAAGTAGGAATGGGATTCACGAGCCCCTGCATCCGTTTCCTGATTGACCCAAGGCATCGTGACCGACTCAGGCGTCAATAAAACAATGAAGTGTGTACAATCGCCTACCCCTGAGTCGCTTTTTGCGGCAGGCTATCACGCGGTTTGATCTCCCATTTCTGCCCAGCGGGCTTCAATTCTTTTGCTCTGAAAGCGTCGGCTAGTCGCTGTGCAATCGAGTGATCCTCCCGGGCAAACTTGGAAAAGCTTTGGGTCTATTCCTTCCGTGACACGGCCAAAGTTATTCGCTTAAGGTTCCTGGGATCATCACGCTCTCGTATAAGTTGTAGCAACGCCGCCGATTCTTCAACCTTAAACATCATAATTTCAGCCAGCTTGGTCTGGTCGGGCTTCCGGCCCTACCGCATGCAATCGCGAAATCCAGTCCCAGAGTGGATTTTGACGTCTCTATGTTTTCAGACCCGACTGAATTGGCTTTGCTTAGATAGCCTTTGTAAAGGTAAGTCATTTGAAAGTGATGGCTTTCCCACTATATTCGATCTACAATCTAAGGAATTTTTGGGAAAACACAAATGGATCGCAAGACTCTTTATATTAAACGGTGTCTCATTGATGTTCGCAAACAACCGCGCTGGACAGACGATTACCACGAACTGGTAAACGCTGTACGCGATATTGTTCCCAACCATCCTTACGGCCCCACGATTTGCGATCAACTACGTGATATGCCGCTCTTCAAGTCATTTTCCGGAGGGTCTCCGGCCCGCATGGATGGTGAGTATTGTTATCGGCTGATGTCCGTTGGCAGTCTCGTCCACTTTACTGATGAGCGCTTCTTCAGGAAGTCAAAAACAGATATCGCGAACTGGAACATCCTCCGGCGCTATGGCGGCGATATCAGATGGAAACCTCTCTCCTGGTTTGCCGCCGGCGAGCTAACCGGTCCGCGCGGGTTCACGTGGTGGACACCCTGGGAACTTGATGAAGATAAGTTGCTCACGAACGCGCACAAAATCGGCCTGCCCAATGACTTCCTGCCGGACTACGGCGCCATCCTACGATGCAAGATCGAGGCTCTGGAACCGCTGGCGATAATTCCCACTATAGTACACGGATTTGATTCGCCCGTTTTTAACGCCACGCGAGATGAAGCTGAACCGGGTCTTGGAATTACCATAGACTTAAATCCCCCTGGTTTGAGGGATGGCGTCGCAGAGATCATCTGCCATCCTATTGCGGTGGAGGAAGTAGAGTGTAAGCCTATCGCGATTTCAGATACTGAAAGAAGGCTGAATCGCGTGTGGCTTACCTCCATTATGGTTGAGTTGGAGCATTTCTATGACCAGCAGCTCTGAAAAGAATCCATTGGAGATGGATAGCTATCAGTCGCTAGATTTGCTGCGCCAGACACCCACGCGTGAACTGTGGAGCGTTGTGCTGCGCCGGGTGCTGCACGGCGATTTCCGGGTGGATGTGGAACGGCTGGGATGCGAAGGATTTGTGCGCACGAACCTGAGCGAAGCCGAACCCGCCTGGCGCGCAGAGATTGAATTGTACGCCGCAATGGAGGAACTGGCTAAATCCTGGCATCCGGAGGAACGCCGCCCTGCCGTCTATCTTGAGAGACTCCTTCAGCTCCTTAGCAGTTTCACGCCCCCAAGTGGTTTTACCAGGATCTTGGGCCAGCTTGATATGCACGGCGGCTTCAACATTGCTGATGAGACGCCCGTGTTGAAAAAACAGGTTCTCGATCTGGCGCTGGAAGCGCTCGGCAATTATTATACGGCGCCTCCCGCCGATGCCCAGACCGATACTGGTTTCGGGTTTTATTCCGGTTTCCTCTATAACAAGCTCGACGATCCGCAGATGGCCGTGCATGCCTGCCGCCGCCTGGTGGAACTCGGCATGCTGAAACCTTCTGCCGAGGAAGTCGAGAGAACGTTTCAATCCTACCCCCAGCAAATGATCCAGGAGTTTCTGCAGACTTTTCTGGTCACGCGCCATACCCTGTCAAATTCCGCTGTTTCGACCATTTACGGGTTATGTTTTCAATTCGACTATGCCTCAGCGTTCAGTGACTCGCTTCATCATTTCGGCTATCGCTTGCAACATTGGGACAGGCCGATGCTGGTGGCCCCCACCGGCGATAAGTGCCCCATGGACCGTGATCTCATGAAGCGGTATATGACCGGCGATGCTATGAAGCGGTACATAACGGTGCGTCACCGGCACGCCTACACCTTCGGTAATGCCAAGCTGGAACAGCTGGGCAAGGCAAGATAGAGCATGTCGCAGCCATCGCCGCCACGCACAGTCCGGGAAGAGTTGGAATGGTTCGTGCAAAACATCGAGATCCAGCTGGAAGATGCAAAGCTGGAGAAAGATGAAATTGAAATCGCGTTGTATTGGGATACTTCCGACGTCCGTAAAGCCGTACTGGGGATGGCGGGTTTCTATGATGCCGACAGCACGTTCAACGCTGAGGATTTCCGGTCACGCAATACACTAGTGATCAGCCTCGCGGCAGCCGGCTGGTTGGGTCAAATGCAGATGCTGCAGCCCCACCAGTCTGAGTTGCTGAACCTTATTTCCATGGGCTTCGGACTGGCGGACAGAAAGGTTCCTCCTGGCGGAATTGGCCAGTTCCTGCGAAACGCCGAATTCATCGGCACCCATAACATCATGTCCTTCGAGAACGCGAAGGAGGAGGAAATCAATCGGCTCGTGGAAGAACAGGCCGGAGACGCGGAAAGGCTTTTTAAAGCTGTGCAAGCGATCTCTGGAACATGGGAAACCAGGCTTATGTCCTGGCATAAGTCCGAGCATTTGAAGCTCCGTGCCGATCCCGAATTCGAATTCGCCGTCGCGTTGAGAAGTGAACTGTTCGATAGACTGCTCCAGCACTTTGAAAAGGCCAGACCGGACTTCTCCATTAATAACTACACAGATGCCCTGGCAATGTGCTATTTGCACCAGAGAAAAATGCTTTTTGAGCAGGGGAAATCAAATCTCTTCCCCAGGTTTTTTGCATCCTCTCCGACGTTTGAGGTTGGCGCTCTTGCCCACCTGGACGGATCGCTCTTTGCCGAGGCGATCCGCCGCAAACAGCCGGTCTTGTGCGACGTTGACTATTACATATTCCGGGCCACCTTTAATCCCAAAAGGTCGGACAAAGTCAAAATTAAGGCGGGAAAATCACTCGCCGACTTCGAACCGATCGTTCGCGATTTGCGCACTCTTCTCGACAGTCCTGAGCCCATTCCGCAGAACGTGCTCGAAGAGATGCGCATCGATGACAGGCGCATTAAAGACGTGATACACGAACTTCGGCAATTCCTGTTTTTGGAGCACGTATGGCTGCCTTATGCTGCCACCGAGTTGGTCAAAGCGGCGAATGAGCATCTGAATACCGCTCGTGAGCTGGCGAATAACCAGAATTTCAAGCGCAGCGTAAAAGAAGCCATCGAAGAGGCGATGAACGCGCTACGAAGCAATGTCCATGAATATCGCAAGTCCAGCCGCTTATTTCGAGAGCTAAAACAGGCGCTGGCCGAAAAGCGCAAGCATTTCAGAGATGCAGATCCGGAGGTCCTCGACGTCTTCAAGACCTTCGGGCTCCTGCGCTTCGGCATACCGAGCAGCGTCCAACCCGCCGTGAAACGCATTCTTGCCATGCTGCTTACTACGGCGGAAACGTCCGAGAATACCGCTTTGAGTGATTTCTTTTCGGCCCACCGCATCGTGGTGCGGGCAGATTCGCCCGAGGCCCTCGCTAAAGTACTGGCTGTCCTGTGGGTCTATGGTCTCGACGAACATCTGGACGAGGTACTTTCCAAACGCCGGGAAATAAACCGCTGGGAACCAGACGTCGAACATCCCTGGGTGTTGGCTTTTCATGCCGCCGCCCTGTTCCGGCACAACCGAAGGGGCCTGGATATGAAAAAGGGCAAGCTGTTGTTGCGCATCCTAGAAAAACGCCTTGGCGCAGCAACGCTTTCACTGGAGAGAGCGCAATTGGCAAGCGGAACGGCATATCTTAATTTCCATTACTGGGTGGCCTGCGGTGGACGGGCTCTGTGGCGCGATACACAGGCTGGCAATGCTCAGATCACTTCCGATGCAAGCAGGTCCTTCCGTCACGCCATCCAATATGCAAGGATCGCCTGTCAGGAAAAAATCCAGGACCCGCGGCTGCGCGCTTACGTACTCAATCAGCTCTTTTACTATCTCATTGAAGGGTCTACGAATGAAGAATTCGCCGAAGCGCAATCGCTCATCGGTGAAATTCGTGATCTCAAAGCCACTAAGAGAGCAGCCTGGGATTATCGCTATGACGATACTCTGGCACGTTACAATCATCGCCGCAGCGTGCTGGCTAAATCGCCGGAAGGCAGACGCGAACTCCTGGAATTAGCCAAGAAATACAGCACCGAAGCCGTGCAACATTCTTTTGGCGATCCTGAGGTTGAAAGGTATCACGAGATGCTGGTTGAACTAACCAGTTGATCCCAGAAGCAGGAGTATTTTCTATAAATTGCAGAATCGCTCTGCTGTCCAGTTTTCGTTTCAGTATGAAATTCATGAAATCAAGATAAATAAGGCAACAGTCGCGGCCAACCTAACGGTTTATCGATTGCCGACTACCCCTCAAATCGGATCTTTGCCAAGCCAGCGCCTAAATCCCAGCCCTTCATCAGCGCGATGCTGTACCTGTATCCATATTCAGGAGCCACGACCACTAGGACTGCTTCCGGATAGCGTGAAGAACAGAATCAAAGCCTTTGACTCCTCCACATGCGGTGAAGTTCAGTTTGGCGGGATTCGTAAGTGGTTGTGATTTTGATTGTCGGGGAGAGAGGATTTGAACCTCCGACCCCCTGGTCCCGAACCAGAGTCCAGCTCTTATTGAAGTCTATTGAAATTCGCGATTCTTAACTGATTGATATTGAACCTGTTGCAAGCTGCCCGTTGAAGACTGTTGAACTTTGTGGCTCGCTGAAGCTTTGACAGCTACAAAATCGCCTACAGTGCACGCACCCTGACCTCGCCGTATTTCTAACTTCAGCGCTCGCTATTACTTAACTCCAAAATTTACCGAGTGCGTCAACGGATCGCTGCCTGCCGTAAATTGCAGCATATACGTCCCTGATACCAGCCCCGCAGTACTTAAGTTAAAGATGTAACCGAAGCCAGTGGAGCGGAAATCGTTATCTGGATTTGCATTTCCGGAATCGTCCGCTGGACCGGAAAAGCCTGAGGTCGAGGTAATCTGCGTGGCATGCACGATGATGTTCGGAGAAGAGACATTGTTTCCATTGATGTCACAGAGTGCAAGCTTGATGGGAATCGTCGCGCCGCTGTGAACTGACCGTGTCTGGTCATAAAGCACACAGACATTGAATTCGACCACCTCGGTCAGCGGGGAAGATGTGCTGGGATTGAAATTGCTGTCGCCACTGTAGGCAGCGGTGATGGAGTGCGGGCCTGCAGAAAGTGCCGATGTGCTGAAGCCGGCTTGCCCGGATGCCAATGTAGCAGTGCCTAGAGTGTTTGTGCCATCCGAAAAGGTTACGCTTCCCGCAGGAGCACCAACGCTGCCGCACGCCGGTGCAACATTCGCCGTGAAGGTCACCTTTTGTCCCACAATTGCCGGATTGAGCAAAGATGTCAGCGAGGTTGTGGTCGCGGCAACTGAGGTCGGTGTGATTTTGGTTACAAAGGCGTCAAGATCTCCGCCTTGGAAGACAGACTGCAGTGGGTTCTCGGTCGGAAAATTGGTCGAATTGGTTTCTCCCGTGATGTAGATGCTCGGGCTGGAAGGAGCATCGAGAGCAATGCCGAGTCCAATGTCTTGGCTATCCCCGCCAACAAAAGTGGAGAAGAGCAGCCCAGAGCCGGATTGGTTCAGCACGGAAACAAACGCATCGAAGGTTCCGCCGCCGCCCAAGGGCTGAGTCGGGCATGCAGTTGGAAAGTCACCCGAATCAGTCATGCCTGTTACATAGACGTTGCCGGAGCCGTCCACAGCCATCGCCCTGACTCGGGAAGTGTTGTTTCCGGCCAGCAGGGTGGAATAGATCAGCGCGGAGCCGCTGGGGTTCAGCTTTGAAATGAAAGCGTCTCCCGTGCCGGTGAAGGTGGTTTGCAGACTTCCTGGCGTCAGTGGAAAGTTGGTTGATCCCGTAACTCCTCCGACATAGGCATTCCCCTCTGAGTCTGCCGCCACCGCGTGTGCCAGATCGATAGCCGAACCTCCGAGAAAAGTGGAGTAGATCAACGAGCCGGCAGGATCGAACTTAGCGACAAAAGCATCGAGAAGATCGCCGCCGAAAGTCCTCTGAAATGCACCGCTGCTCGTGGGAAAGTCGGGAGACTGGGTTCTTCCCGCAACGTATGCGTTCCCCGCACGGTCAACGGCAATTCCCAGGCCGATATCCTCACTGCTGCCGCCGAGATATGTGGAAAAGATAAGGGCCGCGCCATCCGGCGTTAGTTTGCTCACAAAAACATCGCCACCGATGTTGGAACCTCCTGCGAATACCGACTGGACAGGATTCATCAGAGGAAAATCGGGGGAGTCGGTGTTGCCGGTGACATAAGCGCTTCCGGCCGCATCCACCGCGATACCGTTTCCAGCGCTGTTGATCCTACCATCCAGATACGTTGAGTACACGAGAGCGGATCCGGTCGGATTCAGCTTCGTGACAAAAGCTGACTGGGCGCCCGTAGGGCCATTCGTCTGAAAACTTCCGGCAGTGACCGGAAAATCCTGGGTAAATGTGACACCTGTGATGTATGCATTGCCGGCGCCGTCAACTGCGATCCCATTCCCCTGGTTGAAAAATGAACCGCCCAGGAATGTTGAGTACACGATAGACAATCCCGATGGATCTAACTTCGTGACAAACACGTCTCCTTTCGCACTTCTTGTAGCTTGCACTCCGCCTTGGAACGGAAAATTTGGTGACGCCGTCACGCCCGTCACATAGGTGCTGCCAGTGGCATCCACGGCGATGGCAGTCCCGATATCTGTGCTTGTGCCGCCCAAATATGTCGAATACACCAGCACCGGATCGATAATCACCGGCCTAGTGTGCCGGTAGCGTTCCAACTGAAAGCCGAGTGTGACGCTGCAAGCATCCCTCAACTTCTTGGTGGAGAGCACCACGTACCGTCCACCAATCTCTTTCGTCGCTCTCGCGCCCTTGTCGTCGAGAGACTGATAAACATAAGGCCGCCGCAGAAGCACCTGGCCAGTTTCCGTAGATGTGGCTAGGTCGCCATTCTTATCGAGATGAACGCATTTTCCACTGGCGTCTTTAGGCAAGCTCAAAAGTAGCCGTATCTGGCTGGGCATCGCCCCTGGTTCCACCACAAAATCATACTCAAGCTGACGCCGGTTCCCGTAATAAACCAGATCCACGCCGTCATAAATATTCTCGTACTGCACCTTGGCATAGTTCACCACGTTTGTGCGCCACCTGTCCGGGTCGTTGCCAATAAAGTAATTGCTCTTACCCGGCAACGTGTCCACGCCTGAAACCCCGGCGTGCCGGTTGGCTCCAAGCAGCCTCATCCGCATCACTTTCGTTCTTGTGCTCACTGGCCTTTGCTGCGACGACTCGCGGGACGTTGCCAGAGTTAGCACAGCTTCGTCGTTCGTGAGAAAACGTTGTAACCGCTGCCGCGGGAAAAGAATTTCACTCGTGGATCGGTCTGGCCCTGATTGGCCTCAAACCCAAGCGTCAGATTGCCATAGTCAGGCGTCGTGCGGCGGGTCTGTCCTGCTGAGAGTTGAGAAAGACTGACTACTACAAAAAAGAAGCAAAGAACACCAAAATAGGCTTTCATCGATGCGCTCCAAACAGCAAAAGGATTTTGGGGCCCAATCGCTAGGGGGATAATTTTGGGAAATATTGCCACACAATCTAGTCCGAAATCTTGCTCGGATGCAAGCACAAATTTGCACTGTTTCGAGAATTTCTTCGGGTAACAACTCTCTAAAAAGTGGCGATCGGGACCTGCCGAGCACCTAATGCAAACCCAGAGGGTCTACCGCACTGATGCAACCACATGCCCTTTTAAAATGAAGCAGTTCCAAAAGAAGTCATGGCAATTCGGCGGGTATTGTAGTCGATTTTGTAGCTGTGAAACCTCAGGGTTCCACAGAGTTCAACACCATCGATTTTGGCCTGTGCTGATTCTAAAGAGTTTATTAGATGGCAGACCGGGTAGACCTCCTGGTCCCGAACCAGATTCAATGGCCTATGGAGCTCTATTGAAGTTTCCGATTCCCAAGTGGTTGATATTGAATCCTTTGTGAGCCGCCGGTTGAAGTTTATTGATC
>DATDGL010000232.1:0-20898 GCA_036522115.1 Candidatus Angelobacter sp.
CGCGCAGGAACCGTGATCGCTTTCACACAGGAACACTGATCGGAATCAGACTGGAATCATGATTGGAATCACCCAGGAATGGTGATCGCCTTCGGCTGGAATCCGCAACCTGGTTCTGGATAAACGGCGGCAAGAAGATCATGCAGTTTGCAAAAGCGAATAGGGGCGGTTTGGGCCAGGCCGATGGACACAACGGTCAAGCCATGTCTCAATGTCAGATCGCCGAAATCGGATGTGTCCGCAGATGCGGCACACCGGCAGTGGGTTTGGATGGCGCACCTGTCCCCGCGTTCTCGTCATTTCGTAAATTGCACGTTTTGGCAGCTTCAACAGTGCAGCCAGATCGTCAATCGTCAAAATTTCAGAACGAGAATAGGACAGCGGCGCAGTTGGTACTTGCGCGAGATGCGTACTGCTCAAATTGTGGTGTTTTCACTTGTCCCGCTGGATTTACGGGTTCATATCGGCATCTGCCGAAACCGCCTTCGGTCCCATGCGCCGCGTATAGTGTACGGCTGCACCTCCGAAAGTCCCTTTGAGCGTTCAGACAGCAAAAGGTTTTTGATAATGTCGCCTAGTATGTTTGGATTGCAGCGACAATCTTACCACTCTAATTCATCAGTATCAGAAAACCATGGGCTGTTTCTCTTAAAAGGTGCCGGGATTTTTCCTTAAGTGCTATTATGCGCAGAAAGGGAGCACCAATGGCAGAAGGCAAAGATGACGAATTTTGGTCGCTGCAATACCGCTAGTTTGGGACAATCCGCAACAAACCCGCAACAGCGGAGAGGGAAAGTTGTGACTTCCCACGTTCGCCCCCCCGAAAATCTCCCTCAAACACCCGGTTTCGTCCTCATCCGTAGTCCACGTGATCGCCGCAAACGAACTCGCTCGTGCCCACACGAACAGCGTAGAAGGTTTTAGTGCCATAGGAATCTGAAAGGCCCATCCACGAATGAAAAGCTCGGAGGTGGGGAAAAGGTGTTGAGATGATTTCAGCGCGGCGGCACAGCTCCCCAAGATTTCCGTTGTTATACGAGGTCACATCTGCTGCACGGTACAAGACACCGTCTATTGAGGAGACTTGCTCGCAGCGGTCCACGTCCGCCCTTTGAATGAAATGTACAGCTTTTCCCCTCGACACCGTTTTCAAACTCGCTACCAAAGCGCGAAAACGCTCCCACTCATCGGGTGAGCACTTCGTTCTCCTCTTGTTAAGGAAATCAATTGCCTCTGGAGTGCTGGCATCCACCCACGTGAACCTGATGTTTGCCAGGCCTCGATCCCTTCTTGAACAACCAATTCCAGAACCCCATGTTAATCTATCCCTCCGGCCCTGGCGTGGGAAGGCTTGTAACGATCCCGCTCATCATAACATTTTGATTTATCATGACATTCAACGCTCATGATTCTTTTGTGAGCCTTGGCAACAGAGTGAGTGGATATGGGGAAACTCCACACTGTAAAACCGCAGCCCTTTTCAGTAGTGCTGATGATCGGTGCAGGACTTTTGATATTTCTACCTGGCGGCGTTCCAACGCAGTTCGCCAACTCTTTCAGGCGACAAGGCGTGGCGAATGAGAAGGTAATGGGGCAGAGTCCACTGCACGAGATATGCGCACTATGCAACAGGCCTGCCACTCACAGTGCACAGTACAAGACGGTGGGCGTGGGAGGCGGAGAGGTCAAAACCTACTATTTCTGCGATCAACATTGGCCACCACCAAGTGAGGACATGCTGGGTAGATTGCAGCCTAAGCACGGCTCTCCAGACAAGGGTTCTGACGCCGGTCGCACCTTCGTCACCATATTTCTTGGTGCCGGGTACGCATTTATGTTGGTAGTGTTTCGCTCGGCAACTACCCCTGCCATCAGCCGATGGGTCGGATTCTTCACTTTCGGCTGTGCTGCGCTTCTGTGGCTTTTTTGCTACTTCAAATAGCTATGCCAGTAAGTATGCCGTATCGCTGGACACCAACTATTTCTTTATACGTGGCCAAGATGAAAACCAACTGAACGCTGGGAATATTCCCTCAAAAAATGGGACGCTTTCCTAGGGAATAGAGATCATTGATAAGAGTGGAAAGTCCATCTGGCGAACCAAATAGACTTTCTAAGTTAGCTTCAGTTCGCCGTCGCTGATGCGACCTCAGCGGCCTTTGCCTCCAATAGCTTCATGCCCTCGCTGAATGCTTCAGGAGTAATTTGCTTTTTATAAACGTCCAAAGTTGTTTTCATGGACTTGTGACGCAGAAGTGCCTGCGCAACCGCATAATTGCCCTTTGTCGCTTCGATAGTAATAGTGCAAGCGCCCCGCCGACCGCTGTACAGTCCCTTCCATGTCACGTCTGAAGGCTTGGGTGTGCAATCACATGAAGCACAGCGGCGGTTTCCCATGACGTGCGGAATGATGATCCGGCTGACAATGTTGTGCAGATCAACTGGCGTCCCGTTCCTGCTCTCGAAAAGGTATCCTTCGGTCGGCTTGCTCTGCTTGTCATAGTGAAGTCCGAGCGGAATCAGCACCGGAGCAATCAGCGGGATCTCGGCAATAGACTCTGGTGTCTTCGGAGTGCTCACCACACCGCGCACCACAGATCGGCGTATGTGTACGCGGCCGGTATCCAAATCGAAGTCCTCCCACCGCAAAGCAGCAATCTCCCCAGGCCGGAAGCCGAGGAAACAGGACAACGCAAGCATAAGCTGGCAATTGACGTGATTCTGAAGTGCAGATATCAAGCCCTGTGCCTCCGCCAGAGTGTAATGAGCAGTAGGCTTCGGCGGGACCGCATCTTTCGGGATTCTGATTTCGTGCCACGGATTCACGCTCAGGACTTCCTCTTCCACAGCGTAGCTGAAAATCGCAGTGGCAAGCGCCTTGATGTGCTTCAGCGTGTTCTTGTTCTGTGTGCTGGTCAGGCTGCGAAGAAACTGATTGCCCAATCGCGGCTCGTATTCTTGAAGGGTCATGTTGCCAAAGTGATTCTTAAGATGCTGACGCCAAATCTGCTTGTATCCGCGAACGGTGGACGCCTTCTTTCGGGTATGGCCCGCCAACTCACCGACCTGAATGATCTCTTCGCAGTAGGGCAGGAACCGCTTCTCCCAGAAATCCGCAACACCCATGTCTTGCTGGACGCCGCGACCGTTGGCCTGCTGGTGATTGATCTTCTGCATGAAGTCGCTGCACACCAGCTTTACAGATTTAGCATTCTTGGAATAATACTTGTCGCTCTTATCACAGAGCCGTTCTGAGCGTTGGACTCTCTTCGGCTCACCGTTTATGATTTCAGTCACGCGGTATTGCACATAGAATGCGCCCGAACGTTCGTAAATTCGACCTCTTTGGATTCTGCCCATTGCTGCCTCCGCGAATGCAGCAGCAGAATAGCATAAATGTGCAGCAAATGTGTACTGTAATCTTCGCTTCCTTCAGCGAAGTTATTGAAAATAAACATGTGGCGGTGTAGCTCAGGTGGTTAGAGCGACGGTCTCATAATCCGTAGGTCGTAGGTTCGAGTCCTACCGCCGCCACCAATGTTTTCCCTTGCGACTCAGGTGGTTAGGCTCTTAAATCAGTTCTTGACTGCCTTGTCGACAATCGTTAACCCACGATCAATGATGGCAAAAGCCTCATGCAGTTGCGCTTCGGTTATGCAGAGAGGCGGGTTGGTGTAAAAGCTGTTCCACCGAACCAATGTATATAGACCTTCTTCACGGAAAAAACGGCCCAGAGCCACCATCTCTTCTGAAGAACCATTGAAAGGCGCCATAGGCTCAAGCGTCCGACGGTTGCGAACCAGCTCAACAATGCCGAAGAGCCCAAGGGAACGTACTGCTCCGACACAGGGATGGTGAGACTGCATTTGGGCAAGTAGCTGCTTCATCTGCAATCCCATCTGTTTCGCGCGTTCGATCAGGTGGTCATCTTCATAGACTTTGATCGTAGCCAGGGCTGCAGCGCATCCAACGGGATGGCTGTTGTACGTGAGACCGCCGTAAAACACATGGTCCTGGAAATGCTGAGCGATGTGGCGTCTCATACCTACGGCGCCCAGCGGGACATAGCTGCTGGTAAGACCCTTTGCCATGCAGATGAGGTCCGGCACGACCTTCCAATGGTCCACGGCAAACCATTCGCCGGTCCGGCCGAAGCCACTCATAACTTCATCCGCAATCATCAAGATGCCGTACTTGGTGCACAAAGCACGCACCCCCTCAAGATAGCCGTCAGGAGGAACCAGGATGCCATTGGTGCCGGTTACAGTCTCAAGAATGAAGGCGGCAATGGTGTGCGAGCCCTCCAATTGGATAGTCTCTTCGATGGCGGCTAGAGACGACTCAACTGATTCCCACCCACGTTCGATGCCGTGATAGGGATCCAGCACCCGCACGACGCCCGGCATTCCTGGTTCAACAGGCCAGCGCCTGGGATCACCGGTAAGACTAATGCTGCCTCCCGTGGCCCCGTGATAAGAACGATAGCGGGCCATGATTTTGTGTCGCCCGGTAAAAAACCGCGCGATCTTGACCGCATTCTCAACCGCTTCCGATCCGCCGTTGGTAAAGAAAAACGTGTCAATATCACCGGGAGTAATCTGGGCCAGTTTTTCGCCTAATCGCGCTCTGGGCTCTGTTGCCATGAAGGGGCTGGCATAGGGCAGAGTCGACAACTGCCTGGTAATTGCCTGAACTACCCTCTCATCCCCATGCCCTATGTTGACGCTCATGAGCTGGCTATTGAAATCGATGAAGCGCTTGCCTTCAGGAGTCCAAAAATAGATCCCTTTGGCCCGGGCGACTGGCAGAGGATCAATCTTCTGTTGAGCTGACCACTCAAAAAGAGTGTGCTTTTTCGTAAGCGCTACAATTTCATCACCGGTCATAACCCCTTGCCCATTCTCTGTCAATTTTGTGTCTATCATCATTACGATCTCCAATTCCAAACCGTTCATGTAGATTTTACGTACAATCCGAGCTTTCCCGCCGGCATGCTTTCTCGCTGCTGTGCGGTTACCCGATTGCCGGCTTCAACCGCGTGGAACATCGCAGGCTCTTCTTCAGTATCTGCGGCGAGCACTCTCAGGTAAATCCTGCCGAAAGCTATCCCGCTCATGGAAGTGAAAAGCAGCGGCGGCGCAGCGTCACCCGGCTCCAGCAAAGGGCCAAAGCGCTTGAGACCGAGATTCAGATCAGCCAGCAGCGGATCTTGTTGCTCCAGAACGTTACCAATGCCGGCACCTGGGAAATGGACGTCCAGGAGGAGACATTCTCTTTCTCCTCCACCGCAGCCCGGATGCTCAGACTTCAATCCGGCCGTATTCCGCTTTCACAGCTCCTGGGGTTGATGTACTACTCCGGTGACCGGGACGCTTTTCTTGCCGGTTTACAGCAGGCGCGCACCGGTCGCAGGCAGTTTGAGGCCGCTTTCCGCGTCCGGCGAGGAGAGAAGACTCGTGTGCTCCAGATTCATGGCAGGACTTTCTACAATGCGGGCTTCCCGTTGATCCTGGGCGTTTTGTCCGATGTGACTCCATCTGGAAAAAGGCAAAATAAGCAGGCTGTCGGCATCCACCTCCTGTAGTTTATCCACGTTACCCGACAGTACACCTCACGAAAGTAACTTTACTGGGCCTGCAAAGGTGCCACAATTCAGGTAAATCCAGGTAATTCCCTCGAGAAAGGTTTCTTATGGGAACCGCTCAAATGCAGTACGCGGAGAAGAGAAAGCACCAGCGTTATTCTTGTGACCTGGGGGTTGAAGTCCGGGTGGCAGAAGCGAAGACCGGCTATTGGGGCACCATTGCCGATATCTGTCTGGGTGGCTGTTATGTGAACACCTTTTCGCCATTGCCCCTTGGAACTCCGGTTGTGCTTGCCATCAGGACCAGGAACCTCGAAGTAACCATGCACGGCAAAACCGTTACATTTCACCCGGGTGTGGGCATGGGGGTCCAATTTGCCGGATCGCTGAGCCCGGAGGAGGAAGGACACCTCAAGAGCCTGATTGGCAACCTGGCTCAGCCTGCCTAGAAGACCCCGATTACAACCCTATTTGTGACGGTTGTGTCCACTGTCGTGGTGCTGCTCGTGACCGCCGCCATGATGGCTGCCATGGCTGCCGCCACTGTTATGATGTTCGTGGCCGCCGCTGCTGCTTCTTCCGCCTCGAAACGAACCGCCACCAAAACTTGAATGTCCGCGATAGTCACAGCAATGGTAGTAACAGTTGCGAGAGCTATCGTAGGTGTTGTAGTAGCTGGTGTAATACGGACTGGTCCCTCCGGAACGGTAGCGGGCGCATCCAGCCATCCCCATCAGACCAGCAAGCAGGCTTACCGACAGAACGCGTTTCATCAGGGGCCTCCTAAGCGGGACCCAGGTGCTTTTGCTTGAAAAACTGTACTCCATCGGAAGACCGGGCACAATGAGGTCTTTACAAGTTAATCAGGGGGTGGGAGACACGTTCAGCGGTCTTTGCCACTGTCCTCTGCTTCGAATGAAGGCTAATTTAGTCGCGATGGACAGTGTTGGGCGAAAAGGCGGGCAGGCAGATGGCTATGTACTCCGTATCGCCATCCGGAGTTGAGTACTGGACCCACTCTCCCGGCTGGGCGATGATCGCCTGCCCGGCAGCCACCTCAAGCGTGCCACCCTTGTGGCGCACATGCAGGCGTCCGCGCAGAACCAGCGTGAATTCTTCGAACTCGGGAGTCTGTCCGGGTTCTTCCCATCCGGCCAGGCTGCGCATGTGGGCCACGCTCATGCGGCTTTCTCCACTGTTCAGCCGGCCGATATATTCGTCAATGACTTTAGGAAGATTGCCGGCCGGCTGTACACGCGTAGGTTGTTGAATGAGTGTGGGCAAAAAAAATCCTTGAAGCTCGTGTTGAACCGCTCCATCTTAAGACTTTTACTGCGGCGGACGTCCCCCCGGCATGTTGGGAATATTCATCTTCTGATATCCGGACGGGGGCTGGAAGAGCGAAGCGTCCGGCCGGCCCTCTTTTATATTAGTCAAGTCAAACAAGGCGCCATCCGATGATACCCACTTAATGGGGAAATGCATTTTTTGGTCAATCCATCCGGTACCTGTAGTCTTCCCGTCTTTGGCAGTGCCTTGGTACTTATCGCACAGGCGTCCGTTCGCCATCTCCGTTCCCAGCGACTTGCAGGAAGTGGCGTCGTGCTGCATTGCCCAGGCGCAAGGATTTTTGGGATCGAAATCGCGCGGAACGAGTGGCATTTGCCGCGCGAAGGGACTGGATTGATTGGAATGCGTCTCGATATACATGTGGCGATCATGCATGACCATATAACTCGTTTGCGTGTTGCCGTCCACGATCATGCTCACATTCTGGCCATTGGCATTCGCGTCCCAGCGGAAGTTGGGCGGCGCAAAATACCATTTGCCATTAACTTTCGTGCCATTGGCAGATGTTGACGCAAAGTCGGCGGAAAATGGTTGCGGTGCATAAACCTGCGCCGTACAGATAGACGAAACCGCGAGCACCAGCACTATACAAAGCGTCAGCTTCGCGTACGAACTCCTCTTCATGAATAGATCTCCTTGAGAACCGCCATTTAAGACATGCCTTATACCATCAGAAGCCCGCAATTTACGCAACAATTCTTTTCGCGCTGCTAAAACCGAAGGCCTCATGTACCTGGGTTACAAACCCCGTCTGCCTCATTTTGTTTTGCCAGGCCCTGCAATTACCATTACAGACTCTGAAATCGGAGACTTACCAAATGAAATATCATTTTTTTGCAATCCTGCTGGTAACTATTGCGGCCGCCGGCCAGAACACCTTCCAGGAGCGGCTGCGGGTGGACGCCATTGACGCGCCGCGGAACATCCTGCATTCCACCGTTCGTGTGCCGGTCGCTTCCGGCGATGTAACGCTGGTCTATCCCAAGTGGATTCCCGGGAACCACCGCCCCACCGGTCCCATCCAGAACGTAACCGGGTTGCACATCAAGGCCGGGGGCAAGGACCTGGATTGGCAGCGCGATCTGGTGGATATGTACGCCTTCCATGTTCAAGCACCGCAGGGCGTGAATGAATTGGAAGTCTCCTTTGACACCCTTACTTACAACGGCAAGAGCTCAGCAGCTTCCTCCAAGGTGCTTGACCTGAACTGGAACCAGGTGGTCGTGTATCCACAAGGCATGAGCTCAGATGCCGTGCAAGTGACGGCTTCCATCCGGCTGCCGCAAGGCTGGAAATTTGGCACAGCGCTCACACCGGCGCGGCAATCTGACAGTTCAGCCGAGTTTCAGCCTGTCTCTCTTACCCGGCTGGTGGATTCCCCTTTGATCGCGGGATCCATCTACCGCCAAGTGCAGCTCAGCAAGCCGGGCGAGCCGCTCAACGTGATGGATATGGTGGGTGAAAGCGAAGCCGCGTTGCAGATGCCGGACAAAGATCTGGCCAGCTACAGGCAGCTTGTGGCGGAGGCAGGAAAACTTTTCGGCGCCCATCACTACGAGAAGTATCATTTCCTGGTTACCTTCAGCGATCAGACTGCTCATCATGGACTGGAGCACCACGAATCCAGCGACAACGGCACCGCCGAGGATACATTCAGTGATCCCAGTTGGCATGACCTGGAAGCCGATCTGTTACCGCATGAATTTATCCACTCCTGGAACGGCAAATACCGCCGCCCCGCCGGGCTGGCCACGCCCAATTACCAGGAACCCATGAAAGGCGACCTGCTGTGGGTGTACGAAGGCCTCACTGACTATCTGGGCGATATCCTCTCCGCGCGAACCGGGCTGCGCTCGCCCGAAGAATGGCGGGAAAATGCGGCCTATACCGCGGCCATGCTCGAGCACCGTGCGGGACGCATCTGGCGTCCTTTGCAGGACACCGCCACGTCAGTCCAGATTCTTTTTACCGCGCCGCCGGAATGGACCAACTGGCGCCGCTCCGCCGATTACTATCCGGAAGGCTTTCTCATCTGGCTGGAGGTGGATACCATGATTCGCCGGCAAACCAACGGGCAGAAGTCGCTGAATGATTTTTGCCGTTTGTTTTTTGGCGGCCAGAGCGGCCCTCCTGTTGTGGTTCCTTACAAGTTTGACGACGTGGTAAACGCCCTGAACCAGATAGCGCCCTTTAGCTGGGCGGCATTCCTGCGCGAGCGCCTGGATTCAAAGTCTCAGGATGCCCCGCTGGGTGGCATCGAAAATGGCGGCTGGAAGCTCTCTTACACCGATCAGAAAAACATGACCATGGACGCTCGGGAGAAAACCAGTGACGATCTGGACCTGAGTTTTTCTCTGGGAATTATTGTGAATAAAGAAGGCCTGATCGTAGACGCGATCCCCGGCTCACCAGCCTACGCTGCCGGAATAGGCCCGGGCATGAAGCTGGTTGCCGTGAATGGCCGCAAGTACTCCAAGGACGTGATGCGCGCCGCACTGCGCGACAACCCGGAACATCGTCCACCGATTGCGCTTCTGGCGGAAAATGCCGAGTACTACCAGACCTATCAAGTGACTTATCACGGTGGTGAACGGTATCCGCATCTCGTGCGCGTCGAGTCCAGGCCGGACTTGCTGGATGAGATCATTAAGCCGCTGGCGGTGCAATAACCGGGCAGTGAGGCGGTTTTCCCGGCGACCGGGCCTCCGGCACGCGCCGGTTTTGTTTTGCGCGTGATGGACGGGGTGATCCGATCACCCGATTCTTAGGGCTGGCTACGCAGCGTTTTCATCTCTGAAATCGCGGCGGTTCTCTCCAATTTGTCCCAGGCAAAGGGCTTTCCGTCCAGCGCCCGATCTTCATGGGTTTTGTTTTGACTTCAAATTCCCAAATTCTCCACAAGAGCATGCTGCCTCCGCTGCACCAAGGGACAAAGTTCAGCTAACACCCGCATGACGGCCTAGTTCACACCCACGCTCGCCTGACTCTTGGACACAACCTGCGAGTCGCTGTCGACCGCCCGCACTACGATTGTGTGTTGTCCGGGCGGCAGGGTGTAAATTGTGTTCACTGCCGTTCCCGGCGAGTCTCCTAACTTCGTATCCGTGGCCTCATCCCATACTTCCAGATGGTCAATGGTGGTGGATGAGTTCGCGAATGCGGAGACGAGAACTGGACCACTCACAGTGGAACTGTTTACCGGCGAGAGGACAGTGACACCATTGCTGGTCGCGACGTTGATGGTGGCGCTGGATTTATGCAGGGCCTGGAAGCTGCCCGTACTGATGTCTTCCACAACGATCTGATGCGTGCCTGGCGCCAATGAAAAAGTCTGGCTGACAGTCGAGGTGCCGGCAGGCGATTCTCCAAGCTTCTGTCCGGTTGAATTGTCCCAAACCTGAAGCTGGTAAATCTGCGCGCTGGATTCCGTGGCGGAAGCGCTCACCTGAACCTGCGTGCCGGTGGTCGAATTGGAAACGGGAGACGCAATCGTAACCCCGTCTGCGCCACCTACGGTAATGTTAACCAGTGCTTTGTGGAGGGCCTGAAAGGTGTTGGTGCAGATGTCTTCGACAATGAGTTGATGTGCGCCTGTCGCCAGGGAATAAGTCTGGTTGATCGTTGACGTCCCGGGAGCCGATTGTCCGAGTTTGGTCCCAGTCGTCTGGTCCCACACCTGAATTTGATAAACCTGCGCGTTCGGTTCTGTGGCGGAAGCGCTCACAAGGACTTGCGTGCCGGTGGTGGCGTTTTGTACCGGCGAGGCAACGCTTATAGACCCTGCGGAAAAGAAGTCCTTCATTGAAGTTGCGCTGGCGGAAAGGCCAGGATGCGTGGTTATTCCCAATGCATCCAGCAAGGTCCTGAGAGTGTTCTCGTGCCTGTAAGGTGTACGCGAGACGGTCCTGGGCGTAACCTGGGGACCGATGACGGCGGTATAAACCAGGCCGGCTGCATCGCCGTCGCCATTGTCAAATGTCACGATCAAAAGGCCATCGCCGCCTGGTTGAAAATAGGGCTTGGCCAACAGAGGAGTCAGGGTCGTATTGAGGAAGACGTCGGCAGCCGAGGCGGGGGCATCATGCCCGTCATGCAAACCATCAGGAGCAATGATGCTGAACTGCGGCAAGGCATTATTGGCCAGGTCAACGGCAAATCGCGAAAAATCTACGATCCTGGCCTGTGATCCGGCGACATTGCCCAGAATGTCGCTATACCAGGTTGCGCCGTTGTGGCGGCGATAATAGTGCGTGCCGTTCGCCCGGTCCGGAGAAGTTACTTTTCCTCCCGCGGCTGCATACGATTGCGCGTAAACCCTCCAGGAGATGCCGCGATTGTTCATCTCGCGGAAAATGTTGTCGTCAGTAATCGCGCCCGCGCATGCATTTCCAGTGCAGCCGAAATTATGCGTGCCGCTGGGCAGGACGCAATTTGTGCTGTGGCAGCTCCCCGAAGCCAGCCACAGGTAATCCATCAGCGATCCGCTGGTGTTGGAAACGTAGTCCATCGCATGCCCGTATGCCGATCCTTCTTTCACCAGCCATGGCATTTGCGCCGCTGTGGTGTTGTAGCTGGTATTCTCATCAATCACCAGGACCACATGCGACGAGCGCGGGACTTGAGCGGCGGCGAACAATGCCAGGAAAAGCGTTTGCAGGGAAACAACGATTTTTACTGCCAGTTCAATGTGCCGAGCACCCATAGTGCATCTCCTCGTCAATTCGGTAATCAAACCGAGTCTCACCCTCCCGATCAGTCCTGTGACGAATACAATGCTGCCGGGACCCACAATCGGGGAGCGCGTAAAGTTTTTTTGGTCAGATAGCTTGTTGTTTCGGCGTACTGTAATCGATTTATTACTTAAAAAAGCTGCCTGATAGTTAATGGCGGCCTTCCTCGGTGCTATTAGTTCCAGTGTTAAGGTGAGGGCCTTACCGGCACGTTGTTCCGCGCCAGCAATACGACCGGACGGAGGAACTCATCGCCGATTACAGCGTGCAGAATTATGTCGATGAGGACCTGGATGCGCGATTCGCCCGTCTGGCTGAGGAGCGCATCGCCCCGCTATGTGCTGGAATGCTTCCCCGTGGTGCTGATCTTCGCCGGCGCCGCGTTTCAGAAGACTTTTTCTTTCAAGTCCTGAGCAGCCTGCATCACGCGGTCCACGCGGCCCAGGTCACGCCAATAATATTCATCTGCGCGGAAGGCCCTGATTTTTTCTTCCTGCGCAGCCAGCCGCAGGTACAGCGGAACAATCGGGAATACACCGTCCTCGCTGATCATGGCAAAAATTCGCGGGGAGACAACGTGGATGCCGGAAAAGGCCAGCGCCTGCACCTGCGCGGAAGGCCGGACCAATTCAGGTTCCTGGTCGCGCCCTGCGCGCCGGCCGCAAAGTTGAAGCTGCTCATCAAAGATCAGGTATCGCGAACTCTTGCGCTCCTGCACCGCCAAGGTGGCCAGAGCGTGATTGTCCCTGTGGGCCTGCACCATGCGGGCCAGGTCAATGGTGCTGATCACATCCACGTTGTGCAATAAAAATGGCTCGTCTTCCTGCAAGCGCCCGGAATCCGAAGTAAAAAACCACGCAGCTTTTTTTAACCCGCCGCCGGTATCGAGCAAAACCTCCTCGCGGGAAAACTCAATCCGCATTCCGAAATTATTGTGCGTCTTCAAATAATCCAGAATCATGTCCGCGAAGTGATGGACGTTGATGATGACCTCGCGCACGCCGAAAGATTGCAAGCGGGAAAGGGTAATCTCCAGCAGGGTACGGCCGCTGATCTCCACCAGAGCCTTGGGACGGGCGTCCGTAAGCGGGCGCAGCCGAGTTCCCAGGCCGGCAGCCAGGACCATGGCTCTCATTGAGTTACGTGCTCCAGGCCAATGTGCCGCAGCGCTACCTCGACTCCACTTGCAGCTCGCAGATGTTGCGCCAGTTGCTCCGCCAGATAGACTGAGCGGTGCTGGCCGCCGGTGCAGCCGAAGGAGACCATCAGGCTCTTGAAACCCCGGCGCTGGTAATCGGCCACGCTCGCATCCACCAGCGACTTCACGCTGGAGAAGTATTGCCGCACGCTGTCCTGCTGCTCCAGATATTCGATGACCGGCGCATCTCTGCCGGTCAAATTCTTAAAACGCTCTTCGCGCCCGGGATTAGGCAGGCTACGGGCATCAAAGACGAACCCACCGCCATGCCCGCTCTCGTCCCTGGGCGGCCCACGATGAAAAGAAAAACTGAAGATCCGCACCGTCAAGGCCGCTGCTTGCGCGACGCTGGCCGGCCATTTCTCTGACAGGGTTTCAGGACTCAAGTTCTGCAATTTCTCCGAGCCCAGCACGTTCTTGAACGCTCCCATCAGGGCCGGCAGCGGCACCGGCACATTGACATGATGCAGAAGCCAGCGAAGATTTTTCAGCGCGTAAGGCACGCTCTGGAGAAAGTGCCTCTTGCGTTCATAGAAGCCGCGAAAGCCGTAAGCGCCCAGCGCCTGCATGAGGCGCACGTAGACGTAGGCATAGTAGTGCTGCATAAACCTGTCGCGCTCCAGATTGATGAAGCCGGCAAGGCCCTGGAGGTAATGATCCAGCAATTGCTGCCGCAGCGCAGGCGGCAGATCGGCCTTGGCGTCATACAGCAGCGAGGCTATGTCATATTGCAGAGCACCCTTGCGCCCACCCTGGTAGTCCAGGAAAAACGGCTGCCCGTCGCGCAGCATCACATTGCGCGACTGGAAGTCGCGATAGAGAAAATAATCGCGGTCTGCGGCCAGCAAAAACTTAGTCAGGCGCACAAAATCCTGCTCCAGCGCCTGCTCATTGAAGGGCACGCCGGCCAGCCGCAAGAAATAATATTTGAAGTAATTCAGGTCCCAGGCAATGGACTGCCGGTCAAAACTGCTGCGCGGGTAAGCAACTTTGTAATTCAAATCGCGGCCAGCCTCGATTTGAAAGCGCGGCAGCACCGCCACCACCTTGCGATAAGCCTCTACAACTTCAGGACCGATATTTTCACCCGTGCGGTGCTCGGAGAGAAACTCAAACAGCGTGGTATCGCCAAAATCTTCTTCCAGATAGGCGCCATGGGCCAGGTCCTGTCCATAAATCTCCGGCACCGGCAGGCCATGACGGCGAAAATGGCGGGAGAATTCGATGAACGCAACATTTTCCTCACGGACGCCATAAAGAATGCCGATGGCGCTGGTTGCCCCACTCGTGAGCCGGACGATCTTCCGTCCCGACCCGCCCAGCTCGCCCTGTAGCGGCTGCACCTTCTCTACAGGCGAGTGAAAATGCTGCTCGAAAAGCTTCTTGAAGACTTCCATGAATGTGGTTTCGGCCAGCCAGTACCAAGATAACACCAGCCAGGAATCGGGGCACCAGTACATCGGATTATCTGGACATCAAAAACCCATTCTTTCGTGTTCTGACTTTTTCCTCCGCGACCGGAGCTTGCGCTGAGCAGAGCGCATGCGTGGCGAGGTTTTGATTTTGATTTTCTTTCTTTATTCTTCTCCGTGTGACGCCGCGGCTCCGTGGCGGGTGTTGATTTTTGGTTGCGGCTTTGCTGCACTTCTGAATTCGCGTTTGTTCGCGTTGATTCGCGTTGATTCGCGGCTCAATCGCTCTCGCCTTTGCGCTCACTGCTATAATCCATGCTCAGAATGTTTGTGCCAGCCGGAGTGCGCTCATCCTGGTTTCTTGTTGCTGCCGGATTCTACTTATCGACCTTCGCCGGACTCCTCTTCTGCCAGCAAGCGCCTCAAAACGGGAAGCTAAACAACGCTCCGGCGGACAAGGCCGACTCGAGCATCTTCCTGCAGACCTTATCTGACGACTTCGAGCAGGTGCGGCGCTCACCGGAGAATTGGTCTCCCATCGAGCGACAGGCCCTGCTCGACGCTCAAGGCCGCGCCCGTACCTTTTGCCTGCATTCCGATTTCGGCACACCGGATGCCCGCACGCTGCTGGCTACTGCGCAAATCTGCGCCTTCGGCGATAAATGGGCCGAGGCCCTGAATGCAGCTTCCACCTACTTGTCTTTGTCACCAGAGAACTCTCTGGCGGGGCTTGCAGTCGTTGAACGCGCGCAGATCCGCCTGGGGCGGGTCCACGAGGCAGTCACCACGGCACTGGGCATTCAAAGCATTGTGCCATTCGGGCTGGAAGCCAATGCTATCCTTGAGGATGCTGTCGAAGCTCTGCAATACGGGTATTCGATGGAGGCAATCAGCATATGCCGGTTGCGTCAGACGGCCCTTCTAGCTTTGATCGAATCCAGGCTCAAAGACCTCAATCTCGCCAACGTTGCAGAGGTTCGGTCTCTTTATTCATCAGCCATGTTGCTGCCGGTCCTGCTGCGCTTCGAAGCGGCGGACACCGAAGCGGACTACGAATACGACCGCTTGAAAGTCATCCGAGCTTACCTTGAAACCAAAGAGCCGGTGGTGCGCAGGTACTTGGAAGCTGACTATCCTTTTTATTCCCTGCTGGGCTCTTCCTTAATCTGGACTATGCCCCGGGCGGCTGTAGCCAACCGGCCGGGCACGATCCCAGGCGTTCGGCTGCTTCTGATTCAACCTCCCGATTGCCGGGATTGCAAACGGCTTGCGGCAGCATTTCTAGCGTTCGCCAACCGCGCGCGAGGCAGAGGGCTCCACTTTGCCGTCAGCACCATTGCAGTGGCGCACCGGGAGAGCGGCGGCAAGCCGCCCGATCAATTCGCCTTAGACGGTACGCCCTTAAACGCAACCGTGCAGGAAGAGCTCTCTTCCCTTGGTTGTCTCTCAAAACCGGCCCTTCTCATTACCGTGAATGGCACGCATCTGTCTCGAGTGTATTACCCAACCATATCGTTCTTCGCGGCGGGTGCAGCATTCGACCAGCTTGCTTCCCGTATTTGAACGGAGCGTGTGACTCTTTCACAGAAATCGGAATTTCAATTGCACTTGCTAACTAAATTTAGCTCGCTGCAACCCTAAAAGAGCGGGATTTGGAAAAATGCACGATGCTCGCGTAAGCCGCGCAACCCATTCAAAACGCAGCAGATCTTTGTCGCGGCTCGAAGCTTTTGTCGCGCGACAGAGCCGCGACGAAAATGGATCTGGTTCGGAAGAGTTCGTTCACTCGGCCCAACCGTTGCGTTCGAGTCAGGACGATCCACGCAGAGCGGGACTGGGTTTCTGTTAACACAGCGCAGAGTTTATTTCCCGGATTCGGCACACCTCTCCTATGGCGCTCGCGATTCATTTCGCAGAGCGCTGAGGGCACACGTCTCCCGCTGCGTCCGGCGCCCGCAAAAGAGGAAGAAGAGTTTAGCTTCTTCCTCAGCGGCGCACTGCCCGCTTCGGTCAGCATGACTGCCGTGGTGCTGCGGTTTAGTTGGCGCAGCACTGCGTTTCCCGGCAAGCCGGGATTTCGACAGAAGGCTCCCAGTGAGTTCACGCCTTCTGAACGCCTCAATATTCAGTTTTCAAAGATCACTGCGGGAACAACAAAATCCCGCTCGCCCTGGGGCGAAGGCGCATCTATCGCACCCAATTCCAGAATTACATCCTTATGAATGGGAGTCAATCAAGTGCTGTCACAATGCTGTCAGAGTGACAGCACTTTTTTGCAAAAAAGCCAATGTTTTGAATGGTGTGCCAGCCACGCCGGTACAAGAGTATTCGATTTTGCCGCCATCATAACAGGGGTAGCACCAAAGAGATTAGCCACCAAAAGTTCGGGTGCTCCCAGCAGTGCTTTTCTTCTTACGGCCCCCGAGACTATTATGGCCGAGCAATGAGTCGTTGATTTCCCTCTGCAGCAGCGAGGCCTTTTCCTCGGCAGTCGGCTCGGAAACAGGAAAACGCGCCTCCAGTTCCGCCCGAAGAGAATTGAACCTGGAAACCGCGGAGCGCCGTGATCTTGTTGAAAGTATTTCCTGACCCGCCAATTTCACAACAAAAAGGCCGTCCTGGTTCCGGTAAAGGTGCAGATCTCCAGGCAAAAACGAGAGATTCATCAGCTTCTCCGCAGCGCAATTGCGGACTCATAGAGAACCGTCTTCGCCGCCGCCTGGTCGACTCGAACAGATGATTGAATTATGCTGCTGCCCGTTCTCTTTTTTCTAAGCAGGTGATTGTTCTCAAATTTAAGGCCGGCAAGCTCGCCAATACGGCCAAAAAAATCATCGGTCCGCACTTCAACTCCCTGGATAATGCTGTTTCCAAGGACAATGATTGCGACAGCTCCCGGCCGCAAGAGTTGAGCCACCAGTTTACAAAAATCGTAAGTGTCGTTGAAATACGTAGCCACATAGTTGGCCCAGCCGGAACCACCATAGCAACCTTTACCTGTGTTCCTGCTGCGAATAGTTTCAATTTTTTGGAGCAACTCGGGCATCGCAAAGGAAAGAGCGATGGGCCGAGATTCGCGGACGGTCTGCCAAAATTTTCCAAAGCTCTGGTTTTCACGCGCGCCATTGTAACCAGTCCTTGACGTGAAACCCAGCCAGTGGAGCTGTGGTCTGGTATTGCGCGGATAGTGGTAATTATTGAGATACGGCGGAGAGGTCACAACCAAGTCCACTTTGGAGTTCTCATCGAGCGAGTCAAGAGCCGAAAAAATAGTCTTAGAAAATATTTTTGCAGATGGCCGGCGACCCAAAGATTTCATGCGAGCTTGCACCCATGCGATATCTTCCAGCATGAGACGCAGTTTTGTAGAGAGACTCAAGCCCACACCAGCGTCCTCGATGTCAGGCTTGCCCACTGCGGAGCGCCTCGTAAGGCTAGGTTCATAGGAATAATTTGAGAATCCGATCATGACAGAACCAAGGCCCAGCAGGAATAACTTCTTCAGCACAGAGTCTTCTATGTCATGGATAAAGTCGAGTGCGAGAAGGACCTTGCGCTCAACCTTGGGACTGAAGAGTTGCGTCCGTCCTTTGAATCCCGTTGGGGGTTGCGAGCGAGGACGTCTCTTCAGACCGCCCTTCTCCATACGTTCCATGTATCGATCAAACCTGACTATCTGTCTCCTCAGCGCATCAACGGGAATTTGCATCGCCTGCATTTTGAGGTTGGTGGCGAGTGCAGCGTAAGGGTTAATCTCAAAGCCGATTACGTTCAGTCCGCGCAAATATGACTCGACGAGAGTAGTACCGACGCCGGCAAACGGATCGAGAACCCAAGAATCCTCAGTCGGACCAGGTAAGTAGTTTCGAATGCAATCCTGGACGAACTCAGCGGAAAACCCAGCCACCCATGGAACCCACCGGTGAAGAGGAAGACTCTTATTCTTGGCAAAAGAGGGGTCTCGAAACCCGTTCGTTGCCGAGGGCACACCAAAGAGGGTTGATTGCATTGTGGTTAGATCGTAACTCACAAGACTAGTCATAAGCACTATCCCAATACCGGTGCATCTGTGGATTTCTGAGCCGCCGCTCCGACTGAAAAACCAGTTATAAACGGTTACAAGGCGGAAGGATATCACAGGCGAATAAAATGCGAAATATTAAAATGTGCCCGGTGAAGTGCCTTGCAGCCAGCCAAGGGTGGACGGTGGCGTCAAAACGCCGGGGAAATCCGAGGAAAACAGAGTTTCCTCAAGCGGACCTGATCCGCAAGCTCTGAAGTCGACGTCCTACAAATCTTGAACCCTACGCTGTTTTTAAAGCGCCTCAACCGGCTCTATAGCCTAGCGGGCACGTATCAGGAAACCTTTTTCCGCCCGGCCCAGCTCTTCTTGAGCCCTTCTGAGATCCGTTTTTTTGTCTCAGCCGACACAGTCCGTCCTGGGTTGACGACCGACTGCACAGCATCGCGTGGCTTTTCAGGCGCGGATCCTTCAAGGGCCGCCAGGGCATTCTCGAGACGAAGCTGGTGTTCTCGCAGTTCGCTAAGAATGTTAGAAACATTCATGCGCAAAGGCACGTTGACTGGTAACGCAGGGATGATTTTCTGAAGCGTTTCAATGGCGTTTTGGGTGTGACTCGATTGTTCCCGCAAACCGTTTGGAGTTTCATTAGAGTTAGTAATCGGGGTCCCGTTAACCTGCACTACTATAACTACCGGAGCACAATGGCACCCATGGCAGACGTCAGACGGCGCGGCATCCTTCCGAAAAAATTGAGAAAACTCCTGCAAAAGATTTCGGACCAAAAACGCGCCCAAGGACAGAACAGCAGCCGATGCCAATAACAGCAAATGAATGCCGTGAAAGAAATCAGTCACGGCAATAGTCCTTCGACATCTTGAGGAGCTCGAACATCTTGCAGCTCTCGAAGCCGTGGGTATAGCTGAAGCTTCTAAATTAGCAGCTTCCTAAATGCTATGCGGTGTGGCCGCCGGAAAGGCAGTCAGAGGCGCCATCCGGCCAGTTAGGCGCCCGGAAAGGGTTGGGCGCGGAGAGTATCGTTATCACCAGAGCAGTACAATTTTAGAAGCCCGCAACCGCCTGTGGGCTTTTCGCATTCTACACACCTTGCAATAGCTCCGACACCTTCAAGCCCAAGCCTCTTGCCAATTTCTCCATGCGCCTCAAGCAGATTTCCTGCCGACCATTTTCAAGCTGTGAGATGTCAGAGCGTGGTAATCCTGTAACTTCGGAAAGCTGATCCTGATTGAGTCCCTTCTGGTTTCTGATCCTCCGCAACCGTCTTCCAAACCTCACGCAAATGTCTATTGCCATCCCTCAATAATCCGAGTAATCTTTCGCGATGTCTGTTAGCTATAGCTAACAATGAGGAGCGAACACCATGAGAGTCGGGATTTACGAAGACTTGCACGCTATCAATCAGGCGTCGCAGGAGATCATGAAGCGTATTAAGAAACTGAGGGACGCAGGAGCCTTGTTCCCACACTTCGCAGAGATTCACCTGATTATGACTGAGCAGAATTGCTCTGAACTTAACGTTAGTGTCACTAATCATCTGACCACCGTTGAACTGGAAGACGCAGGCAGACTTCAGCAAGAAGGCTTGGAGAAACGGCGAGAGTTAGCCGAAACAGATACCATCAAAAGCTTGCCGCCATCCGATACAATGGACAAAGGGCAGGAACATGAAGCCACTACCGCCGCCAGACGTGCCGGGGAATACACCGTGGGATCGATTCAACAACATTCTGAAAACCGTGGTCAAAGTCCCGAAGGAAGCGATCCTCAGGGAAGAGGCTAAGGAAAAGCAGAAGGAAAGAGCTGAAATGAAGCAGTTTTTGTGTGGTATCTGCGTCGGTGTAGCGTTCGCCTTATTTTATTATCGTTCCCAAACAGCAGCTGCTGTGTGGCTTGTGCTCTCACTTATTCCTATGCTGCCGTTCCATTGGCAGCAGCTCGCCGAAAGCCACAATAAAGATGTGTCAGGGAAAGAAGCAGATCGATGAAAATGCGTTTGCTTTCATTCCTAAGCTCCATTGGCGTCTGCGGTCAGCGATTTAGCGCCCTGCCACAGCAGGCCGGATTTTAACAATTTAAGGTCTGGTTAGCCAAGTATATAATTACCCACTGCCGTCCAAATTAGTAGGAATCGAGTTGGACAGAGCTTGAAAACACAAGGCTAAAAAAGCCAAAAATCTCCTTATGAAATTCAGGTTGGCTCTTGGGAGCCGGAGAATCTCATGCCGGATTATCTGCCATTCTGTCCAAATTAAGACTGGGAAACAAGCCGATTCCTCCTTCTTTTTAAGATGGAATGAAATTGTGCTGTCTCAATTAAGCCAGAGCCAGCGGCATCTGCTCCTGGGGTGGTGCCGGGGGCGTTGGAAGGGTTCATCCAGCCACCGCCACAAGTCGCGATGCACAAAGAGTTGTTGGCGCAGCAGAGCCAGCAGGTTCGCCAGATGCCAGCCGAACCGGGCTTTCAGTTGCAAATAGCGCAAGAGGAGCATGGCGATCAGTGCGGTCCAGACCTGGGTTTTGACGGCATTGGGGCTGGTGCCGACGAAGGTCTTGATCTTGCAGGACTGCTTGAGGGCCTTGAA
>DATDGL010000233.1:0-34297 GCA_036522115.1 Candidatus Angelobacter sp.
GGTTAGCCCGTTCAATTACTTGCACACTGGATTCATAACCCATGGTTCACCTCGCGCCTACGAAAGCAGGGTATGGGAGTAGTATGAAACTAGTTATATCGCTAGTCAACAACTTTTTTAAATTCATTCACAGCTTCTTACCGGGTGGGCTCAGTAGGTTCCGCCCCTCCGGGGCTGGGTTCGTTTGTGCATCCGCCTGGTAGCACACCGCCCAGGAGATTTGTCCCCCCCGAGATTTTTTCCACGTTGTGATCCACTTTTCATTCGATGATTCTGGATCAACCATGTAATAAAACTGCGACGAGGATGGTCGACTTACGAAGCCAAAGTCCTGAAAGAGCGGAATCTACTGAGCCCACCCGGTAACGGGTGGGTAACGAATAAAAGCACGAGACCGAGCCCCAGAGCGGAGGGGCGGCACGAGTTAGATAAAATGTCTGCCGTTTGGAGGAACGCGTGTCCCATACCTTTGCCCGCATCCATATCCATTTGATCTTCAGCACAAAGCAACGAGAAAAACTCATCCCTCAGGAAATACAATCCCGGCTCTGGGCCTACATGGCCAGCATTTGCCACAACAAGGGAATTGAGCCGATTGCCATCAACGGGACCGACAATCATGTGCATGTGTTGTTTCATCTGCCAGCGATTATGGCGTTGGCCAAAGCTGTGAACCTAATCAAGGCCAACTCATCACGATTTATGAATGAACACAAAAGAGGATTTGCCTGGCAGGATGGATATGGTGCTTTCAGCGTTAGCGAATCGAATACTGATGCGGTAATTCGTTACATTCGCGATCAGGAAAAACATCATCGCAAGCGGACCTTCGAGCAGGAATATGTGGTATTTCTGAAAAAGCATCGATTTAACTTCGACCCGAAATATGCTTTTGGGTGACAGCCTCATCCAGTGGCACAATACCTGCACGGAGGGATTCCTTATGTTCAAGGGTTTTCGGCAGTTCATTATGCGCGGCAATGTGATGGACCTGGCAGTAGCGGTGGTGATTGGCGCGGCGTTTGGGGCGGTGGTGACCTCGTTTGTCACCAGCATTCTGACTCCGTTGATTGCCGCGATTGTCGGCAAGCCGGACTTTTCGGCTTTGACTTTGACAATCCATGGCTCGGTGATCGGCTACGGCATCTTCCTGAACGCGCTCATCAGCTTCCTGCTGGTGGCGGCCGCAGTCTACTTCTTTATGATCGCGCCGATGAATGCCTGGAAGACGCGCGTAGCCCGAGGCGCGGCCCCGGCTGATCCCACGACCAAGAAGTGTCCGGAATGCCTGAGCGAGATTCCCATCGCGGCAAGAAGGTGTGCGTTTTGTACGACAGCAATTAGCAGTTAGTAATTGGGCAATTAGCCAAAACCTTACAGCAAAAGCAAACCTTTTAGCCGCGAATTAAAGCAAGAGCTTTTACTACAAAGGGCATGAAGCTAAGATTTTGGGGAGCAAACAGTAAGAATCAGAATGGAAAAAAGATCGTACCCACGGTTAATTTGTGGTTTTTGAGCTTGATTTGAACCTTTGTGGCCTCTGTTGTTGAAGGGTTTAGACGCTTTTGGGCGTCGTTGTTTTTTAGTTAGAAACGGCGTATTATAAAGAAGTTGTAACTGGTTTCGGCTTAAGACCTTGAAAGCTAAGGTTTTGAGTGGGTTTGTAGTCCCAAATCCGTGGCAAACGTACCAGTGGGCTTAATGCCCACTTTATTTTTGGGCAAAGAGGATTTAGCCGCGAATTAACGCGAATTAGAAACCAGGAAAGCAATTGAGTAGAAATACTGCCGGCTGGACTGAGTAGGATTAACTGAGAAAACGAATTCAGAAAGGCAAAAATCTCCGCCTCTCTCTCAGGGGCAGAAAAGTGCGAAGAGAGATTCGAAATTGGAGAAAACCAGGGGCTGATGGCTAAAAGGCAATACTGTTCACTTAGGAGATTTCGGAACCTTTTGAGTTAACGGCTGAACGCAAGGTCCCTCCGATTTACCCCCGCTGACGCGTGGGTAAACCCTCGGGATGACGAACTTTTTTTCGCGTCCTGGTTAAGTGAACAGTGTTGTGGCTAAAGGCCAGGGGCCAAGACGTGGCAGCCGATCTTGAGAAAATTCGCGGGATTGTTGGCCGGGTGGCGGCGACATACGGAGTAGAGCCGGTGGAAGTTGATCTGCGGGGTGGAGGCAAGGCGAGGACCCTGAAGATCATCATTGACAAACCCGAGGGTGTGACCCATGAGGATTGCGCCAATGTGAGCCGGGAAGTTTCGACGATTTTGGATGTGGAAGATGCGGTCCCGGGCGGCTCTTATACGTTGGAAGTTTCGTCTCCGGGTCTGGACCGGAGGTTGTTGGGCCCTCAGGATTATGCGCGGTTTATCGGCCACCGCATCAAGCTGACGACGCGCGAGCCGGTCAACGGCAACCGGCATTTTGAAGGACGGTTGCAGAGTTTTACCGACGGACGGCTGCAACTGGAGTTGCTGAGCGGTAAGAAGAAGCCGAAACCGGGGCACGGGCATCCGGGGCCAGTCGTGGAAATCGAACTCGGGAATATTGAGAAAGCTAATTTGGTGCCTGAGATCTAAGTGGATCGCCGTGATCTGGTGATCGCGCATGATCGGCACAGCAAGAGTTTAGCCGCGAATTAACGCGACGAACGCGAATTAAGATCAGGGAAAATATGGCTAGCGAGATTTACAACGTCATTGATGCTCTAAGCCGCGAAAAGGGAATTGATCCGCAGATTGTTGTGAGCGCGGTGGAAGACGCCATTGTTGCGGCCACTC
Source organism: Candidatus Angelobacter sp. (assembly GCA_036522115.1). Lineage (GTDB taxonomy): Bacteria > Acidobacteriota > Terriglobia > Terriglobales > Acidobacteriaceae > Angelobacter. The sequence goes on from DATDGL010000233.1 coordinate 2,786, forward strand.
GCAAGAAAGATAAGAGCCAGGAGAATCTGCGGGCCGAGCTGGACAAGGAAAGCGGGATGATCCGCGTGTACGCGGTGAAGAGCATCCTGGCTACGGAAGACGACATTGCCGATCCGCAACTGGAAATCACGCTGGAAGAAGCCAAAACAATCGATGAGAACGCCGAGGTCGGCGGCGAGGTGCGTTTCCTCCGCTCCACGGAAGGACTAGGACGAATCTCCGCGCAGATCGCCAAACAGATCATCTTTCAAAAGGTGCGCGAAGCCGAGCGCGAGACCATCTACAACGAATACATCGGCCGCGTGGGCGAGATCCTGAACGCCACAGTCAAGCGCATTGAAGGCCCGGAGGTCATCTTTGACATCGGCAAGGCCGAGGCGCGCATGCCGCGCAAAGAGGGTTCGCGTTTGGAATCCTTCGCCATGGGCGAGCGTGTGCGCGTGGTACTGGTGCGCGTGGACAAAAACTCCAAAGGCCCGGCGGTGATTGTTTCCCGTGCGGCGCCGGAGTTGGTGCAGAACCTGTTCCAGACCGAGGTGCCGGAGATTTATGACGGCACCGTCCAGATCAGGGCCATTGCCCGCGAGGCGGGCGAGCGCACTAAGATCGCGGTGATGTCCAAAGATAAAGACGTGGACGCCGTAGGCGCATGCGTCGGCATGAAGGGCATGCGGGTGCAGTCCATCATCCGCGAGTTGCGGGGCGAGAAGATTGACATTATCGAATACCACGAAGACCCCATCACCTTTGCGGAAAAGGCGTTGCAGCCGGCCAAGGTAAGCCGGGTTACCGTCCTGGATACCGGAGAAAAACACCTGGAAGTGGTGGTGGACGACAGCCAGCTTTCCCTGGCCATCGGCAAGAAAGGCCAGAACGTGCGGCTGGCGGCCAAGCTCCTGGGCTGGAAGATCGACATCAAGAGCGAGGAAGAGAAGCGGCAGGAAGTTGAGCAGCAGATGTCTTCCCTGGTCACGCAGACGGCCACGCCGCTGGAGCGCGTCCCTGATCTGGGAGAGCAGCTCATTGCCAAGCTGAGTGAAGCCGGAATTACTACGGTGGAAGCATTGGCGGACATGACGCCGGAGCAACTGGAAGAGCTGCCGGGCGTAGGTCCCAAGACGGTGGAAAAAATCAGTATTGCAGTCAATAATTATTTTTCCAGCCTGGAAGCCGAAGCTTCGGCCCCGGCTGAGGCTTCAGCTACAGAAGGAGCTGAAGGTGCTCAGGCAGAAGCCGTTGAGGCTTCAGACCAAGCCGAAGGCGCTCCCGCCGGGGAAGAGTCCCAGGTAGTGGAAGAGGTTGCCGCAGAGGCCGAAGATGTTCAAGATGCTCAGGCGGAAGAAGAGTCTCAGGCAGAAGAATCACAGCCGAGGGCGGCTGCGCCACACGAGCAAGAGCAGACCCCAGCGGCTGGGGACCCGGAGCACGAAGAGAAAGAGCCGTAAGTTTAACCAGGATCACACACACTTGAATGGGTGAGGAATATATGATCGCTTAATGCACAATCTTGGAGGAAACGCAGAGAGGATGAGAATCAATGAGCTGGCCAAAGAGCTTGAAGTGAAAGCAAAAGCCATTCTGGATGCTTTGCCGGAACTTGGTGTATCGGACAAGCGGACACACTCAAGCTCGATAGAAGACGATCTCGCCGAGAAGATCAGGAAGCATTTTTCCGGAAAGTCCTCTACGGCAGCCGCTACGGAGCGGTCCGCCTCTGCTGAGGTCAAACCCAAGATCGATTTCTCCAAAGTGCACAAGCCAGGAGACGTCGCGCGACAGATCAAAGAAAGAGAAGAGCAAAAGCTGCGCCCAATCATTCCTTCTCGCCCTGCGATCACGGCAGCAGCGCCACCCGCAATTGCGCCCAGACCGGTAGTCAAGCCGCTGGCTCCTCCTCCCGTGGAGGAAAAAGCGACCGTTATAGCCCCGAAAGCGCCGGTGACCCCTCCTCTACAGGCGGCGCAGACGGTGATAGCTCCACCTCCGCCTTCCGCGCCTAAAGTGGTTGCGCCTCCCGCTCCGGTCCAGGAAAAACCGGTTCCGCTTCCGGCAGTGGTGGTTACGCCACCCACTCATCAGCCTCCGGCCGCCGTCGCTCCGCCTCCGGTGGCAAAGCCTCCAGTCGCTCCAGTTCCGGCTCCGAGTGCGCCGGTGGAGCAGCCGCCCATCGCGGCCAAGCCTCCGTCCCAACAACCGATTGTTCCTCAACGGCGGGTCATTACACCGCAAACCGGGCCACGGCCTGTGTACCATGCACCGCCGCCGGCGCCGCCACGCCCTGGACAGTCGCAGCAGCCGAGTATGGCGCCATCCGGGCGTCCGCAACCCGGAGGACGGCCTCAGGGCGGCGTGGTGCGCGGACAGCCAATTTTCCAGCGCCCGCGACCGATGCAGGGCGGCTCCAGCGCTCCCGCTGGACGTCCGCAGTTCACGCGTCCGGGCGAACAACGCCGCGGACCGCATCCCACCAGCGCAGGGCGCATGGGTTTCCCGGGACGGCCCGGGATGGGAGTAGGGCCGGGATTGCCGCCTCCTCCGGGTGCAGGCAAACCCCCGGGACGAGCAGGCGCGCCGCCACGACGTCCGGGACAACGTTACACCCAGGGGCCAAAAGAAGGCCCGATGAAGGGTTTTGTTCCGCCGCCACGGCTTACGCTGTCCAATGAGCCTCTGCCCATCACGCGCACTATTACCATCACGGAAGGCATCAGCGTGAAAGATCTGGCGGAGAAGCTGGAGATTCGCGCCAAAGATTTGATTGCGCGATTGCTGAGTAAGGGCGCAATGGCCACCGTCAATCAGACTCTGGATTTCGATCTGGCCAAGGACATGGCGCGCCACTTTGGCGCCGAGGTCGAGGTCATCAGCTTTGAAGACCAGGCGGCCAAAGAGATGGCGCAGATGGCGGGCACATCAGAAGAATCGGCGGCAGCGTCGCAGGTTACACGGCCGCCGGTGGTCACCATCATGGGCCACGTAGACCACGGAAAGACTTCTCTGCTGGACGCCATTCGGGAAACCAACGTGGCGGGCGGCGAGGCCGGCGGAATCACGCAGCACATTGGCGCTTATAAAGTGAAGATCACCAAGCCGGATTCACCGGCGTTTGGCCGGCAGATTGTCTTCCTGGACACTCCGGGTCATGAAGCTTTCACCCGCATGCGCGCACGCGGCGCCAAAGTTACAGATATTGTGGTGCTGGTAGTGGCTGCCGATGATGGCGTGATGCCACAGACGCTGGAAGCCATGGACCACGCCAAGGCAGCCAAGGTGCCGATCGTGGTGGCCGTCAACAAGATTGACAAGCCGGAAGCCATGCCGGACCGCGTGAAGAAGCAACTCGCGGACCGCGGGCTCATGCCGGAAAACTGGGGGGGCACCACGGTATTTGTGGATGTCTCGGCGAAGAAGCGCACCAACTTGAACCTGCTGATGGAGATGATCTGCCTGGTGGCCGATCTTCAGGAACTCAAGGCCAATCCAGAGCGCCCGGCTTCAGGGACGGTGGTGGAAGCCAAGATCGATCGTGGGCGCGGTTCTGTGGCTACGGTGCTGGTCCAGAATGGAACTTTGCATATTGGCGACAATTTCATTCTGGGAAATACCTTTGGCAAAGTTCGAGCCATGTTTGACGATCGCGGGAGCGTGGTGGAAGAGGCCCCGCCTTCAACTCCGATCGAAGTACTGGGACTGGAAGGGCTGCCGCAGGCCGGCGACCAGTTGCTGGTGGTGGCGGAGCGGGAGAAGGCCCGCCAGGTGTCCGAGTACCGCGAGCAGAAGGCGCGCGAGGCTACACTAGCCAAGTCCAGCAAGCTTTCGCTAGAAGGCTTTGCCGAGCAGATCAAGAGCGCCGGCATCAAAGAGTTGCCGATCATCCTGAAGACGGACGTGCAGGGATCGGCAGAGGTGCTGGCGGACACGCTGGGCAAGCTCTCCAATGACAAAGTCAAGATCAAGATCCTGCACAGTGGCGTGGGCGCGATCACGGAGAACGATGTGCTGCTGGCATCGGCCTCCAATGCCGTGATTATCGGCTTCAACGTGCGTCCGGAGCGCAAGGCGCAGGAACTGGCGGAGATGGAAAAAGTTGATATCCGTCTGCACTCCATCATTTATGAGCTTCAGGACGAGATCAAGAAAGCCATGGCCGGCTTGCTTGAGCCGATCATCAAGGAGACTTACCAGGGCCGCGCTGATGTGCGGGAAACCTTCCGGGTGCCCAAGGTTGGCACTGTGGCTGGATGCTATGTGCAGGATGGGATCATCAAGCGCGATGCCGATGTGCGCCTGGTCCGCGATGGCGTCCCGGTGTACAAAGGAAAGATTTCGTCGCTCAAGCGTTTTAAAGATGACGCCAGCGAGGTACGCCATGGCATGGAGTGCGGCATTGCCATCAGCAATTTCAATGACGTGAAGCGTGGCGATGTGATTGAGGCATTCGTGACGGAGAAGATTGCGGCGGAGATGGGAGTAGCGTGAAGAATTGCCAAAATTGCCAGCACGTTAGAAATGCCAGCCGTAAAGCGTAAATAGCGCGGGTGAGTTGAGTCTCAGCGCGCTATAGAGAGATTGGGCGACCCTTGGGGCCGCCCAGTTTTTATTGATCTTAGTGGCGGTCGTGGTCGTCCCGATCGCGGTCCCCGCGACGGCAATCTTGACACTGCTCGGCCTTCCGCAAATGTTCGAGAGCCTCACGCGTGGACCGCATGGCCTCGGTTTTATCTCCGCAGAAGTCCCACCGCGCATCTTCCATCTCCTTCATGGCTACCTCAAGTGCGTGGATTGCTTCGTGAATACGGGGGCACCGGGTCGGTGGCGCCGGCGCCGGCGTTGCGGCCAAAAAGGTTGCAGGCATCATTAGGCACAGGGTCAGGGCAAAACTGAAAATTTTCTTCATTGCGATCCGCCTCCTTGACGGAATGTACGCATGGCAGGCATGCGCGCTCATGGCTCAGTTTATTTGAAAATGCTAGATGGGGCCCGTTACGGCAGAACCTTTGTAGCACGCTCCCTGCCAATTTCAATTGGCTTATTTGGTTCGTTGCCGGGAATTTACAAGTTCTAAACATCTGTTAAAGCAAATGGCAATTAGATTCAGCCCGCGAGTATTTCTGGCTGAAGGGACGCAGCAATGTGCGCATGGTTAAAAGACAGACTAAAGCATTCATCTTATTGCGCTTTTCGTCAATCATTAACTTCAATCAAGTAGAATTACTTATTGTTTCTGTTGCTTCTTGCCCATGCCGATTGCCTATCTGACCCTGGAACTGCGCATTGAGGGAGCGCATTCGCTCAAAGACAAGCGCCAGGTATTGCGCAGCATGAAGGACCGCCTGCGCAACTCATTCAATATCTCGATTGCGGAAATCGAGGCGACCGACTTATGGCAGCGGGCCACGCTGGGTGTGGTCGGCATTTCTGATTCGAGAGATTATCTTGAAGGCCTCATGCGCAACGTTGAGCGCGAGGCGGTGAAGCTGGCTAACAATACCGGAGCAGAGGTAGTGGATTCTTTTCTCGATTACGTCGAAGAGTCGGGTGATCCACGGCAGGCCGGGACAGATCCCGCGTGAACGAGCGCTTTGAAGTCTGACCGGTTTTAGCCGCGAATAAACGCTATACGAACGCGAATTTATCTGTTGATCAATTATTCAATTATCAAATTACCCAAGTCCGCAATTTCTGATATTCTCAAGGGTTTTTTATCTGCGGGGCCAAAATGCCTGAGCAACGGGGAAGACAGCATCATCTGGAGCGGGTAAGCGAGGCCCTGAAGGAGGAAATTGGGGCCATGGTTGAAGGAGAGCTGGGCGATCCGCGCATCGGCCTGTGCAGTGTAACCGAGGTGCTGCTCTCGCCGGACGGCAAAAGCGCGCGCGTGTTCATGCACGTTGACGGAGATGACGAGGAGGGCGTCCAATCCATCAAGGCCATTGAAGCGGCCAAAGGATACATCCGGCGCGAATTGCTGGCGCGCCTGGGCGTTCGGCATGTGCCGGAGCTGACCTTTGTGTTAGACCGTTCTGAGGAGCTTGGATCGAGGATTGACGAGTTGCTGGCGCGGACCCGCAGCTTCCAGGGCAAACGCCAGCAGCAAGAGGCACAACCGAAGAAGCAAAAAAAATAGGCTATGGACCACCTGGAGCAGGTTTTAGAGCAGATCGAACGGCGGCAGGATTTTCTGCTGACATCGCACGCGCGTCCTGATGGTGATGCCGTGGGTTCACTGCTGGCGCTCTCCGGCATCCTGCAGCAGATGGGCAAGACTGCCAAGGTGGTCATGAGCGATCCGGTCCCGGTCATCTACAAACCTTTGCCGTATGCGGACCACATTGTGCATGCTGCCCAGGCCAATGGAAATCATGAGGCGGCAATTCTGCTTGAATGCGATAGCGTGCAGCGCAGCCGGGTTCAAGGTGTGGAACGGTATTTCCTGATCAGCATCGACCATCATGTGACCGCCAAGGAGTTTGCCGCGGTCAACTGGATTGATCCCGGCGCGTGCGCCTGCGCCGAGATGGTTTACCGCTTGGGCAAGGCGGCGGGAGTGAAGATTACGCCGGAGATTGCCACCTGCCTTTATACCGCGGTGCTCACGGACACAGGATCGTTCTCTTATGCGCCTACCAGCGCGCACACTTTTGACCTGGCCCGGCAACTGGTGGAGGATGGCGCCAACCCGGTCCGGATCGCCCAAAGCATTTATTTTTCCAGCCCGGCGTCCAAGATGAGGCTTTTAGGCGCGGCTCTCGCCCGGCTCCAGGTGGAAGACCAGACGGCCTGGATGACGGTAACGCGCGAGGACATAGATCGCTGCCAGGCCCTGGAGGAAGATTGCGAAGGGCTGGTGAATTACGCGCTGGGAATCGCGGGAGTGGAGGTGGCGATGTTCTTCCGCGAACTGCCTGATCATCGCGTGCGGGTGAGCCTGCGCAGCAAGGGTGCGGTGAATGTTTCAGCCGTGGCCGCCGAATTCGGGGGTGGCGGACACCAGTGCGCCAGCGGGTTTGCCCTGGAGGGGCCGCTGCCGGCAGCGAGAGATCGCATCCTGAAAGTGATACGCGATAAATTTCCTTCATGAAGCAGCGCCGAGGATTGCTCATTCTGCAACTTGCGGTGGTGGTCTTTGTGTGCGCCTTCTTCTTTTTCTTCGGGCTGGGCGCATTTGGGCTGGTAGGAGCGGATGAGCCGCGATACGCGCAGACCGCGCGCGAGATGTTTGCCCGGCATGACTGGATTGTCCCCACGTTAAATGGCCAGCCCTGGCTGGAAAAGCCTGCGCTCCTGTACTGGAAAATCATGAATAGCTACGGGATTTTTGGGGTGCAAGACTGGGTGGCGCGGATTCCCGCGGCGGCGCATGCGTCTGTGCTGGTGTTGGTGGTGTTTTTCTTTATGCGGCGATTTCGTCCGGGGGCGCAGATGGTGGCGGCGCTGATCACAGCTTCGTCGGCTGCCATCATCGGATTTGGCCGTGGCGTTTCTACAGACATGCTGCTCTCCAGTCCCTTTGCCATGGCCATGCTTGCCTGGTGGGCCTGGCATGCAACCGCGCGAAAGCGGTGGCTGGGATTTTTCTATGCGCTGCTGGGAGTGGGCGCGCTGGCCAAAGGCCCGGTGGCGCCGGCGTTGGCGATTTTGATGGTGGCTGCTTATGCGCTCCTGAGGCGCGACAAAACTGTATTTCTAAAGAGCCTGTGGTGGCCGGGGTTCCTGTTGTTTTTTGCCATTGCTCTGCCGTGGTATGTAGCGGTGCAGATCAAGGAGCCGCAATTCTTCCGCACATTTTTCATCGAGCATAACCTGGAGCGCTTCGGCACCAACCTGTACCAGCATTCCCAGCCTTTCTGGTATTACATTCCTGTGTTTGTGTTGAGCACGCTGCCGTGGACGGTGTTCACGCTGATGTCCATGGTTGAAGCAGGCACAGCCGGTGTCCGGCGCTTCCGAAAGGGTGAGTCCGGCAAGGAGAAGGATGACGATCTCACCATTTTCCTGCTGATCTGGATTGTGCTTCCCATCATCTTCTTCAGCATTTCACGATCCAAGCTGCCGGGTTATATCCTGCCGGCGATTCCCGCGGCTGCGGTTTTGACGGCTGATTATCTGTGGCGGAGGCTGAGTCTCTCGCGCTGGGCGATGATGTTGCACTCGCTGGTATGCGGCGGTCTGATCGGAGGAGCGCTGATGGCGCCCTCGCTCATGATGAAAGTGTCTCTGGCCCCGAATGCCCGGACGTGGATCATCACAGGAACAGGGCTCATCGCCATTCTGGTATTGCTGATCGTACGGCTGGGCGGTTTGCGGATGCTGCACTATGCCACGCTGATACCGGTGATTGTCGCCCTGACGTTTCTCCTGCGTCCGGCTGCCCCGGTGATCGATGAGGTCAACTCGGCGCGCACGGTGGATGCGCAGTTGCGTGAGCTAGGCCAGTCGCAGGTCCCGATTGCAGTGTTCAACGTAAAACGGGATGTGGAATACGGGCTGAACTTTTACCGGAACCAGCCGATCAACCGGTATGAACGCAATGAGATTCCGGCAGAGGCCCATGTGGTCATTGTCCGGGAAGGCAACGGCAGCGCGGTGCAGGCGGTAGTAGGCCGTCGTCAAGTTTCCCCTCTAGGCAGTTTTCCTCCACAACATCTGGAGTTCTTCCTGGTATCAAAGCAATAGAGCCCCTTGACCACAAAGGGCGCAAAAGAAACCCATGAGCGACAAGTAACGCGGGTGGTTCCTACTGGCTTGGTTCCTTGTACTATCGAGTCTTTGCGTATTCGGCGGATGAGGTCTAGACTCTTAACTCGCCGCGCCTTCGCCCCGGCGGAGAGACCATAAGAGACATAACATAGACGAGCTGGCATGGCCCTGCACACCCACATCGAGACGCACCGAAACCCACAGCCTTCAGGAGTAGAGATCCTGGACCTGAGGCACTTCAGTTCGCAGCATTTGCGTCCGCTGCTGGAGCATGAAACCCGCATGTGGTACCAGCTCATGTCGTGGGACTACCGCTCTTCAGCGGACATGATTCTGCGCTACATTGATTCCAAGATCCTTCCCGGTTACGCAGCCGTGGAAAACGGCCAGGTGGGCGGGTATGCCTTTTTTGTATATGAGGGCAGCAAGGGCGTAGTGGGCGACCTTTATGCCGACCAGACCATTCAGCTTGAAGAGGGACCGGGCGCGGTGGAGCGCCTGCTGGCGAGGCATGTGATTGAAACCTTGCAGCAGTCTCCGGGTGTCCATCGTATTGAGGCCCAGCTTCTGCCGCATGAGTCCGGCACGCTGACGCCAACTTTTGTTCAGGAAGGCTTTCGCCAATTTCCCCGATTGTTCATGGCTCTGCCGTTGGTAGAGAACCTGAAGACACAGGTTTTTCCCACCAGTGATATTGAGTTCCGCCGCTGGGGAGAACAGGACTTCCAGCCGGCAGCCACGGTAATTACGGCGGCCTACAGAAACCACATTGATTCGGAGATCAACGACCAGTACCGCAGCCTGAACGGGGCTTTGCGGTTCCTGAACAACATTGTGCGTTTCCCGGGATGCGGCCTGTTTGATAACAATGCTTCCTTCGTGGCCTACAGCCGGCTGACGCGTGCCGTGGTCGGCGTGCTGCTGTGCTCACGAGTCAAGGACGATGTAGGGCACATCACCCAGGTGTGCATTCTGCCGGAGCATCGCGGTAAACACATTGGTGAATCGTTGATTGCGCTATGCACGCATGAACTCCGCAACCGCAACTTTTCCACCCTCAGCCTCACTGTGACGGAGGCCAACACCAACGCAGTTGGACTGTATTTGCGGCTGGGGTTTGATGTGAAGAGACGGTTTGATGCGTTTGTTTGGGAGGGGCAGGTTTTGTAGTTTATCCCGAAGCGCAACGAGGGATAAACTGCAAAAACCAAACTTCCAAGCCAAGATCTAATGGTGGAGGAACCACATGGCCCAGCCACCAGCAAACAATCCCAGAACAAAGATCATGAAGCAGTAAGCCCCGTAGCGGACCATTTCCGCTGGGTCGTTGCGCTGGGTTATGCCGAAGACGATGGAGGCGCAGAAGGCGCAGATTACTGCGGTGCTGAAGTGGGAGAGCTGCAAGGCCAGGATCACGACTTCCTCCCAATCGCGATGTGAAAGGCGTCTACCATGGCCATCACGTTGAGCAGGCCGGACATCACGATAAATTTTGTTCCATAATCGGCGGTAGCGTGCGCGATGGGCGCGGCACCAACGTCGAGGATGCGGCTGATGATGTACAGGCCTCCGGCACCGGCGTCACCAACGAAACCGAGCATGTCCAGTAGGTCGCCGGTATTGGATTTGTATATTTTTCCTTCCATGGCAAGACCGAGGAAGAACATAAGGGCGACAGCAAACATGAGCAAAAGGCCTCGGCCCCATTTTTTCTGGATGAAGTGGCCGGCGCCGGGAAGGACCCAGGCGATGGCAGGGGCAATCAGGGTCATGCTGGTCATGGGCGGAGCAGCCGCCTTGGGCTGCACATCAGGTGCGGTAGCTTCAGTTTTTGGCATTTATATGAGGACCAGTTCACGTTGAATTTTGCCGGTGACCTCGGCAGAGCCACTCCTGGTCAGGACATTGACTTCACTGCGCACTCCAAACTCTCCTGGCAGGTAAACCCCCGGCTCAATGGAGAAGCAGGAGTTGGGAATGATCTCGCGCTCATCCTTGGTTTCGAGATTGTCCATGTTGGCGCCGTTTCCATGCACGCTCTCACCGATGGAGTGTCCGGTGCGATGGGTAAAGTACTGGGCAAAGCCGGCAGAGGCGATGTGTCCGCGGGTAGCTTCGTCCACTTCCCATCCCGCAATCCTGCGCCTGGCGGAGAAAGCTTCCTGCACTTTCTTTACTCCTGCATCGCGGGCGTCACGGACGATATTGAAGATTCTTACCTGCTTATCTGAGGGCGAGCCAATCACGCCGGTCCAGGTAATGTCATAGTAAACGGCCCTGGTAGTGTTCTTCTTGGCCCAGATATCGAGCAGAACAAAGTCGCCGGGTTTGATCGGAGAAGAACCTTCAGCCCGCGGCTCGTAGTGCGGATTGCCGCTGTTGGCGTTTACCGCCACGATGGGAAGGTCTTCCGTGATCAGGTCGTCACGGCGGAAAGCCTCAGCGATCCATTGTTGAACAGAGTACTCTGTAGCGCCCCCATTGCGGACGCGGCGTCCGATCTCACCGAATGCGGCCTCGACGATGCGGTCCACGGCATCACGCGCCGCAAAGTGGCTGTTGATCTGCTCATTGGACCACGCGGCTTCAAATTGGGCCACCAGATCGCCGGAGCTGACAATTTCTTTGTCGAAACTGCGCACCAACTCTACGGTTCCTGCATCCACCAGTCCAATGTAAGGAATCAGGTTGTTGGGCGAGTACTGCATGGCCACGGTTTTGTGCGTTCCCAGCATGGCTTTCAGATTGTCCCAAAGCTCCCGCCAGGAGGAGTATTCGCGTTTGCTGCCGGGGAGAGAATCCAGGTGACCGGCCTCAATGCGGTGGACGAGTTTGAGCGGCTCCCCCTGACTGGGAATGACATAGAACCAGCGCCGGGTGACAAAAAGATGCTCAGAAAGGCCCAACACTTTGTAGCTGATGGGATCACGATGATGGTGATCGTAAAAGAGCCAGCAATCGAACTTGCGTTCGCGCAAGTCGGCCTGGATGGCGGTCAAATCCATAGGAGGTTTAATACTCTATTTAATCATATTCATCGGGGCATCGGGTTGTCGGGATATCGGGTTATCGAAAAACGCACCTGGGTCCTACTCTGCGAAAAAGGGCGCCCATTGTTCCTTTCGCGGAGGAGCGGTGAACAAGCTGATAACAGCCAAAGAGATTACCGACACAGCTAAAGCCGGGAAAATGGCGTCCCGCGCCAGCCAATCTGCTGGAATGAGCGTGCTCATGTGCTTTTGCAGGGCAAGCTGCTGAAGATTCCAGAACACTGTGACCAGAGTTCCCAAAGCAATCGACCAAACGGCCGCAGCGGCGGTGACGCGCTTGGAAAAGAATGCGCCCATAACCACCGGAGTAATGGCGGCGGAGTAGATGGTGTAGGCGTAGAGTGCCATCGCCAGAATCGAGGAAAACAAAGTAAGCTGGACCAGGGCAAAGATGCCCAGCACGATCACGATGACCCGGGACACCAGAAGAATGGATTTGTCGGAGGCATTGCGATTGATGAACCGGGCATAGATATCGTTTACCAGGTTGGTGGCCGGCGAAAACAGGTAATTGTTGGCCGTGGAAATGACTTTGGCAAAGACAGCCCCCATCAGAATTGCACCGATCAGGGAGGGAAGCCCATTGCGCGCAGCGTAGGGAATGATCTCGCTGGGTTCGAGGTTAGGCACGCGCATGTAAAGGGCAGCGCCGATCACGGCAATGGTCACGATCACCGTTTCCAGAATGAAGGTGCCGGTAATCCAGCCGATCACGGAGAGCTTGGCATCGCGCTCGGAGCGGGCAGAGAAAAATTTCTGGTACATGCTCTGGTTGCCCAGAAGTAAAAGCATGGTGGGAACGAGCAACTCCATGGCACGCACGAAGCCCGTCCATGGTCCCTGCGCAGCACCAATGGGTCCGAGCCACTGAAAATATTCTGGAGGGAGAGCCTGATGAAAAGCATTCCATCCCCCAGCTTTGGCAAGAAGAATGGGAACGGCTACGATACAGGTGATGGTGGCCAGCACGCCGATGACGACATCCAGGTAAGCAACGGAAGCCATACCGGCAAACGCGGTGAAAATGATCACGAAAAAGGCTACGATCACCTCACCCAGGGCGGCTTCATGTCCGGCAGAAAGGTGAAAAGTGTTGCGCGCGATCTCGTCCAGGCCGGGAAAGATCAGGCGCAGTACGTGGCTGCCGCCGCGAAACTGGTAGGAGGCTATGGCAGTAAAAGCAAATAGGATGGCAATCGCCCCCAGGATACGGGCGGCAGTGTTATAGCGGGTTTCCAGCAAATCGGGGATGGTGAACTGAGCAAATTTGCGGGCGCGCGGAGCAACAAAGATGATCACCAGGAGACCGAGCCATCCGCCGCCTGCCTGCCAGAGAGCAAAAAAGCCGTTCTTGAAAGCGTTCTCGGCGCCGCCAAACAAGCTACCTGAACCGATCCAGGAAGAGAGCAAGGTAAATACCAGCACATACCATGGCAGGCTGCGCCCGGCCACCAGGTAATCGGCTTTGGTTTTTACTTTACGGATCTGACTGAGGCTGACCACCAGCAACACAGTCACGAGAGCCACCAGGACCACCGCGTACAGGTTCAAACGATCACTCTCCTAGCCGTTGCAAGCGCTGTTCGAGAGCTTGCAGATTGGCGCCTGCAATCCGAATCAGCTTCAGACGGCTGCTGGCGCCGCTGGCTATGGTAACTGAGGAGCGCGGAATATCAAAAAAATCAGCAAGAAAATCGATTACCGCATGGTTGGCTTTTCCCTCGACTGGAGGCGCGGTCAAGGAAAGCTTGAGAGCCTCGCCAATGGCGCCGGTGATGGCGTTTTTTCGGGCCCGAGGCTGAACTTTGATGGAAAATGTGATTCCGTTGGCTGTCTGCTTGAGCGGAATCATTGGGGCGTAGGCCTCTCGCCAAAAATTGCCGTACCCACGCGGATGCAGGTAGAGCCCTCTTCAATGGCCACTTCAAAATCATGCGACATGCCCGTGGAAAGCACATCCATCTGAATGCATGGCAGGGTGCGGGCGGCGATCTGAGCGCGCAGTTCGTGCAGCATGCGGAAATGGGGCCGGGCGCTATCGGGGTCTTCTGTATAGGGAGGGATGGTCATGAGTCCGCGTACCTGGAGATGGCCGAGGTCTTGCACGCCGTGAAGTATCTCTTCCAATTCCGGCGAAGACGCCAGGATACCGCTCTTACTCTCTTCCCCACCTACATTGATTTCAATCAGCACCGGAAGGTTTTTTCCCGCCTGCTGCGCTGCCTGGTTGAGCTTCTGGGCCAGACGTAAAGAATCAATCGAATCAATTGCGTGAAACAGTTCTGCTGCGCGGCTGGCTTTGTTGCTTTGCAGATGGCCGATCAGATGCCATTCGGCCTGGGCGAGGTCTTCCAGAGCAGAGTTCTTGTCCGCGAATTCCTGTACTCGATTTTCACCGAACACGCGAATTCCTGCAGCGTAAGCCTGCCGAATCCTCTCCGGATCAACCGTTTTGCTCACGGCCATGAGCGTGACTGAATCCGGATTGCGCCCGACACGGGCTGCGGCCTCAGAGGCGCGTTCGCGGATGCGGGCGATGTTGTCCCGGATGGACATGAAGAACAAAGCTTACCACTGTGAAAGCTCTATTTGCGGTCGCTACCCAGCGGTTTTCGGGCGAAGTAATACAGTGCGGCGGCGAGCGCTACGAATGTAACCACGGCGAAGATATCGTTGTGGGCCAAGGCAGCAACCTTCAAGTTCATTGAGTCATCAGGCAGCACTTTCATATTTTCCAAAGCCCTGACGCCGATCCCTACCAGGCCCATTATGCCGCCGGCCGCGATGAGCCCACTGGCGAAAAGCGACCCTGGACTAGCCTCACTTTCCGTAGGCTTCTCACCAGCACGTTTTGCCGATGCTTCCACCAACCAGCGAACCAGGCCACCAACAAAAATTGCCAGCGTAGTGCTAATCGAGAGATAAGCGCCCACAGCGAAGGCCAGTGAGCGTATGCCGAGTAACTCTACTGCGACGACGAGAAAAACTCCGAGCATCACCAGGCGCCAGGGTAGTTTGTGCGAAAGAATGCCGTTGATCACCGTGGACATCAGACGCGCCTGCGGAGCTGCCGCTCGCTCGCTGCCAATACCCTGGATCCACTGCACCTCGATCCGTTCTGTTTTCGGATCGTAGAGGTACTTGCCGTTATCAATTTCGGTGGAATTGATGGCATTGAGCAGGGAGTAGCTGCCGCCTTGGGCGGTAACCTTTTGCCCTTGAGCGTCCTTGTAGGTGAAGGAAGCGCGATCAAACGTCGTTTCTTCCACCGTCACCCCCGAAGGCAGATGGTTGATGTCAACCTGCTTGACGAGCGGCCGGAACTCTTCCAGGTACTTGTTCATGCCGATCAACACGTAGCCGACAACAAAGGTGGAGAGCGTCACGCCAATCAACAGCGCCATCTGTTGGGCCCGCGGAGTAGCGCCGATCAGGTATCCGGTCTTGAGGTCCTGAGATGTATCGCCGGCATTGGACGCGGCTATGCAGACCACGCCGCCGACGGAAAGCACAAGTGCGCCAAAAGCGGTGGCAGTCCAGCCAAGGGCCAGGAAGACCCCCGAGGTTGCCATGAGGGTTGCGATGGTCATTCCTGAAACGGGATTTGCTGAGCTGCCAATGAGCCCCGTGATGCGCGAAGAAACTGTGACGAAGAGAAACCCAAAGACGACTACGAAAACCGAGGCAACAAGATTAGCGAAGAGTGAAGTCTGGGCGCCGGGAACCGGCTTGAACGTCAGAAACATCCACATCATGAGGATGAGCAGCACCGAACCGCCGACGGTTACCGAGATGGGCAAGTCGTTTTCTGTGCGCAGGTTTGACTGCGCGTCCTTGCCATGGCCCAGCTGTTTGAAGCTGGCCTTCAGGGCAGCGACAATGGTGGGAATGGTCTTGATGAGAGTAATCAGTCCGGCAGCCGCAACAGCGCCCGCGCCCATGGGCCTCACATACGCGCGCCAAAGGTCGGTGATCCCCATCTGCCCAATGGGTACGGTGCCCGGGAAAATGGGCGTCGGAATGCCTGCGCCAAAGAAGTGAATGGCCGGCATCAGCACGAGCCACGAAAAGACCCCTCCAGCTAGCAGGACTCCGGCGACCCGCGGGCCGATGATGTATCCCACACCCAGGTATTCTGCTGTGGTATCAGCGCGGATCGAGGCGCCCGGATAGGACTGGATGTCCCATTTGGGACTCCCTGGCCAGGCAGCAAGGAGGTTCTCATTTTGAAACAGGGCATAGAGCGCGCCTAAACCGAGTCCCCAGAAGACGCGGCCGGCGAAGCTGCCTCCGCGGTCGCCGGCGACCAACACGTCGGCGCAGGCTTTGCCTTCAGGATAAGTCAACGTTCCGTGTTCTTTGACAATGAGCTGCCTTCGCAGCGGAATCATGAAGAAGACACCGATCAATCCGCCGACCAGCGCCAGCGCAAAAATGCGAAAAGCTTCAAGCTTGAACCCCAAAAAGATCAGTGCCGGGAGCGTAAAGATCACACCGGAGGCGACGGACTGCCCGGCATTACCGGTGGTTTGGACAATATTGTTTTCCAGAATCGTAGACTTACCAAACGCGCGGAGGATACTGATGGAGAGCACCGCAATAGGGATCGAAGCGGATACCGTGAGTCCTGCACGTATTCCTACGTAGACGGTCACGGCCCCAAACAGGACCCCAAAAACCAGCCCAAGAGCAATGGCGCGGAAGGTGAACTCCTGCGGCGTCTGGTCGGGGGAAATGTATGGTTTAAATGCCGTTTCGCCCGGCTCGTCTTTGACTTCGGTTCCTTCGGCCATCGGCTCATCCCTCCATTGCGTTGAGTTGACGCAAGTTAGCAGGGCGATTGTAACGGAAAACAGTAGTCAGTACTTAGTATTTAGTGATTAGCCGGAACCAACAGAAAAACCACGAGCAAAATTAACGCTCAGGGACCTCCCTTGAAACCATGCATTGCAAGCTGGTCTTGAACACGGCTATACTTAGTCTTGCAACTCCTGCACTGGTTTCATTTAGGAGGGTCGTCTTCAGCAGTAGCGGTGGCCTAACCCGGGATTTGACTCCACCACGCGGAAGTTTGGCGCGCAGCGGGCGATTTGGGGTTGAACGGGCACTTCGGGCCACAGCGGAGAGTCTCTTCTCTGTTCTGTTCCCTTCAGATTGTCGTATTTGCTCTTCTTCACTGACCAGAATTTCTGCATTGCCTGTCTGCGGGCCTTGCCTGGAGCGGATTACTTCGCTATCGGGAATTCTGTGCGGTGTTTGCGGAGAAAAGCTGTTCAGCAAGTTTGTGGAAACCGCAGAGGGGCCACTTTGCGGCATGTGTCGCCGCGCCGCTCCTCCGTTTCGACGCGCTTTGGCTTACGGTGCATACGACGGCGCGTTGCGTGACTTGATTCATCTGCTGAAATACCAGCAGATCAAGCCGGTTGCGCCATTGCTTGCCCGGTTGTTGGTTGGGACGTTAGCTGGCGTGGCGCTGCCGGAGTCGCTGGTGGTGGTTCCGGTCCCGCTATTCAAGCGCAAACTGCGGGAGCGAGGATTCAATCAGGCGGAAGAGATTGCTCGAGCCTTCGTGCGCCGCAGTCGGCTCCGTGGCATCCAATTGGATACATCTTCTCTGGCCCGCGCAAGAGAGACAGCTTCACAGACGGGATTGACGCGGCATCAGCGCCGCGCCAATCTACGCGGGGCATTTGCCGTTGTCAGGCCGGAACGAATTGCGGACAGAAGTGTTCTGGTGATTGACGACGTAATGACAACCGGCGCCACCGCCAGTGAATGCTCGCGAGTTTTGTTGCGGGCCGGTGCAAAGCAGGTTTTTGTGGCCACGGTGGCACGCGCCACCAGGGAGGTGGAAATTCACCTCAACGAAGCGATGGCCAACGCTGCACGCGCGTAATTTTTGTGGAGGAACTTCAGGGCCATGCACGAAATGGGACAAAGAGGTAGAAATAAGACTCGTCCTCACGGCGATCAGCCGCACGACGCGCCAAAGCCGCACAAGGGTGTGTTGATGCAGACCCCTGTGTTGGTTCTAAACGCTTCGTATGAGCCCATCAATATCTGTGCCGCGCGACGCGCCATTGTCCTGGTGCTGAAGGGATTGGCGATGCCGGAAGAGGAGAACGGGAACCTGCTGCATGCTGCCCGCATCAGCATGCGTGTGCCTTCGGTGATTCGGCTGCTGGAGTATCGCCGCATTCCGCATCAAACCCGTGCGCTTTCGCGCAAGAATATCCTTTTGCGGGACCGCAATACCTGCCAGTATTGCGGAACGCTGCTGTCATCCGGAGAATTGACTCTGGACCACGTGGTTCCGCGATCGCGCGGCGGCTCCTCCACCTGGGAGAACCTGGTGGCTTGCTGCCATCCCTGCAACCGGAAGAAGGGCAATCATCTGCTGGTTGAGATCAACATGAAGCTGCTGAAGGAGCCGCGACCCTTCACGCTTCATACCAGCCGCCATATCTTGCGCATGATCGGGCGGTCAGACAACAAGTGGAGAAAGTATCTGTTTTACTGAGTTGCATTCCGTCCGCCGCAGCGGACGGATGGCACGCTCTTTCCTGCCGCCGCAAGCACCCGTTCAAACTGCCGGAGAAGTGTGTTGTCTTTGGAGTTCATTGCCCGGATTAAGAACAGTGCTGGATTGGTAACTAGTTGCCTGCATCTGCCTAAATTGTGCACCTGCATTCCCATGCTGCAATTTTTTCCTGGCCTCCACAATTGCTGTAAGTTGTGTCTTTGGAACTGCTTACGGCGTGGCTGGCGTGAGTGGAACGTAACCTGCAAGGATTAGAAGTGACAGAGAAGTGTCCTTCTTTACACCCGACATGGAAAAAACCTTTGACGGTGCTTCTGCGCACTTTTTGACGCGCGCGCCTTCGAAAAAAATTATCTCAGGGAGCTGGAATGGCAGAGACGGTATTGGATCAGATTCTGGTAGAACTGCGGCATGCCGCCGCACAGCGATATCCCCAGCGGGGTGAGCTGAAAAATCTGCGTGTGGTGGGGCATACCCCAAAGAGCGATCATTTTATCTACGACGTTTGTGCGGATTTTACCGACGGCTCGGAAAAACTTGCAGTAAAAATGTACCGGGCAAGCAAGTGCGGAGGGAACGCCAAAGCAGTGGCCCGGGCGGAAAACTCCAACCTGCAATATGTCCAGCAAACCCTTCAGCGCAAGAAACTGGACGGCGTGCCGCAGCAACTGGGAGATTTCAGCGAGCATGGAGCGGTAGTCACGGACAAGGTTTCCGGGCTGCCTTTGCAATCCATCATTATGAAGGCCGCCTTGCTGCCTGGCTTTGCCGATAACGGCAGCATCGCCCTAATCGCCCGGCGCGCGGGAGAGTGGCTGAAGGCATTCCACAAGACCACATCTGACATGCCGGAACCGTTTGACGGCAACGCCATCCTGAGCAGCTTGGAAAAGCTTTGCGAAAGCTGCCGGCATGAAGGCCTGGATGAGACCTCTATTAAGGTGATTCTCGGCGGAGCCCGTAATGTATTGGCGCGAACCAGGAAATCCTTGCCCAGTTCCGCTGTTCTTAACGAGTTCACTCCCCTGAATGTGATTGTGACTGACGACGGGGTGGGTTTCTGCGATTTTGCCCGGATGACGCGGCGTGGGGCCTCGTTTGAAGACGTGGCTGCGTTTCTGGCCTCGGTGGAGGCCCTGGAAAAGTACCCGTTCTGCAATCGCAATATCACCAGCCAGATCCAGGAGAATTTTCTGGATACCTACGGCATCTCTCAATCCGACGCCTCTGTGCTGCGCGTCCTGAAGATGAAGGCCCTTCTGGGAATGTTTGCCCAGGGCCGGACGGTAAAAGAAAGCGCGGTGCGGAAGAAGGTGATGTGGGCCAACGTGATGAAGAAGTTCATTTACCAGGCCGCGCAGAGATCTCTGGTGCCGGCGGCAGCTTAAGGTCGGTTGTATGGCTTTTTAGTTTACCGCCAAGCGAGAGGATACTACTTCTACCAAGCTGCTTTGGGGGATGTCCTGAGATTTATGGAAGCGTGTGGGGGCTCCCTCCCTTACTTTCTATAAAAAATCACCCCCAAAAGCTACTTCAAAATCCCTTGCTGGGCTACGGCGATATTGTCGCGGGTGGAATTTTTGACCATGTACATCATCTCGTCGGCCTGGCGGATAATTTCGTGCGAGCTCTTGGCATCTTCCGGATAGGTGGCCAGTCCCATGCTGCAACGGACGTTCAGGTTCAAGCCCTCCTCCGCCAGGAAGTGCGTCTTGCGCATCATGTCCTGGAGTCGCTTGGCCACTACGAGCGCGGAATTTTTTTCCGTCTGGGGAAGAAGGATGACGAACTCGTCGCCGCCGTAACGAAAGGCGTAGTCAATCAGGCGGAGCTGGGATTTGACCTTGAACCCGATCTCCTGCAGCAGCTTGCTGCCCACCAAATGCCCGTAAGTATCGTTGACCAGCTTGAAATGATCGAGGTCGAGAAAGATCACGCTAAATTCGTAACCAAAGCGGGCGGAGCGGTAGACCTCTGATTCCAGCGTCTTGTAAAGGTGGCGGGCGTTATAGAGGCCGGTACAATCGTCGGTGATTGTGAGTTCCTGGATCTTCTCGACGGCGCGGGCATTATCGATGGCGATGGCGGCGTAATCGCAGAGGGCATGGAGAAAGAACATTTCCTGCTCGCCGAAGCTCTCCATGGAGCAGTTAATGAGTTGGATCACGCCGAGCACGCGGTGCTTGGACTGGAGCGGAACGCAGATGATGGAACGCGTCTTCCACTTGGTCATCTCATCAATGCGTTTGGCAAAACGCGGGTCGTTGTACACGTCAGGGACGATGAGGGAATCGCCGTGTTTGGCCACCCATCCGGCAATGCCTTCGCCCACTTTGAGGCGAACAGTTTTCAGGGTTTCAGCGGCATCGCCGACCGCGATGGCGAAATAGAGCTCGTCCTTTTGTTCATCCACCATGAGCAGGGACCAGGTGTCCGGGCGGAAGAACTCGGCCATTTTGTCCATAATGGTCTGGAGGATGGAATCAAGGTTTAAAGACGAGGTAAGGGCCTTCGCAACATCATTAAAGATGGCGACTTCCTGCAAGTGCTTCTTACGCTCGGGTACCACGGTCTCGCTCATTCGCGAAAATGATCCTTGACCCTCAAAAGGGGGCAGAAAGCTGAGCTTTGCGCCGTATTATAAACTTTGCATTTTCAAATCAGCAACCAGGGAATTCATCCTGAAGCCTGAGAGTAATAGCCCTTCGGTTACCGAGGTTACCCTTGTCATCGGTGCATCGCGTGCATCGGAAAGTGCGACAGTTGAGATTGACACAATTTGCCAAAATCGCCAGAATTTGAAAACAAACCCAAATTTTCATCGTCCTTCGGCAGCGCTTGGCCGCAAGGGGGCTCATGCATGGTTTCCCGATAACCCGATGCTGCGGTGCACCGATTCCCAGGGGGCCTGTCCTTTTGCACTGAATTTGGGCAGTCTTTAGTTTGACACTGATCACTGGGTATCTATGATTTTTCCCTTAATACCTTAAAATAAACATAGCAATGGGCGCATTTGGGGACAAATTGCGGCGCGAACGGGAGATGCGAGGCATCACCCTGGCGGAGATAGCAGAGTCCACCAAGATCTCCAAGCGCTGCCTGAAGGCGCTGGAAGAGGAGCAGTTCGAGGTCCTTCCTGGAGGAGTTTTCAACCGCGGATTTGTGCGCGCTTATGCCCGGTTTCTGGGCATCAATGAGGAACAAACCGTAGCCGACTACATTGCAGCCAGCAACGAGCAGGAGCCGCCGGCAGACAAGTTTCCACTGGAAATTCATGAGAAAGACAACAACTCCCCTCCGCTGAACCCCAAGCGTTCTATTGTCCCGGTGATGTTTGCGCTGGCGGCTCTGATTCTGGTGGTGGGCGGTTGGACGTTCTGGATGAAGCATAAGCCATCGCGGAGAGAAACTTCAGACCGGCATGCTTCCAGTCCTGCCACACAGCAAACATCCGCTTCAAGCCAGCCAGCTCCAGCCCGCACATCTTCGTCGCAGCCGGCAAAAGCGGCAGAGTCCCAATCGCCTGATGCGGATAAAGCCGGCAGCAGCGAATCGCAGGACCAGGGCGGCTCCATTAGCGTAGTCATTCGAGCCAAACAGAACTCCTGGGTTTCTATTGTGGCGGACGGCCAAGTGCTTTGGGAGGGAATGTTGAATGCGAATACCGAGCGGACCATCCAAGCGGGAAAAGAATTGGTGCTGAAAACCGGCAATGCCGCGGGAATCGAAGTCAGCTACAACGGCAAGCCCCTGGGGGCCCTGGGGAAGGAGAAGGAAGTCCGGACCATTACCTTCAACGCTGCCGGGTTACAGCAATAAATCTGATACAGAGAAACCGCTACTTCCGTTAGAATTAAGCCCAGCCCGTTTCACAGCCCAAGATTGCCATTCGGAGGTATTTCCTGCCAGAAGGGCGAACTAAGGTTGTTGCCAGTGCCGGTCCTCATGTAGGCTTGCTGGTAGTATTCATATCCGGTTCCAGCCAGGCTGGGACAGGTCCAAAACGGTAATAATTAAAAACATCAGGAGGAAAGCTCCCTTGGCTCAACGCGAACGTTTTTTGTTTACATCTGAATCGGTGACGGAAGGTCATCCAGACAAGATTGCAGACCAGATTTCTGACGCCATTCTCGATGCCTGCCTTGAAAGAGATCCGTACAGCCGGGTGGCTTGCGAAACCTTGACCACAACGGGTCTGGTGGTCATAGCAGGTGAGATCACGACTGAGGCTTATGTAGATTTTCCCAACATCGTGCGAGGCACGGTGAGCGCCGTCGGCTATACCGACGCGCTGTATGGATTCGATTCCAATACTTGCGCGGTGGTTTCTTCCATCCACGCGCAGTCGCCTGATATTGCTATGGGAGTGGACGTGGGTGGCGCCGGAGACCAGGGCATGATGTTCGGTTATGCGACGAATGAAAATGACGACCTCATGCCTACGCCAATCGCCCTGGCCCACAAGTTGACCCGCCGCCTCTCAGAAGTCCGAAAGAGTGGAACCCTCTCTTATCTCCGTCCCGACGGAAAATCCCAGGTGACAGTGGAATACGATGCCAATCACAAGCCGATTCGAGTGGATGGCGTGGTCATCTCCACGCAGCATGCAGAGACCGTAGATAACAAGACCCTGCGGGCCGAGATTCTGGAACACGTGATTCAGGCATCGATACCGGCTCATCTGCTGGATGCAGACACCAAATACCACATCAATCCTACAGGGCGGTTTGTAGTGGGTGGCCCGATGGGCGATACCGGCTTGACTGGACGCAAGATCATTGTGGACACCTACGGGGGCATGGGACGCCATGGTGGTGGAGCCTTCAGCGGCAAAGACCCGACCAAGGTGGACCGTTCAGCCTGCTACATGGCACGCTACATCGCCAAAAACATTGTGGCTGCCGGCTTGGCGGACCGCGTGGAGGTGCAACTCGCGTATGCCATTGGCGTCGCAGAGCCGGTGAGTGTCCTGATCGACACGTTTGGCACCGGAAAACTTTCAGAGGATCGGCTGAAGAGCCTGGTGCGTGAGCATTTCCATCTCACACCCAAGGGTATCATTGAATCCCTGAAACTGCGGCGTCCGATCTATAAGAAGACGGCTGCCTACGGACACTTTGGCCGCAAAGATCCGGACTTTACCTGGGAGACAACCGACAAGGCTGCGCAGTTGCGGGAAAAGGCCATGGCGCAGTCCGGGTCAAAAGCCAACGCGGCCAAGTGAAAAGCAAAAATCTTTGTGGCCGCGAATGCGCGAATTAAACTTCTAGAGAATGACTAGAGCGTGTTTCATAAATAGTTGCTAAGCCTCGGCCATGGCCGCAAGCAGCATGGAACCGGGCTTCAGCGAGACCCAGGAACCAAGATCATCAATATATGAAACATGCTCTAATACGCCAAAGGAAAACAAGACAAAATGTCCACATCCGTAATGAGTCAAGTTTCATTTGATATTAAAAATATTGAGCTTGCCGATCTGGGCAAGCGGCGCATCGAGTGGGCAAATCAGTCCATGCCGGTGCTGCAAAGCATTCGCAAGGAATTCATCAAGAACCAGCCGCTCAAGGGCATCCGTATCTCGGCGTGCCTGCACGTAACTACGGAAACGGCCAACCTGGGAATCACGTTGCGTGACGGCGGCGCAGAGGTGGTGCTGTGCGCCTCAAATCCGCTTTCGACACAGGACGACGTGGCCGCAGCATTGGTGCGCGACTACAACATCTCCGTCCACGCCATCAAGGGTGAAGACAACGAGAGCTATTACAAGCACATTCTTTCCGCGCTGGACCACAAACCTCATCTCACCATGGACGATGGCGCCGACCTGGTCAGCACCGCGCTGACTAAACGTCAGGACGCAGTCGATGGGATCATTGCGGGAACAGAGGAGACTACCACCGGGGTGATCCGCCTACGGGCCATGGCCAAAGAAGGCGCTCTGCGGTATCCCATCATTGCCGTGAATGATGCTCTAACCAAGCACATGTTTGATAACCGCTATGGTACTGGCCAATCCACTATGGATGGCGTGATCCGCTGCACCAACACACTGATTGCCGGCTCCAAGTTCGTGATTGCAGGTTATGGATGGTGCGGTCGCGGTCTGGCTTCGCGCGCGCGAGGCATGGGCGCGGATGTAATCATTACGGAAATCGATCCGGTCAAGGCCATTGAGGCGGTGATGGATGGTTACCGCGTGATGTCCATGGCAGAAGCCTCCAAGATCGGCGACATTTTTGTGACGGTCACCGGCAACAAGAACGTGATTGGCCGCGAACACTTCGACAATATGAAGAATGGCGCGGTAGTGGCGAACTCCGGGCACTTTAACGTAGAGATCGACATTCCGGCGCTGGGAAAAATGTCTTCATCCAAGCGCCAGACCCGTGATTTTGTGGACGAATACGCGATGCGGGATGGACGCAAGATCTACCTGTTAGGAGAAGGACGGTTGATCAATCTGGCTGCAGCGGAGGGACATCCGGCTTCAGTGATGGATATGAGCTTTGCCAACCAGGCGCTCTCCTGCGAATACCTGGTGAAGAACCACAAATCGCTGGAGCGCAAGGTCTATCCAGTTCCTGAGGAGTTGGACAAGAAAATCGCTCGCCTGAAGCTTGAATCCATGGGCATCAAGATCGACCGGTTGAGTCCGGAGCAGGAAGAATATCTGGCTAGCTGGAGTGAAGGAACGTAAGAAACCCAGCAGTTAGCAAATAGCAATTGGTAATTAATGACGGCGGCAGAAAGCCGCCGTTTTTGTTTTCTTCCATCGTAAGCAAGGATTAAAATCCAATTAGTGAAGATAAGGAAGCTCTCAATACGGGGTTTTCGGTCTCTCAAGGATGTCACTTGGGTGCCGGGTGACTTGAATGTGCTGATTGGTCCGAACGCGTCGGGCAAGAGCAACTTTCTGCGGGGCTTGGAATTGCTTCAGCAGGCCGGAACCGGAGATCTGGATGGCTCTATTGTCCGGCAGGGAGGAATAGGCTCGATACTCTGGGCCAACGAGGTATTCGGCCAAATTGCGTGGGAATTGGAACTAGGTATCCGATCCTCCAGTATCACCCTTCCTTCATTCCCGCCCCTTCCGCGGCCACTTGAGAGCTTTTCGTATGAACTCCTGCTGAAACCGTTGGGGTTTACTGGCTATAGAATTGAGCGGGAGATATTTCGAGGCTATCTTCAGTCCGGAGAGGGCAAAGGATTCAAATACCTCGAACGAGATCAAAAAGAAGCAATCCTTTTTGACTCCGATGGAAATAGGATCGAGGCTTCACCGGATCGGCTGGAGACGACACAGACAATATTAAGCCAGACTTCAAGAATGTTCTCCAGGCCGGAAATGTTTTTCTTCTATACACATCTTAAGCGTTGGGGTGTATATCAGGATCTCAATGTTTATCAGGATTCCCCGATTCGCCGGGCTGCGATTACACGCAGAGACACGCAACTGGCTTCCAACGGGCAAAACCTGATTGCCGCTCTCCACACTCTCTATACTACAGACAAGGATTTTAAGGTCGACGTCAACGACGCCATGCGCGCGGCATTCGGACGTGAGTTTGAAGCATTAGAATTCACTCCTGCTGAGGACCAGCGAATTCAAATGCGACTTCAGTGGAAGTCATTCAAAGCGGCACATTCTGCTGCTGATCTGTCGGATGGCACGCTGAGATTTCTGATGCTGCTCGCTGTCTTGGTGAAGCGTTCGCGCGGAGACTTAGTCGCCATTGACGAACCGGAAACAGGTTTGCACCCAAGCATGTTTCCGATTATTGCTGAGTTCGCTGCGGAAGCCTCCAGATCGAGCCAAATCATTTTTACCACTCATTCTCCGGAGTTTCTGACTGCTCTTGGGCCACACGGCCCGAGCACAACCGTCGTCCAGGCTGTCGACGGGGAAACGAAATTAAATGTACTTGATAGCGAAGATTTGAAGAGATGGCTAGAAAAGTACAGATTGGGTGAAATGTTTCTTGCTGGTGATCTAGAGGCCCTCGCGTGAGGTTCATGATGTTTGTTGAGGGCCAAACCGAGAGAAACGCGATTGCCGAGTTTGTAAAGCGTGGTCTTGATCCAAAGTTGACGCAACCTGTCGGAATCTCTGTCGTTGCATTTGAGGGTTTCGGTGAATATCTGTCTAAAGTTAAAGACCGAGTTGAACGGTATCTGACAGGAAAGCAGGGCCGGGAGATCATTGCTGCGATCGGACTGATTGACTTGTACGGTCCTGAGATTTTTCCTGCCGGACTTTCACCCACTCAAAGAGTGGCGTGGGGCAAGAGCGAACTTGAACAGCGGGTTGGACACCCCAGGTTCAGACAATATTTTGCGGTCCACGAAACAGAAGCCTGGCTGCTGGCACACAAGGAAGTTTTGCCGAGGAGCGTTGCGGAGGCGTTGCCCTCCCGTTGTTCTCAACCCGAAGCAGTCAATACCAACGAACCTCCATCTAAACTCCTGGGGCGCTTATACCAGCACCATCTGAGCAGGCCTTACAAGAAAGTTGTCGATGGCAAAAGGCTGTTCCTCGATTGTGATCCTAACATCGTGGCTGCCAAATGCCCTCACTTTTCCCAAATGTTAACGGATTTGGAACAGCTTGCGGTGGGGTTAAAAAATCACAATTGAAATGCCCTGATTATTTCGTCCCAGATCGGAGTCCTTCTTCCACTCCGGGAATTGTCTGAGTAGATTCCAGGTGCTGGGGTCGGAGATGCGCCAGTCTTCGCCGGGAATGAACGCCTGAATAGCGCCATCTTCAGCAGACTTACGGAGGTCTCTCTGCAGCTCAGTGCGAAGGACGCCGCCGGTTCCGCTGGAACCGTAGCCGTGAATGAGTTTGACCACCTTATAGCCAGCCTTGCGCGCGGCCTGCAATTCGTGTTGCATGCGCAGGCGGGCCTGTTCAACACCAGGCATGCCCTCTTCCAGGTTCACAATCCTGATCCGTGCCGGCTTTCGCGACATGATTGCAGTGTAACTCCCACCGAGTTTTGAAAATTCATTTATTCTGGAAGGGCCATGAGTATGAAACAAGTTGCTGATTGGGCGTTGAATACGGCAGAGCAGCAGGGCGCTCAGTATGCCGACGCAAGGATTGTTAATGACCGTTCGCGCAGCTTGGCCACCAAGAACGGCAGGATGGGCCACGCCAGCAGCGCGGAATCGCTTGGTATCGGGATTCGCGTTGTGGTCAACGATTCCTGGGGATTTGCCTCCACGGACGATCTCTCCCGGGAGCCGGTTGAGCGTACCGCTGCGAAGGCGGTGGAGATCGCGAAGGCTTCGTCGCGGGTGAAGGAGGGCCCAGTCCGCCTGGCGGCAGAGCCGGCCGTGAAAGTGGAGTGGGCCAGTCCGTGCAGGATTGATCCCTTCAGCACTTCTGTGGAGCAGAACCTGGATTTGCTGACGAAGATAGACCGTGAATTGCTCTCGGTAAAAGGGGTGACCCTGGCGGAGAGCAATATGCAGTTCGGCCGCTACGAGCAGTGGTTTTTCTCCACCGAGGGTTCAGAGATCCACCAGACCCGGCATATCACGGGTGCGGGCTACGCGGCGTTTTCTTTTCAGGGGACGGAGATCCAGAAACGTTCGTATCCGAATTCCTTTGGCGGGCAGTATCAGAACCGGGGCTATGAGATGGTTGAGGAACTCAAGCTGCTGGAGAATGCCAGGCGCATCGGGGAACAGGCAGTGGCGCTGCATCAGGCCGATCAATGTCCGCAGGGACAAATGGCGTTGTTGCTGGGCGCCTCACAACTGGGATTGCAAATCCATGAATCGATTGGACACCCTATTGAACTGGATCGAGTGCTGGGCATGGAGGCAAATTTTGCCGGAACCTCATTTTTGACTTTGGACAAGCTGCGCAAACTTAAATACGGAAGCGAGATTGTGAATGTAGTCGCCGACGCCACGGAAAACCACGGGCCAGGCCTGGGCACCTTTGCCTACGATGACGAAGGAGTGCAGGCGCAGTGCACACCCATCATTACTCACGGACTGTTCACCGGTTACATTTCTTCCCGGGAAACGGCGCACACGATTGGGGAAAATCGCTCGAACGGAACAATGCGCGCTGAAGGCTGGAACCGTATTCCTCTGATCCGCATGACCAACATCAGCATTTTGCCGGGAGAAAAACCTCTTACCTTTGAACAACTGCTGGCGGGTACTGATGAAGGCATTTTCATGGAAACCAACCGCTCGTGGTCGATTGATGACAAGCGGTACAACTTCCAGTTCGGGTGCGAGATTGGCTGGGAAATCAAAGGCGGCAAGCTCGGCCGGATGTTGAAGAATCCTTCCTATTCCGGTATTACCACCGAATTCTGGAACTCTATGGACGCAATCTGTTCGCGCGATCAGTGGACGCTGTGGGGCACGCCGAATTGCGGTAAAGGCCAGCCCATGCAGACGATGGGCACCGGCCACGGCGCGGCACCGGCGAGATTTCGGAATGTGAAGGTGGGAACGGCGTACAAAGGCAATTGACCGCAAAAGGACGCGGAGGAAGAACTGCTTCCGCGTGGACTGAAGGGACTCATACAACAGGGAGAAGAAATAGAAGATGCTCGATCAATCCAGGACTCAGCAGATTTTCAATCAAGTAAAAAAATTCTCGTCCAGCGATGAGCTTGAGATCATCTTCGCCGCCACGAATTACTCGCTCACCCGCTTTGCCAACAACACCATTCACCAGAACGTGGCCGAGGTCAATGCAATCGCCTCCATTCGTGTCGCCTCTGGCGGTAAGACTGCGCGGGCCACGACGAACCGCTTTGATGATGAGAGCTTGAAACGCGCTGTGCAGTCGGCAGAGAGTATTGCCGAGGTGCAGGAGCCGAATTCTGATCTGCTGCCACTGGCGTCGGCAGAGGAAGGCAAGCCGGACAAGGCTGCGCCCAATCGCTGGTTTGAGCAAACCGCCGCCATTACGCCCGCGGGTCGAGCTGAGGCGGTGGGTGAAATCGTCTCCGTCGCCAAAAAGAATGGGTTGACGACGGCGGGAATCTACTCCAGCGCAGAGGTTGCGGACGCAGTTGTCAATTCCAATGGCCTTTCCACCTTTCACCGGCGGACCTCTGCTGAGGCCTCTATTACCATGCTGGCAGACGACTCTTCCGGGTGGCAGAAATTCAATTCACCCAATGTAGCTGACTTGAACCATGTGCGACTGGCGGAAATTGCGGCACAAAAGGCGCGGGATTCACGTTCTCCGCAAGAGCTGCCGCCGGGAAAATACATGGTGGTACTGGAACCGGCGGCGGTGCTGGACCTGGTAGGTTTCATGTTCTGGGACTTTGGCGGGATGGCCATTCTGGACCAGCGGTCATTCCTGAATAACCGGATTGGGACCAGGTTGTTTGGCGAGAACATCACCATTGTGGATGACGCTAACCATCCTCTCCAGTCAGGCGCGCCATTTGATGGAGAGGGCGTCCGGCGCAAGCCCATCACGCTGGTGGAAAAAGGGGTGGTGCGGAGCCTGGTTTACGCACGGGGTACAGCAGCCAAGATGCGACAGTCCGAATTTGCCGGCAAGGTGGGCGCCATTGAGGCGACCGGTCACGGTTTTCCGTTGCCAAACGAAATAGGGGAGGCGCCTGCGAACATTGTGTTCCTTACCGCAGGCGGCGAGCAGACGACCGAGCAGATGATTGCCGGATGTGAGCGTGGCATCCTGATTACCCGGCTGTGGTACATCCGTGAAGTGGATCCTTATGAGAAGATTCTCACCGGAATGACCCGTGACGGCACATTCCTGATCGAAGGCGGGAAGATCAGGCACGGCATCCGAAACTTCCGTTTCAATCAGAGCCTCATTGAGATGCTTTCTGGGGTGGAAGCCATGGGGAAACCGGTGCGGGCCAGTGGAGAAGAGTCCTTTGACATGGTGGCCCCAGCCATGAAGGTGCGCGACTTCAATTTCACTGAAGTAACTAAGTTCTAACCGCTACTCATAAGCCCATTGTCCCATTTGAGCATACCAAAGTAACTTTGTGCGCTCCGGATACGGGTGTATAAGCATGCGTAGAGGTGAGGGGTGATTGATCTAAGAAGTGCGGTGCGGTTTCCGTTAAGGCTCCCCATTACCATTCGTACCAGTGATTCCCGCGAACACTTTGCCGAGACCGCTGATATTTCAGCGGGTGGCGTTCTCTTTTACATGAACAGCGAGCTGCCGGTGGGAACGATCATCCGTTTCCGCATCGTGCTGCCTGCAGCCGTAGTTGGAGCCGTTACCGATGTACTGGTCAACTGCACAGGGCGTGTGGTCCGCTGCGGTGAAGATAGTGGCAAGCGGGCCGTGGCCGCCGTGATTGACGAATATCAGTTCGAGCGCGTCATGGCGCATGCAGGATAGAGAGCAGTCGCTGGGCCGAAAGCGCTGTTCATAAAGGCCGCTGATTTCCTGCCGCTCTTTTTGGTAACCGGGTCATCCTGGCATTGATGCATGGGACAAAGATCCGATGCCTGGCAACGATAAGTGCTCACTGATTCCAAGGAAAACACCTGCCCATCGCCGCGTTTGCCATTGACCTTGGCGGCTTTCGATATAATCAAAGAATCTCAAGTTGAGCGCCGGAGAGATGGCCGAGTGGCTGAAGGCGCACGCTTGGAAAGCGTGTATACCTTAACGGGTATCGGGGGTTCGAATCCCTCTCTCTCCGCCATGTACTATTATTTTGTTGCATTTACGAGCCATCCTGTCTATGATCCTGTCTGTAAGTAACTAGCGTCGAAACTCAACAGACAGGAGATCTCCCCAGGTGCCCAGATCAGAAAGACGGCGCGAAAAGAAGACCGGCTATTCCTGCCGCGTCAACATTCTCAAATACGTCAAGATTGCCGATAAGTGGCGCTTTGCCCCGGCGCAGATGGTCAACAACAAACTCAAGTTCGATTGGGTGTTGATTGACGGCCAGCCGCAGCGCCATGTGGAAGGAACCTATTACATCGAGTGGTACGAGGACGGCCAGCGCCGCCGGCAGAGCGTCAAGGAATCCGGCGAGGTGCTGGAGCAGGCGCGGCGCAAAGCCATTGCTCTCGATGCCGGTAAAACTGGCCTGGAGATCGCCGACGAGGACGGCGACCAGCCGGAGCGGGTTCGCCTGGCGGATGCTGTAGCTTCCTATCTCAAGGAAATCGAGCCGCCACAACGCGAGCCCAAGACCTATACGGCGTACAAGTACTGCCTTGAGCTGTTCCGAG
>DATDGL010000234.1:0-24238 GCA_036522115.1 Candidatus Angelobacter sp.
TTGGTTATGCTCTAGCCGCCAACTCTTGCGAGGGAGTTAACAGCGTGGATGCATGTACCGTCACAGCCCTTGATGCGATCACTGCTTTCGCAGTCCCTGACCCCAACGGCTCCTCGCAGAGTCCGTCGGTTTTTTCGGGTCTGGGTGTCCTGACGAATCGCTTCATCAGACCGAATCACCCAGCTTACTTCAGATCGGCTACGTTTTATTGAGGCCAACCCTTTCAGCCATCGACGCGAGTGATCCTAAACCCGAAAGGAGAAAAGTCAACGCCGAAGATTGGTGCAAATACAACAAATCTTCTGTCCATTTTCGGTTACGATCTCCCGCTAAAATCGCGGCTGAATTGGCGTTCGTAGCTGAATTTCTTGCTTTTCCACAACCTTTTCCACACTTATTTTCATCCTGAAGCACGCGGGATTTCAACAGAGGAATCAAATCAATCTCTTGACCACAGAGCAAACTTGCCTCATTCTGTGAAGACAAGGAGCGGAATGGCTGGTCTGGTAGCGTATGTTGATGGCGGATCTCACGGGAGCCCGGGCCCAGCGGGCATTGGCGTGGTGATTGAGAAGCCTGACGGAGAGTTGATCCGGATCGCCAAGTGGATTGGGCACCACGATAACAATGTGGCGGAATACGCTGCACTACTGGAGGCCCTGCGCTGTGCGCTGGAACTCAAGGCCACTGCGCTCCACGTTTATTCTGACTCCGAACTCGTAGTCAAGCAGATGACAGGCGAATACGCCTGCCGCAGTCCCCGCCTTTATTCCCTGAATTGGACCTGCCGGAAACTGGCGCGCAGCCTGAAGTTTCGCATTGCCCACATTCCCCGCGAGCGCAACCAGGAAGCTAACCGCCTGGCCAATCATGCAGCCCGTTCCCGAACCCAACCATCCGTGATGGTAGTACCAACCCCTGTGCCCGCCACGTAAAAGATTTTGTGCCTAAAGCGCCCCCTGTAAAATATCCCACAATCAATGAACATTGAACTGCGGCCGTTCTCCACTGATGATTATCAGAATTTTCTCTACCGGCTGTATTCCAGCACCCGGCTAGCCGAACTTGCCCCTTTTGGCTGGGACACGGCGCAGCAGGACGCATTTCTGCGCATGCAGTTCAATGCTCAGCAGCGATGGTATGAGATGGCCTACCAGGGCGCCGATCACCGGTTGATTGTGGTGGAGGGCGAACCGGCAGGAAGGATTCTGGTGCATCGTGGAAGCAACGCGCACGTGCTGGTAGACATAGCACTGCTCACCGAGTACCGCAACCGCGGAGTAGGGACGCACCTGCTGCGGCAGTTGATCGCCGAAGCCGAGCGCGATGGCGCTGCCGTGCGCCTGCAGGTGCTCAAGTCAAATCCGGCGTATCGCCTTTACGAGCGCCTGGGCTTCGTCAAGACCGGCGAAGAAGGAATGTATTTTCAGATGGAGAAGCCCCCAGCCTGAACCTTCAGTGTGTGGACGCGACATTGTGGCTCCGCTTTGACGGAGCCTCATGGATGGCGTCTGCTGGCAGCGATTGTGCCCGCTCCTCGCTCCTGATTCCAAGGACGCCAAACGCAATCGCCAGCGAAGTAAAGATTCCCTGATAGGTCAGCAGCATGACGATGGTGGTAACAACCATGGTGAAAGGATATCCGGGCGCCTCCTGAATGGCCTTCGCGACAGGATAAGATCCATAACGCTCCACGGCCGCATATCTGCCGCCCGCCCGGTCCACCATCTCCGCCAAGTGCCCGCTTTTCCAAAGTGGATAGTAAACGGACCCATGGATCGGATGATTGGCAATACACAAGCCGGTGAGTTGGAGATATACAACCACAAGACAGAGACTGAGTGCGATAAGAACAAGAACAGTGCCTGTAGTCTGCTTGGCCGTCAGGCGTTTCAGTCTTTTTCTGTTTACCCAGAGCAAAAGAACCGTGAGAGTCCCGAATACCTCAATGGTGCCGCCAAACAGCAGCAAATAGCCCGGCGGACTTCCAAGTCCCCAACCGATGATGGTCAGGCCAGGAACAGCGCCAAAGATGCCTGAAGCGCCAAGAAATACCCGCTTGACGGGGTCACTGTTTTTCCTTGTCGAAATCCACTGCCAAAAACTTAGAACCATGTCCATTGACATCGAACTGCCTCTCGATTGTTGCGCCCTTCAATTCCAGCAGCACCAGGTAGACCTGCTCGATTACTTCATAATTGCGCAGGGGAGTATATTCATTCTGTAAGTACTTCAGCATCTTTTCTTTTTCGTTGGCGAGATTTTTGTCAGACTCCCAGTCGTCCAGCGGCACCAGGTATACCTTGGCCCCGGAAGGGACCGTCTCTATGTTGACAGACGTCATGGGCAATTCCTGATGCAAAAGATTTCCCGCTCCCGAGCGCGATCCGCCTTTGCGAACATAAGGTAGGGCAGCAGAAAAAATCCGTTGTCCCGTTTTGGTTATATACCCATATTGCAGCTTGCATTTCTCCACATCGACTGAGTCACACTCGGTCTTGAAATGGACCAAGGCCAGCCCGCCGCGAAACGGGTAAGCATGTTCAAACTGCGGTGGCAGAGCAAACTCGCCACTGTAGTTGATGTACCCGAAGCCAACACCATTCTTCAACTTGACTGGGGCAATTCCTTCAGAGAATTTGCCGGCCTGCTCGAAATCTCCTGCGAATGCAACTTTGCCATCGCTGCCGATATAGTGCCAGAGGCCGTTCTGCACCGCTGCCAATCCTTCGCTAAAAGGAGCTGCCTGCTTAAATTGAGCTGGAATCACCAGACTTCCGGCGTTGTTGATATAGCCATACTTGTCATTCACCCCGACTGAGGCCAATCCGCCGGAAAAAGAGCCCGCATGCTGAAACTTAAATGGAATTTTTACCCGGCCCATGGAGTCAATGTATCCCCACAATCCGTCATCATTGCTCACCGGGGCCAGCCCTTCAGAGAAATCTCCAGCATCAGGAAATCTGGGTGCGATCACGGATTTTCCATCACGATCAATATATCCCCAGACTCCCTTGTGATCTTTCACCGCAGCCAGACTGTGAGAGAATGGCTGCGCCTCATCGAAGCGGGGCTTAATCACAAGCCTTCCTGATGCGTCTGCATAGCCAACCTGCGCACAACCGGTCCGGATGCGGCCATCGGACAACCATGCTCCCTCGTTCACCTGGCCGCAATCTTCAAACTGCGGAGCGATCTTGATTGCGCCCTGGGCGTCGATGTATCCGATTTTGGCATTTACCGGACTCCTGAAAGGGTAAAGCCCTCCGGTGGCGCCAACTGTTTGTGCGGGGGCCAGCGAGGCTGTCAGCACCAGCGCACAGATACAAGCGACAACCGTGAGCCAACCTGGCATCGAGTTCGGACGCAGTTGTAACATTCTGTTGCTCACTATTGCCATGCCAGCAACGCTTCGCCGGAGGCCCCAATATTGATTGTCAATTGGCGTTCCGGCTTGGAACAATCAACATTCGGAGTGGCCTGATAATACTCCTGCACTGGCAGGCGGTAAGGGGGATCGTGCATGCTCCATTGCAATAGCAGGGGTCCCATCTTCTCATGCAACAGCAAAACTCCTTCGTTTATACCGAGGCTCTCCTCCCTTCCTTGCACAAAAATGGTGTAAGACTTGGAAGCGGCATGCTTGGAAACGTAAAGTATCTTCAGAGTTATGTCGCAGGGCCCGTCAGCCGGATGGATGTTTTCAGGCGGACTGGCAAGCTCGTCTTTTGAGGGGGTATTGACTTGCTGGATTGGAGATGTGCCTGCAATCTTTGCAGCTACGGCAGTTTTCATCTTCTGTAGAAGTTGCGGTCCAATCTGGTCGCCTATTGCGATCATAGCTTTTCCCAGCGGCAACTTTTCAAACGGGGTGTCGGGGCCTACAAGCGTAATTCCAGCAAATCCAAGGAAACGCCGATAATCAATAATTAGGTCCCGCCTGTTGATTCTGACGCTATTTTGCCATTCCGGCGACCGGACCCCCGAATTCAGATCAAGGATCTCACACTTGACGGACAGAGCGGCATCTCCGTGCTCGGGAAATTGGGTCTTCAGCAAGCTGGTAATTAAAAGCAAGTCAGCGCCGCTCTGCTTTCCATAGTCCATCAACCACTCCTCATCGTCTGGCTTGTAATTACCCCCCGGATTCAGCAACAGGACGCGTACACCCTGCTTTTCCAACTGCCGGTACAGCCGGAGCGGAAGATGCTGTTTGAAGAGGGGACCAAAGTCTTCGCCACCGGCATCGTAAGTCGGCAATATCCCCACGACCACATTAGAGTAATCGTGGCAATACGCCGACCTTATGGCCAGAAGACTTGCGAACGCGACTAAATACAACAGTGATTTAGCTGTAACCATCAGAGGCTTGCTTCTCATCTTTCTACCGGGGAGACTTAGGAGTTGCGACTTTCTTGGGACCCACCGGTTGGCGCCCGGGTTCCGGGTTATTGATGGTACGCGTCGCCGGAGCATGATTTGCCGTGGCTTTGTCCACCACTTGCTGCACAGTCGGAGCAGTGGCATTTCCCGAACTGTTCACGTTCAATGGGTCAGCGAAACGCGTAGAGACCTCCGCCGCCGGAGGCACATACCAGGTAGTGTCGCCCTCGAGCGCAAAGTAGTCATACAGAATAGGCATGTTCCCAGGCAGTTGGCCGGCGTGCTCCCGCTGAAAAAGAGCCACGTAAGTCTGGAGTTCCTTGCGGATCTCCTCCTGGTCAGTTGAATTATTCTGGGCGATCAAGAACAAAGCCCTTTCCAGATGTGGATCGGGGTAGGCGCCTCGGGCAGCATCATATTGAAGGGCCTTGGCGAAATGCAGCATGGCCTGCTGCTGGTCATCCGGTGTGCGGCCGGTAAGGGCAATTACCTTGCCCAGATACGATTGTGCGCGAGCATCGTTGGAACGCAGATTGACTGCTTCTTCGAGATTGTCGCGGGCAACCGCGAACAAATCATAGTCCATCGCGATGATTCCATTGTCGCGCTTCAGGGCTTCCATCAGTACGGGAAAGTCCGGGCTTGAACCTTTCAGCCCACTCCCCTTCAGTTTGGCGTCGATACTGGCCTTATAAGCTCCATTTAGCAACCCCTGGACAGTTGCGATTCGTTCAGTTATGCGAGAACGCTTGCCCACAAAACCCAGGCTCATGCGCTCATCTTTGGTCACCATGTTTTGCAAATTGGCATAGAGGTGGGGGATTTCGCGGACATCATAGTCCTGGTCCAGCATGTACTTGAAGCCAGTTTCATCAGCTTCATTTTCATACAATGTGGACCACTCCGTTGCTGTTGTTTTGCTGCGAATCAGAAGTAGCCATGCACCATATCCACCTGCTCCGCCGATCAAGGCTCCGAGCATCGCTCCTCTGCCACCGCCAAAACCGCCTCCGAAAGCCGCGCCAACCCCAGCGCCGATCGCGCCGATGATATTCCTCCTTTTCTCAGCGCTCTTTTCCTTCTCGACATTCAGTTCTCTTTCCGCGATCGCGTTCTTGATCGTGTTGTACCGGTGGCCCTTCTCCTGGTGGGCGATCTCGTGCGCCAGCACATAAGATAGTTGCGCTTCATTGTCCAGCAAAGCGACCAGGCCGGTGGAAATGTAGACGGTGCCAGTGGTCAAAACCTCAGCCCGTGGGACGGGATCCAGAAGCAACTTGAAGGAATAGACATTGGGAGAATCTTTGGGAACCAGGCGCTGTCCAATCCTGTTGACGTAGCGCTGCAGAATCGGATTGTCGTAGAGGGTCCCATAGTCCTCCCGAAGCTTCGCGTACTGCGGGTTCCACAAATCACGGATATTGGAAGAGCTGTTGACCTGGTAAGCGTATTCCAGATCGTAGGAGCGCTGGGTCTCCCATTCGGCCTCAATCTCGGCTTGAATATCTGGACGCTGCAGTATCTCAGCTATTTTTTGTTTGTCGCTGTCTGAGTATTCGGGGGCCTTATCGGACACTTTGGGCTTATCTTCTTTCTTCTTGCCAATGCCCAAAATTTGGGCCGACACCGAACTGCTCATCGCCAACACTGCCGTCAAAAATAATGCTACCCACAACCTGAGTTTTATTAGCATTTTCTCCCCTCTTTTGCAGGGCCATGCGGAACAGACACTAAGTCAAAGTCGGCCCTGATAAGTAGTGCAGCGAGAACCTAAAGCGTTACAAAAAAAGTTGAGGAATATTTCTTAATTTTTGCATAATGTGAAGGTTTCAAAAGATGCTGGGAGCACCGGCCGTGGCTATGAAGACTCTAATTGCATTGTTTCAATGGACATGCGTCATTTTGGGCGTAATTTTCATTTTCAACCTCCCCGCCAGTGAGACTGAGGCCGGAGTCCAAAACATGTGGCTCGATATACCTGAACTGAAAGTTCATATAGAAGCGAATGACAGTGCAGTCCTTCCGTCGAACAGGTGGTCTCGTTTCACTGTAGGGATTCGCGGGACTAACGCTGACGTGAGAAACCTGCATGCCAAGATTAACACTGAGGCTGCAGATATTATCATGGACCCGATCAGCAAGGCTGATGGCCAGTTTTACAATTTCGATTTGAACCTTAGAAACGGTTTCCAGCTTCATCCAGGGACCAATTCTGTAGAGATTGAATACCAGAACTCTTACCACAGGCCGCACTATGGCTCGTTTCTGCTGATTCTGCCTGAATCGGAAACGAGGGGGCTTCCCGCGCATCCTGGCAAAATCAAGCCGCTTTCAAGTAAAGGCGCCAAATATGCGGTCGTGATCGGAATTTCCAAATATCAGCATGGCGGTGCAGGGCTCCCAAATCTAAAATATGCCGACCGCGACGCCCAGGCTTTCCTGGACTTTCTGAAGTCGCCCAGGGGCGGCGGCTTCCCCGAGGAAAACATCCAGGTCCTGCTCAACGAAAAGGCCACCTTGCAAAACGTTCACACGGCTCTCCGCACCTTTCTGACAAAGCCGGCTGAGAACGACACGGTTGTGATATTCCTGGCCGGCCACGGAGATGAGGACCCGAATGACAACCGGAACCTTTATTTTCTTACCTACGACACCGATCCCGATAATATGGGCGGAACTGCCTTATTGATGTCGGAGCTGCAGGATGCATTTCAACGAATCATCAAAGCCAGGCGCGTAATTACCTTTGCTGATAGCTGTCATAGCTTTGGCCTCAGCGGCCAGCGTGCCCATGTTACCCGCAAGGAGAATAACCTGATTAATCAATACCTCACCAAATATGCTTCAGCCGGCGAGCGGGCTGTGATCACCGCCAGCGACATCAGTGAAGAATCGAAGGAAGACGAGAGATGGGGCGGAGGGCATGGTGTTTTTACCTATTACCTTCTGCAAGGCCTGCAAGGTTCAGCGGACCTTGACCACGACGGCAACGTGACCGTAGGCGAACTCTTCACTTATGTGAACGCCCAGGTACTTAAAGCCACCGGGGGTAGCCAACGACCTCGGATTGTCAACGGGGCGGCTGAATCAGTTGCACTGAGTGGCCCAATGGCGAGAGAGCGTCACTAATCGGGGCTTCGGTGCATCGGATCGGAAGAGACCAGGAAACACTCTTCCTCGCAAGCGCGATTTAGTGGTTGAAGGCTTTCACAGACAGACGCGGGAGAACGACCGCCGTGGAGAAGGCCCTCTGCCCGTCACACAGGACTAAGGTGTCTGCGTCTACATAGATCAGGTACAGGTTGGTGCATTTCATTTGCCCTCCATCGTCGGCGCACTTCGCGTTGCGCATGGCCGCAAATGAACTGGAAACATAATCTTTTTTATCGATCCACAAGGCCACGGCGGATGGTTTCCCGCCGCCAAACGCGTACGGAATGGCGGGATAGAGGTTGTTGGTGTATGCGGTTACAGCGGAAAGCAGAAGAAGGAACCCCGCCAGGGCCATCAGGATCCACTTGCGGAACCATCCACCTTCGCGCTCACCCGGCTGGCCGGGTAGGTCAAGCCTTCTTAAGGCCTCCGGCAGCAGAACCAGGGCTCCAAAAATCAGCCCCACGGCCACTGCATACAAAACGGAACCCAAAATGATCGAAGTCTGGTTTACGTCGGATGAATGTCGCCAGAATCGCTCGCTCTCCCATTGAAGCAAGAGGACCAGGCCGGATTGCTCCACCAGCACTTCAAAGGTGGACCAGGGCGCCTTCGCAAGCCCACGGCTAAACCAGTCGGATAGCCTGCCGCCCCACAGTACAACCACGACCAGGATTATGATAAAACCCGCGATGAGCGTACCCGCGTCGAGCGCGTTTGACCGCAGATCGTCCTGGTCGAGCCGAGATCCGATCCATTGTAAAGAGCGTCCAGCCAGAAACCTCGCGCCCGCAGTGGTGAGTTGAACCAGCGCGACCCAGCGTAGCACGATTAACAAAACCTGGTCTACACCGTATTTTCTTTCCTCTCTGAACTGGGCGATCTTGCTCCTCCAAGGCAGCCTCTCAGGGTGGCGGACCAGTTCGATGATGAGGATCAGTACAGCAAAGAAGATAAGTCCGGGCAGAATGCCCGCGCGCAGCAACTGCTGCTGGGTAATGAACTGCATCGGGATTTGCAAGCGATAGTATTGAAACTCCACCGCCGGCAACCCCAGGGCTGTAACCACACCGACTATCGCGGCCGCAAGCGCCACGAGTTTACCCATCGAGTCGAGAAACGACGCTTTTCCCGAGGGCGTAATTTGTGGGGCAGTCGCAGTCGTTGCCATGGCAGGGATTTTACTTCACTCCTTTTACATTCTCAGAAGGATTTTTGTTTCCTTGACCTGCTCCTGCGCCCCTAAGAACGGATTCCGAAGCCGCTTTCCTTCTCCCCACCCATACATTTCTGCCATTAGCAGACTCCTGATGTTGTTAGCTTGTGAATACTTCCTTTAGTATTCGGTGGTACCAAACCAGCACAACCTTGCCCAATAAAGAACCCGATACCAGTTCAACTCCTCTGGCCCGCAAGCTGGGCCTCTTTGATTCCACCATGCTGGTCATGGGCGGGACGATTGGTGGCGGCATCTTTGTCAATCCATACGTCGTGGCCGGGCATGTGCATACGCCGGCGCTGGTGTTGGGCGCGTGGATTGCCGGCGGTGGTATCGCTCTTACCGGGGCCCTCATCTACGCGGAAATCGCCAACCGCCTCCCGCGAGTTGGAGGCCAGTACGCCTACCTGCGCGAGTCCTACCATCCCCTGATTGCCTTCCTGTACGGCTGGGTCCTGCTTCTGGTCATTCAAACCGGAGGCATGGCGGTGGTGACCAGCATCTTTTCCCGCTACCTCATGGTGCTCACCGGATGGCATGCCCCTGAGTGGCTGGTTGGAGTGATCACGCTCACTATCTTTACCTTGGCCAATTGCCTGGGCGTCAAGAGCGGCAGCAATGTGCAGAGCGCCTTGATGGTGCTGAGGATCGCGGCCATCGCCTTGCTCGTATTTGCCGGCGCCCTGCTGGTGCGCGGCGAGCATCTTGTCTGGCGGCCACTCGTCGGCCAATCCATTTCCCCCGACCTGCTCTCCTCTTTTGGAGCGGCCATGGTGCCGGTATTATTTGCGTACGGTGGTTGGCAAACCGGTTGCTTCGTCGCCGGAGAAATGAAGAAGCCTGAACGCGACTTGCCTCGGGCTCTGGTGCTGGGCGTGATCGGCGTGGCGGCGCTTTACACCGCAGTGAACCTGATTTATCTCCGCGGATTGGGGGTTGCCGGATTGGCGCAGACCCGCACACCGGCGTCTGCCGTGATGGAGATCGCCTTGGGAAATGCGGGCGTCATCATCATTGCTTTGGGAATTGCGCTTTCCACGCTGGGCTTTTTGAGCCAGAGCGTGTTGACCGCGCCAAGGGTCTACTTTGCCATGGCGGAAGATGGGGTTTTCTTCCGCCAACTTGCCCAGGTGCATGCAAAAACGCAGGTGCCGGTTCTCGCCATCATTGTGCAGAGCGTTTGGACAGTAGTAATCCTGATCTCCGGACGTTATGAGCAGATCCTGAATTACGTAACGTCTATGGACTGGATTTTCTTTGGACTCTCAGCTAGCTGTCTTTTCATTCTTCGTCATCGCCACCCCCAAGCGGCGCAGGTACCGGGGTCCCCAGCACGCGCGACTCTTGCTTTTGCGCGTGATGGGGTGGAGGTGCGCATGCCCGGACATCCCATCACCACCGGCCTTTTCTGCCTGGCATGCTGGGCAGTGGCCGGCAATGCCATTTACCGCTATCCTCGAGACACACTCTTTGGGTTGGCAATTCTGGCTTCTGGAGTTCCAATCTATTACCTTTGGAAGAGGATCTTACCAGCATGAGCACTGCGCGAGCAGACGCGCGATCTTTGTACATGGAATGGGCCAAACTGCATTCCACGGCGAAATTTAACCTGGCCACCAGCGGGATGACTTCCCTTCCCCTGGCCGAACTCGACGTCAAAATTGAGCAGTTGGAGATCAATGGCCCCGGCATTTATGGATACGAGCCGCTGCTCCAAGCGCTTGCGGAGCGATATCGAGTGCCGCAATCCTGCGTCGTAAGTGCCATCGGCACTTCCTTGGCAAACTACCTCGCCGTCGCTGCGGCAACCGAGCCGGGTGATGAAATCCTGATCGAGCAGCCGGCCTACGATCCCTTATTGGGCATCGCGCGGTATCTGGGTCTGCAGATTCGTCGCTTTCAGCGTCCTGCCGAACAAAATTTTGCCATCGACCTCAATGACCTCAAGCGAAATTTGACGCTCCGCACGCGCCTGATCGTCATCACAAACATGCACAATCCCAGCGGCATGCTTTGCCCGGATCGGACCTTAAAGGAAGTTGCCGCCCTGGCGCGCGGAGCCGGCGCTTTCGTGCTGGTGGATGAGGTCTATCGTGAATTGCTTTTTGAGGACCGGCCCCGGACAGCTTTCGACATCGACCGGGAACATTTCATGGTTACCAGCAGCCTGACCAAAGCCTATGGACTGAGCGGCCTGCGCTGTGGCTGGGTGCTGGCGCCGCCGCACCTGGCGGAGCGCATGTGGCGCATCAATGACCTGCACGGCGCAACCTTTATCCATCCAGGAGAGCTGTTGAGTGTGGCCGCAATGGCCAGGCTGTCCCGGATATCAGCCCGCATGAAATCACTGCTGGATGAAAACCGCAAGCTCCTCCGCCAATTCCTGGATTCACATCCTCAGCTTCACTGCCCCTGGCCGGAATACGGAACCATCGTGTTTCCCCGCCTGCTCAGCGGCAATACGGCGGCCTTCTGCGA
Source organism: Candidatus Angelobacter sp. (assembly GCA_036522115.1). GTDB lineage: Bacteria > Acidobacteriota > Terriglobia > Terriglobales > Acidobacteriaceae > Angelobacter. The sequence goes on from DATDGL010000234.1 coordinate 11,234, forward strand.
AGTGCTGCACCAGCAGTTCGAAACCTCTGTAGTGCCGGGCAGGTTCTTTGAATGTCCTGAACGCTTCCGGATTGGTGTGGGAACAACAACAGAGGAAGTGCGGGCAGCTCTGGAGCAGTTGGGAAAAGGTCTTGAACAAGCTTCTACGCTTTTTTAGTTAACCTCGAATCCCGCACAGCGGGTGAGAGGCCCTACCGTCTCGTAATCGCATCGGACCGCGATTCCATTCCGGCAAGTCCGAGCGACATAGGAGTAAGTGCGCGTCGCTTTTGCGTTTGCTTTTAAATTACCTAATTACAAAATTTACCCGATTACCAAATTCTAGGTCAGCACCATCGTGCCAGCGCCGCAATTGAAGCAAAATCCCGGTAATTGAGGATCTAACGACTAGGCTCTCGCAGCCCGTACCTGGGCTTGCGAGCGCAAATGCATCAGGAAGGCCCGCTGCACGCCAGTGAGAAAGTGTCCCTTTAGCACCGCCACGCCGATGGTGCGGGAGGCCCTCTCATCTGCCACCAGGGCAAAATGACAGTCGGGCCGGCGCTCCAGCGCCATCTCCGGAACAATGGAAACTCCCAATCCGGCTCCTACCATGGCCATGATGCTGCTGAATTGACCGCTCTCAAACACTACGCGAGGCAGCAGACGCGCCCGTTTGCACATTTCTATGGCTGTATCCCGGAAGCAATGATCGTCGCGAAGAAGCAGGAAAGAATCATCCCGCAGCTCTTTCAAGGAGATCGTCGGTTTCCGGGCCAGAGGGTGGTTCTTGGGCAGAATAGCGAACAGGCGTTCGGTGAGAAGAGGAACGCAATCCAGGTCATGTCCGCGCGTAGGCAAAGCCATGATGGCCAGGTCCACCACGCCAGCGCGCAGGCGATCCAGGAGGCGCGCCGTGACGTCTTCAAAGACAGTAAGGGACGCCTGCGGGTATTTGCGGCAGAAGGCGCTGATTCGCACCGGCAGGAAATAGGGCGCTATGGTAGGAATGACCCCGATATTCACTGGACCTGCGACAGAACCTTGCTTGTCTGTCACTTCCTCTTTGGCGGTCTTGAGTTCGTTCAGGATAGCACGGGCATGGGGAAGAAAGAGCTGGCCCGGGTCAGTCAACTTGACGGTCCGCCCCAATCGATCAAACAGGCGCACGGCCAACTCTTCCTCCAGCTTGATGATCTGCTGGGACAACGAAGGCTGCGCCACCTGCTCGCGCTCGGCGGCGCGGGTAAAACTCCCGGTCTCGGCCACCGCGCAAAAATATCGCAGCTGATGGATCTCCATAGACAGAACCTATCGAAAACCTATCTATTATATATCCAAACGATGAGTTAAAGGCGAAGATTTTGGCCAATACCTTACCTGCAAAACGGGTAGCCGGTTGAGGTGGAGACAGGCATCCTGTTCGGCGTTTCCGCGACGCCATCAAAACCGGCGGCCAGGAAAGCGCTTACGAACTAGAGTCTGTTTTCAAAATCAGGCTGGGACCAGGCCGGCTGAATGCAAACGCTTACCGCCTCGGTTGCTTTTCCAGCAATCGCCGGATGCTGCGGTTCAGGGCCTGCTTGTTTGCGGCATATTCTTCCGCTGAGACCGCCCCGCGTAAGCGGTCGTTTTCCAGTTGAAAGAGTTCATCCTTCAAAGTGTCCAGCAAGGACTTTGGCGCCACCGCGGACGCCATAGGCTTCCTGATCCGCCAGACCGCAAAAACGGCAAGCGCCAGAATCACGACCATCCCCGTCAGCATGAACCAAAGTTCCTTGCGCGATTGCTCCAAAGCGGCGCCTGCGGCCGCTGGTGCCGGAGGATGGGCTGCAGCCGCCGCAGCAGGAGCGGCAACCGCGCGCGGCCCGGTTAAGACTTCCGTTCCGTGTGGCGGCGATATTCCTACGCCGGAAATCTGGAAGGCCGGCACATCGCCCACCGTCGGCACGGTCACCGCCGCTTCCACTTTTAAATTGTCCGCCAATTGGTCAGGAGAGATAAACGCGCCCGCCCTGGACGCCTTGAACACCATCGTGGGCGGGTGCATCACCGCAAACTTTTCGATAGGATAAGGCACCCTCAGATGTAACGTCGTAGGGCCTTCATACGGCAGATGGTAGATGAATTTGAAGAGCGTGTCCCCTGGCCGGATGGGATAATTGAGCCTGAATTTGCCGCTTTTTCCCTTCACCGGATCGGGTTTGACTTTGGTCCAAATGCCTTGTCCTCTACGCACCTCAGCGAAATCCAGTTCGGCATCGGCGGGCAGCGCTATCGCGAAATTATCCGTTCTGGATTGGGTGACCGGCGGTTCGGAGTTGTTCCTGATGTCGTACATCTCTGTGATCTTCAGGAGCTTGCCATCGGACTCCACCTGGGCAATTCCGATCGGTCCGCGCATGCCGGGAATGGATGGCGCCGTGTCATAGACAGTTATCTCCACCTCAGCGGTACCGGTCACGCTTTGATCGTAACTTACGCCCTGATGAGATACCTGAATCAGGTGCTGATCGTTGGGGGAGGTAACATTCAAAGTGAATCTGCCCTGAGCGTCGGTCTTGGTCCGTCCCTCCTCTTGCATGCCTTCCCCGAGGCGGAGCAGCACTACCTGATCACCCACGGCCGGCTGGCTGGTGGTCTGGTTGTGAACTGTGCCGGTAATGGTATCTGCGGCCACGGCAACAGTGGCCAAGAGCAGAGAAGATAGCAGCAAAAGAGTTTTGCAAGGATTGTTCATGGATGAGTGAGAGTCATCGCCGGCACAACGGCCTACTGCTGCAATTCAATCTTGCTCACCGTCATCTTATCGCCCTCTACAGTTCCAGTGACGACGATTTTGATATCGGTCTCCCTGTTGAAGCCGACGGTGAATTTCTTGACTTTGGCATTGCCATCGTCGTCAAACCTTATGAAATGCTGGCCGTCGGTCAGCCCTCCGAAGCCGCTGCGATGCAGAAGGGCGCCTGCAGGCAAGCCCTGGAGTTTATTGGCTCATCGCCTCCGCTCCCGGGGGCGGAGCCACGGGAAGCGATGGACGCCCAAACATGATACCTGTTTCCACTTCCATGCGCTGTCCGTCACGCTCGTAAGGCCGGAACTTCCACTGCTTTAGGGCATCGCTGATGACCTTTTCCTGATCAGGAAAGGCGCTCAGAAAATGGATGTGTTTGACCTTGCCTTCCTTATCAACGATGATGCGCACGGGAATTGCATTATGCCGGGGCACAGTAAGCACAGGTTCCACACGCTCAATCACGTTTTCCCCGCTGGCGTAGTCCTTGATGCACACAGGAAAATTTCCACCGCCCGTGCCTCCAGTTGAGCTGGCTTCGGCCGGGAGCTGCATTTTACTGTTCATGTCCCGGACCAGTTCCTCCAGGGTTTTGGGATCATGGTTCATCAATACAATTTCCACTGTGTGGCAGCGAATCTCGGTGGCCAGCACGTACCAGTGCAGTTCCGCCACTGGAGACCCATAGGCAAAAAAGGTGAAGGGGCGGCCGCCAATTGTGGTCTGCGAGGGCTTGAGCTCCAACTGATAATAATCCGGCAGATGGTTACGGGAGTAGTTCACAAATTGCCGCGCATTGGCCGCTGGCACGGAGGTAAAAAACATGTCCTGGGCGGCGAACATGATACTGCCTCTGGCCTCGCCTTTATAAGAGTCGCTCCGGGTGATCTGTGCCAGCACGTAGCTCCCACTGTCCGACGGCGGTGCTGGTGTGTACTTTTGCACCCAGTCGGGGGGCAGGGGGTAGGTGATGCCAAAATACGGGTCGGTAAATATGTTGCTGGCCACGCCGCCGCCTTCCGGAATGGGGGTCGTCTTATCACTGGTGCTCGACCATGCGCCCTTAACGATGATCGTATCCTTGGGTACCACGGTCTTGGGGTCAGGGTTGAGGACGTTGGAAAAATCGCCGCCACTCGGCTGGCCAGTCTTCGCATCAGGCTGAGGAGCAGGTTGGGGGGCAGGCGGGACAGGGGCGCTTTGTGCCGACGTGCCGATGATTTGTCCCCAGGACAATACTGAAAAAAATAGAACAATCACCATCACGAAACTCGAACATCTGGACTGCATACTTCTTCCTCCGTGGAAAACTCTTGCTTATAAATCTAGCTTCTGGCTGTTGGCCATTGGCGCTCCGCCTTTGGCCATTACCTCGTGGTGCAATCAACGCGAAATAATACCAATCTGACTTCGCTTTTCCAAAATACTAAGTACTGCAAAAACGGGCGAGACCGGGTTCGGTCCCGCCCAGAAGTTTGCGATCAATCAAAGTTTACAGCGAACGCAGGAAGTTCACCAGATTCTGCTGGTCGGCGAAACTCAGGGACGCGGCGGCATTGAGCGAAGCATTGGCCTCAGATCCATTGCTGCCGTGGTCATTGATGGCGGTGATGATGTTGCTGGTGCGGCCATCGTGGAGGAAGAAAATGCGCTGTCCCACTCCCCACAGCGGCGCCGAGCGGAACTGGTCTCCGCCTGCTCCACCCTGGGAAACATTGTCCGCCAACCCAACGCCCATGTGGTGGACCTCAAGGTCGGAGAACACGTTGGCCGTGGCGTTGCCCAAACCGGCAGTCAAGTTCGAGGGTTGGGTGGTCATGGACGGCGTGTGGCAGACGGCGCAGCCAACAGCGCTGAACAGCGCGCGGCCGCGGTTGATGGAAGCTGCCCCACCGGGAACATTGGGATTATTCTTCGGGGGAGCCAGGTCCTCCATGAAGACCTTGAACAGTGTGATATCGCTGGCGCTGCTCGAGGCGTCAGTGCCGTTAGAGTGAGTAATGTCCTCCGGGTATCCGACGCCGGCCAGGTTCAGGCAATTGGCCGGAAGTCCGGTTTGGCCTGTGCCGCCATTGCCGTCTTCTCCCGGCAGCGGGCGGTCTTGTTGGAAGATCTCGTTGCTGATGCCCATCTCCACGTTGTAAGCCTCACCGGCAAAGAGCAGCAGCGATTTATTCTGCGCCTTCCAGCCAAAACGGCTGATGGTGCCATCGTTGCCATTGTGATTGAACGTGCCATTGACGCCAAAACCGTTGCCGGCCTGGGCTGCCTGGTTTTTCAACAAAGTTGAGTCATCTATGTTCGCCATTAATCCCGAACCAAAGAGCGGCGTGGGGATGCGGAAGATGAGGTCATTGGCGTTGGCCGCCGCCTGAAAGCTGGGTTGAGTCAGGCTGCAAGCGCCGGCATCGGCGCGTCCGGAAACCGTAAACAGGTCTTCCACTCCGCCGTTCGGATTGGCGGTGTTGGCGGTGCCGTTAGCGTTAAAGAAAAACGGGAACCGGGCTTCGCGTACCGGGCCGTTGGCCAGCACGAAAAAGGGAATGGTGTTGGTATTGCCGCTCACCACGCCGTTGGCAATTACCTGGCTTTGCGGGTTGGGGCCTACATTGGGAAAGATGTTGGCCGCGGGGCTGGTGCCACCGACAGCAGGCTGAGAGTGACATCGTCCGCACCCGTCCAGGTTGAACCGTGGTCCCAGACCGGGATTGTTCCCGGTGACGGTCTGTACCTCGTTGAACTGCGAGAATCCGTTTTGGAAAAAGGTGAGATCGGCTGGAACGGCCGAGACAGAAGCCAGCGGCTGGCCCGAATCGATAGTCCCGCCCCTGACGCCGGGGTCGTTTACTTGTGCGAACGCCGCTCCTGCGAACAGGAGTGCCGCTCCGATGGTGGAAACAGAGACAAGCTTAGCAAACTTCATTCAGATCCTCCTTGGGTTGTTTCTTTCTTCTCCCTGATCTCCTTACACACACTGTTGAACGAGCATTTGGCAAACGTAATCCGCGGCAAATACGGATCATTCCGGTGCGTGCCAAAGGTTTAAGGTTGCGGTGATCCGGCCCGCTCCTCAATTCATGCAAAGAATTGAGGAGAGCCAATCACGGCAAGAGGAAGCGACCCATTTCGGTTTTGTAAGCACTTCAGCCTCACCTGCTCCGGCAGATTCCGGGCTGCTGAAAGGGTAGGCTATCGACGGGAAAATCGGCGCTGAAGTCTCCCGGAATTCTGTCAACAAAGCAGAGCACCGGGGAAACCTCGCGAATATTAGGCTGTTCTCAGGGTGATGTCAAGGTCATTAAATACTTATTCTTCTATAGCTAACGACTTTGGGTCTGATTTGTTTCAAATCTGAACATCATTTCCCAACCTGAATGCAAGGGGCTGTCTGATTTCACTGGTCATAAAAAAGGGCGAAACACCTTTGTGTCTCGCCCGGAATTGGTACTTTACAAAAACTACAGCGAACGCAGGAAATTGAGCAGGTCCTGTTGCTGGCCGATGCGAAGAGCCGCGGCAGCGTTGAGCGAGTTGTTCGCTTCAGATCCATTGCTGCCGTGGTCATTGATGGCGGTGATCAGGCTGGTGGTGCGGCCATCGTGCAGCAGGAAGATCCGCTGTCCCAGGCCCCACAACGGCGCGGTGCGGAACTGGTCTCCGCCGGCTCCGCCCTGCGACACGTTATCCGCCAGGCCCGTCCCCATGTGGTGGATCTCGATGTCACTGAATGAGTTCACTGGGGCATTGCTCAGTGAACCAGTGATATTCGAGGGTTGCGTGTTCCCTGGTGTGGGGTTGTGGCATACCGCGCAGCCGACGGCGATGAAATCCGCACGGCCATTGGCAATCGAGGTCGCACTCACCGCCACTCCGTTCAGGATGACGCCGCCGGTTGGAGGCGGCGCCAGCGTCCGCATGAAGTCGGCGAATGCCGATACGTCATCCAGGACCGCGGGAGCCGAGGTTTGACCGGGGTTGTTCGTATCCTCCGGGTAGCCGGCGCCGCTCAGGTTCAAGCAGTTGGCCGGAAGTCCGGTGCCCCCGCTACCACCGCTGCCATCTTCGCCGGGCAGCGGACGGTCCTGTGTGAACAGCAGGTTGCTGATGCCCATCTCTACGTTGTAGGCCTCTCCAGCGAAGATGTGCAGAGACTTGTTCTGCGCCTTCCAGCCGAAGCGGGTAATAGTGCCATCGTTACCGTTGTGATTGAACGTGCCGGCAACGCCGAAGTTATTGTTGGCGTTGTTGGCCGCGTTTTGCAGCAGCGTGGACTCGTCCAGGTTCTCGATCAGCCCCGCGCCAAAAACCGGCGTGGGGATGCGGAAGATCAGGTTATTGGCGTTGGCCGCTGCCTGGAAGCTGGGCTGCGCCAGCGTGCAAGTGCCGGCGTCGGCGCGACCGGTCACCGTGAACAGGTCTTCCACTCCGCCGTTGGGATTGGCGGTATTGGCCGTTCCGTTCGCGTTAAAGAAGAAGGGGAAGCGGGCTTCACGGGTGGGACCGTTGGCGGTGATGAAAAATGGCGTGGCGTCCCGGGGCGCAACCGCGCTACCGGCAAATGGGAACTGCGGGTTCACCGCAGCACCGGATCCGCCGATGGCGGGCTGGGCATGACAGGAAACGCAGCTATTGGAGTTAAACCGTGGTCCCAGGCCGACGTTGTTGCCGCCCTTCACCTGCTCCACGTCCTGGAAGCGCGTTTGGCCGTCCTGGAAAAAGGCAAGAATCCCGGGGTTGTCATTCGCCAACACTGAGGACAGGGCTGCGCCTGTGCCACGGTTGGCAGCTTGAACTCCAGGGTCTGTTAATTGAGCAGACGCCGCTCCGACGAGCAGCGCGGCTACCATGATTAAAACCGAGACAAACTTTACTGCTTTCATCAATGATCCTCCTAAGGTGTTCATCTTTGTGTGTTCCCTGATCTCCTTACACCTTGGGTTGAGCGTGCACAGGCACAAAACTGGCCTGCAACTGGGCGGTAGCAAGGCACGGTTCCGGATTTCGCGCCGGCGCACGGTTAAGGATGGTGTTGAGGTCCTGAGCCAAGAGACACTCACAACCAGTGAAAGCAACCCACCACATTTGTTAAACAGCAGTTATAACCACACTTCGACTCAGCAAATTCCAGCAGCTTGAAAGCGTGGCCTGGGACTGGGGGATTACAGATTTCCGGGACTCCGGCCAGAAACTACTCCGAGCAGAGCGCCTGAAATCCGACGAATTTTATCACTTCACTAGTTAATGTCAAGAATTGGTTTTCTCTAACAATTGGCGTTAACTATAGTTAATTTCGTTGGGAACGATAGGTTGATGCTCTAGGGCTGCGATGGTCCTTCCGGACAGGGTAAATTCAGTTTTTCATTAGTGTAAATTCCGTTTTTCATTGAGGTGGCGGTTGGGAGAATTGGCTAATTTGGTAATCAAGTAATTGTGTATCAAGCGCCACAGTGCAAGATGACGTCACGTTGCGCCAGCATACTCTTTCCTGGAAAAAGGGCGAGACAGGATGAATGTCTCGCCCGGATAATTCAAATGCCTGCCGTCGGGAGTCTTCACTGCATTGGTGGTCTCTTCAGACCCCATGCACCGCTGGCCCGGTTGAATCAGTCGGTGGCCGCGTCCGCTGCCGTTGGCACCACGCTGGGTGGCGCTGAGCCGAACATGACGCCGGTTTCCACCTCCATCCGCTGCCCGTCGCGCTCGTAGGGCCGGAACTTCCACTTCTTCAAGGCTTCGTTGATGGCTTTTTCTTGTTCAGGAAAGGCGCTGAGAAAGTGGACGTATTTTACGTTGCCCGCTTTATCAATAATGATGCGGACGGGAACAGGGTTGAACCTGCGTACGGTAAATATTGGTTCTACACGCTCAATTACGTTTTCCGGTCTGGCGTAGTCTTTGATGCAAACGGGCACAGCGCCCCCGCCCGTGCCCCCGGTTGGGCTGGCTTCGGCCGGCAACGTGATTTTGTTCAAATCCAGGACCAGGCTTTCCAACAGCTTGGTGTCCTGGCTGCTCATCACAATTTGCACCGCATGGCAGCGGATTTGCGTGCTCAGCACATACCAATGGATCTCCGCCGCAGGAGACCAATAGGCATAGAAGAGAAACGGCTGGCCTCCAATCCTGGTCTCAGTGGGTTTCATCTCCACTTTGTAATCGTCCGGCAAGTGGTTCCTGGAGTAATTGACCAGTTGCCGGGCGTTGGCGGCGGGAAGCGGCGTAAAAAACAGGTCCTGGGCCGCGAACATAATGACCCCGCGAGATTTTTCCTTCTTATACGTTGGTCCCGGCGTGAGCTGTGCCAGCACGTACCTGCCACTATCGGACGGCGGCGGCGGGGTGTGTTTCTGGATCCAGTCCGACGGTAGCGGCAAGTTCATGCCAAAGTACTGGTTGGTCAATGCTTGACTGGTAACGCTGCCGCCTTCTGGAACAGGCGTGGTGGAGTCGCTGGCACTGTACCACGCGCCCTTCACGATGATAGTTTCCCTGGGCACGACCTTGGCGGGGTCAGGCCTGGTGACGCTGGAAAAGTCACCACCATTCTGGGGGGCGGCTGGCGGCGTATTCTGGCCCCAGGCGAGGAATGAGACAACCAAGAAAGTGACGATCAGGAAACCCGAACCTCTGCACTGCATACTACTTTCCTCCGTGACCATTCGCCGGCTTCCGGCTGCTCTGCTGGCGAAAGGCAAAATCATGGCACGCCTGAGTAACCGGCAATCATCCGGCAAGCGGAAACGCAAGCATTTTTGCCAAGTACTAACCTGCATGATTCATGAGTTTCACAAGCGTAGCGATGGAAAAAACTGGCGAGACACGCATTGTGTCTCGCCAGGAAAAAATGGTTACTCAAACAGAGTTACAGCGAGCGCAGGAAGTTCAGCACGTCCTGCTGCTGGCTGGCGGTCAGGTTGAATTGGAAGTTGTCGATGACAACATCGGCTTCCGAACCGTTGCTGTCGTGCTGGTTGATGGCGGTGATCAGGTTGGTGGTGCGGCCATCGTGCAACAGGAAGATCCGCTGCCCAACACCCCACAGGGGCGCCGTGCGGAACTGGTCTCCGCCTGCGCCGCCCTGGCCGACGTTGTCCGCCAGCCCAGTTCCCATGTGATGGACCTCGATATCGCTGAAGGCGTTCACCGGAGCATTGCTCAGCGAACCAGTGATGTTCGAAGCCTGCGTGGAGCCAACCGTTGGATTGTGGCAGGCCGCGCAGCCAATAGCGCTGAACAGCGAGCGTCCACGGCTGATGGAAGCGGAGCCACCGGGCGTGGTGGTGGATGGTGGCGGCGGGGCCAGTGTGCGCATAAAGTCGGCAAAGGCCGAGACGTCATCCAGAACCGCAGGGGCCGACGTTTGACCAGGGTTGTTCGTGTCCTCGGGATAGCCGCCACCGCTCAGGTTCAGGCAGTTGGCCGGAAGTCCGGTACCGCCCGTTCCGCCATTGCCGTCTTCTCCCGGCAGCGGACGATCCTGGGTGAAGAGCAGGTTGCTGATGCCCATCTCGACGTTGTAGGCCTCTCCGGCAAAGATGTGCAGCGACTTGTTCTGCGCCTTCCAGCCGAAGCGGGTGATGGTGCCATCATTGCCGTTGTGGTTGAATGTTCCGGCGATGCCGAAGCCATTGTTGTTGTTGTTGGCGCCGTTCTTCAGCAGAGTGGAATCGTCCAGGTTTTCGATCAGGCCCGCCCCAAAGGTGGGTGTGGGGATGCGGAAGATGAGGTTATTGGCGGCCGCAGCAGCATTAAAGCTGGGCTGTGAAAGGCTGCAAGCGCCGGCATCAGGACGGCCTGTCACTGTGAACAGGTCTTCCACCCCGCCATTGGGATTGTTGGTATTCGCAGATCCGTCCGCGTTGAAGAAGAAGGGAAAGCGCGCTTCACGCGTGGGGCCGTTGGCGGTGATGAAAAACGGCGTGGTATCTCGGGGCGCAACGCCAGTGCTGGTAAATTTAAATTGGGGATTCACGGCAGGACCAGACCCGCCGATGGCCGGCTGGACGTGACAGGAAACGCAGCTATTGGAGTTAAAACGGGGGCCGAGGCCGACATTGTTGCCGCCCTTTACCTGTTCCACATCCTGGAAGCGGGTTTGGCCGTCCTGAAAAAATGCCAGAATCCCAGGATTATCGTTGGCCAGCACTGACGGCAGGGCTGAGCCCGTGCCGCGGTTGCCGCCTTGGACTCCCGGGTCTGATTGGGCAAACGCGGTTCCTACCAGGAATAGCGCTGCCACCAACACTAAGACCGAGACAAGCTTAACTGCTTTCATTCAAGATCCTCCTTTTAGCAAAAGGTGTAGCGTTATGGCTGAAGGCTCCCACACCTTTTCCGTTGGCGCGAACGACACAAAGATCTCCCTGAACCGGAAATTCAATTTTTTCCGGCCCTGCTTAGCGCCCTCGCACGTGTTTCAATTCAAAGCTGAATGTCGCATCCATTTCCGGTGGACGCGACGTCCGTTGGCTAAAGCGGATACCCTGAGTTCAACTGTGACAGTATCCGTAAATAGTTGAATGCACTTGCCTTCTGCTTGACGTTCACAATCAACCGCACCTCCTTCAGGCAGATTCCGGCTGCAGAGGAGGCGCGGCTCCGGACGGGAGGCCCGGTGAGTTATCAGACCCTGCTCCAAGGCAGGATTCTTCAAACCGGGGCGAATATTAGCAGTTTTTAATCTGATGTCAAGACCAAAATATTGGATTTATCTATAGCTAAACCTATATATATCTATAGTTTATAACTATGCATTGCTCGCTGAATCCCCTTATTTTCATTGCATCTTCCCAAAAACTTTCCCATTTTAGGCCTTTGCATTTTGCAACATCCAGATGGGGGTTCGGAGGGACCGCTATGCCCCTGTCCACGCCTGATAAATCACCACCGCCAGCATGAACAGCAGGTACAATCGAAGGGACCACAAGAGCAGGATTTGGGGGCCTTTCAGAGAGCGCCGGGGGAAACGAGGCTTGGCGGAGGCCAGTTGGCCCGGCTCCAGGGCCGCCAGCTCCGGGAGCAATCCTCCGCTGCCGTCGCCTTGCTGTTTTTCCATCTTTATCATGATCTCTCCGGGCCTCCGTGGTGGGTGTTGATTTTCGGTTGCGGCTGATGTTATTTCGCGTTCTCCTTCTCTTTTTCCTGGATGGAAAGCAATTCAATCTCAAAGATGAGCGTTGTATTGGGTTCAATGTCCTGGCCATGGCCCCGGTCTCCGTAGGCCAGGCTGGAGGGTATAAAAAGCTGCCACTTCGACCCCACAGGCATAAGCTGCAGCGCCTCCGTCCAGCCCCGTATGACGCGAACCACGGAGAAGGTCGACGGCTGGCCGCGCTTATAAGAGCTGTCAAATTCGTTGCCGTTGATGAAAGTTCCTCTGTAGTTGCAAACCACCGTATCGGTCAAGGTTGGCTTCGGCCCTGTCCCCTGCGTCAGGATCTTATATTGCAGCCCGCTGGGTAAAGTAACCACACCCTCTTGGGTCTTGTTGGCCGCAAGAAAGGCTTCGCCTTCTTTTTGGTTCGTCTCTGCCATCTCTTGCCTCATTTGTTGCTGTTTGTTTGCAAGGTCCTTCTGCAGTTGCGTGAGCAGCGCTACCCGTTCGTCATCCGTCATCAGGGTCTTGCCGCCGGATAAAGCGTCTTTCAGCCCTTGGGCAACCAGGTTCGGATCAAAGTCAACAGACATGCTTTTCAGCCCCTTGAGTTCCAATGCCATTCTCATGCCCAGGGCATAGCTGATTTTTTCCTTGTTGTCCTTGAGTGCAGCAGCCGGCGAAGTGCTTTGCGTCTTGCTCGCCGAAGTCTTGGTTGCCGGAGCCCCGGCCGTTCCACCACTCTTTGAGCTCTGTGCGGCGCCAGGTTTGACACAAAATACTCCGCTCAACAGGAGATACAGAATGATGATGCTGGATTTTCTCATATGCAAATTTTGCCACAGGGTTCTGGGAACACCAACCCTGCATGGCAAGGAGCTTTTCTTTCCGTTGACCGCCCCTGGAGCGGCCCAACTCTCCACTAACTTGCCCGCTAAAGCATTTAGAATCCAGCGGACATTGACTACGTCGAGGCATGGGTTTTTCTTCCGATGCACCGATGCACCAATTCCTCTAGTGTCCCGATAACCACGCGAAAGTCTTGGGCGCGACCACGCTAATTCCAAACAGCAGTCCTGCGCCTGTGAGCAACACCACCACGACGGTTGCCAGCATGTTGGTCCAGCGGGGGCTCACC
>DATDGL010000235.1:0-4710 GCA_036522115.1 Candidatus Angelobacter sp.
TTCTTCCGGCGGGCAGCACGCGGAGAGCACGCGATATCGCCCTCCTTATCGATGAAGTAAAGATACCGGCTGTCCCGCTGGACGGCATTGGGCATCAGCACCTCAGTTGCTCCTTCCCCGGACTTCGATTTCCGGCTCACGTTGCCCTGGCCATCAATGAAATATAGGTACTTCTTGTAGTCCCGTTCCAGGTTTAGCTTTCTTACTTTATCTGCCATGCCTTAATTGGAAGGTACATCTCTGCCGGTGGATGCCAGAGGTTTTTTGCAGCTTGCCTCGAACGGAGGCCCCTACCCGCATAAAAGGAAGTCTCGGAGCGTACGCCGTAAGATTGATCGAAGCGTGTGGGCATACACGCTGGAAATGTATGAAAGCGGGTAGGGTTCCCTCGCTGCGTTTCGGGATAGACTCCAAACTTGCGGGCCGCAAACGCTTACCGCGAATGAATCCGCTTGGGTTTGGCAATCTTATGGTGGACTTTGGGAGGGGGTTGCTCCCCCGGACCGAGCACCTGCCGCACAATGGGAGGGTTGAACTTGTATTTCACCTCGCGAAGATTGCCGCTCGCATCTGCAACCTGCAGTTGGAAAGTGTGCAAATCGCCTTCTTTGCCGAAATTTTCCTTTCCCATGGTGACCGGTAAGAAGCCGGAGAGACCGCTTTCGCGAAACGCCGTCTCATAGCGATGGCGGTGCGTATTCCAGGTAAATACCCGTACCTGGTCGAAATCATAAGGCAGGCCGTCATGGTTCTCCGTCAGCAGCACTAGATATTCCGGAATGCTCTTGTCCCCATCCCGCACCTGGTCGAGGACAAAGAAGGCAGAAATGCGATGCCCCTCGGCGTAGGTGGCGACGTCTGTGGGAAGGTCTACGTACAGCAGCCCCCCCAGGGCCCAGCCAATGTGCTTCTGCGAATCTCGCACCAGCCACCAGTCTTCCAGCACCGGCGCCTGGCCCGGTTTTTCATTGACTTCTTCCTCGCCAGAGGACGGCTCCGAGTCTGCTTCCTTCTTGTCCGTCTTCTGCTGGGTGCTCGGCGCGGGAGCGTTTTTGTCTGCCGTTTGTCGCCGCAGAACATCAACTTTCTGGTTCTCGGCCAATTGATACAGGTGTGCAGTCTGGCGTCCGGGAAGGGCGTGGAGGTTTGTCTGCCTTTTGGTCACAGCCGCGGCCTGGGCCGGTGCATCTTTGAACTGGTCCGCCAGATGCTGCAGTTGATCGAACGTCTTCTGGTCAGCGAGATAGCGGTCCTGAATCCAGCCCTCCTCGCCTCGGGGAGAACGCACGCGGACGAACCTCCGGTTGAGCATCCGCTCCAGAACCACAACTCGCTCTCCGTTGTGGACGGTCCCTGTCTTGTTGTAGACGGGAGCGACGCGGTCCCGAAGCGCGGCTTCAGGGAACGAGACATAGGCGTGCTCCTCTTTTCCACCGGAACTGCTGCACCCGCTCAGGACGGCCGCAAAGACAATCGCGATGCAGGCGAACCGGCATGTGCGTGCCTGTGCGCATGCCTGGGCTGCAAAACTGGCGCCTGCGGGATTGTGCATGGAATACAGACCAATATAGCAGTGTTGTCGTGCCTTTCGTAGTCGATCACGTATACTGCCAATTCGCGGAGCATCCGGTGAAGATTCAGAACAAATTTCTGCTTGCTGTGGCTCTCTGCCTCTCTGTCCCGGCGTTGGCGCAACAGGCGTCCGATCACCAGAACCTGGCCGACCACATCGGCGGAGAACTAGGATTTCTGGCCAGCGATGCCCTCCAGGGGCGCGGCAGCGGCACTCGCGATGAACTGCTGGCCGCCACTTATATCGCCTCGCAATTAATCCAACTCGGACTGAAACCCGGCGGGGACAATGGCGGCTTTATCCAGAACGTCTCCGGCGAATTCCAGTTCCGCGGCGGCCCTAAAAAATGGAACACGCGCAACGTAATCGCCATTCTTCCCGGCCGGGATTCCAGGCTGAAAAACGAAGTGGTGTTGCTGACCGCTCATCTCGACCATCTCGGCATTGGAAAGCCGGTCAATGGAGATGAAATCTACAACGGCGCGGATGACGATGCCTCCGGTTGTGTCGCCGTTTTGGAACTGGCGCGGGCACTCACCCAGGATGGTCCCGGCAAAAGGACTGTGCTCTTTGTTTTTTTCGGCAGTGAGGAGACAGGAGGCCAGGGCGACCAGTATTTTCTTGCCCATCCGCCGGTGCCTTTGAAGAGTATTGTTGTCAACCTGGAGTTTGAGATGATCGGCCGCCCTGATCCGGCGGTCAAACGTGACCAGCTCTGGCTTACAGGCTACGAACGCAGCAACCTGGGTCCGGAGCTTGCCGAACATGGCGCCCGGTTGGTTGCAGATCCCCATCCCGAGCAGCATTTCTTCCAGCGCTCGGACAATTTTGCCCTTGCCCGGCAGGGCATTATTGCCCACACGGTTTCAAGTTATGGCTTGCACAGCGACTACCATCAGCCCAGTGACGATCTGGCCCACATAGACTTTCAGCACATGGAGCAAGCCATTGCCTCGCTGATCAAACCTGTCGAATGGCTGGTGAATTCTGACTTCAGGCCAGAGTGGGTGGCGGGAAAGAAACCCTGAAAGTATTGGGTAGCCGGGGAACTACCCAATACCTTCAGTTGGGCTTTTCTCTTTTCTTACCCTTTAGAATCCGTTCGTCAATCCGTTTTCGTCCGCGGAAGCCCTCTTCCATGCCGTGCCAATATTCAATTTTCTCTTCTCCCAGCTTCCAGCACAGCAAGACGACATGGTCATCCACCACGCAGGGAAAATCGAGCAGCCCCATGTCCAGGTCCTTCACCTGCACGCCGATAGATTCAATCTCAGCCAGCGCGTCTTTTGTACCTTGAATGGCCTTGTCGCGTTCCGCGCGCTTGCGGGCAACTTTGGCAATATCCACAAACAGGCCGCCGCTCAGCAGAATGCGATGGTTCAGGTCCTGAGATTCTTTTTCCGAAGCTTCGATGACCTTCTTACCCTCAATCGCGCGCGTTAGCAGCGCTCTTAGCACAGGAAGCAGCGTTTGCGCCTCGTCTGGAGTGAAAGTTTTCTTTTTGGACATAGGCTTCTACCGCAAAGACACTTCAATTTTATCAGTAAAGTCTCGCTGGAAAAGATTACCGGCGGGTATGTTGGTTTTGGTTTCCGCCTTCCTGGCTACCAGGTAAGCACCGAGTACCAACTACCGCACTTCCAACATCCGCGCCAGGGCTACCCTTGACCAGTGTTTCACCTCATCCGGCACCTGGATGAGGTTTACCACGTTCTCGTCAATCAGATTTTCCAGCACCCAGCAAAGGTGCTGGGGAGAGATGCGGAACATAGTGGTGCACAGGCAGCCGGAGTCGTCCAGGGTAATGACTTTTTTGTCCTGCCCGGCAAACTCCTTGCCCATGCGATTTACCAGATGGATCTCGGTTCCCACGGCGAAACTCGTTCCCGGGGCAGCATCCTGGATCATCTTAATCAGCTTCTCGGTTGAGCCGATTCCATCCGCCTTCTGGCAAACTTCCCAGCGGCACTCCGGATGCACAATCACCCGGATTTGCGGAAATTTGGCGCGAACTTTATCTACATGTTCCGGCAGGAATCGCTGGTGGACAGAGCAGTGTCCTTTCCACAAAATAACCTTGGCGCGGCGCAGCCGTTCCGCCGTTAAGCCACCCATAATCATGTAGGGATCCCAAACCACGCATTCGCTCAGAGGGATTCCCATGGCAAACGCCGTGTTGCGTCCCAGATGCTGGTCGGGTAAAAACAAAATCTTCTGGTTGCGCTCGAAGGCCCACTTGAACGCGCTTCCGGCATTGGAGGAGGTACAAACCAATCCACCGCGCTCGCCGCAGAAAGCTTTGATGGCTGCCGTGGAGTTCATGTACGTAAGCGGAGTAAGGCCGTTTCCTTCTCCGTCTGTCAACCCCATCTCTACCACCTGGTCCCAGCAACTCTCCACCTGCCCAATCTCCGCCATATCAGCCATGGAGCAGCCCGCATTCAGGTCCGGCAGGATCACCTGCTGTCCCGCGCTAGCCAGCACGTCAGCACTCTCGGCCATGAAATGGACGCCGCAAAAAACAATGTATTTTGCTTCGGTTTGCGCGGCCGCCTGGGCCAGTTTGTAGGAGTCGCCGCGAAAATCGGCAAACCGGATTACCTCGTCGCGCTGGTAGTGGTGGCCCAGAATGAGCGTGCTGGGGCCAAGCGCGCGTTTTGCCGCCGTGATACGCGCATCCATGCTGCGGTCCGGCAGGACCAGATAGTTTTCCAGGGAACAGATTTCTGTTCTCCCAATACTGGGAGCAATCGCTGTTGACATTTTTTCTTCCGCCTTCAGTTCCGTTCAAAAAATCTGTTTTGTCCGGAACGGGGATGTTGAAAGCTTTCGCCGGCTCCAGCAGGTCCACTGCAACTTGTTTGCCCGACCTGCGGGGTTGTTGAAGCCCGCGTCCTACACTATTTTGATGCCTTCCTGGAGGGTTTGACTCAAATTGTCGAATCCCACCTCAGATGAACTATTTTGCCATTGCCAGGCAAAGGGATGCAACCTGACGGGTGTAATTAAAAGTGAGAGTCACTATTTGCGAAGGGCCCCCCAACATGGTTCGTCATCCCGAGGCTTTACCCACGCGCCAGCGGGGGTAAAGCGGAGGGACCTTGCGGTTCCATCGTTGAACTCAAAAGGTCCCGAAA
>DATDGL010000236.1:0-40059 GCA_036522115.1 Candidatus Angelobacter sp.
GGAAACGCCGTCAAGGGTCGAGATGAACGCCGCTACGCGGCGCCCTTGACCGCGTTTCCCGCGCTGTTGCCTTCGTGTGTCTTGACAACGACCGTTGTCGTCATACAAGAATGACAAGGAGAAGCTGCATGGTCACCATAAAGCCAAAGTAGCCCACTACCCTTGATTCAGCTTTGCCTCTTCTTAAACACACGATTCAATGCGTTGCGATCTTACGTTTTTCTGACTCGTCTCATCCCACAGGCCTGCCGTTGCTGAAATCCGGATGCTATCCTGCTCAGGCATGAGGGGCGCCTGCGGGCCAGGCAAGGCGGGGTCGGATGAACATGAAGATGACCGCCAGGGACCGACAGCGAACACTTCCAGAGGGGCTCGCATAAGCGGTTCTTCCGTTTCTTGCCCATGCTTCTGAGGAATCATCGGTTTAAGATGACAGTAAGGAGAGTGCGCGAATGAAAAGGGCCCAGCGGGGAATTAATGTTTCTTCAAAGCCAAGTGGTGAAGGTTGCGTGGAGTGTCTGGCCACGGGCGGTTGGTGGCTTCATCTCCGTCGATGTGCGGAATGTGGGCACATTGGGTGCTGCGATAGTTCTCCCAGCCAACATGCCTCCAGGCATGCAAAGACGATGGGACATCCTGTAATTGCAAGCTTCGAACCGGGTGAGGATTGGTTCTACGACTTCGACAAAGAACGGATGATCAAGGGTATGGAATTGCCGCCGCCCCACTCGCATCCGGCCAGCCAGCCAGTGCCGGGGCCGGCAGGAAAGGTTCCCGCTAACTGGCAATCTCTGCTGAACTGAGAGCTGAACTTCGAGCCGAAAGGGAATACCAAGAATGACCAAAGGCCGTATGGAGGCTTTCAGCGACGGGGTGATCGCGGTGATTATCACGATTATGGTGCTGGAGATGAAGCCGCCGCAGGGAACCGATCTTAAGGCCTTACAACCGCTGCTTCCCGTTTTCTTCAGCTATGTGATGAGTTTCGTTTATGTGGGTATCTATTGGAACAACCATCATCATCTTCTGCATGCGGCCCAGCGTGTGACAGGCGGCGTGCTGTGGGCGAATCTGCATTTGCTCTTCTGGCTTTCGCTGACGCCGTTTGCTACCGCCTGGATGGGCGAGAACCATTTTGCTCCCTGGCCGGTGGCGTTGTACGGTGTGCTGTTGATGCTTGCCGGGGTTGCTTATTACATTCTCACGAGAATGTTAATAGTCCACCACGGAAAAGATTCAACGCTGGCAGCATCGATCGGAAGGGACACGAAAGGCCGGATTTCTGTCGCCGTATACGCTGTTGCGGTTCCCCTGGCATTCGTGCAGCCGTGGATCGCCTGTACCGGCTACGCGCTGGTCGCTGTGATGTGGCTGATCCCCGACCCGCGTATTGAAAAAACACTTTTTCGCTAGTGGCTTTCATTGATTTCGTGATTGAGGCAGCAGTGGTCTAGAGGTCGAGCGTGATCCACGCCGGGGCATGGTCGCTGGCGTTTAGCTCCCCGCGTGCCCATCGGTCTACGCCGCCGTCGACCAGCCGGTCCGCCATCCTGGGTGAGAGCAGGAAGTGATCCAGCCGCATGCCTTTGTCCTTCGGCCAACGCTCAAACTTGTAATCCCAGAATGTCCAGAGCGGCCCCTCCGGACGCAGCTTCCGCAGCGCGTCCGTCCAGCCCTGGGCCAGCAAACGCGCAAAGGCCTGGCGGCTTTCAGGTTGGATCAGCGCGTTGTTGTCCAGCGATCGCGTCGGATAGATGTCCTGCGGAGCAGGCACTACGTTGTAGTCACCGGCCAGCACCACCGGCGCGCCAGTCGCCAAGAGTTTGGCGGCGTGGGCGATGAGGCGCTCAAACCAGGCCAGCTTGTATTTGAACTTCGGTCCAGGCTGCGGATTTCCATTGGGGAGGTAGATGGAAGTGATGAGGAATCCATGAACAGCCGCCTCGATATAGCGGGCCTGATGATCTTCAGGGTTCCCCGGCAGGCTGGCGCAGGTCAGAACCGGAGTGTGGTTTCGTGCCAGAATGGCCACGCCGTTCCATGAACGCTCCCCTTGCCAGACCGATTCGTACCCAGCACTGCGAAGAGCATCAGCAGGAAACGCTCCCTGCTCCGCCTTGAGTTCCTGGAGGCTGACCACGTCCGGCTCAGCTTTGACCAACCAAGCCAGGAGGTTATCAAGCCGCTTATTGATGTCATTGATATTGAAGGTGGCGACTTTCACCAAGTCCCTCTCAGCGCACCGACCTAGTCGATTTGAAGCGATACGTCTATCTGTTGGTTTCCGTTCGGCCCCGTTGACGTGATGAGGATATCGGCAACGCCCGGGTCACTCAATGGATCAGTAGAAACGCTCAACTGAAAGGCGCCGTTCCCGATCGGCGTAATCCCCGTCGGAGCATTCAACGGCAGACCCGTCACAGAAAATGTTACCGGCGGTACCGGCCCAGCGTTGTTCGACACAATAATCGTATAGGTTGCCTGACCGCCGGCGCCATCACGGTCAATCAGAAATCAGGATTGGGGAATAAGGTGTTGTCAAGTCTTGTGGAGAATCGTAAGTCTTCGGCAGCGCGCGGGAGTTATGGAGGTGTGACAACAATCTCTGGGCTGACCCATCACTTCTTCTGCGTTGATTCAGTGTTTTAATTCGCGTTCATTCGCCTTGACCTGTCCGCCGCGGCGGGTGGTGATCTTTTGCTTTTCCTGATTTTAACGAATGAATTCGTGCCCTGATACAAAACCTAGTCTTCATAACCCGCATTTTTCCGCAAGTTCTGAAGTCGATGCCCTGATACAACATCGCGTGCCCCGGTGGTCTACAGCATCTCTGAAAATGCTCTAAAGGCCCTCAGCCGGAAAACGACCAAGGGCCTCAGCCACGGTAGATTATCGGGGTTCATCTCCGACATCAGTCCTAATCACGATCATGATCGTGGTCGTGGTCACGATCGTGATCATGATGATCAAAGTCGAACAGGTCGAACAAATCCCCGATGGCTGGCATGTTCCGAGGAACGTACGGATTGTCGTCATCCAGGCGTGGATTGGGTAGATTGTCGCGGCTGCGGGTGCTGAGCGTGGAATGGAGCATCCAGTTTCGTTCGACGAACTTGACGAACGAAGAATGCTCGTTATAGACGTGGCTGATATGGCCACCAGCCGAGAAGGGAGAAACGGCGATCATAGGAATGCGTGGACCTGTCCCGAAGAAATCAACCGGCTGGATGAAGCCCGAGTCATAGTAGCCGCCGCCCTCGTCCACTGTGATAAAAATCGCGGTTTCCGCCCATTGTTCCGGGTTGCTTTGCGCGAGTTCAACGATGTTCTGAGCGAAGGCCTCGAACAGAGTCCATTTCGAGGAAGCGGGATGGCCGTCCATCAGACCGTCCGGCTTCACATAGGAAACCGCTGGAAGAGTGCCGTTGGTCAAATCGGTGAAAAGATCGATGACGTCCCGCATGTGATCTGCCACCATGGTTGGATAGGCCGCTTCGTACTCGAACGGGTTACAGATATTACAGTAGGTCCCGTTGAATGGGCTGGCCGTTCCCGAGGCATTAAAACCGCCACCATAATATTTCCAGGGAATATTGTTGGCACTCAGCACGTCGCCGATGCTGCGTTGCATTGTCGGCGGAACGACGAGACCTGTCTGCACCGTTCCTTGAGGCGTGAAGGCCGGGTTGACGTTGACCGCCTGCCAGAATTGGCCCACGCCGCACTTCGGCTGTAGCGCATAGGGCAGCGCATTCAGATAATTTGTGATGGCGGCGATGCCGGGCTGGTTCACGTCAGAACAATTGAACCACTGCGCGCGACGCGTATAGAGGTTGAGCGTTCCAGCTTGTGGATCGGGATTGTAGATGTTGGCCGCCGCCGGTGTTGCAGGGTTGCCGTTGCCATCGCTGAAAAACACCTGGTCGGCAAAACCGAGGGGCTGGCTGTCCGGCCCCGTGCCGCCAAGAACGGGCTGGTGATAATTATCACTCATGGTGTAGGCGTCCGCGAGCGACTTAAAGAATGGCGCATCACCGTTCTGCACATTGAAGAAGGCCATGGTCTGCCCGGTGTCGTGCGGCGTCCCCGTGGGTGGCGTGCTGTAAGTGGTCGTAATCGCCGACTGCAGGTCATGGAGACAACCTGTCGGGTTGTGCTTGGATACGTGCTCTTTGTCAATGGCACAGTCCACCTGCTGGACCATCTGGAAGTACTGATGGATCGTGTCGCCGGTGAAGGCATCGAACGGCATGGTCGGGCCGGTCATCTGGAACGGACCCGGCGGCAGGTTGTTAACGTCAGTAATGCGTACATCCGGACCCAGCGTGAAACCCAAACCCGTACCCCCGGTGCCGAGCAGGAATTGATCCGCAGGCGCCAGGCCGGGGTCTCCACCGGGGATGCTCAAAACGGGAAAATAAGGCGACACCGCGCCAACACCAGCCACATCGGGCGCCGGTAGCGTGGCGTAGAGTTCCTTTTGCGCCAGATCCGCGCTGGCAAAGAATTTGCCGCCATTCGGGGCGGCCACGATCTTGAATTGATGCGCCTTCGCGAAATTCGGTCCGGGCGAGCCATCCTCATTGACGATGCCCTCGGACAGAAGGTTCAATACCCTCTCGTGCCGGTTTTTTGGCTCATAGGTTGCGAAAAGGTGATCGAAGCTACGGTTTTCGCCAACGATGATAATGACGTGCTTGATCGGCGTCGCGGTCTTAATCTTGTCGACTGCTTTATCCGGATCGGCTTGGGCTTGGGCCGATGACCTAAGGCCGAAAATCGACAAGGCCAAGACGGACGCGCAAGCAATGGTTTTCGCTCGCCATTTTCTTGTGTCACTACGATGCATGCTTTCCTCCTAAGATTGAAATCAACCTCGCAGAAGTTTAGGCGGCGACTGTGACTTGCGAATTTCGACAAGATATAAATTGCGTTAAATTTTCTGGTTCTGAGGAGACCAATTTGGGTTGGTCAGGCGAGCTTTATTTTTAATAAAACTTAAAGTGTGCAGGGCGCCGCAAAGGTTCGGGTAGAATGTGTCGGCGCACTGAAAGACTGTTCTGAGTTCCTGGAGGATGCATGCTGAAAAAGCTCGTACTTTGCTTGATTTTGGCAGTTGCCGTGCGTGTTGTTGCCCAGAACGCCATTGCGATCCGCGCTGGAGGGATCGTGGACCCGGTAAAGGGATCAGTCGCAAGGAACCAGGTAATCCTGATTGAGAACGGCAAGATCAAGGAGATTGGGCCCAGTGTGGCAATACCGGCCGGCGCCGTCACAATCGACCTTTCTAATGAGTGGGTCTGCCCCGGATTGATGGACGCACACGTACATCTGACCCTCACCGAAGTCACCGGGGGCAACGCCCCGTTTGAATCGTTCTACCTGAAAGAGAGTTCAACCTATCGCGGACTGCGCGGATTGAGGAATGCGCAGGATCTTTTGCGCGCCGGTTTCACCACGTTGCGAGAGGTTGGCAATGACGGCAACTATGCCACCGAGGACGTTCGCCGGAGTATTCAAGCCGGCATGTTCGATGGCCCTACGATCCTGACCTCGGGCAAGATCATTGCTCCTTTTGGCGGCCAGTCCACCGCCATTCCTCCCGAACAAGGCCCGTTCTGGCGCTATGAATACATTGACGCGGACACACCGGAGGAGATGCGCAAAGCCGTGCGCGAGAACATTTACTACGGAGTGGACGTTATCAAACTGGTGGCGGACAACAGTCCATTTCATCTTTCGCTGGAAGAGGTAAAGGCGGCAGTGGATGAAGCGCATCATGCCGACCGCACGGTGGCGGTGCATGTGTACGGCGGAGAAGCTGCGGACAACGTAATTGAGGGCGGTGTGGACTCGCTGGAGCACGGGTTTTTCCTCACGGATGAACAACTGCAAAAGATGAAGCGAAAGGGAATTTTCCTGGTAGGTACGGATATACCCAGGGCGCAACTCGATATCCAGGGCACCTCCGGCGGCATCTTTCCTCCGCCGGAAGTTTTGGCGCCGAAGATCATCGATCGCCTGCGGCGCGCCTATCGCATCGGTGTAAAGATGGCGTTCGGTACGGACACCGTAATCGAAGTACCCAACAAAACCCGGGCGGATTTGATGCTTGACTATCTCGCGGTATGGCGCGCGGCGGGAATTCCTGCCCCGGAGATTTTGAAGTGCATGACCAGCAACCCGGCGGAGCTCATGCACATTAGCCAGCAGCGTGGTTCGCTTGTTCCCGGACTGGCAGCGGACATCGTTGCCATGCCGTCCAACCCACTGGAAGACATCGAGTCGCTGCGAAAGATAAATTTCGTGATGAAAGAGGGCAAAGTGATTCGGCGTCCTTGAGCGTAGCCGGCAGAGTGGAGATGCTCTTTATTATAGCCTCGGGCCTACGTAGGTTTGTTGTCCGCCAAGGGTCCGTAGATAAGTAAAAATGCCATAGAATAGCGCGTGATGACAAAATATCCTTCGCGCTCGCTACGGCGGCTCCTAGTCCTTGCGGTACTGCTGGCGATCAGCGTTCCAGCGCAGCTTGTTGCCCAATCCCTTCGTTTTCATATTAAGGTCGCGCCTGAACTGGGCAACACGCCAGTCTCAGGACGTATGATTGTCTTCCTCTCGTCAGAGAAGGAGCCTAAGAAGGAACTGTCACAAGGCTTTGCCGACACCACGAATCAGGTGTGGATTACCGCACAAGAAGTCCATGATGTGAAACCGGGCGAGACTGTGGATGTGGACCCAGATCGACTGGCATTCCCCAAACCGCTCTCACAGGCGCCAGCGGGAGACTATCAGGCCATGGCGCTGCTGGATGTGAACCACAATTATGCCTATCGAGGCGACAGGCCCGGCGATTTGCGCAGCGTGGTGGTCGCACTCAAGAGCCTGAATCCGGCCAGCAGCCAGCCTGTTGATCTGGTCCTGACCGAGCGCATACCGGAGAAGGAGATCAAGCTGCCGCCACCCAGCGAGATGCTGGATTTCGTAAGTCCATCGCTTTCCGCGTTCTGGGGACGGCCGATTCACATGCGCGGAATTGTGCTGCTGCCGCCGAAATATGAGCAGGACACCCAGAAATATCCGGTGGTCTATTGGACGCACGGCTTCGGCGCCATTCTGAATGACCTGGCGCAATATGTCGTCCCGCAATATGCAGGGCTCATGGCCCAGGGCAAGATCCCACCCATGATTTATGTCTTCCTGGATGAGAGTTGCCCCGGCGGTACTCACGAATTTGCCGACTCGGTCAATAATGGACCGTGGGGAAAAGCACTGACCACGGAGCTAATCCCATACCTGGAAGGGAAGTACCGCATGGATGGCAAGCCCAGCGGCCGGCTGCTTACCGGACACTCTTCCGGAGGCTGGGCGGTCCTGTGGCTGCAGGTCACGTATCCCACGGTATTCGGCGGAAGCTGGCCGACCTCTCCTGATCCTTCAGACTTTCACAATTTCACCGGCCCTGACCTGCGCGCAAATCCGCCGCAAAATTTCTATCGCAAGCCAGACGGGTCGCCGTGGATGCTGGTGCGCATGGGCGGCCGCGACGTGATTGCGCTGGAAAACTATGCCCGGCAGGAGACGGTGTTGGGCGAATATGGTGGGCAGATTTCTTCGTTTGACTGGGTCTTCAGTCCGCGCGGCCAAGATGGACGGCCGCAGCAACTCTTTGAACACGCCACCGGCGTGATCGATCCGGAGGTGGCCAAGGCATGGGAGAAATACGATATTGCCGAGGTGCTGCGCCGGAATGTTGAGCGCCTCCGTCCGCTGCTGCAAGATAAAATCCACCTCACGGTGGGAACCGAGGACACTTTTCACCTGGATGGGCCGGCGCACCTGCTGGATGCAACCATGAAGGATCTGGGCATTCGCGCGACCTTTACCTATCTGGAGGGCCGCACCCATTTCGATTTGTACAGGGGAGGCTTGACGGAGAAGATCGCAAATGAGATGGAGAAGATTGCGCGACCTAATCAAGCAGAAATGCAACCCCCACCACGGAGTACTACGGAGTCACACGGAGAAAGCAAGTAAAGATTGAGAAGAGCACAAACAAAGGCAAAACAAAGATGGAAAAGATCCGAGAACACAGAGAAGACTGTACGGCCAGAAAAAACCGCGAAGTGAAACGAAGAGGATTTAGCCGCGAATCCCCCACGGCGAAAAGGTCAACGCGAATCAAGGCGAATTTTCAAAAGAGGATCTATTTTTGGGGTGGCGCGTTGGAGCGCCATTCGTCGATGGCTTTGCGGATTGCGTCCGGCGCGAGGTTGCTGCAGATCATTTTGTATTCAGGGATGCCGCCCAGCGCATCCGCCACGCCTTGCTTGCTGATCTGATAGGCCTCATCTATATGCTTGCCCATCACCATCTCCGTGGCCAGAGAGGAGCAGGCGATGGCGACGGCGCATCCCATGCACTTGAACCGTATGTCCCTGATGACGTCGTTTTCGATTCGCAGCGTGATCAGGACGGTGTCACTATCCACGGGGCTGCGGATAATTGCCTGGGCAGAGGGGTTTGCCACTCTGCCGACGTTGCGCGGATTAGCGTAATGAGCGCGGACCTGGTCGCTATACACGGCTTCCTCGCATTGAACAATGGATGCGCAAAGCAATATCATAACCCTGTCCATGTCATCCGACCTGTATTCCAAAGCGGCTGAAATCTCGGCGCAACGCCAGCCTTATGCCGTAGCCACAGTTATCCGCGCACAAGGGTCGTCTTCCGCCAAGCAGGGATCCAAAGCCATTATTGACGCACAAGGCAAGATGATTATGGGTTGGGTGGGCGGCGGATGTGCGGAGAGCGCCGTTCGCGCAGAGGCGCTCAAGTGTATTGAACAGGAGAGACCGCAACTCATCACCCTGGACATGCAGGATGAGCTGCTGGGTGTAGGCATGCCGTGCGGAGGAGTCATGGACGTGTATATCGAGCCGGTGTTGCCGAAGCCCGAACTGTTAATCGTGGGCCATGGCCGCATTGCCGAGGCGCTGGCGTCAATGGGATCGTTAATGGAATTTTCCGTCACGGTCAATGATCCTGCTGCGGAGAAGCAGTCGTTTCCTACCGCTGATCGCCTGATCCAGGAAGATTTTGATTTATCTGAATCAGCCATCAATGCGCGGACATTTGTGGTGATTGCCACGCTGCACAAAAACGACCATGTGTGGCTGCAAAAAGCGTTGGAGAGCGAAGCGGCTTATGTGGCGCTGATTGCCAGCGCGCACCGCGCCCGGCTGGTGCTGGACTACTTGCTGGTGGTCGGCGTTCCGGCGGAGAGGTGGAGCTCGTGTGGGCCCCCGCAGGTCTGGATCTTGGCGCGGCCACTCCGGAAGAGATTGCATTGAGCATCATGAGCCAGATGGTGTCCATCCGCCGAGGAGGCAGCGGCAAGGCGCTCAAGTCGGGCAGGGAAGTGGAGGCTGCGGCGAAAGCATCGACAGCCGCGGATAAGGTGATCCGGCAGTGCGAGACTGGCAAGAATATTTAGCCGCGAATCAACGCGAATCAACGCGAATTCTTGTTGCCTTTCGTTCAGCAACAATTTCCGCCAGAATACTCAACGCAATTTCTTCCTGACTTTCTGCGCCAATATCAATTCCGGCAGGGGCGTGCAGTTGGGACAGGCGTTCCCGGGCTACTCCATTCCTGGCTAACGCTTCGCGCAGCTCTTGAGTTCTCTTGCGGTTGGCAACCAAAGCAACATAGGGTTGATCCGTGCTCAGCGCCTGGGCCACGGCTTCCTCATCGAATCTGCCGTGGCTGGCTACCACCACATAGCGATCGGCACACGCTGGAAGACGGGAGAAATCCAGGATGTGCAGAACGCGATCGGCTTCTGGGAGGTTTCGGCATGTGAGCAGCGGATCCACCATGGTGATGGAAAAATGCAGCAGCCGCGCGATGGCGGCCAATGTTCTGGCAAGAGATTCATGGCCGATGATCACCAATTCCGGACGGCCTGGATTCTCCTGGCCTTCCACAGCAGGCATCTCGCGTAGCCCGGCTTCCCATTTTTCCCGATTGCCGGTCAGCAGTTTTTCAATATCGCTCTGCTGATCGACGTCGACCAGGATGCCCACGTCGTCCACCGGCAACTTGCGAATGTTTTCTATGTGGCTGCCGAAGATAGCCCGGCAGCCCACGTCTCCGGTCAGGCCCATCAATTCCGAAAATACCGAGCGGTCCAGGAGAACCGGATTGCCGCGAAAACCCTTGTAGAGAGGCAGGAGGATGTGCGGCCTGAACTTGTGATGATCATCAATCAACTGGTTCAGGGTTGCGGGCTGGAGGAAAGGCTGATCGGCCAGGATGATGAGCGCAGCTTCAGAGCCGGTTCCCAGGGCCGAGAGCCCGGCACTCAATGAGGTTGCCATCCCCTCCTGAAAAGCAGTATTGACGACAACCTTGCAATTCTGGGTGGGAACCTGCTGTTGGATGGTGTCAGCGGCAAAACCCAGAACCAGCACGATTTCGCCGGCGCGCGACTTGCGTACATTTTCCAGCGTGTGGCCAAGAAGGGTGTTCGCGCCCAGGTGGAGTAGTTGCTTGGGTGTTCCCATGCGCGTAGACATTCCAGCGGCCAGGACCACGGCTGCAACCTTCGATCCACCTTTCCTGGTTTCCATCAGGATTTCTTATGATTCTTATGTCGGGCCGGCACGACAAAAGGTCGTGCCCTGATACAAGTCTTTTGGCGGGCTACACCATTCACAAGAATGCTTTAGCTCTCCAGTTTGGCGTCCATGGTGATCTTGGCGTTGAGAAGACGGGAGATGGGGCAGCCCTTTTCAGCGTTCTTCGCCGCTTCATCAAACTTTGCCTTGTCCGCGCCTGGAATTTTTGCGGTGACCTGCAAGTGGCTGGCAGTGACGGTGAATCCTGCGTCAGTCTTTTCCAGGGTGACGGTGGCGGTAGTGTCAATGGCCTGGGCGGTCATCCCGGCACTGCCGAGTTGCGCCGAGAGCGCCATGGTGAAGCATCCGGCATGGGCGGCGGCAATCAATTCTTCTGGATTGGTTCCGGGTTGTGACTCAAAACGGGTGCCGAAAGAATAGGGCGTATTCTTAAGGACTCCACTGGCTGAGGTGATCGTCCCTTTACCCTCTTTCAGCCCGCCAGTCCAGTGTGCGCTTGCATTACGTTGCATTTTTGTTTAGCTCCTTATCGTTGAGAATTGTATCGCAACCAAAAAGCAAAACCTCACCACGAAGGAATGCTGAAAGAGAATTTCTGGTAGGCTGTTGGGCTGCATTCTAAGGAGAATTCATGCGAGCAATCGTCTGCAAGGAATGGGGTGGACCGGAAAAACTGATTCTGGAGAATTTACCATCACCACCCATGCGTGAGAATGGAATACGGGTTCAAGTCCATGCCGCCGGGATCAATTTTCTGGATACTCTCCTGATTGCCGGTCAATACCAGGTGAAGCCACCGCTGCCGTTTTCTCCGGGAGCGGAGGCGTCCGGCGTGGTCATGGAGGTGGCGCCGGGAGTCAATGGCGTCAAGGCGGGTGATCGTGTGATGGCGATGACTGAACTCGGCGCCTATGCAGAAGAAGTTGTGGCTAGCGCTGATCGCGTCTTTCCTATTCCGGACAAGATGGATTTCATCGCTGCAGCCGGTTTTCCCATCACCTACGGCACCTCGCATGTCGCCCTCACGCATCGCGCCCATCTTAAGGCCGGCGAATGGCTACTGGTGCTGGGTGCTGCGGGAGGCGTAGGCCTGACTGCCGTCGAGATCGGCAAGGCACTGGGGGCCAAGGTGATTGCCGCAGCAGGCGGTCCGGAAAAACTGGCGGTCACGCAACAGCACGGCGCTGATTTCCTCATCGATTATTCCCGCGAGGATATTCGCGAACGAGTAAAGGCCATCACCGGCGGGCACGGCGCGGACGTGATCTATGATGCGGTGGGCGGAGATGCGTTTGATGCGAGCTTGCGTTCGGTCGCCTGGGAAGGACGCATCCTGATCATCGGATTTGCCGCCGGACGCATACCCCAGATTCCAGCCAACATTGCGTTGGTCAAGAATATAGATATCATCGGCTTTTATTGGGGATCGTATCAAATCCACAAACCGGAGACGCCTCGGGAATCCTTCAAGCAGCTTTTCCGCTTGTTTGATGAAGGCAAACTCAAGCCGCACGTCTCAGAAAGTGTGGACCTGAAGGACGCGGCACGCGGAATGGAGTTTTTGAAGCAGAGGAAATCCACGGGCAAGGTGGTGCTGACGATGGGAAGGCACTGAAGAAAACGCGCGTTCGCTTAACGGGCACCCGGATGACACGTGGTCAGGTTGTGTTGAGCAGGAGTTTCTAGATTACCGTACCCCCTTTCTCTTGTGCGCTTTGCCTTCGAGGGCGGCGCGGGCGGCCCCCAGTTGTTTGCGTCTTGCCGGATCAACCTGGGGATAGCTCAGCTTGAGGTCCTTGAGCGTCTCAATGATGGCTGAGCCAACTACCAACCGCGTGAACCACTTATGATCTGCCGGGACCACGTACCAGGGTGCGTGCGGAGTTGCGGTCTGCTGAATCATCTCTTCATAGGCGTGCATGTAGTCATCCCAACACTGGCGCTCGCGCACGTCGGCATCAGAGAACTTCCAGTTTTTCTCCGGCTCATCCAGACGCTTCAGGAATCTTTGTTTCTGCTCTTCTTTGGAGACATTCAGGAAAAACTTGCGGACGACAATGCCGTTTCGCGTGAGATAGCTCTCAAAGCGGCACATATCCGCCATGCGTTCTTCCCAGATTTTCTTGGTGATAAGGTGCGGCGGAAGGTGCTGCTTGCTTAACAACTCCTGATGGACGCGCACCACCAGCACCTCTTCATAGTAAGAGCGGTTGAAGATGCCTATTTCTCCGCGTTGGGGAAGGTGCGAAGCCGCCCGCCACATGAAATCATGGTTCAGTTCTTCGATGGAAGGTTGTTTGAAGCTGTTGACTTGAACCCCTTGGGGGTTTACTCCAGACATTACGTGCTTGATAACGCCGTCCTTGCCGGCGGCGTCCATGGCCTGGAAGATGAGCAGCAAAGCCCACTGGTCCTGCGCGTAAAGCCTGTCTTGCAGTTCGGCGAGTTCGACAATGTCCTTTTGCAGCAGATCTTCAGCCTTGTCCTTGGTGAGGTGCTTTCCTGTATCTGCAGGATCAAAGTCTTTCAGGCGAAATGATTTGCCGTTGGTGACGCAGAAGGCATCGGCGAGCTTTGAGGTTTTCATCTATGGATTTAACCACAAAGGACACGAAGGAATACAGAACTGGTTTACCTGCAAAGCGTAAATCCACCCACAAAATTTGGACAAAATAAGTACTAACTAATTTAACTACTGATCTTTTACGCCACAATCACAGGCGCTGCCACTCGCTTGGGCAGCATCTCGCCGATGCGCCTGATCTGGGCGCCTACGGACCGCAACTTTTCTTCGATCCGCTCGTAGCCGCGATCAATGTGATAGACGCGGTCGAGAATGGTCTCGCCATCGGCAACCAGAGCTGCGATCACGAGCGAGGCGGAGGCGCGCAGGTCTGAGCATTGAACCGCGGCTGAGCTCAAGGGCGTCCTGCCGCGCACGATGGCCCGGCTGCCTTCCTCCACCTTAATATGGGCCCCCATGCGCACCAGTTCCTGAGCGTGCATGAAGCGGTTCTCAAAAATGTTCTCTGTCACAACAGAAGTTCCATCGGCCTGCGTGGCCAGCGCCATGTACTGCGCCTGCATGTCCGTGGGGAATCCGGGAAACTCCTCTGTGCTGACATTGGCGGCCCCGAGAGGGTCGTCTCCCAGGACCTGCACCGAGTCGGCATTGATTTTAAGTTTCACACCGCATTCCTGAAGCTTTTGTAACACCGCTCCCATGTGCCGAGGCTCGCAGTTGGAAACAAGCAAGTCGCCGCCGGTCAGTGCCCCGGCAATCACGAAAGTCCCCGCCTCAATGCGATCTGGAATGATTCGGTGGCGTGCGCCGTGAAGTTTGTCTACGCCATGAATGCGAATGGTGGAAGTGCCTGCGCCTTCAATTCTTGCGCCCATTTTGCTCAGAAGCGCAGCCAGGTCAGTAACCTCCGGCTCGCAGGCACAGTTTTCCATGAGGGTCTCGCCATCGGCCAGGACCGCCGCCATCATCAGGTCTTCCGTGCCGGTCACGGTAATGCGATCGAAGATGATATGGGCGCCACGTAAACGTTGGGCGCTGGCTTCGATATAGCCGTGCTCCTGCTTGATGGTGGCCCCGAATTCCTGCAAGCCTTTAAGGTGAAGATCAATGGGCCGGGCGCCGATGGCGCATCCTCCGGGCAGGGAGACGCGGCCATGGCCTACGCGGGCGACCAGGGGACCAAGAACCAATGTGGAGGCGCGCATGGTCTTGACCAATTCGTAGCCAGCTTCCGGATTGGACAGGTCCCTGCAGCAGATGGTGGTGCGATGGTGGGCCCGTCCATAGCCCAACTCCACTTCCGCGCCCATGGATACCAGCAGGTTGCGTTCCGTCTGGATGTCGCGAACGTCGGGAATATTTTCCAGAATGACAGGCTCGTCCGTGAGGATGGCTGCAGCCATTGCCGGCAGCGCGGCATTTTTAGCTCCGCTGACGCGGATGCTTCCCATAAGTGGGTTTCCACCGCGGATAACAAACTTGTCCATAAGCGTGTGCTGGGCAACGCTGGCATTCGGGAGTCGCTTTCCCTCGAGGAAATCCATCGAGATTCTCCTTACACTCCAGCGTCAGTGCTCAGGACATTTTAAATCAGATGCTGGTGAGGGCCTTTCTGACATTGCCGTTAACTTTTTTGAGTCGCCTCTTTGCCTCAGACCGGCTGGTGCCTGTTTTGAGCATGACCAGCGCGACCGCCACTTGGTTACCTGAGGATTTGAGCGCTTTGGACGCGGTCTGCCGGTCTACCCCGGTCGCGTGTTGCAGAATGCTGAGGCTTCGCTCAACCAGCTTCTTGTTGGCCGTACGGACATTGACCATCAGATTGCCATAAATGTATCCCAGTCGGGCCATGGCGCCGGTGCTCAGCATGTTCAGCACCATCTTTTGCGCTGTCCCGGCCTTCAGGCGCGTGGATCCGGAGAGGGCCTCCGGGCCAACCTCGGTAACAATCTCGATTGCCGCCGTCCTGCCTAAGTCGGAGTCATGGTTGCACACCACAGCAACTGTGACCGCGCCCTTTTTCTTTGCATATTCCAGTGCGGCGCAGGTGTAGGGCGTGCGTCCGCTGGCGGTGATGCCGACCACTACATCGTTCCTGCCGGGCTTGCGCTTGGAGATGTCGCGACGGCCGAGGTCGCGCGAATCTTCACTGAATTCGGCGGCTATGTCCAGGGCCTTTTCGCCTCCGGCGATCACATATTGAATGGTCATGGGATCAGTATTAAAGGTTGGTGGACACTCGGCTGCGTCCAGTGCCGCGATGCGTCCGCTGGTTCCGGCGCCAACGTAGATCAGACGCCCGCCCTGGCCGATGGCATGAGCAATGGCGTCAATCGCCTGCCCAATCGGTGGCAGGGCTTTTTCTACCGCGGCGGCGACTTTCTTATCTTCCCGGTTGAAAATGCGCGCAATTTCCAGGGCAGATTGGGTGTCCAGGGCGGACGAAGCAGTGTTCTGCTGCTCGGTGCCAAGATTATTGATGTTCATTCGTACCTCAATGATGGCATGAGCGGAGGAGCCAACCAAGGAGAATTGGTAATCCCTGCAAGTTGGTAACTTGGTAAGTTAGTAGCTTGGTAATCTGAAATCAAAGGCTAAACCTCTTTCTCCGTGTTAGATTCTGAGAGATGAAATGCCCTCTCAGGCCTGTGTTTGTAATTCTTCTTCTGGCCCTATTCACCTCGAATTTGTCAGTCGCCCAAACCAGGAAAAGAAGCCGTAAACCGGTCAAGCCACAGCCCGCCGCGGTTAAAGACGATGCAAGCTTTCTGCCGGTTGACGCACTCATCCAGCAGGAGGTTACCGCGCAAGGCATTACAGGAGCCGTGCTCCTGGTGGGACATGATGGCAAGATCGTCCACCAGAAAGCCTTTGGGCTGCGCGCAACTTCGCCTCGTGTTGAGCGAATGACCCTGGACACCGTATTTGACCTGGCTTCGCTGACCAAGGTGGTTGCTACGGCGCCCAGCATCATGCGCCTGGTACAGTTCGGACAGGTCAGACTGAACGACCCGGTTGCGCATTACATTCCTGAGTTTGCCGCCAACGACAAGCGGAACATCACCATTCGTGAACTGCTCACACACTATTCCGGACTGCGCGGCGACCTGGATTTGAATGTTCCATGGGAAGGCGAGGCAGAGGGTTTCCGGCGTGCCGCGGAGGAGAAGCCGGAGAGATCACCCGGCGCGCAATTTCTGTATAGCGACATAAATTTCATCGTGCTGGGTGAACTGGTTCAGCGCATCTCCGGCATGGGGCTGGATAAATATGCTGATGCCCACATCTTTCAACCTCTGGGGATGAAAGACACCCGCTTTCTGCCTCCTGCCTCATGGCAAAGCAGGATTGCCGAGACTCTTTCGATTGATAACCGTCACGTGCTCCGGGGGTTCGTCCATGATCCTACAGCGGAACGAATGGGAGGCGTCGCCGGACATGCGGGCGTCTTCTCCACCGCCGCCGACCTCGCTCTGCTGGCCCAAGCAATGATCGATCGCAATAAAATCCTTACTCCTGATCTGATCGAGAAGATGACGACCCCCCAGCAGCCTCCCAACTCAACTGATCTCCGTGGGCTTGGCTGGGACCTGGATTCGTGGCTCTCCAGCAATCGCGGCGACCTGCTGCCCGTGGGATCATTCGGGCACACCGGCTTTACCGGCACGTCAATCTGGATTGATCCTTATACCAAGACCTACATCATTTTGTTGACCAACAGCGTCCGGCCACGGCCAGCGGGTGGCCCGCCGACAGTTTCATTGCGCGCGCGCGTGGCCA
Organism: Candidatus Angelobacter sp.; assembly: GCA_036522115.1. Classification (GTDB taxonomy): domain Bacteria; phylum Acidobacteriota; class Terriglobia; order Terriglobales; family Acidobacteriaceae; genus Angelobacter. The sequence continues at coordinate 16,945 of DATDGL010000236.1, forward strand.
ATGCGGTGGCTTCCGTGCTCAATCTTCAAGTGACTGACGCCGGCCGGGAGAAGGTGTTGACCATTACCGGTTACAACGATGCCGCCGCCAATGCCCGCCATGTTCCTGCGCGCAACGGGCATGTGCTCACTGGAATTGATGTGCTGGAGCAGGAAAATTTTGCTCCACTCAAGCAAGGCAAAGAGCAGATGACGATTGGCGTGCTTACCAACCAGACCGGATTGGACGCACAAGGCAAACGCACCATCGACGTTCTGGCTGCGGCGCCGGGGATTAAGCTGGCCGCCATTTTCAGCCCGGAGCACGGAATTTCCGGCACTGCCGATACTACGAGCATCGGCAATTCGGTGGACACGGCCACCGGCGTACCCATCTACAGCCTGTACGGCGGCACGGGTGCAAAGCGCCGTCCGCCGGTGGAAATCCTGAAGACTCTGGATGCCGTGGTAATGGATGTTCAGGATGTCGGCGCGCGTTTCTATACCTACGCGGCCACGCTGGGCTACCTTCTGGAGGCAGCGGCCCAGAGTAACATAGAAGTTGTGGTGCTCGACCGGCCTAATCCCATTACGGGATCGTTTGTGCAAGGACCGATGTCCCAGCCTGAGCTTGAAGACATCAATAACTACTACCCGGTCCCGGTGCGCCATGGGATGACTCTAGGGGAACTGGGGCAGATGTTCAACGTGGAACGCAAAATTGGGGCTCGGCTGCGCGTGATTCCCATGCAAGGATGGCTGCGCGGCGACTGGTTCGATTCCACCGGCGTCGTGTGGACTAACCCTTCGCCCAATCTGCGCTCGATGAATGAAGCGGTCCTTTATCCGGGAGTTGGATTGATTGAAAGAACGAATGTCTCCATAGGTCGCGGCACAGATACTCCTTTTGAACTGGTAGGCGCACCCTGGATTGATCCTCGCGCCTTTGCCGGCTTTTTAAATGCGCGCCTGATCCCCGGAGTCCGTTTCGTGCCGGTGACGTTCACGCCCGTGAGCGGCCCTTATGCGAATCAGAGTTGCGGTGGGGTGAACCTGATCGTCACTGAGCGCAATGTGCTGGATTCACCGGAACTGGGGATGGAACTGGCTTCGGTTCTGCGCACGCTCTATCCCAATGACTGGAAAACGGCGAAGTTTACCGAACTGCTGGCCAATCAGCACGCATTTGAGCAATTCAACGCCGGCAACGATCCACGTAACATGGCAGAAGACTGGCGAGAAGATATGGAAAAGTTCCACGCCGTGCGGGCCAGGCATTTACTGTACAAATAACTCCATCCACCAGTAACCCTTTGAGTCACATTTTCAATTGACCTCTCCAAAATGCGTGGTAGGCTTGCTTTAGCCGACGACCTCCAGCGAACCAACATGATGCAAAGAACTGGATTACTCTTCCTGTGCATGCTTGCGACCCTGCAGCCGGGCCTGATACGGGCGCAGAATGGCCACACGGCCATCGAGGGAAAGGCGCCGACCGTAGCTACGGGCGGAGAGGCTACGACGTCTGCCGGTCGGACGGCTGCTGTTAGCAGGCGTGTGCTTACCGGAATTGATGTGCTGGAGCAGGGGAATTTCGCCCAGCTCAAACAGGGCAAGGCGCAGCTAACGATTGGCCTGCTTACCAACCAGACGGGATTGGACGCCCAAGGCAAGCGGACTATTGATGTTCTGGCTGCCGTGCCGGGGATCAAGCTTGCCGCTGTCTTCAGTCCTGAGCACGGAATTTTTGGCGCCGTTGACACCACGAAAATTGACAACTCCATAGACGCTGCAACCGGGACGCCTGTCTACAGCCTTTACGGCAACACCGATGCGAAGCGCCGTCCGCCCGTCGAAATCCTGAAGACGTTGGATGCGGTGGTAGTGGACATTCAGGATGCAGGCGCTCGCTTCTATACCTACGAAACTACGCTGGGCTACATGCTGGAAGCAGCCGCGCAGAGCAACATCGAGGTCGTGGTTCTCGACCGTCCCAATCCCATCACCGGTTCACTGGTTCAAGGCCCTCCATCTGCAAACGATTTCAAGCGGACCTTTACCAACTACTATTCTCTGCCGGTACGGCATGGGATGACTTTGGGTGAACTGGCGCGGCTCTTTAACGGTGAGCAGCAGATCGGAGCGCGCCTGCGGGTAATCTCGATGGAGGGCTGGCTTCGCGGGGATTGGTTCGACTCCACTGGAATCACCTGGGTGAACCCCTCGCCGAATCTGCGTTCCGTGAACGAAGCGGCCCTCTATCCTGGCGTCGCCTTGATTGAAGGCACAAATATCTCCGTGGGCCGCGGCACGGATACTCCCTTTGAAGTCATCGGCGCACCCTGGATCGACTCGCGGGTTCTGGCCAGATACTTGACTGCCCGCCGGATTCCAGGCCTGCGCTTTGCGCCCATCGCGTTTATGCCAGCCAGCGGTCCTTATGCCAGGAGATCGTGCGAGGGCGTCAACATTCTGGTAACAGACCGCAACTTGCTGGAGTCACCTGAGGCCGGACTTGAACTCGCTTCCGCCCTGCGGTCGCTCTATCCCCAGGAATGGAAAGTCGACAATATGATTTATAGTCTTGCCAACCGGAGGGTCTTCGATCAACTCAAAGCCGGGGATGATCCGCGCAAGATTGCCGAGGGCTGGAGAGCAGAAGTGGAAAAGTTCAGCGGCTTGCGCGCCAGATATTTACTGTATAAATAGCGCACAACTTGCCGGGCAAGCCAGGGCAGGATGCTTTTTCCGGCTTTTCCCGATTTGACCGCAAAAACCGATCAATTGTAGGCTTACAGGGCAGATTATCTGCGGAGGACGAAACTCGTTATGCGCCGAAGAACCGCATTAGTATTCTTATGGCTATTTGCGTTGGCTGTTCCGCAAACTGGCCGGATTTGGGGACAAGAGAACAAAGCAGGCCCGCCGCCGCTGGCGCTGAAAGTAGGAGACATGGCCCCCGATTTCACGCTACCGGACGATAGCGGAGCCAGAGTCACCTTGAGCAGCTTCAGGGGCAAAAAGAATGTCGCACTGGCATTTTATATTTTTGCCTTCACTGGTGGTTGAACCGTGCAGATGCAGAACTTCCAGAAGAATTTGCAAAGACTGGAAGCTGCAGACACCCAGGTGTTGGGTGTGAGCATGGATAGCCCGTTCAGCAACAAGGCCTGGAAAGAAAAAATCAATGTTACGTTTCCGCTGCTGAGTGATTGGGGTGGCGACGTCACCCGTCAATATGGTTTGTACGATGACAAGCACAAAATTGGCCGGCGCGTGAACCTCCTGATCGATAAAGACGGCAAGATCGCCAATATCCAGGTTGACCGCGATGCAGTTGATCCAGCCAATACGGTGGAATTCTGCGAACGCAAAAAACTTAAAGGTTAATGAGTACTTTGGTTGTCACGGATACCCGCCGCGAGGCCTCCTCTCGGCGGGTTCTTTTTTCCCTCTCCCTGGCCGAACTTCTGGCCATGTCACTGTGGTTTACCGGAACCGCCGTTTTGCCGGAGGTCACCAAACTCTGGAACAGTGACATTCCTCTGGACCACCGGCTTGTGCTTGGTTCCTGGCTCACCGTGGCGGTCCAAATCGGTTTTGCAGTGGGCGCGCTCACCTTTGCGCTCTTTAATGTTCCCGATATCTTCAGCCCTATCACTGTATTTGTTGCCTCGGCTGTTGCCGCAGCCGCCGCCAATGCCGGTTTTGCTTTTGTAGCAGCCCGGCCCTTACCCGCAATCCTGCTGCGTGGCGCGACTGGATTTTTTCTGGCGGGAGTCTATCCACCGGGAATGAAAATCATTGCCGGATGGTTTCAGAAGGGAAGAGGGCTGGCATTGGGAATCATGATCGGCGCGCTTACGGTGGGCTCCGCTGTGCCACACGGAGTGAATTCCCTGGGCGGGATCCCGTGGCGCGCAGTGGTACTCCTGGGCAGCGCTCAGGCATTGCTGGGCGGCTTGGTGGTGGCGCTTGCCGTCCGTGAGGGGCCATACGCCATGCCGCAGTCGCGGCTTGATCTCTCCCAGATCGGCGAGATTGTGCGCAACCGTCCGTTGCGCCTGGCCAACCTGGGATATCTGGGCCACATGTGGGAGTTGTATTCCATGTGGGGATGGATTGCTGTGGTCCTGGCCGCGGCGAGCGGGTGGTCAAAATCGAAGTCAGAACTGGAAACCGCAGCGGTGATTGCCATTGGCGCTGTGGGCTGTATCTGGGCTGGAGTAGCCAGCGATCGCCTGCAGCATAGTTTGGACGCTGCGCGGATTGCGCAACGCGCCCGCGTCACCATGATTGCCATGAGCGTGAGCGCTGTCTGCTGCGTAGCGGCCGCACTGGTCTTTCATTCTCCCGTGGCGCTGCTGCTGGTAGCCATGATTTGGGGCATAGCGGTAATCGCAGATTCGGCCCAGTTTTCTGCCATCATCAGCGAGGTGGCACAGAAAAGTTATGTGGGCACGGCCCTCACCTTACAGACCGCCCTCGGGTTCCTCCTGACCGCGTTTGTAATCCGGCTGATGGCCACCATCAAGGAACATTACGGATGGCAAATAGCCTTGGCCAGCATGGCCCTTGGGCCGTTGCTGGGGATCTGGGCGATGATGGGACTTACGAAGAAAGTGTAATTTTTAATTTCTAATTAAATGATCGGGACCCGGGCCGGCGCCGGTCATTTTTTTGGCAGTCTTGCGGGTTGTTATACTTTTTTCATGTCCTTGCACGTTGGCACGTCCGGCTGGTCCTATCCGGCATGGAAACCGGCATTTTTTCCGGAGAAGCTGCCACAGAAAAAATTCCTGGAATTTTATTCCACGCAGTTGAACACGGTGGAACTCAATCTTACGTTCCGCCGGTTCGCCACGGCTTCATCGCTCCAAAACTGGATCGCCAGCACGACTCCGAACTTCCGGTTTGCCGCGAAGGCCCATCAACTCATTACCCACATTAAGCGTCTCAAGGACGCTGCTGACCCCATGCGCAGCTTTCTGCAAAGCATGGACCTGATGCGCCAAGCGGGCAAGTTGGGGCCTATTCTGTTGCAGACGCCACCCAACCTCCAGGCGGATCTAGCGCTGTTTCGCGACTTTGCGCAACTGTTGCCACAGGCTTATCAGTTTGCTTTCGAATTTCGCCATCTCTCGTGGTTTAACGATTCTGTTTATGAGATCCTGCGGCAGAAGAATGCCGCGCTGTGCTGGGCGGAGAGCGAGAAGATCACTACACCCCATGTCGCAACCGCCAATTTCCTGTATTACCGCTTTCGCGTGCAGGGATATTCTCAGGACCAACTAAGGCAAATTGCCGAGGAACTGATCGCGCAAAGCAAAGAGAAAGAAGTGTTCGCCTTCTTTAAGCATGAAGAAACCCCTGAAGGCGCTCTGAACGCCGTCACCGTGGCCCGATTGGCCGGAATTGAAGCCAAGCCGTTCGCCATGCGAACGCCGAAACGCAGCAAGAAAACAGGATGAAGGCCTGCCAATGATAACAGTGATAACACGGATCAGGCGGATCTATCACGGATAGAATCAGTGATAAGGTTGGTCGAGAACCTCTGTTGTTATTTGCTGCCCGCCATCCATCGCCGCATACTATGAAGTGGTGAATGCTGCCAACCAAAAACTGATCTCTGGGTTTCTCGACTATCTGAAAGTCGAAAAAGGTCTGGCGGCGTTGACTGTTACCGCCTATCGCGCCGACCTTGTCCAGTTCGCCGAATTTCTTGAAGAGAAGCGCCGCGACTTGCTGCAGGCGCGACGTCAGGACGTACGCGCTTTCCTGGGCGAGCTATTTTCAAACGGGGTGAAGGACCGCTCGGTGGCCCGCAAGCTATCTGTGCTGCGTCATCTCTACAAGTATCTGTTGCTGGATCGGCTGATCAAACATGATCCGACACTGGAGGTCGACTCGCCGCGTCAGTGGAAAATTCTTCCTAAGTCACTTTCAATGAGCGAGATATATACTATACTTAAAGCGTTAGATCAGCATGGTGATACAAAGCTGTCCCAGGCCATTGCCCACCGCGATCGCGCCATGCTGGAAGTGCTCTATGCTGCCGGGTTGCGCGTCTCGGAGCTCATCAATCTCAAACTTGAAGACCTCAAGCTGGAGATGGGACACGCGTTGGTGCGGGGCAAAGGGGACAAGGAAAGAATCGTGCCGCTGGGCCGGGCCGCACAGGAAGCAATTCGCACTTACTTGACTGACGCGCGCGGGATTTTATTGAACGGGCGGATCTCGGCAACGCTTTTTGTCCGGCGTGGGGGCAGGGCGATTACCCGTCAGCGGGTGTGGCAGATGGTGAAAGCAGCTTCAGCCTCAACTCGCCATGCCAGCCCGCACACTCTGCGCCATAGTTGCGCTACGCACATGGTGGAACATGGCGCCGACTTGCGCACCGTGCAGACGATCCTGGGCCATGCGGACATCTCCACCAGCCAGGTCTACACCCATGTGGCGTTGGACCGGCTGCGGAATGTCTATCGTGCCTATCACCCTCGGGCTAAAAAACAATGACGCAGGCGCCAGATTGCAGTCCGGAGATACGCAAAGGAATGGAAGCATTCCTGAAATCGCTCATTGGCAAGAATGCTTCCGAACATACAATCCGGGCCTACAGGAATGAACTTGCGCGGTTTGCCCAATTTCTGGGCCCGGAGATGCAATGGAAGGATGTTGATCACGTTTTCATCCGCAGCTTTCTTTCTCATCTTCATGGCAGCGGATTGAGCAAAGTCTCAGTTGCACGCGCCCTGGCTGCGCTCCGCTCGATGTACAAGTGGCTGGCGCGTGAAGGCATGGTGCAGCAGAATCCGGCAAAACTGGTTGCCATGCCCAGGACGCCTAAAAAGCTTCCTCGTGTGCCCACGCTGGAAGAGATGAATACTCTGCTGGATGGCGGCATGCCGGAGACAGCGAAATTTCCTGAGCGCGATCTCGCCATCTTCGAGCTTCTTTACGGTTGCGGCCTCCGCAATTCGGAACTGGTGGGGATTGAATTGGGCGATCTTGACACCGCGAACAATCTGCTCCTGGTCCGAGGCAAAGGCAAGAAGCAGCGCTACGTTCCCCTGGAAGGCAAAGCCGAAGAAGCCCTGAAGACTTATGCCGTTGCTCGGCAGAAAATCCTGACTGAGTCGCGCAAGAACACGCGGCGGCTCTTCATTAATCGCCGTGGCGGCCCGCTCACCACGCGAAGCGTGGCCCGCATTGTGAAACATATCGCGGTGGCCAAAGGCCTGCCGCCAGACGTCCATCCGCACACCTTGCGCCATGCCTTTGGAACCCACTTGCTCACGGAGGGAGCGGATCTGCGCGCCATCCAGGAACTGCTGGGGCATGAGCGGCTTTCCACCACGCAGAAATACACCCAGCTTTCCATCAAGCAGGTAATGGAAGTCTATGATCGCACCCATCCGCGAGCACGGTAAATCAGCCGCGGATGGAAAGTCCCCTGTCAATTGCCCAGCGCGACTCGCTCCATCCAATGCGCTGTTTTTACGTTCCATCCCAACTTTTCCGAGATGGTCTGCTGGAGTAGGGAAGATGCATCAGGCTCGCCGTGGACCAGAAATGTGGTTTGCGGTTTCTTTTTAAATGTCTCCAGCCAGCGCAGGAGTTCGTCTGTGTCCGCATGATCGCTGAATTGCTCCAAAGCAGCCACCTGCGCGCGGATTGGGACCTCTTGAGAAAAAATGCGGACTGCCTTGGCCCGGTTCTTGATAATTTCTCCACGAGTTCCGGGCGCCTGGAACCCGATGAAGATGACTTGGTGGCGCGGGTCAGGAAGCCGCTGCATGAGATGGTGCAGGACCCGGCCTCCAGTTACCATGCCGCTGGAAGATACGATGACGCATGGGTAATGGACCTCATTGATCTTTCTGGAATCTTCCTGCTTCGGGGCAAAGTGGAAACCGGCCCAGTTCAACGGGGAACCGTATCTTCCCACCAATTGCCGCGCTTCCGCATTGAATTCATCAGAATACTTCATGAAGACTTCGATTGCTCTGATGGCCATGGGGCTGTCAATGAAAACCGGCACTCGCGCCACCTGGCCTGATTCCATGAGTTCTTTGACCATGAAAAGAAACTTCTGCGTACGCTCCACGGCAAATGCAGGAACAATCACGGAGCCGCCGCGGTGAACCGTGTCGTTGATTAATTGCGCAAGCTGTGGCCGCACGTCTTCATGGGGATGCGCGCGGCTGCCGTATGTGGACTCCATCACCAGCAGTTCCGCGTCCTCCCCCGGATTCGGACCGGCCAGGACCACGCGACCCGGCGCCTCCACCGGCTGTCCGGCAACAGCAGCATTCGGGCGGGAAAGCTGGACCCTGCCAATGTCTCCGGTGAAGAGAAATTTGAGTTGCTGGCCTGCCTGGCTCAAGAACAGCTCTACCATCGCAGAGCCAAGAATATGGCCGGCATGGACGAAGCGGAAGGAAAGTTCAGGGCATATTTGTTTCAACTCTCCGAACTTTACCGCCTGGAACAAGCTCGAACAATCTTCCGCGTCCTGGGCTGTGTAAAGCGGCAGAGCAGGGCGATGTTTGGAGGTGCCTTTTTTGTTATGAAAGTGCGCTTCCTCCTCTTGCAGATGTCCGGAATCCGGCAGCATCACCGAGCACAGGTCAATGGTTGGAGGCGTGGCATAAATAGGGCCGTGAAAGCCTTCTTTGACCAGCCGGGGAATGTATCCCGAGTGGTCCAGATGGGCATGAGTCAAAACAATGGCGTCAATTTCGCGCGCCGGCACCGGCGGGTCCTGCCAATTGCGTTCGCGCCACTCCTTTTTTCCCTGGAACAGCCCACAGTCAATCAGGATTTGAAATCCGCGCTTTCCATCTGTGTTGTCGAGTGTGTTGATGAGGTGTTTTGATCCGGTCACAGTCCCCGCTGCGCCCAGAAACTGGAGATAGGCCACGTTCGCTCCTGCTGTGGAATTTTATATGAGAGCTTTCATCCCTGGGAATGTGAAAGATAGGCCGGCGCCTCGTAGAGCCGAGCACTACAGTATTTCCTTCCGTTCGCAAGTCAGGCTGCGGACGATTTCGTTGATCTTCTTCAGTTCCTGTCCTGCCAGATCCAATTGCGCCATTTGCTGGCCGGAGGCATTCTGTTTGAAGCGATGCAAGGCGCACTTCAGCGCATCGAGCCGCTGATTCAGTTCTTCACTCAGGTTGGAAGCTTGGGATTCGGAAGCAAATCCAGGACCTGCGGTCATGCTTCCTGGCCGGCTCTTATCGCGGGCAAAGCCGGTAAAGAACCTCTTTCCTCTCAGAAGAAAGTGACTGAAGGAAAGCTCCAAAAGCAGTTCACGTCCGTCCTTGTGCCTGCCCACAACTTCAATGACGCGATGAATCCCTTTCTTGCCGGTCTCCACATAGCTGGCGACCGTATGCTCATATTTTGTGCGCGAGTGCTCGGGCACCAGCATGGTCAGGCTCTGGTCCATCATCTCCGCAGCCGTATAGCCAAACATGCACTCGGCGGCCCGGTTCGCCATCAAAATGCTGTTCGATTCATCTATGGTAATGATTGCGTCCGCAGCAGAGTTTGTCAGGTTCCGGTAAATTTCCAGCGATTGCTGCAGCGCCTCCTCCGCTTCCTTGCGTCGGATGAACTGTCCGATCTGGCGGCCCAATGCGACCATAGTTTCAAGCAACTCGTGGTCGGGTTCGCGGAATTCGGAACTCAGGAACTCGAGCACGGCAATGGCATCGCTTTCCGCCAACACCGGAAATGCAAATGCAGACTGAAGTCCAGCCTGGGCGGCCGCCACACTCTCAGGAGATTCGTTTTCTGTTTGAATATCTACAATCCACTCCGGCTGCGAAGTGGCAAACACTCTTCCCGGCAGGCCTTCGCCCGGCAACAATTCATTCTTTCTGGATTCGGCAATGAATCTGCCTAACGATTCGTCCGCTGCGGAGATGTTGGTGCAAGTCAAGACCGGCCGCGTTGCCGCATATTGCCAGAACGCCCCAAGTTCCCATCCCAGGTTAATGCAGATGGAGGCGATAATCGACGGCAGGGCGGCTTGCAGGTCGTTGGCGGACGCCAGTACCTCTGAAACGGCGAACTGCGTTTGCAGCAACGGCAGGACATTCCGGTTTCCTGTTTCCCGATTACGGAAGGGCTGATCCTGCGGAACTTTGGGACCCATGGCTACATTTTACACCTCGAAATGCAGCCCGAGGTTAAGGTCTAACTCGTATTCATCTGTGCTTTCTTTTGATGGACATGCACCGATTACGGCGACAAGCGGAACGTGCTAAACTCGTGCCCGCCTATGTTGCGCAGAATCCTGATCGCTGTCCTGCTGCTTACATTTTCCGCCTCCGCCAGTGATGAATTCACCTTATATGATCTGCTGCCGCCGGAAACACACCAGTTCGCCATCACGTATGATGTGACAACCACGCATGAAGGCGCCCAGTTCTTCTTCAACCCAATCCGGCCAGGCTCCGTGGCGAGCCAGGAGCGAATCATTGAACGCAGCACCGGCAAGGATCTGAAATTCGAGGTGGTCAGCGGCAAACAAGCTAAACCAACCGGATTGGTCCCACCGGAGACCAAAGATGAGGCCCAGTTCATCAAGGTCTTTCTGCCGGGCCCGGTGCCTAAGGGCGGTGAGACCCGTCTGCGAATCTACAAAACTTATACTGATGCGGCCTCCTATTTTGTGAAAGATGGGCGACTCGTCTTTGATCGTCCGCTGGGCATTAAGCGCAACACAGTGCTCCTGCCCGCCGGATGGGAGTTGGTGGGCTGTGCTTCACCTTGCATCGTCTCTACAGATCCGGGTGGACGCATTCGCGTGAGTTTTCTGAACGATCGCGATGATCAACTGCCCGTCAAAATTGTTGCCCGGAGGCTGCCATGAAATGGAAGCTCTTACTGTTGCTCTGCATTCCTTCCGTCTTGCTTGCTCAATTTCATCGCGCCGAGCAGGACCGCGAGATCCGGTACTGGCTGCTTGATCCGTCAACCCATCAGTTCCACATCTCGCATGACCTCACCATCTCCAGAGTCGGACAGAAATACGTACACAGCTTCGTCCGCAAAGGCAGCGAGGTTTCTCCGGACGCCACCATGACCGATCTCGATGCCGGCAAGCGGCTCAAGACTTACACCGTGACCGGAAAAGAAGTGAATGCGCTCGGGTATTACCCTGAGCCAACAGATCCTGATTCAGTCGTCGTCCAGGGCGACATGGAACACGCCATAGGTGAAGGCCAGTCCACTCGTATTCGCGTGGAAGAGACCTACACTGACCCGGTCGGCTACACCGTGAAGAACGATGAGCTGGTATGGAAACGGACGCTGGGTCGCCCGCTCAATTACGTGACCCTTCCCCCAGGCTGGATGCTCACGTCACTCAATATCCCCGCCGTCATTTCACTCGATGAGCAGGGCAGAGTTATGCTGCGTTTCACCAACACTCGCAATGGTGATATCGACGTGGAAATCAAGGCCCGCAAACGCCCAGCGTCAAAATAACTGGTTAGAAACCCAGAACTCTCTCTTAGCGGTTGATCTGGCCGCGTGGTCGGTTTCACGTACCCTGAGCGGGTTTTTGCCCAAAGTCACCGCCAACGACCCACTGGCGTATGCAGCCTCAGTGGCGGTGCTTTGCATGGCCATCCTGTTTGCCAACTTTATTCCTCTGCGCCGCGCAGTGCGCGTAGACCCGATCACAGTGCTGCGCCACGAATAAGAGGAGGTAGATTGGAGGTAGACTCTCTCGCTTGTCATATTACGCACGGCCTGTTAATTTTTTGCCGATGCGGATGCCATCTATTCTCCGCCACAAGCTATCCCTGGCCGTTCTCTGTGTGGCTGCCCTTGCCGCTGGACAAGCGAAGCCGCAATACGAAGTCCAGTCTGACAAAACCGTCATGGTCCCTATGCGTGACGGCGTCAAGCTGGCTACAGACGTCTATCGTCCCGCCCAGAATGGCGCACCTGACCCCGGACGCTTTCCCTCGCTCTTGATACGCACACCGTATACGCGATCGTATGAGCAGGAGGGGAATGCGGCGTTCTTTGTGCCTCGCGGATATGTTCTTGTGGTTCAAAGCATCCGCGGACGCTATGGCTCAGAAGGACATTGGCGTCTGTTTCGCGACGATCCGCCAGACGGTTTCGACACCGCTGCCTGGATCGCCTCTCAACCCTGGAGCGATGGCAGCATTGGCATGTTGGGAGGCTCCTACGATGGCGGCACGCAGCACGCCGCGGCGCTGATGCATCCACCCGCCCTGAAGGCCCTGGTGCCGTTGGTGGCGGCCACCAACCTGGGCCGATACGGACTTCGGCACAACGGCGCCTTTGAATTGCGTTTCTTCACCTGGTTGTTCAGCCTGGGAAATCCTATCGAGGGTTTTGACTACCCTGCTTTTTATCCGGGAGATGAGGCGACCCAGCACACGCTCGCGGAGAATGCCCGCAATTACAAGCAGTACATGATGCAGTTGCCTTTCCATGCCGGAACCACGCCGCTCCGTCTGGCTCCAGACTACGATTCAACTTTAGAGGAGATCATGTCCCATGGCGACTATGACTCCTATTGGAAGGATATCGGCGTGGACGTGCTCAACCATCTCAGCGAGCACAAAGACATTCCCATGCACCACGTGAGCGGCTGGTACGACTCCTGGGCCATCAACACCGCGAACGCAAACTATGCCCGCCTGGCGCGGACCAAGAAGAGTCTTCAGCGGCTGACTATGGGACCGTGGACTCACAGCGGCCTGGGCTCAACCTCCGCTGGAGAAGCTGAGTTCGGACCGGATGCCAAAGTCGATATCGCGCAACTCGAACTGCAATGGATGGATCGCTGGTTGAAAGGCATTCAAAACGGCGCTGACCAGGAAGGCCCCGTGCGCATCTTTGTGATGGGCGGCGGCGACGCGCACAAAACGCCGCAGGGCCGGATCTATGTTGGTGGCCACTGGCGCACCGAGCAGGAATGGCCTTTGAAGCGCGCAGTCGCTACTCCTTACTACCTGCACGCAGACCATACCCTCGGGCCGGACAAGCCTAAAGGCGGAGCGCCATCGCAATTCCAATTTGATCCGAAGCACCCTGTGCCTTCTATCGGCGGCAATGTCTCTTCGCAAATGGGAGCGATGCAGGCCGGAGCGTTCGATCAGCATTGCCGTTCGGATGTGCTGGGCTGCACCGATCACCGCCGCCTCTCGACCCGCCAGGATGTCCTCGTTTTTCAGGCCTCACCGCTCGCTGAGGACATGGAAGTGACTGGGCCGTTGGTAGTCACACTGTGGGCTTCTTCCACCGCCCTGGATACCGATTTCACCGCCAAGCTGATTGATGTCTATCCACCCAGCAACGATTTTCCTGAAGGAGAAGAACTCAATATCGGCGATAGCATCGTCCGCGCGCGATACCGCGATTCACTGGAGAAAGCTACCCTGATGAAGCCAGGACAGATCTACAAGTTCCGTATCGAACTGTATCCCACATCCATTCTGTTTGCTAAGGGCCACCGCATCCGCGTGGACATCTCCAGCAGCAATTTCCCGCGCTTCGATGTGAATCCCAATACCGGAGAACCGCTCAACCAGAACACCAAGACCGCTGTGGCCACCAATACTATCTACCACGACCCTGAACATCCTTCGAATATCACTTTGCCGGTAATTCCCAAACGGTGAAAGGACAACTTTCTACCTTGAGCTTATCGCTCTCTGTCGAATTGCCCGCAGCCACATGCGGCGTATGAACGCGCTTCCCGGATAAATCATGCGCCAATACGCAGCAAAGCGGCGGCGCGAAGACCCATCAGTAGCATAGACCCGTGTTTCCGTGGTGAGAATACAAGCGCCCGGCCCATCGTCCTCAATACGAAAGTTCATTGCCGCCAGAACAAATCCGGGAGCGTGGAGAGCTTTGAAATCTTCCGGCGTCGGCCGGGTTGTTCCTTTAGGCTTCCATCCGCGAGGAGCGCCTATGAGTGTCCCAACCACAATTTCCTGATTGGGAATCTCCGCGAGCAGGATGAATGATGTCCGGGTGGCAACATCCAGCAGCGGCGTCTCCTTGCCCGGATTCAAAATGCTCTCAGGGCCGGGACGCCCGAAGCGGCGAATCCAGATCAGGGTCCGGAAGAGGAAAATTTCATCGGCTTTAACGGATTTGATTGCCCGATAAACGTGTTCTTTGTCTGCGGCGATGCGAATCGAGTGGAATTCATTGAACTGATAGACAGGCACAAATTGGTCGAGTTGGGTGCGCAGCGGGTCTATGCGAATTTCTTTTGCCGGCAGCAGACAGCCAATAACAGTGACCACCAACCCAATCGCCACAACAAGAAGTGCGCGTTGCCGCGTAGGGATGCCCAGAAATGATAGCGGCTTAATGCCCGAGATGGCCCCGGCGAATGTGCTGATCAGTCCGAGATAGACGACCCCAATGGCCAACATGGCATCATCCTACGCGGCAGGCGCCGGCTGGGCCGGGTCAACTCACCGCTTTGTTTCGAAAACGGTTCAGCCCTGCCATCACCAGAATCACGTCTGCAACCACCAACACCACGATCACAGTTGCAAGCGACATGTGCGGCACTTGCGGCGCAAGAGTGCCGCGCAGGCCTTCGCTGGCGTAGACCAGCGGATTGATCAACACCGCTTTTTGCATGATGGGAAAGGCGGAGAGTGTGTTCCAAGGGTAATAGGCGCAGCCAAACATGATCATCGGCCCCAAGATCACGCTGAACAGCAGCCCAATGTGGGTTTGTCCTACGGCGCAGCCCAAAGTAAGGCCTCCGGCGGCGGAGAGCAGAGCCACCAGAAGCACCACCGCTGCCAGTCTTCCGGGATGATCGAATGCAAGGCCCACATTCCGGCCCAGCAACAGCCACGCCGCTGGCAGCACCACAGCGCCCGAGACCAGGGCCTGAATCATTCCGGCAATAATTTTCTCGATGGCCACCCACTTGATGTCCATGGGAGCCAGCAGGCGGTCTTCTATCTCCTTGGTGAACTGAAATTCGGCGATCAAGGGCATAGAGACCGCCTGGATTCCCGTCATCAGCATGCTGATGGCGATAATGCCCGGCAGCAGCATGCTTTTATAGCCGGCGCCCAGCAGCCCGCCTCGCGTCATGACTTGGCCAAAGATAAATACAAACAGCAGCGGCTGCAGCATGGTTTGCAACAGCAGTGTGATCAGGTTGCGGCGCGCTACGTGCGCGTCCCGCGCCAGCATAGCGCTGAAGGCCTTCCAGTTCATGCGCATCCTTTCTAGAGTGTGCCCGCCATTATTGGCGCAGGCTTCTTCCCGTGTGATGAAGGAACAAATTCTCCAGGCTGGGTTCGGAGATGTGGACGTCGCAGAGATCGGCGCCTTCGGCCGAAGCCGCGGCAATGATTGGACCAATCAGGGCTCCGCCGCGATCGGCATAGACGTCCGCGCTCTCGCCTTGCATCTTCACCTCGCTCACGCCCGGTACCGTCTGCAATCGCGAAGCGATGGCCGGGGCTGCGCGTGTAAATCGCAGCCGCAGCAGAAAGCCTCCGGGAATGGATCCCTTCAATTCGGTCGGCGTGCCCAACGCGATGATCTTTCCTTTGTCCACAATGGCAATGCGCCGGCACAGCAAGTCAGCTTCTTCCATGTTGTGCGTAGTGATCAGGATGGTTTTGCCGCGACGGCGATAGTCTCGAATGATCTCCCATACCAGCAGCCGGGTTTGCGGATCGAGCCCCGTGCTGGGCTCGTCCAGGAATAGCACCTGGGGATCGTGCATCATCGCCCGCGCGATAGAGACACGTTGCATCATGCCGCCGGAGAAGCCGCGCACCAGCTCATCCGCTCGCTCCGTCAGTTGAAAGCGCTCGAGCATCTCTTTGGACCGGCGTTGCCGCTCCTCCGGAGCTATTCCAAAATAAGCGGCGTGGAAGAGCAGGATTTCCCGCGCCGTAAGAGAAAAATCCAGATTCGGTCGTTGTTGCACCACGCCGATCAGGCGCTTGCACTCGACTTGCTGGCGCCAGACTTCGTATTCGCCAATCCAGGCTTCGCCGCTGGTAGGGCGTATGCGCGTTGTCAGGATGCCTACCGCCGTTGACTTGCCTGCGCCGTTGGGTCCCAGCAAGCCGAAGATCTCTCCCGGTTGTACCTCCAGCGAGATGCCGTCCAGGGCGATAATCTCAATTTTCTTTTTGTTTTTCTTGCCGCCGCCGCTCCTGCCAAAGGCCGCACTCGCCATGGCCAGAGGCGGAGGCGTGTTGTACACCTTGCGCAAATCTTGGGTCCGGATGCCCACTTCCATAGAAGCTTCTTCTCCTTACTTCTTGATGAGTTTGTCCAGCTCCTGAATCGTCCGCCACAAAATGGCCTTTACCTTTGCCTCGCGCTCCGGCTTTCCGGAGGCCCATTTGGCCGCGCGCAGAGATTTCATCTGCACCTCGGTCACCGGCGCCAGGAAATCAAGCACCTCAGGTTCAAAAAACTTGCCTGACTCTTCCCAGGTCTCGGCCCGTTCCCAGATCCGCTTGGCCGCCTCCGGATCTTTTTCCAACTCTTTGCGCCCCGCAGCCGTGAGGGTATAGGTGCGGCGGCCTTCTTCCATCTTTGAGCTGATCATCCCCTCGTTTTCCAGTTGCTGGGCCGTGGGATAGACGCTGCCGGGGCTGGCCCGATAGGTTCCGCCAGAGCGTTCCTTCATCTCTTTCATGAGCTGGTAGCCGTGCTTCGGGCCCTCCGATAGCAGGGAAAGAATGGCAATGCGAAATTCACCAATCTCAAAGAAACGCCCGCGGTTGAATTGGAACCCGTAAAATTTACGGCCCAGGCCTTTCAGCGGCTCGGAGACGTCAACCAGGGGCGCGCCCATGCTGGCCCGCAGCCACCAGTCTTTGCCCAGGTGTGCCCACCATTCTTTGCTCATGGTGCCGATACCTCGTAAGATATGTTGCAAGATATATATCGCACGATATATCGGACGTCAAGGGCATTTTTTTTGGACGGGAAACTCCCTCCCATCACTCCTCCGGGCTTCATTTTGTCGTCTGGTTAGGAAAAACTATTGAATCCGGGGTCCGCAAGCGTACAGCCAGACTGCCTCAGCCGGGAAAACGGCGCTGCGAATCAGGTTAGAAATCCAGAATTGTTTCATCTCGCCTTGTTCGGGATAAACTACAGCGCAAGAGATGTTTGCCGATCGCACAAACTGGAACCTGACTCACAACCGCCTCAGTGAAGCCCTGGCTCGGCATCGGGCCGGCGGAAGCGCACTCCTGGACTTGAGTGCTTCCAACCCCACAGAATGCAGTTTCCAGTACGCCAGTCATGCGATCATGCGCGCCCTGTGCAATCCGCGGACCATCGAATACCATCCGGACCCCAAAGGGCTGGAGATCGCTCGCCGCGCGGTAAGCTCCTATTACGCCGAAAAAAACAAGAAAGTGCCGCCTGAGAGAATCGTGTTAACCACTAGTACCAGTGAGGGTTATTCATTCATCTTTCGCCTGATTTGCAATCCTGAGGACGAGATCCTGGTTCCCACTCCCAGTTATCCCCTGTTTGATTTCCTGGCTGGAATCCAGGACGTCAGGTTGAAACGTTATCCCTTGATTTACGACCATGGCTGGCAGATTGATTTGCATGCGCTGGAGCAGGCCGTCACGGAGCGCACGCGAGGGATGATTGTGGTTCATCCTAACAATCCTACCGGGCACTTCACCAAACCAGCAGAAGTAGCCGCCATCAATCGGCTCTGCGCCAACCACGGAATGGCCATCATTGCCGATGAGGTCTTTCTGGATTTTCCGTTTATGCCGGAGTCTCGGCTGAGTTTTTGCGCCAACCAGGAAGCGCTCACATTCACCCTGAGCGGTTTGTCCAAGACCTCCGGATTGCCCCAGATGAAACTGGCCTGGGTGGTGGTGAGCGGTCCGGAAAAACTCAGGCAGGAGGCCCTGGCGCGCTTGGAGTTGATTGCGGATACCTATCTTTCTATGAATGCGCCCGTGCAGTTGGCCGCGCCGGTCTTTCTGGAGATGCGTCACGGCTTCCAGCAGCAGGTGATGGAGCGCGTGCGCCTCAACTTGGCAGAACTGGATCGCCAGTTAGCTGCCCAGCAACACTGTAGCCGGCTGGAGGTGGAGGGCGGATGGTACGTTGTGTTGCGAGTGCCTGCAACGCAGTCTGATGAAGATCTGGCAATCGAGTTATTGGAACAGAAGAATGTCTATGTGCATCCTGGCCATTTTTACGACTTCCAGCAGGAAGGACATCTGGTGGTGAGTCTGATTACTCCTGAGGGTGAGTTTGCGGAGGGCATCCAGCGGTTACTGGTAATGTACGGCTGACAAGTCTTCCCAGCCACCGGTTTTCACCGGCTTCGGTCAAAAGCTAACCAATCCTGAGGGCCCATGTATAACATATAGCTTTTCGCGGGAGGACTGTGTGCACTCTGCTGTGCTCGATCTTCGTTATGCATTCCGCCGGTTGCGTAAATCTCCGGCTTTTGCGTTCACAGACGCGCTTGGCGCGATGGAGCGGCAATCTGGTCATGGCGGGCCAGGTGGCGCTGTGTTTTGTGCTGCTGGTTGCTGCGGGATTGTTGATGCGCACCCTGCGCAAAAGATAGGTGACACTTAAGGTGACATCAAAACTGCATATTGACATCGCCCACATCAAACCATAAGCTTGGTTTATGGCTCGAAATCCTTTCACTTTAAGAATCGATTCTAAAGAGCGTTCGGCGTTGGAAAGCCTCAGCAAGATCGAAGGGCGTCCTATCAATCAGCTGATAAACGAGGCCATCAAAAGTTATCTCCAACGACGGGGCCAAAAAGAACGCAGCTTAGATATCAATTTGGCGAGACTTCGGGCCTATCGGAAAAAGGACCCCAAATTTCAGCATGCCATCGCCGCGTTCGTGGAAGCCGAAGCCAGCCTTCAAGATCCACTTGAAGGTGAGCCGGTAGAAGGACGGATGGGCAACGAGCCTTTAGGATCTGTTCAAAGCAAAGTTCGAGAGATTCTTGGCGCCTAATTGGGACGAAGAAAGTCCCAAACTGCGGGAGAACCTTGCGCGTGTTCTGAACGAACTTGTGGAGGCGGCGCAGCGACGCGATAGACCGACCCGGGAACAGGCAAGACGCTGGCAAACTCTTTTCATGAAGGGCCTTGGTGTCCCTAATCCCCGCTTTGTGGGCGCATTTCGTGGCGAACCCGGCCTGGAACATGTTCAAGTGCGAGTTGGCGCGAATTACGGTGTCGACTCGCTAAGGGTTGCGGAAGAATTAACGCGCTTTGAAGAGAAGCTTCAATCCATCGTGGCCGAATTAGATCCGCTGTTGCCAGTTGGTCATGAGGCGGACTCGGACGAACGTGCAGCGATACTTGACCTGTGTGCCTGGGCACATGCTGAGTGGGTGCGAATCCATCCGTTTGCAAATGGGAGTGGTCGCACTGCGAGGCTTTGGGCCAACAGCCTCGCTTTGCGGTATGGATTGCCACCTTTCGTATTACTGCGTCCGAGGCCGGATGCAGGCTATACCCATGCC
The DNA here is from genome assembly GCA_036522115.1 of Candidatus Angelobacter sp. Lineage (GTDB taxonomy): Bacteria > Acidobacteriota > Terriglobia > Terriglobales > Acidobacteriaceae > Angelobacter. The sequence goes on from DATDGL010000236.1 coordinate 36,464, forward strand.
GGGGTTAAAGCCATGCAGGGCGATTGGAAACCGACGGCGGCTGTCTTTCGTGACATGCTTGATGCTTTCCTGAAAAGTTAAGGAACTTAGTATCGGAGCGTGTCAGGTAGATTGGCTTGTCAGTTCGCGCAGCTTGTATCTCTGGATCTTTCCCGTCGCGGTTTTGGGAAGCTGCGGAATGAATTCAATGACCTGAGGACACTTGTGCGGGGCAAGCTTGGCGGCCAGCAGCGTTCTCAATTCTTCCGTTAATGCCGGGGAACTTTGTGCGCCGTTCTTCAGGACCACATACGCGGCTGGTTTCAGGAGTTGGTTCTTGTCGTCCCGGCCGATCACCGCTGCCTCCTCCACGGAAGGGTGCTCCAGCAGCGTGCTCTCAACCTCCACCGGGCTTACCCACATGCCCTTTACCTTCATCATATCGTCGGCGCGGCCCACATACCAGTAATAGCCATCGCGATCACGATAGTATTTGTCGCCGGTACGCAGCCAGTGTCCTTGAAACGTCTCCTTGGTTTTTTCGTGCTGGTTCCAATAACCGGCGCACACCGCGTCGCCTTTGATGACAAGGTTCCCGACTTCACCATCGGCCACAGGCTGATCGTTTTCATCTACAATGCGCGCTTCATAGCCCGGAAGGATTTGTCCGCTCGAGCCCGGCCGAATCGCGCCGGGACGGTTGGCGATGAACATGTGCAGCGCCTCGGTAGAGCCGATTGCATCGAGGATTTCCACGCCAAAACGTTGTTTGAAGCGATGAAACATGGTGGCAGGCAGCGCCTCGCCGGCGGAAACTGCATAACGCACGCTGGAGAGATCGAAATCCGGGTTGTCCTCGCGATGATAGGAGAGCAGCGACGAATAATTCGAAGGGACGGAAAAAAACAATGTCGGCTTGGACTTTTCCACCACGCTGTAAATGTTGGGCGGGGAAGGCGATCCCGGAAAGAGAATGCTGGTAGCGCCAACCGAGAGCGAAAAATAGAGTCCGTTGCCCAGCCCGTAAGCGAAAAATAACTTGGCCACGCTGAAGAAACGATCGTTTTCGGTGATGCCCAGAGTTGCCTTGGCGTACAGCTCAGAGCAAACCACCATATCGTGGTGAAGGTGGATGCAGCCTTTGGGAAACCCTGTGCTCCCGGAAGAATAGAGCCAGAAGGCAGGATCGTCTTTGCACGTCGGTTCAGCCTGCAATTCGTGAGAGCTCTCGTCCCTCAGATGCTGTAAACAGTGCAAGCCGTTCCCCGGCTGGCCGGCAACAATAACGGTCTCCAGGTAGCGCAAATTCTCTTTGCTGATGGCCTGAATCTGCGGATACAGGGACTCGCCCACAATCAGGACTCGTGCCCGGGAGTCATTCAGTGTGTACTCATATTCTGCGGGCTTGAGCATGGTATTCAAAGGAATGGCAACCGCCCCTGTCTTGATGGCGCCAAAGAAGCAACAGGCAAAATCCGGTGTATCGAGCAACAGCAACGCGATGCGCTCTTCCGGACGAACTCCCAGCTTCTTCAAGGCATTGCCGGTCTGGTTGACGCGCTCCAGCAATTGCCGGTAGGTGATCCGCTCTGCACCGCATTCGATTGCCACTTTCTCGGCACGTCCTTCTCCCACATGGCGGTCGAGGAAATGCGTGGCGACGTTGAACTGCCTCGGGAGGTCGATTTGCATGGACAGGAAAAATTCTAAACCATAGTGCCGATATTGCAGGTTGGGGGCTTGTTTTTCAGGCGGGATTGGAACTTTCGTCACCCATAAGGCGTATTTCTCCTCGTAAGTTGATGAAAAAAAGGTTATCTTAAAGTTTCCGGCACAATTTCAGAATCAAGAAGAGGGCAGACTTTTAAATGCGCCATGCACACGGTTTTATTCAGCAAACAAGCCAATCGCAAGGAGAACAGTATCCAAAAACGGCAAGCGCCCGGCGGCAGAGCCTCCGCCGCCTCACCCTGGTTGGACTGGTCCTTGCGACTCTCTCGGCCTTTGGGATTCAAAACAGCCCGGCCCTCCATGCCACCGGCCGTGGCGGTCCCGGCTCGCCCGCCGCTCGCAAGCATCCGGCGCCTTCTTCCGCGCCGCAGAGCGCCGATGACTCGCAGCAGTTAATGGACGAACTTGTCCGCTTGCAGAAGAAACTGGAACAGGGCGTCCAGTTTCCGGCGCCGCGCACTCAGAGCCGATTGCTGCCATTGTTGCCTTCATCGAGTTCGTTTTTCGTTGGCCTTCCGAACTACGGCGAGGCTCTGCATCAGGCCAGCCAGATCTTCCACCAGGAATTGCAGGAAAGCCCGGTCTTGAATCGTTTCTGGCAGGGCAAAGTTGGCATGGCCGGGTTCGTCGCGGATGAGGTCATCGAGAAGGCCTATCAATTATCGCAGTTTCTCGGTGACGAAATCGTAGTTTCAGGAACGGTGAACGCCAGGAATGGATCAGTGCTGATCATTGCGGAGGCGCGCAAGCCGGGGTTGAAAGCTTTTATCCAGCAACTGGTCGGCCAGTACGCAAACAAAACCAGGTCGCCGGTGCTGGTCTATACCCCAGAACAGCTTGCCATGGTGAAGACGCAACCCCGTTACAAGCCGTTCATGATACTGGTACGCCCTGACTTCGTGGTGGCCTCATCCGAACTCGCATCTCTGCGCAGTTTGAATGCCCAACTCAACCGCGGCGGCGTCAAGTTCACCAGCAGTCCCTTTGGCGAAAAAATCGCGCAAGAGTATCAGAATGGCGCCGCTGTGGTATTTGCGGCGGACTTGCATCAGCTTCTCAGCCTGCGGCCGCGCGGCAAAGACAGGGATGAAGCCGTGTTGAACCAAACCGGCTTTGCTGATGTGAAGTACCTGGTGGGTGAAGGACAGTATGTGGGCGGCATAGCCACCAGCAGCGCGGAATTGAGTTTTGCCGGACCCCGCAAGGGAATTGCCGGTTGGCTGGCAGGGCCCGCCCCTCTCACCGGCCTGGACTTTATATCTCCTGACGCGGGTTACGTAGTCGCCCTCAACCTCAAGAACTTTGGCCAGGTATTTGACGACATCAAGAGCATAGCTGAGTCTTCCAATCCCATGGCTGATGCAGGTCTTGCACAAGTAGAGTCTGAGCTCAAGATAAGTTTGAAAGAAGACCTGTTCAGCAAGCTGTCCGGACAAATCATTGTTGCTTTGGATGGTCCGATTATGCCCGTGCCGGCATGGAAGGTGGTTGCGCAACTTGTGGACTCCAATGGACTGGAACATACTCTGAAGCAGTTGATTGCTATGGCCGGGGCAAAGCTGCCGGAGGGGATCAAGATAGACCAGGAAAGTGACGGCGGAGTGAACTATTACAGCGTCCGCTTCCCGGGTGCGCAAAAACCGATGAACGTGGAGTGCGCCTTTGCTGATGGCTTTCTCGTAGTAGGCGGAAGCCACGCCACGGTAAAAGGCGCCATTGAAATTCGGCGGAGTGGAAATTCTCTGGCCAAAAGCAGGGAATTCCAGCAGTTGCTGCCTCGCGAGCAGGCGAACGGCGCATCTGGCATCATCTATCAGGATTTGGGCAAGGTCATCGGACCTCTGGCTGAGGCGGCGCCTCCTGACCAGGCGCAACTGTTCGAGCTG
>DATDGL010000237.1:0-5090 GCA_036522115.1 Candidatus Angelobacter sp.
AGAAGAACTGTTGAACTCCTGGACGTCGCGCGGCACCGCAGAAGAAGGACAAGAAGGGCCGCTGGAGGGTTCAGATTCAGCTAGGAACGGTCGATCCGGTTTTTCTTTTCGCAACTTTTTCAGCGCTGCCTGAATCCCCTCCTGCAACAGCCCGCCAATATTTGCCTTTAGTTTTCCAGTCGCTCAAGGGCTTCGCGTCTTTGGGATCCTTCGTCGCGACTCAGGATGACAGGGGGTGGAGGTTTGGGGTGAAGGAAACAACTTGGTCGAGCAATCCAATGCAAACCACCCCGCAGCGCGCAGGCGCGCTGGTCTTCGCAGCCGGGGGCGGCTGCGCTCCACGTCTTAATTTGCCGCTTGTCACGCAAGTGCCCGACCTTGTCGCCTGGCCACTGCTAAACTATCCTCATGCGCATTCTTTTGTTCAGCGGCAAGGGAGGGGTGGGGAAGACCAGCCTTGCGGCAGCTACCGGATTGCAGCTTTCGCGGCTTGGCCATCGAACCATGGTCATGAGCGTTGATCCTGCACACAGTTTGGCCGACTCGTTTGACCTGGAAAGCAATCTCTTTCACGGCAACACCGGCGATCCAGTCAAGATGGACGATCATCTTTCCATTCTGGAAGTGAATATCCAGAGGGAGATCAAGCGCTGGTGGCGGGAGATTTCTTCCTACATCAGTTCCGTGCTGCGCACTACCGGAATCAGCGAAGTGGAATCGGAAGAACTGGCCATCCTTCCCGGAATGGAAGAACTGACGGCTATGATGTACGTAAACCAGTTCAATCGCGAGCAAACTTACGATGTGATTGTGCTGGATTGCGCGCCTACGGCGGAGTCGATGCGCTTCGTCAGCATGCCCACCACGCTGGAGTGGTACATGAAGCACATCTTTTCGTTCCACCGCGGGCTGCTGAAGGCGATTCGTCCTATTGCAAACCGGGTCTCGCCGGTTGAGCTGCCCAATGACCAATATTTCGCCAGCATCAAGGACCTGTTCAGCCGGCTGGATGGCGTCAACGAGCTGTTGGAGGACCCCAGGACGACCAGTATCCGCCTGGTCACCAACCCGGAAAAGATGGTGCTGCGCGAGACTCAGCGCGCGTTTGTGTATTTCTCGCTGCACGGACTTACCGTAGACCACATTATTGCGAACCGGGTGCTGCCGGAGCAGATTACAGATAAGTTCTTTCAGGAGTGGCGCGCCTCACAGACCCATGTGCTGGAAGAAATTGAGAGCTACTTTGCCCCCGTCCCGGTGAAACAGGTGCCGCTATTCACGCATGAGGTGGTGGGACACGAGCGATTGAAGGAGCTCAGCCAGGTCCTTTACAGCGACAAGGAAGACCCGGCGGCAATCACGCGAACTGAGGCTCCGTATACCTTCGCCAAACGAGACGGCCATTATGAAATCCGCCTGCTCCTGCCATTCGCCACCAAGAGCGAGGTGGGGTTGTTCAAGAAGGGCGATGAACTGGTGGTGGAGATTGGGACCCTGCGCCGCCACATCGGATTGCCGACCTCGATTGCGGGACTTTTCCCGGGGAAGGCAAAGTTGGATAATAGAGTCCTGACCGTGGAAATGAAGGAGAGCTAACATGGAAGAAAAGACCGGCACTGCCAACCCTACTGAGAGCCATCACCAGCACGGCTGCTTTTTTTGCGCCACGGCCCTGCCCATCCTCGAGCGCTGCTGGACAGAAGCCACGCGTGATCACTTCCGCAACTCGCGGGTTGAGTTCCTGAAGGGCCTGCGGAGCCTGATTGATGATCGCATTGCCCATCTCTCCCATAAACAGCAGAAAGGGACGCACGTCTCGGTGGAATAGCTGGTCCGCTGCGCGCGGATTCCGGTCGCCATGGCTGAATTTTTTGGGTTGCCGGCAAAGAGTTCGCGCCTTCGGCGCGGAGACGGTGCTGAGCACCATCTGTACGGTTTTAATTTTGTTTTCCCTCGTAATTTAGAAATCAAAAGCAAAACCCTGAGAGGCCAGGGCTGATTTGCCGGACCCGAAATTTAAGCCGTCTGCTTGACTGCCTGCCCGGCAAACACTTCGCGCAGCATGGAGCAGGTTTGCTCCAGCGAGGCGCGAGACGCGCTCGACCCACTGAGTGCGTTGGCTACGTTAAACCCGTGAAGAGTGCCGAGATATCGCGTGCAGGTCACGGGAACTCCTGCCTGCAGCAACTTGCGGGCGTAGGCTTCGCCTTCATCGCGCAGAATATCGCATTCAGCGGTAATGACTAATGCCGACGGCAAACCCTTGAGCTGGTCCAGGCTGGCTTCCAGCGGACACGCCGTTGGCTCGGTGTGAATGGGGGCATTACCGCTGTAGTGCCGCCAGAACCACTTACCGGTTTCAGCCGTGAGATAGTAGCCTTCAGCAAACTGCTTACGTGAACGGAAGTCAGGGGTGCCGCCGGCCGAAGGATAAAAGAGCGCCTGCGCCAGGATTTTTGGGCCGCCGCGCTGCTTGCCCATCATGCACACCACGGTTGCCATGTTACCGCCTGCACTCTCCCCGGCCACCGCGATCCGGGAAGAATCAACGCCGATCTCGCCGCCATGCTCTGCCACCCATTTTGTAGCGGCGTAGGATTCTTCATTGGCTACGGGATAGTGGGCTTCCGGGGCACGCGTGTATTCCGGAAACACCACGGCCACATCGGCGCCGTTCACAATATCGCGTACGACCCGTTCGTGGGTTTCAAAATCACCCAGCACCCATCCGCCTCCGTGAAAGTACATCACTACCGGGAGAGTGGCTTTATTGCCCGCAGGACGAACAACATAAATGCGAAGACTTCCGCCGGGCCCAACGGGAATGGTGCGGTTCTCAATGTCGGCCGGCAACTTGACCACTGGAACAATCGCCTGGCCCCGCGCGAACAGCGCGCGGGCCTCGTCCACAGAGAGCGTATGCATCTCCGGCCGCCCGGAATCCTTGACGAATTTAAGGAACGCCTGCGATTGCGGGTCAAGAACCGGCTCACTCTGCAGATCCATTCATGGCTCCTTTCATGGCTCCTTATTGGCTAGTTTCCAACTGCTGCTTGTGCCTTGGCTCGGGCCAGTTCCGGACGATCAGAGTGCAGGCCATTGTCGCAATTCTTAAGCAATTGGGCGTAATAGGCGCCAGCCTTTTGTGGCTGTTGCGTCAACTCCGCGGCCCGCGCTGCGCCGTAAAGCCCGTTGAAGCGGTTGGGATCGGTGTGCAGGGATTTTTCATACTCGGTCAAGGCCTCCTGGGTGCGTCCGAGTTCCAGCAACATGTCGGCCAGCATCTCGCGCGCAGGGATTTCGACTTCTCCTTTGCCCAGAGTGTCCTGCTTCTGCGCCACTGAGCGCAGTAGATGCAGGGCTTCATCATTGTTTCCTTGAGCAAAGGCGAGCCAGGCATGGGCCTCGTCTCGATCTGTGGTCATACTCTCGGCGATGTAAGGCTTATCACCCTTTTTGGTGGCTTCGACCATGGCATCGAATTGGTCAACGGCTTTGTGGGCGGCAGCCGTGTCATGCAGATGGCCGGCGGCCACCGCTTGTCCCCAGTAGGCATTCGCACTGGCGTACGGCTCGATGCCGGCCGGCGGTTGGAACTCGATTGCTTCCTTCCATTGCCGTGTCTCCAGCGCGAAGTGGATAGGGAAAAGCGTGCGCTTGTCATTGAAGTACGAACGAAATTCCGACTCCACGTCATCGGCCTTGATGGTGGCCAGGTCATCGACAATGGCCCTGGCTTTGGTGTCGTCCCCGATCTGCAAATAGGCATACTCGAGAAAGTCCATGGAGTGGAGGCGGTGATGCATCATGTGGTGAAAATTCGGCGATTGCTTCCGCGCCGCTTCGATGGCCGCCAGGTTCGACTGAATGTCGTCCTGCCACAGCCCCAGACGGGCGAAGATGTGCGAAGGCATGTGTACGGCGTGCGCCGAGGAAGGCGCGATGCCGGCATACTTGCGCGCGGCCGCCAGTCCCTGCTCCGCGAAGTTGGGATTGTCACAAGCATGAATCAGGTAATGGGCCACGCCAGGATGGTCCGGTTCTTTATCAAATAATTTGTTGAGGATGGCAATGGCCTGCTTCGCGTTCGCGATCTCACTCGCGTCTTCTCCTGAGGCGAGGAGCGAGAGAGCATAAAAGACCGCTGCCTCCTCGTCCCTGGGATAGCTCTCATACACGCGCTTCATGGCCGCGGCGTAGGCGATTGCGCGCTGCTCGTGGCCTGCCTTGCCTGAATTGCGGTAAAAGGCCGCAAGAGCGCCAATGTAGTCACGCTCACGCTGCGTCTTTGCCTTGATGGTTTGGGCTTTCTCCAGCAACTCCTGTCCGCGCTTGAGGTCCGCCGGCGTGGGCCGGCTCCAAAGCTGGTGGTACAGGCTCATGGCCTCTCCCCAGTAGGCAATGGCGCATTGCGGATCCTGCCGCTGGATTTCCTGGAACTGCTGTCCCGCCTCTTCATAGGCAAAAGAATGCAAAAGGGCAACGCCGCGCTCGAAAGGCTTCTGCACCGTGGGGGCGCAGGAAACCAGGAAAAAAACCGTGCCCAGCTTCTCCTTGGGATCAAGAGGATGGTGATCGTCGTCCCAGGCAAGCGCGAACGGCGACAAAAATAAAGCTAAGATAACGAACAAAATCAGGGTTTTCATGAGCACTGCGGCCTCTGCCGAAGCTTAACGGTGAGGATGAAGTCATGTCAACGCGGGGTGGTCGGACGAAAGTGTTTTCGATTCGGAGTGAGCGGGCAGTTGATGGAGCAGCCGGGCATGCTGCCGTGGATCAGCGACTGGCAAACTGCTACCATTGCTCAATTCGTCAGCCTCGATTCCAGATCGATTCATTAAGGAGCAATTCACTTATGGGCGAAAGAAAGCGCCGTCTACTCCCGATCTGCTTGTGTTTGCTGATCTGCATTCATCCTGGTTATAGCCAGCAGGCGCCTTATACGCTGCCGCAGCAGGACAATACTGACAATCCGGCGGTCTACAAATCAGCCACGGTGCTTAAATACACCAGCCGTCTGATTCTTGTGGACGTCATCGTAACGGACCATAAGGGCGATCCGGTGCGGGATCTGAAGGCCGAGGATTTTG
>DATDGL010000238.1:0-65943 GCA_036522115.1 Candidatus Angelobacter sp.
GAGATTCTACAAATCCTGAGCGTGAACCAGTTCGAGAAAACCCCATTGGATACACTACTTGCACGTTTCGGTGGCTGGCCGGAGCAGCCAAAATCCGACAAGCAACTGATTCTATTCAATTAACGTTGGGACGGCCCTGTCTCGCAACGACAAACCACAGAATCAGAATCCCTAGAAATAAGTTTGTGGCGAGTGAGCCGCCACATCCTACCGCAGTCAGGACATGTAATTGTTTCAGTCCTTGACATGACTTCGCTTGTCTTTCGTTTTGCGTTCCTTTTTGCGTCTTTCCTTTTCTTCCAGCTTGAGCAGATCAGCCTTTGAGACTGTGAGTACCTGCCTGACCGCATTATCGAATCTCTCAAACTCAGTCTTCCCTGGCACGTTCGGAGGAGGTAATGGTTTCATGGCTCTCCCTTCATTCAATTTTATACCCGGCTGTGAAAATGCCCACCCAAAAAACGAGTGGGCCAATTGTTCCGACTGGAAATTCTAGTCTCTGAGCGGAATGCTAGTGATCGGCTTCCACTCTTTGAGTGGCTCAAGGTCCCCTGTTTTAAAGTCTGCCAAGCGAGGGAACACGGTAACGAACGGCTCAACGTCGAGAATCAGAGCCGTGCTGTCCGTAAAGTTGATGTCGATGTTGTAATGCCCAGATTCGGCATTCACTTTAATGCTTTCAATGATCTTGCCTTTGGCTTCTTCAAAGTTGACGCTTGTTTCTTGTTCGGGAGTTTCGTTAGTCTCTTGCTCAGCCATCGTGCCTCCTATGCAGGTGCTTTGGTTAGGGCTGCGTCCATGCGAGAACATGGGCGCTGCTCGCTCGGTGTGTTGTCTCTTGAGATTACCCATAGGCCACAGCCGATAGGTAGGCCAGAGCCTACAAGAGACAATCAATGAGTGTCAAGCGGAAATGTAGCAGAGCGATTCGGCAAGAGGCTGCGGCATCTGAGAGAGAAAGCCGGGATGTCTCAAGGCGATCTCTCCCACAAATTCGGCATTGACCGTGGCCACGTCTCAGACTTGGAGAACGGCAAAAAGAAAGTTGGGCTGGCCATGCTGGAAACAATCGCGGACGGATTCGGGATTACGATTTCGGAGTTGATGAAGAGTGTTTAGATTATCCGGTAAGGTTGATTCTGGCAATGCACAATTGACAGTGCAATGGTACGATGGTAAAGTGCAACGCGCCACGCTAGGAGGTAACATCTTATCATGCTAATGTGCGATGTGCAGATCAAGGAAGCACTGGATAATGGTTCGATTTCAATTACCCCATATGACCCCAAGATGCTCCAGCCAGCCAGTTATGATCTTAAGGTTGGAAAGAATGCCGCTACGGTCGCAACGAATGGCGATCCGAGAATTGATCTTGAAAAAACTGGGTTGTTGCTCATCCCACCTTACGCGCCCGCTGTAATCTATACACATGAACATCTTAAGTTCTCTCGTGAATACTGCGGGCATTTTGGTTTGAAATCAAAGTTGGCGCGCCGTGGTCTTAATGCCGCTGTCGGAATCCAAGTTGATCCAGGATTCGAGGGACCGCTATCGGTTACGTTGTTGAATATGACTCCTGGTCCGCTCACACTCAATTACGGAGATGATTTTCTGACACTTGAGATTGACCATCTGTCCGTTCCTGCAAGTCGAGGCTATGAGGGAGAATACCAAGGGCGCACTACGTTCACTGGTCTGGAGTTGGAACCAGTTCTTGGATTCAAAGGCCACGCGCTGACAGACGTGGTTAAGGGATTCGATGACATCCGTGAAGCGGTCAAAGTCGTTGCAGAGATGTCCCAAAAGATGGATACCTTTATGCTCCAGCATCGGCAAGAAATTCAGTCTATGCAGGATTTCAATAGGGGTTTGATGTCTGAGATGAAAAAATTGGTTGAACATATTGTTGGGGTCCGGGAGGCGACCATCGTTCTTAGAACTTTGACCCGCGAAGAAGCGCGACAGGAAATTCTAGAACTCTTCCGCTCAAGCAGAGAGCCACTCTTCTACAGCGATATTGCTGAGCGCCTACATCTCGACCTTGAGCAAGTTCTAGACATTACCACGGAACTAGAACAAGAAGGTCTGGTTGGCGAAAAGAGGGCATAAAATGGAACAAAAGAAACTGAAAGCAACGGCAACCAGTATAGGAGTCACCGCTGGATCGGCTATTCGTGGGGAGCGAGTTGTAGCACAGTTCAGAAAGATACATCGGGTAACGGTGGTTCACGGGACCTCAACACACAATATTCAGCAAACAAAACTAGAGGGTACAGTTTTCTGTGTAATAGAGAAACCCTTAAGCCACCTTGAAGGTATAGCACCCAAGACCCCCTCCCAGTAAAAGGCAAAAGCGGGCTATGTTTTAGCCCGCCTTCCACGTTTCAAACGACCTTGAATATTTACTTTAGAACGGTTGATTCGCACTTTCCTGAGTCTTGCCAGTGAGTTCTTTGTAAGTAAGCCTCTTGCCAACGATCTGCCGTACAGCCATATCAAACCGTTGCGAATCGGTCACCGGAACTTTCTGAGTGCCACGGTTGTTGAATCGAAATGATTGCTCATCCAAGTAACGGAACAGGTGAAACGGTTCCACGCTCACATACGTTCCGTTGATGCTGCGCTTTGTCAGGCTCCAGAAATTCTCAAGGCCGTTGGTATGCACTTTGCCGCGCACGTACTCAACAGCGTGATCAACAACCTTGTGCGCGTATTCGGATTCAAGGCCGTCGTAAGAGAGCAGCGCATCGGAATAGAGCGCAGCGCCAGCTTGAACATTTGCTTTGACTTCGTTCTGCAAAGTCTTCTTGCGGCGATTCGGGACAACGATTGTTACAACCTTGGAATGCTTCTTGCGGTCTTTCGGTTTGCAATCGTCTCCGCGTTCAAGAATGCCCATGACGGGAGTTTTATCAACCGGACCTGAACCAGTGATTCTGCGTTTCTTAACGTCCATGTGCATGTTCCGAGCTTTCCCGCCGATGAACGTTTCATCGACTTCGCAATGGCCGGACATCTTGCCGGTGTCACCTTCTCCCAGCGCAAGCCGGATGCGATGGTCCATGAACCATGCGGATTTCTGAGTGATACCGATAGCGCGGTGGACTTCGTAAGAGGAGATTCCGTTCTTGCAGTTCACGATCTGCCACATGGCCGTTAACCATTTGTCCAAGCCGATTGGCGAATCCTCGAATATGGTTCCGGTCTTGAGTGTGAACTGTGGGGCATCGTGCTTTTCCCGGCAGTGCCAGCGGTTGTATTTCTCCAAGAAGAGCACGTTCTGAGAGCCGCAACGCGGACAGGTGACACCGTTCGGCCAGCGCCGGGCTACAAGATATTCCCGGCAGTTCTCAGGTTTGGAGAAGTAAACGATTGCTTCTTGAAGTGTGGTCGGTTCCATGCTCAAATCTTACCGGGAACCGTCTATTTTGTCAAGTATATTATTACCCAAATTTTTAGTAGTGGGCTACTTTGACCGCAAACAAAGATATTTTGTGGCAAAAAGTCAAACCGCATGCACTTTCAGGGAGTGAGATGGATACGTCGAATGCTGCGTGATTCCTGGATGCGGTTGTGGGATTCTTCCCCTGCGCTACGCTTCGGCTCAGAGGCTGTGACTTTTTTAAAAAATCGCGAATTTTTGCCCTGCAAGTGCTTTGTTTTCAGCATGGCTTTTCGCGAAAAACCAAAAAGTCACAGCCTCTCAGAATGACAAGGAGAAGCTGCATGGTCACCATAAAGCCAAAGTAGCCCACTACCAAATTTTTTTCTGACGCGCCTTTACAGCGCCATTGCCACAAAACTTTCACAACAAAACATAAAGGAGAAAAGAACAGGTCCAACCTGACTCGTTGGGACCCGCTTTCCGAAATGTAGTGCCTGGCAAGACCAAATCTGACAAGAGCAGGAAAGAACTAAAGAACCGAACTAAACTGAGGCAAGAACAGGCCTTTGCATGCGGCAGCGGCTTCACGCAGCCTGGATAGATTCAGAACTTTGGGCACGAGGGGTCCAGCCGTGGTGTGTAGCCTTGTTGCCATGATACTCATTTTGATGCCAACGCTTCAGGCTTATGTCATCTGTGGCAGGCTTATGGCAAGCTAGCTGGATGAAATTCCATACGGAATACCTGACTTTCAATACCAAGAAGCACCGCGAGTACATTCACATCACGCCGCAGGTGGAGAACATTGTGCGCAATGCGGGGACCAAGGATGGGATGGTGCTGGTCTCAGCCATGCACATCACCGCAGGCGTCTATGTAAACGACAATGAAGAAGGCCTGATCGAGGACATTGATCAATGGCTGGAAAAGCTGGCGCCGTTCCGCCGCGAATACCAGCATCACCAGACGGGCGAAGACAATGGCGATTCACATCTCAAAGCGATTCTCGTGCACCATCAGGTCGTCTTGCCCATCACCCAGGGCAAATTGGTGCTAGGCACGTGGCAACGGGTGTTCTATGCCGAGTTCGATGGGCAGCGCTCCAAGCGCGTTCTTGTTTACGTAATAGGAGAGTGAAGAAATTGTGTAATTGAAAATCAAAGGCCGGATTTTCGCTCATGCAAAGAGGCCACCAGGTCATCGGGTTTTTCTTTCGATAACCCGATGACCCGATGTACCGATTACTGCACGGTTTCCTTTTGGGCTTGCGCGCCACCTGTGTGCGGGGACGCCGGAAGCTTCAAGCAAATTCCGGTGGCGCCATCGAAACCTGCTTCGCCGCCAATCGAATAGAGCATCTCCTGGATGTACATGAGATCGCTGCCCAGGGTAGACTGGGCATCCTGCGCCGCGCCGCCGTCAACTGCTTTCCAGCGCAATTCCAGATGGCAGCGGCTTCCTCTCAAGTCCGCTGACACCACCAGCGCGATAGGCCGGGTATTTTTACCGGCAATCTTACCCAACAGAAGCACCAAGAGCTGCCGCAACACAGGGCTGCTGGTTACCTGGATGACGGGGTCCCAATGGCGCTCTACCGAAAGCAAGCCGGAGTTCAGCAACACAATGAAATCTTCAAAAACATCTTCCAGCAACGTATCCAGCAAGTTCCATGGCCCGGTGGGCACGGAAACTTCGCGCACCAATGAAGAAATGGCCCTGGTCAGACCGATGGCCCGGTCAGCCTGCTGCTCGATGTTCTTGAGGTCCGTGGGCGATGCGGAAAGGTTCCCCTCCTTCATGACGGCCACTTCCAGGAAGCAACGCACGCTGGTGAGCGGCTGCGCCAGGTCATGGGTGAGCGAATTTACCAGCGCCCGCCAGGGTGTCTGCTGGTAAATAGCCGGCTCTGCAGGGCCGGAGAAAGTGGGTGCGCTTGCAGGGATGCCCTTGCCACTGCGCGATTCCGGTCCAGCCGGCGACACTTCAGAGAATGCCTTAACCACCGGCGCTGAGCGTCCCAGGCGGTATCCAACGCCGCGGACGGTGAAGATGAGCCTTTCCCCGCGCGTGGATTCAATTTTCTTGCGGAGATAGTTGACATACACATCCACCAGATTGCTGTCCGTTTCCGGCTGTTCTCTCCACACTTCATGCATGAGTTCCTGCCGGGTGACCTCTCTTCCGGCATGACGCATGAGGAGCTGCAGCAATTTAAACTCTTTGATACTCAACCTGATGTCACGGTTTCCGCGAGTTACCCGGCGATCCGTTGGATCAAGTTCCAGGTCTTCTACCCGCAGCACGTTCATCGCAGGATCGGCTTTGCGCCGGAGAACGACGCTGACCCGCGCCGCCAACTCCTGGAAGGAAAAGGGTTTGGTTACGTAGTCGTCTGCCCCCAGGCGCAGGGACTGGACGCGGTCAGAGACCTTGTTACGGGCGCTGAGCACAATTATGGTCGTTACCACACCTTCCGACCTCAGCTTTTCCAATAACTTGAGGCCGTCGGTCTGGCCAAAATTCAGGTCCAGGATGATCAATTGGTAGTTTTGCCGCCGCAGTTCCGCGACCGCGGTGTTTTCATCCAGGGCGACATGGACCGCATACCCTTCTGATTCAAGGGACTTCGAGAGAAATGTAGCTAGATGAACATCGTCATCGGCCAAAAGTATTGACATCAAGTTGCCCTTCCTCCGTTGCGTAGGGGCAAAGCGTTAGTGCTTGAACGGTATTACAATCTGATTTGTCCTGTTTACGCCACAAAAATCTATAATTTCTCAGGTCCCCAGGTTCCGTTTTGGAACAATCCTGACTATTGAACCAATTCCACCGGCTTAACTTGGAACTTTACTCCGGGAAATCAAAGATAACTCCAATTTGGGGAACTCTTACCTTGGGCACGATACGCGGTCGGGGCAAGCCGCGCCAACAAATAGCTTATGCACAGAAAATTATCATGGAACGCACTCCTTGGAACAATAATTTCAACCAGAACGCCGTAAAGGCGATTCTTCCTCAATCCCGCCGAATCCTGTAGGATAGAAGGTTTTGGACTTCCGGAAAGGCCCATAAGTAACAATGTCGGCAAAAGCTTACAAAAACTTAATAGGCGGGGAGTGGGTGGGGTCCTATAATGGCCAAACCTATGAGAATCTTAACCCTGCGGACACTCGTGACGTTATTGGGGTGTTCCAACGCTCTGAAAAGCACGATGTGGACGACGCTGTGGCCGCCGCCAAACAGGCATTCGACCGCTGGCGGCTGACGCCCGCCCCCAAACGGGCCGAGATTATCTTCCGCGCCGGTCAAATCCTGCAGGAGCGCAAAGAGGAGTATGCCCGGCAGATGACGCGGGAGATGGGCAAGGTCCTCAAGGAAACCCGGGGCGACGTCCAGGAAGCCATCGACACAGCCTTCTACATGGCGGGTGAGGGACGGCGGCAGTTTGGGGTGACGGCGCCGTCTGAGCTGCCCAACAAATTTGCTACCTCTGTCCGTGTGCCCCAGGGTGTATGTGGAATGATCAGCCCATGGAATTTTCCCATGGCCATTCCCTCCTGGAAATTGCTCCCCGCCCTGGTATGCGGGAACACCTGCGTCATCAAACCGGCTGAGGACACGCCGCTTTCCACACTCAATCTGGTAAAGGCCCTGATGGATGCCGGCCTGCCTAAAGGCGTGGTGAACGTGATCACCGGGTTCGGGCCGGAGGCTGGAGCACCGATCGTGGAGCACCCGGATGTTCGGGCCGTCTCCTTCACAGGATCGAGCGAAGTTGGCCGGACCATTGGCCAGGTGGCGGCGCGCAGCTTCAAGCCGTGCTCGCTGGAGATGGGCGGCAAGAACGCCATCATTATTCTGGACGACGCAAACCTTGATCTTGCCCTGGAAGGTGTTTTGTGGGGTGCTTTCGGCACTACGGGACAGCGCTGCACGGCTGCCAGCAGGGTAATCGTTCAGAAAGGCGTTTACCGCCAATTTGCGGACCGGCTGGTCTATCGCGCCCAGCGGTTAAAGGTTGGCAACGGCCTGGATGAAAGCGTGGAGGTAGGCCCACAAATCAACCAGCAGCAGGTTGAGACCAGCGCCAAATATGTGGAGACCGGCAAGCATGAAGGAGCCAAACTGGAATCAGGAGGAGGGCATCCGGAAACTCCGGAGTGCGAGCATGGATGGTTCTTTGAGCCTACCGTGTTTGCTGATGTTGATTCCAGGATGCGGATTGCGCAGGAGGAGATCTTTGGACCGGTGGTAAGCCTGATTCCCTGCGAGAATTTTGAGCAGGCCATTGCCATGGCCAACAGCGTTCCCTACGGCCTATCGTCTGCAATCTATACCCGCGACGTGAACCGCGCTTTCCGCGCCATGCGCGATCTGGACTGCGGCATTACCTACGTCAACGCTCCAACCATCGGCGCGGAGGTCCATCTTCCTTTCGGCGGAACGAAGGCAACCGGCAATGGACATCGGGAAGGCGGAATCGGGGCCATTGACTTCTACACCCAGTGGAAGTCCCTCTACATTGATTTTTCTGACCGGCTCCAGCGGGCACAGATTGATACGGGAGAGTAAATGGAAAGCGGAGCTGCAATAGAGAATGATGAAGACTGAAATCTGAGGAGGCCGCATGGGCCATGCAGAGTTGCTGCAGCGAATCAGCATTAACCCTCAAATCTGTTTCGAAAAGCCATGCATTCGGGGACACCGGATTTGGGTGTCCCTTATTCTTGACCTCCTTGCAAATGGTGCATCCGTTGACGAGATTTTGCAGGATTACCCGCAGCTTGAAGAGGCTGACATCATGGCCTGCATCGCCTACGGCGCGGAAATGGCGCGGGAACGTTTCGTGGATATTCCACTCCAAACCAGACCTTGAAATTTAAGCTCGACGAAAATCTCCTCTGCGGATGCGGGGCTTCATAGCCTTACCGCACCGCTTCCAGCTCCGGTGCTTCCACCTGCTCCTCCAGCTTCTTCTTGCCGAACATATTGCGGAAGCCGTGCTGGAGTTTTTCGAGATAAACATAGTAGATAGGCGTGATGTAGAGAGTAAGGGTCTGAGAAAAAACCAGTCCGCCGACCACCGCCAAACCCAGAGGACGCCGTGACTCCGCGCCTGCGCCCACGCCCAGCGCGATGGGCAGCGTGCCCATCAGTGCCGCCATGGTGGTCATCATGATGGGACGAAAGCGGATCAATGCGCCCTGGTAGATGGCTTCTTTTGCGCTCTTGCCGTCATCCCGCTGCGCCGCCAGCGCGAAGTCGATCATCATGATGGCGTTTTTCTTCACCAATCCCACCAGCATGATCACGCCCACGAAGGCATAGATGCTCAGCTCAACTTTGAAGAGCAGCAATGTAAGCAATGCGCCCACGCCGGCTGAGGGCAATCCGGAGAGGATGGTGATGGGATGGATAAAACTCTCATACAGAATTCCCAGCACAATATAGATGACCAGAATGGCCATCAGCAGCAGCAGGCCCAGTCCGCGGAAAGACGATTCGAATGCCTGCGCCGTTCCCTGAAGGCTGGTGGTAATGGTTTGCGGCAGGAGTTGTGCTGCCTCACGGTTCACAGCGGCGATGGCATCGCCGAGAGCCACACCCGTCCGCAGATTGAAGCTGACCGTCACGGCCGGAAGCTGGCCCAGATGAGTCACGCTCAGCGGGCCAACCTCGCGCCGGAAGATAGCGACCGCGCTCAGCGGCACAAGCTGGCCCGTCCGGGAATGGACATACAGCATGCCCAGCGCTGAAGGATCACGCTGGAACTCCGGCTCCAGTTCCATGATTACTTTGTACTGATTATTGGGGGCGTAAATGGTTGAGATCAGGCGCGAACCGTAGGCGCTGTACAGCGCGTCTTCCACTGCGCGCGGATCTACATTGAGCGCGGCGGCCTTGTCACGGTCAATTTGCACCGTGACCTGAGGGTTCTTGATTTGCAAATCGCTGGTCACGTCTTGCAGCAGGTCATTCAGCCCACGCAGTTTCGCCTCCAACAGGGGAGCGTAATGGTAGAGCTCGTCTGTATCCGGGCTCTGCAAGGTGAACTGGTATTGGCTTTTCGTGAGCTGCCCGCCAATGCGAATGGGCGGAAGATTTTGCAGGTACACCATGATACCCGGAATCTGCATCAATTTGGGCCTGAGTTCCCGGATGATGTCATCCACATGCGGACGCACGCTGCGGTCTTTGAGCCGAGCAAAGATGCGGCCTGAGTTCAGCGCCGCATTCACGCCACCGCCGCCGACTGTAGACATGTAGTTATCAATGTAGGGATCCGCGCCGAAGACGGCCGCCGCTTCCTTCTGGTGGCTCACCATATCGTCAAACGAAATACCCTGGATGGCCTCAGTAAATGCAAAGACCTGTCCCGTATCTTCGCTGGGCAGGAAGCCTTTGGGGATGAGGATGTAGAGATAGACGGTTGCTCCCAGGACCACAAATGACAGCAGCAACGTGGCCAGGGGATGCGCCATTACCTTCTTCAGGCTCCAGTCGTAGCCATGCAGCATGCCATCAAAAATCGCTTCGCTCTTGCGGTACAGATACCCATGAGGCTGATGCGCCCGGGAGCGCAAAAACCGGCTGCACAGCATAGGCGTGAGCGTGAGCGAGACAAAACCTGAAACCAGGATGGCTACACCGATGGTCACCGCGAATTCATGCAACAGACGCCCGACAATGCCTCCCATGAACAACACGGGAATGAAGACTGCCGCCAGGGAGATCGTCATGGAGATGATGGTGAAGCCGATTTCGCGCGCGCCCTCTATGGCCGCCCGGTAGGGCCGCTTGCCCATCTCCAGGTGACGCACAATGTTTTCCAGCATCACAATGGCATCGTCCACCACGAATCCCACAGAGAGCGTGAGGGCCATCAGAGAGAGGTTGTCCAGGCTGTATCCCAACAGGTACATCACGGAAAATGTGCCTACAATGGACATGGGCAGCGCCAGGCTGGGAATGATGGTGGCAGAAATGTTCCGCAGAAAAAGAAAGATCACCATCACCACCAACGCCATGGTCAACATCAGGGTGAACTTCACGTCATTCACGGAGTTACGGATGGAGATGGACCGGTCATACAGCACATTGAGCTTGAGGGCCGCCGGCGCCTGGGCCCTCAAAGTTGGAAACAGCGCCTTGATGGAATCCACAACCTCCACGGTGTTGGTTCCGGGCTGGCGCTGGATGGCCAGCACAATCGAGCGATCGCCGCTGAACCAGCTTGCAGTCTTGTCGTTCTCGACGCTGTCAAAGACGCGGCCAATTTCTTCCAGATGCACGGGAGAACCGTTGCGATAGGCAACGATCAGGGGCTTGTAGTGGGCGGCGTCCAGCAACTGGCCGGTGGCCTGGACCGTATAGGCAGTGGAGTGGCCGAACAGGGTCCCGGTGGGAAGATTTACATTGGCGTTGGCGATTGCGTTTTGAACTTCATCAATTCCGATCTGGCGTGTAGCCAGGGCGCGGGGGTCCAACTGCGCCCGCACTGCATATTTTTGTGTCCCGAAAACCTGCACCTGGGCCACGCCGCTCACCATGGAGACACGCTGGGCCACGTTGGTCTCCGCGTACTCATCCACGTCTGAGAGGCGCATGGTCTGCGAGCTTAACGCCAGGTAAAGCACCGGCTGGTCCGCGGGATTCACCTTCTGGTACGAGGGCGGCGACGGCAACTCCGGCGGAAGCTGCGAAAGGGTCTTGGCAATCATCGACTGCACGTCCTGTGCAGCCGCATCAATGTTACGTTCCAGCGTGAACTGCAAAGTAATGCTGGTGCTGCCCAGAGCGCTGGAAGAGGTCATGGAATCCAGGCCGGCAATGGTAGAAAACTGTTTTTCCAGCGGCAGAGCAACGGCAGACGCCATGGTTTCAGGACTGGCGCCGGGAAGATTAGCGCTCACCTGGATGGTAGGAAAATCCACGTTGGGCAGATCGCTCACCGGCAACAACCGGTAAGCAAAAACCCCGAACAGCAGGATCGCCACCATGATCAGCGTGGTCGTGATGGGCCGCTTTATGAATAGCTGGGTCATGAAAAACAGTTGCTAACTACTGCTCTTTATCTCCACTTTTTCTCCCGGCGTAAGTCGAAGTTGTCCGTCTGTCACCACTTGTTGGCCGGGCAACAGACCGGAAGCAATCACCGTGGTGTCGCCCACAGTCCAGGCTACTTTGACCGGCTGCGGTTGCGCCGTTGAATCAGGATTCACTACGTAGACGTAAGTGCCGTTTTGTCCGGTCTGCAAGGCGGCGCTCGGGATGACCAATGCGTTAGGCTGCGTTGTGAGAGTAATCGTGACATCCGCAAATTGTCCCGGCCAGAGCGCCCGCTCCTGGTTGCCAAAGGTCGCTTTCAGTTTGATGGTCCCGGTCGTGATATCGACAGCGTTATCAATAAAGGTGAGTTTTCCTTCAAATTGGCGGCCGCTTCCCTGCGGCGCGGCTGCCACCCGAAGAGTCTTGGTCCCATTGAATTTTTTTACATCGGCAAGCTGCTGCTCGGGAACAGAGAAGCTCACATAAATCGGTTCGATCTGATTGATGGTCACCAGGATGGGCACATCGTTGGCCTTCACCATATTGCCTTCTTTTGCTCCCACGCTGCCGGTGCGGCCATTGATGGGGGCATAGATGGACGTATATTCCAGGTTGATTTTCGCGGTTTCCACCGCCGCCTTGTCAGCGGCGACACTCGCCTCCAGGGCATTGAAGGTGGCCTGCGCCGCGTCCACCTGCTGTCTGGACACCACGCCTTCACGTCCTAAGCCTTCATAGCGCTGGGCATCCAGCTTGGCGTTTAAGGCCTGCGCCTGGTCCTTGGCCAGAGTCGCTTCCGCCTGGCGCAGCGCCGCCTCAAAGGGAGCACGATCTATGGTGAACAGGAGCTGCCCTTTTTTAACGAAGTCGCCTTCCTGGAAGTGGACCTTCATCAACTGTCCGGAAATCTGCGGCTTGATGGTTACGCTGGAAATGGCCTCAACATTGCCGATGGCCTGCAACGTCACCGGCATGGTGCGCGATTCAACCCTGGCCACCTTCACCGGCGCTCCCGCCTGCTGAGGTTTGGCCGCCTGCACCGAATCCCGGCTGGAACATCCGCCGCCCAGCAAAATCATGCCCGACAAGAAAATAGCGGGCCTAAGGATGGAGAACAGTTTTTTCATTTTGCCGTCTTTTTCCCGGATGGCCGCCATTATGCTTCGCAACAAACAGCTACGCAGCCACCCGCAGGATTTGCTGGCGCCGATCCTGAACTGAAAGACGCGTAGGCATGAGGCAGAGGATAGTTGGTGAACACTTACTTTACCAGAATTGAGGGGGGCGGAATGATTCAGATTGCGCAATTGAAGTTAAGAACTGTAAGGGCAACTGTAAATCGATGACGGAATTGTACTTATATCGCACCACAGAGACGGATCAGGCGCTTGCCAACCCGCTCCTCAAGCTGGTCATCCCATTTACTGAGCGCCACTTCAATGCCATTTCGCCCAGGACAATCAATACGGGAATCAGGGGTGTATTGGGTGCGCCACTACCAGCACCGGCTGCCCCACCTTGTTCACCTGGAGGCGGGGAAGGTCTTTCCTCGGTGCGAGAAGTGCGGCGAAAGAGTGACTTTTGAAAAAGCAGACCACAGCTTGCTCAAAGACCGTGATTTGGCCGCTTGATACAAGCGTCCTCAGCCATACTCAGATCAATTCAGACCAGAAGAAGAGCAAATTAGAAATAAGCATTCCCGTGGTAGCAAAGCCCAGCTAGGTCGTCGCCAATTCGCCCACGCGGTCCGCGAGGTCTTGCGGCACCCCTGCCGGAACTTCCAGCCAGGAATCGGCATCTTCAACGGCTCTTTCCTGATGAGCCTGATGCAATTCGAGGATTTTGGCGGAAGGCGAATGCTGACGGACAAGAGAGGCTATAAGTTTCTTGCTGTTTGACGAAACGGTTTGACCGATCACGGCCACATCAATCGCGCGCTGTTTGCAGGCGGCGATCACGGAGACTTGATCTCTCGCGGTAATTACAATGTGGCCTGCCTGTTCAAGAATCCACTTACGGGTCTTGAGCAGACCTTCGTCGATTCCAGTGCAAAGGACTATGGCCACAACTCTGCCTTTCTGTGCGTGGTTTTTTGGCAGCCATTGTAGACCGTGAAGGCAATTGCATCCAAACGCCATGATGTGCCTGCGGGGAAAAATGGGACGGATTGTGCTTCTTACACTCTCCCCAAAACCACAGAGAACCAGCGGTTGCAGTCGGTCCAGCTCTTTTCCACGTGAAAACCGCCCTTGCGCATCATGCCGGCAATTAATTTCGCAGTGAATTTATAGCTGTTCTCGGTGTGAACACGCTCGCCCATCGCAAACTGGAAAGTTTTGTGCAAATCGCGGATCCACACCCTCTGGTTTCTCCGGCTCTCCAGATGCATTTCAATGCGCGATCCTCTCGGGTTCCAGAAAGCAACATGCTGAAAGGCATCGGGATCGAACTGCCCGCCGAGTTCGCGATTGATGCGGAGCAGCACGTTCTTGTTGAATTGCGCCGTGACTCCCTGCGCGTCGTTGTAAGCCGCACGGAGGAGCCTTGCCGGCTTCACCATATCGAATCCCACGAGCAGGGCGTCGCCCGGAGCCAGTGAACTGTGGACTCGCGCCAAAAACTGCTCCGCCTCTTCCGGCTCAAAATTTCCGATGGTGGAACCGATGAAAAGCACCAGCTTGCGTCCTCCAACCTGCAGCAGCGGCAGATGTTTGGAATAGTCAGCCACTATGGGATGAACATGCAGATTGCGAATGTGCCCGTTCAAGGAAGAGACCGCCGCCTTCAAGGCCGAACTTGAAACGTCCACTGGATAGAAACCAACGCGCAACTGTCTTCGCGCCAGCGTCTCTACCAGGATCCGCGTCTTGCTGGCGCTGCCCGCGCCCAATTCGATCAACGTCAGGTTGCTTCCCGCCTGCTCGACGATTGCGCCGGCGTGATCATGGAAAATCGAGCGCTCGGTGCGCGTGAGGTAGTACTCCGGCAGCTCAGTGATTTCTTCGAACAGGTGCGAGCCATGAGCATCGTAAAACAATTTGGGAGGAAGTTTCTTAGGAGAGGCGCTCAGGCCTTCCAGAACTTCTTCCACCAGGGGAGCATCATCAATCGCTGGAATTTTAGAAGTTATCATCTGCAAGCCTGATGCCGGAGAACTGCCACCGGATCTCCGGAGGGAAAAAGTTACGGTACGTTGCGCGTATGTGGGAAGCCGGTGTCGCGCAGGAACCTCCACGCAGCACCATCTGATTGCACATGAATTTCCCGTTGTATTCTCCCAGCGCCCCCTTCGCTGCCTGGAATCCCGGATACGATAAGTAGGCGCTGGCCGTCCATTCCCAGACATCACCGAAAATCTGCTCCGGCTGTTGTTCATCTGCGGGAGTCATCGCCATCGGATGGAACAAGCCGTTCTCCAGAAGATTGCCCTGCACCGGCACGCACGCGGCCGCCACTTCCCACTCAAATTCGCTGGGAAGGCGGGCGCCCGCCCACCGGGCAAAAGCATCGGCTTCGTAATAGCTCACGTGGCACACTGGCTCGTGTTCATGGATCTTGCGCATTCCCGTGCATGTAAACTGGCGCCACTCCTGTTCGGATTTTTCCCAATAGAGCGGAGCGCTCCAGCCAAGAGTTTTCACCGCGCTCCATCCATCGGAGAGCCACAATTCCGGACGGCTGTACCCGCGGTCCTCCATGAAGGCGAGATATTCACCGCAAGTCACCAAGCGGGTGGCAAAACGGAATGGCTGCACAAATACCTTGTGCCGGGGCGCTTCGTTGTCAAAATGAAAGCCGCCGCCACCGGCGCCGATCTCATGGATACCTTCTTCATAACTTTGCGGTCTTTGCGGCGGCGCAGCTCCGTTGCTCGCCGGCAGAGCCGAACTTGCCTGATAGACTGGACGCAACGGATTCACCCAGAATGCGTGCTTGATATCTGTGATCAGCAGTTCCTGATGTTGTTGCTCATGATGGGCGCCCAGTTCGGCCAGTCGCAGCACTTCCTGGGAAACTTCTCCGGAGTCAAGCAATTTGCGCATGTGCTCGTCCGTATAGCGGCGGTATTTCTGTATCTCATCCAGGCTGGGACGGGAAAAAGTATTGCGCAGTCCTTTCTCCGGCTGCGGTCCCACGGCATTGTAGTAAGAGTTGAACAGGTCGCGAAATTCAGGATGAAAAGGCCGGTAGTTTTTTAAGTGCTGGGACAACAGGAAGGTCTCGAAGAACCAGCTTGTATGCGCCAGATGCCATTTACTGGGGCTGGCCTCCGGACAGGATTGCACCATCTGGTCCTCGGCGCTAAGGGAAGCAACCAGTGAATCCGTCTGCCGGCGGACGGACTTGTACTGCTCCAGCAGCCTTGCCGCATCTCGCTGCCCTTCCTGGGCAGCAGAACGAAAGGTGAGCACCGATTTCAACGGAGACATAAGCCTGTTCCCTGGGATGGGCCGATATAGGGGAAACATAGTACGCTCTTAAGACAGAAAATTCACTCTTCCCAGCCCGAAATTAACATCCACTTAAGATTCTCAAATCCTCAAAAAGCCGCAATTTATGTGGGATGCAGGGAAACCGGATTATGCAGGGTAAATCCGGGGGCATGCTCTTTCCTTTTAATGTATCGTTGACTCGTGTCGCTCGGCATGAAAACCATCTTCCACGTTGATATGGACGCATTTTTTGTCTCAGTGGAAGAACTGTCCAATCCGTCCCTGAAAGGAAAAGCCGTGGTGGTAGGCGGCCAAAAAGACGAACGCGGCGTAGTCTCCGCCGCTTCCTATGAAGCCCGGAAATTCGGCGTGCATTCAGCTATGCCTTTGCGCACCGCCGCCAAGCTTTGCCCGCACGCAATCTTCCTGGATGGCCATCTTGAACTTTATCGCGAACATTCGCGCAAGGTGCGTGCCGTCCTTCAGGATTTTTCTCCCGCAATAGAAATGGCTTCGATCGACGAAGCTTATGTGGACATGACGGGCACAGAAAAGCTGCACGGGCCGCCGCTCAAGTCGGCGCACAAACTTCATCAGCAAATGAAGGAACATACCGGATTAAATTGCTCCATCGGCATTGGCAGTTCGCGGCTGATGGCCAAGATCTGCTCCGACCAGGCCAAACCCAATGGCGTGCTCTACGTCTTGCCGGGAAACGAGCAAGGCTTCCTGTCTCCGCTGGGCGTCGGCAAGATCCCTGGCGTCGGCAAAGTTACCCAAGAGCGGCTGAACGGCATGGGCGTTGTCCGGATTGGCGACCTGCTCCGCATGCAGGAATCCGTTCTGGAGGAGAACTTCGGCAAATGGGGAACAGCATTGGCAGGAAAAGCTCGCGGAGAGGACGCGGGAGGGTGGTTCGAGGGCGATGTGGGGGAAGACTGGCAGGCCAAATCCATCAGCCATGAACATACTTTTGGCGAGAATACCCGCGACCTGGAAAAGATTGAATCCACGCTGGCCCATCTGTCGGAACTTGTCGGACGCAGGCTGCGCGAGCAAAATTTTGCGGCTCTTACCATCCAACTCAAGCTCCGCTACTCTGATTTCCACACCATCACACGTGCCCGTTCTCTGCCCCAACCGACGCAGATGGATATGGAGATCTTTGACACGGTGCGCAGATTGTTTTATGAGAACTTTCAAAGAGGACGAGCAGTGCGTCTGCTGGGAGTACACACCTCTAACTTTCAGGAAGACCTGCAACAAATGGATCTTTTGGGCGACAATCGGCGCGAAAAATGGAAGCAGGCCCTCTCTGCCTCTGACCGGCTGCGCGATAAGTTCGGAGAATCAGCCATTTTCCTTGCCAAAGGCATGTCTGGAACCTTCCGTGAGCGCGTACACGAGAATCCAGCAGATAAACCTGAAAAGACCAAAGATAAATAGTACATAAATAGTACAATATTAGCTCTGTAGACTATATTTGTAAGGTAAAATTTGGTATTTCATCTTTCAAACTACTATTTTCGAGTGCCGTTTTGAAATTGGCCTTGACAAATAAGCTCCCCGAACTGAACCAGTTCTGCTATCCTAAGGTACCTGCACTTTTTATCCCCGGGTCAAGGTTTATTAGTTATTACTAATCTTGCCAGTGGCCAGGAAATTTAGAACGCTGGCCAGCGAACCGAGCGACAGGGCAGTTTGGAAGTGTCAGCACACTTTGAAAAAATCGTAATTTTTTCAGTAATGAGCCTCCTGGTGACGCTCTTTACCTGGATTTACGTGCGCGACCGCCAGCACCGAGTCGGCTTGTGGATGCTCGGCTGGATTGCCATCTTTATCCATTTTGCGGCGGATCTGTTTGCCAGCTTTTCCCTCCTGACCCCAAAATGGGGATACTTCATCAAAGTTGGCACTCTGGAGCTGGCGGGGACATGTTTTGTCTTGTCCGTCTCTGAAGCTTACTCAACCAGCCGCAGGCGCATTCTTTACTTCCTGCTGACTGGCGTTCCGGCCGTGGTCTATCTTGCCTTCGTCCTGTGGGCGCCGCAAGATCGATGGGTTTTTCCAGCCTTGCTGGCAGGCAGCATCGGCGGTGTGCTGGCGAATTCGTGGCGCTACTATCGGCCGAAAAGCTACTCCTTCTACCTGATGCTCGGCTTGCCGGGCGCTGTGGCGGCATTTGCGGCAATCCGGTCGTTCAAGAATCCGCTAATCGGATTGTTGTTCTTCCTGAGCATATTTTTTGCTGTAGCCGGACTGCTTTACTGGCGGCACTACAGGCGCATCACCCCGGGTGTAATCACTACCTCCATTTCCTTCCTAGCATGGGCTTTGGTCTTTCCCATAGGCTACATCCTCCAGGTGAATCACATCAGTGCGCCGGGGCCAAGCAGCGTGGTGTGGGACCTGCCAAAGTACTTTGTTGCCGTGGGAATGATCTTGACCTTGTTTGAGAATGAGACGGCAGTCGCCAGGGGCGTGGCGCGCCGTTATCGCGCCCTGTTTGAGGTAAACCTTGCGGCGGTGTACCTTTCCACCCCCGATGGACGCTTGCTGGACTGCAATAATGCCTTCATGCGTATGTACGGTTACTCCTCCAAAGAGGATGTGCTCGCAAATTCCCTGGGCTCCCTCTATCGCGAACTGGCTGAGCGCGACCTGTTTCTGGAACATCTGCAACGCGAAGGTCACGTCGTCAACTACGAATGCCAGAAGCGCCGGAAAGATGGGTCGTTGTTCTGGGTGCTTGAAGGCGCCACCATGTTGACGGATGAATTGGGCCGCAGAGTGATTGAAGGCACGGCCATAGACATTACGGAGCGCAAGCAGGCAGAACTGGCTTTGCGGCAATCCGAAGAGCGCTTCGCCACCATATTTCGCCACAGCCCGATCGGCTGTGCCATTGTGACACTCGAAGGCGTTTTCCTGAACGCCAACCAGGCACTGGAGAAGTTGCTGGGACGTTCAGCCGAGCAGATTATCGGCAAAACCGGAGTAGATCTGGGGTTCTGGAAATCGCAGACCGATCGCGACCGATTCTTCCAAAGGCTGTGCACGGAAGGGTCCATTAAGAACATGGACATCGAGTTCACGGACGCAGCCGGCAATCAGCGTTTTGGCGTATATTACGGGGCCCTGGTACGGATCGGGGACAAGGACTGCATTTTTGGCATGCAACTGGACTGCACCGAGCAGCGTGAGTTGGAATCCAAGTTTCTACAAGCCCAGAAAATGGAAGCGGTGGGCCGCCTCGCCGGTGGCGTTGCTCACGATTTCAACAATCTGCTGGGCGTGATTGGTGGATACGCAGAGTTGCTGGAAGCTCGGCTGGCGCCGCAGGAGAAGCTCCGCGTCTATTGCACCAAGATTCTGGAAACTACGCAGCGCGCCGGCAGTTTGACCAGCCAGTTGCTCACCTTCAGCCGCAAGGAGATCAGCCGGCCTATTGCTCTGAATCCCAACCATGCGATTCGTGATCTGGTCACCATCCTGCCTCGCCTGATCGGAGAGGACATCGAGATCATTACGCGGCTGGGGGCCAGAGGCGCCATTGTCATTGACAAGGTGCACTTCGAGCAGATCATCTTCAATATAGTCGTCAATGCGCGCGACGCAATGCACGGCGGGGGTGAACTGACCATCATTACAGAGAACAAGTCCCGGCCCGCGCCTTCGGCGTCTGGCTCCACCAAGACGGCCGGCAACCAATATGTCGTTATCAGGATTCGGGACACCGGCGGCGGCATGGATGAATCTACTCGCCTTCGCGCCTTCGAACCGTTCTTCACCACGAAGGATACAGGACGCGGCACCGGCCTGGGCCTTTCGACTGTCTACGGTATCGTGCAACAGTGCGGAGGAGAGATTGAAATCCAGTCCCGGCCTGGCGAAGGAACGGAGATCAGCATCTTCCTTCCGGCAACCGCCCACGTGGAAACCCTGCCAGTGACAGAAACCTCTTCGCGACCGCTCCGTGGCAGCGGACACATCTTGCTGGTGGAAGATGAAACCGAATTGCGCCACGCGAATGCCGAGTTTCTTGTTTCCATGGGCTACTCAGTTTACGGCGCCGCCAATGGCCTGGAAGGCCTTCAACTACTGGACCACATCGGGCATATCGATCTTGTGATCAGTGATGTTGTAATGCCCAAGATGAATGGCCGGGAATTCGCCAACCACTTATTGAAAGCGCGCCCCAACACCAAGCTGCTCTTTGTTTCCGGACACGCGGACGACGTTGTGCTGCAAACCGGTATTTCGCGGTCAGGCACTCCATTCCTGCAAAAGCCCTATACCCTGAAGCAACTCAGCGCCAAGGTCCACGAGATGCTGGCGGAAGAGCGGGCCATAATCCCCAACGAAACACTGGCCAACGGAGACTAGTATCGGGTCGGTAGCCTGCACTGCCTTGGGAGCGACAGCCATGAGGAGCAACACGGGCCAGCAATTCTGCATCCATGCTGTGGTCACTTTCGCGTCATTATGAGGCAGAAGGAAGCCCAGCTCTGTCTGAGAAATCTGGGAGCATGAAAAAGGGCCTGGATGGGCCTGATTTTTTATGGATCGTCCCTGACAAATGAAGAATGTCACCACACGAGGTTTTGCATACGACCCGATTGCCGAGTTGGTCAGGGTAAACCCTGTGCCTTCGATCATTATGGACATGCAAACGCTGACCGTCGCTCTCGTCAATCAAGCTGTCCTTGCCCTGCTTGGCTACAGTGAAGACGAACTGGTTGGCCATTTAATTACGGACTTCGTGCCGCACGAGGACGTGGCAGCCGTTGAGAAAGCGGCCGACGAACCGCCGCCCGAAGGAGAAACCCAATGGCGCTGTTTCCGCAAGGACGGCGCTATCGTCTACGTGAAATTGAGATACAGAGAAACCGTCTACCAGGGCAAGCGTGCCCGCTTTGTGGTGGCGGCGGAGAGCCGGCTCACTCCCTTTGGCGAAAAGCAATAATTTGGTAGCCTGAATAATTCATGATAACGTCTTGGCTTGATCGCGGATCAAACTCCGTATCAACACGTAAAATTAATATTCCTCCATGCCAAGGATCTGGTCGATAAAAATCATTTTGGTTCCCTTGATGCTGCTCATGGCAGGCTTCGTGATGTCCTTTGCCTGGATTGGCCACCTGCGCTTCAAATCATTGACTTTTATCACTGCCCTGGCCATGAGTTGGTCGCTGGTTTTGCCCGAATACATCCTGAATGTCTTTTCCGTGCGCTGGGGGCGGGACACATTTTCCGGCGCGCAAATGGCCGCCATCCATCTTGGATCGGGCGTGATATGTGTCGCCCTGATTTCCAAACTGTTTCTGGGTGAGACCTTGCAGTGGTCTCAATTGGCCGGCTTCGTGCTCATGGGCCTCGCCCTGGCGCTTATCCTGATCAAATTCTGAGCCCGGCGCAAATCCAGTGGGAAGGTTCCTCAAAAAAGTTGCTTGAGTCTGTTGCTTTGGTGGCGCTTTTGGTTGGGTTTTGCCAGCTACTAACTGCTAATGAATTTACCAAGGACTGCTTTTCTGCGTCTCAGTGGTAGAGAGTTTGGTTGAACTCAACTGCTGCGTGCTTGACTTCGTAATTCCTTCCGGGACGGCCAAATATGCATGCCAGCTTCTCGCGCCAGGTGGGAGCTTTACGCATATCGTGCCAGATATCAATCCACTCGTGAAATGCAATGCGGAACGGGTTGTAGCTGTTGATGTTGGTGGTGAGTCCGTAGACGGGTTTGTCCTGCATGTCTTCCGGCTCAAATGTTCCGAACAAGCGGTCCCAGATAATAAAGATTCCCGCGTGATTGCGGTCCAGATAGCGCGCATTGGTGGCATGATGCACGCGATGGTGTGACGGCGTATTCATCACCGCTTCCAGCGGCCCCAGCGACCGGATGACTTCCGTATGAATCCAGAACTGGTAGAGCAGGCTGATGGCTTGCATGGTCATCACCATGGCCGGCTGAAAACCCACCAATGGCAGCCACAACCAAAAAATAAAGGACATAAAACTTCCGGTCCAGGTCTGCCGCAGTGCCGTGCCCAGGTTGTAGCGCTGGGATGAGTGATGGATCACGTGCGATGCCCAAAACAACCGGCATTCATGGCTGGTGCGATGGAAAACATAGTAAGAAAGGTCGTCGGCAAATACGATGAGCACCCAGGACCACCACTGGTATCCGATATTGAAGATGGCAAAACGATGAACCAGAGTGTAGACACCAAAGATCATCGCCTTGGCGCCCAGCCCGATGACCACGTTTCCGGTTCCCATGGTGAGACTGGCGGCAGTGTCCCGGATTTCATACAGGTCGCGCCGCATCACCGCATCAATCACGGTCTCCAGCACCAGTAGCAGGATGAATGCAGGAATCGCCAGATGGATGAGGTCGGGCATGTTCGGACCTTGTGCCTTGAGTAATTTTAGAGCATTTTCTTTGATAAGTAAGGTTATTTCGTGGCCATCTTGCGCAGTTGGCCAAGATGATCCGCGTAAATATTAACGGGCATGGCGGCGTAGTCGACGATCATCATGCTGCGACCGTCGGGCCTCCTGAACTTACCGATCTTGTAGATCCACAACAGCAGCGTGAGCACCGCCAGGAAACCTTTCATGCGTTTTACCTCCCACAAGGCGGCAACTGGCCCCAATCGTATTCCCATGAGCCCCGGCCATAAGTGCTGGCCAGCACCCGCCCCGGATTGCCGGGAGCAAGAATCACCTGTGTAATGGGGACATTATGCAGCGCCGCGCCCTGCGTCAAGCTGGTCCAACTGCCGCCGTTATTGGAAGAAACATCAATGCCGCCGCGCGAACGGCTGACCGGCTCCAGATAACCGACGGCCGCGTAGATCCTCGAATGGCAGGTTGGGTCCACAGCCACATCGTTATAAACGTAGCCCGGATTGGGAGCGACATTGCTCCACGGGCTGGACCCGGGCAGCTTGCGATACAGCCCATCGCTGGCGGCCATCCAGAAAGTGCGCGCAGCCGGCGGAGCATTCGATTCAACAATGGCCGTAATCATTCGCGGTGATCCGGAGTTAAGTCCCCAGGGCTCCCACTTCCCGGAACCGGCGCTGCCGGCGCACACGTGAACAGCATCGGTGCAGAGGAACGCCCCGCCGTCCTCGGTACCCACGTACAATATTCCGCTTTCATCAACAAAGATGGCAGTTGGTGATGGCGTTTTGCTGCGTCCGGCCACAGAAAAGGGAGCTTTGGCCCAATGTGCGCCACCGTTGGTGGTGTAGACAATGCTGCGTCCGCTGGCCAGATACACGCGATTGCTGTCCGTGGGATGAACAGCCATGGTGTGGGGCCCGACAAAAGCCTTGGTCTCGCGCAACGAATCCGGAGGCGAGGCGTTGCTGAAAGTTACGTTGGCGCAAGCAGGCGCGCTGCCGGCATTGGTGGAGCGCTGGAGCGTCCCCAATGTGCTGTAGCTGTACACCACATCGCCGCTGCCATTCTTGCGCCAGATCATGGACTGCGACTCATCCGTGGGAACAAGGCTCCAGTGAGCGCCGTCATCGTCCGTGCAGGCAGCCGAAACGTCCTGCGCGCCAACCATGACCCGCTCTCGTTTCCCTCCTGCCGGTGGCACGGCAACCGTGTACGTCTGCCATGACGCAATTCCCAATCCGTTGGAGCCCGTGGGCGGGCCGATGGAAGTCCCCGGCGTCCAAGGATAACTTGAAATCACAAAATGACTTTCCAGCGCGCTCTGGTCGCCTCCAATCCACACTCGCCTCAGCTTGCGATCAGCATGAATGGAGCGAATGTCCACATATTGCTGATTGAGCTCCGGACAAACCCACGTGTCGCCTGCGTTGGCGGTATAGCCAAAGGTCACGCCACCGACAAAGAAATCATTCCCACCGCCCCACGCCAGAGCGCGAGCGTCAGACATGATGCAGAGCGGATTCTTGAAGGGCTTTGGGGTCCAGGTCGTCCCGTTAAACAAATAGGCGGTCGCATGACTCGGTTGCACTGACCAGTCTGTGACTACAGCCATCAGGCGGTTTGCGCTTCCACCCCACACCAGGGACGCTGCCGGTTCATGCCCTGTGATGCCCTGGTTCACCTTCTCCCAGCGAATCCCAGACGGCGGGCCCGCAGCAGTCCAGGGAGCGGTGCTGCGGTAGATATGAACGTTGTCTCCGCTTCCCATGGCCGCAAAATAAACCTTGCCGGTCGCTTCATCGGCGGCAATCGCGAGGATGCAATTATCGGGATTGGTTTCCGGATGCGCGCCGGGAAACGGCCACAGTTGTTTGAAGCTGTTGCCAGAATCGGTGGAGTATTGCAGCCCACCACAGGGAAGCGCGGTCAACAAGATGCTTTGCCGGGACGAGAAAACCATCTGCGTGAAAGGCCGGGGTTCAAACTCGGTGACGCTGGCATACGGTGGACAAGCGGGAAACACTCCGCACATAAAAGAAGGTTGGTAAAACGATGTATCCCCGCTCTGCCCTTGCCCGTAAAGGGTCTGCTTCCAGTGTGCCGCGCCATCGGTCGAGACCAGAAACCCATTCCAGGTCCGCAGGTAGAGCCGGTTAGGGTCATTGCGGTCGAAAGCTAGATCAAGCGCGGTGAAGTCTCCCAGGCCGTAGTTGCCGGCCCAGCTCCAGTGAGAGCCGCCATCAGCGGTCTTCCACACCCCACCTCCCGGCGAGGCGGCCCAGATATGCTGCACGTCGCTGACGGAAATGGCGCTCACCCTGCCGCTGGCACGCGGCCCGATCTCCTGCCATGTGCGGACCGGGGGAACGGGGGATGGAAGTACGGCGGCAAGAAACAACACTCCCAGGAATACCAAACGCATTGCTCAGGTCCTCGCTGGATGAAGGGAACTTCGCGGTCAGTATAACCTTGTCAGCGAGTATGCGGAAATCGTTGTTTCAAGCCAGTTGGAAGTCTTCGATTGCCTGGCTATTTGAGTGTTTCAACGTCGCCATTCAGATCCATCAGCAGGGTCACAACCGTAAGACCACGGTGCCGCTTCTTCACTTCCTCGCGGAAAGCCGTCATCACCTTCTCGTGCGCTTCTTTTTCTTTGGCTGGATTCCTAAAGTCCACGTCAGGATACGCAATCTTGGCCGCACTACAGTCCCGGTGATCAATGGCGATCACTTTCTCTATTCCGTGCAATTTGATGGACTCAGAGAGGTTCTCCCAGAACGTCTCGTGCCAATTCCTGAATTTCGGCGCAACCACGCC
Source organism: Candidatus Angelobacter sp. (assembly GCA_036522115.1). Classification (GTDB taxonomy): domain Bacteria; phylum Acidobacteriota; class Terriglobia; order Terriglobales; family Acidobacteriaceae; genus Angelobacter. The sequence continues at coordinate 25,093 of DATDGL010000238.1, forward strand.
GACAGCGGCGCCGGCAATTACGAATTGGCTGTAATTGCACCGCAGCTTGCTTTCGACATCTATGTAATAGTGCACCTGATCGATGATCCGAGGATCAATGCAGGAAAGCACCATGGCAGCAAAAGGTTTGCTGGTCTCGCACTTAGGCGGCCGGCTTTGTACAGAGAGACGTTCACTCATCAAATCACCCTGGTTCAGACTCAGAGTCTGTTATCAAAATCGAAAACGCGCGTTCCATTCCATTATAGAACCGTTATAGAATCGTCTCGCCTGCTTGCAGCGCAATTATCATTGCACCGGCTGCTCTCAATTCTTTCTGAGTATGCGGAAATAGATGTTTCAAATCGAAATCACTTGTGGGGTTTTATCCAGTTTGCAGATTTTGATTGACCTTGAAGAATCAAGGAGTTACGGTTCTTTTAAAGCAAGAGTGTAAAAGGTTCGAATCCGTTCGTAGCAAGGCTTACAGCGGCGTTTCCGCCGCGCTTGTTTCCAGGGCAGGAGAAGACGAAAGACTAGCAGGGCTGAACTGTGCTTGCGCGGGAGACCAAGCAGTGATGGAACAACGGATGTGGAGGAAATGACTGATGCCAAATCAACTACAGATCAATATCAATCCCAACCCGGGGGGCAATCCCAAGATTAAGTTTGACCCTAATCCATTGGCGGCGAACGCTCGGGACCAGATCTTCTGGACAAATAATGACAGCCAGCCGCACTGGCCAGGCCTGCTGAACAACGACGGCACGATCAACACGACATTTTTTATGCCCAACCAGATCGCTCCCAATGGAGATACCTCCTCCATCTTTGCGCCCAGCAAGGCGGCCACATTGAACTACAAGTGCTCCATTGCGGGACACGAGAATGAGACCGGAACCATCAACGTGACGTGAGCACGCGCATGACGTGAAATCCGGGGACCAACTGGGGAAACACAATATCAAGTGACGAGGGGGATGCTATGAAATTCAAGTTCAGCGCGACTTTCATTCTGCTGGTGACGGTGGTTGCTGCCATTCCAGCACGCGCGCAAAATTGCACACCATTGCGCGACCTGATCACGATTCCTGAAATCAAGAGCCAGAATGGCAAGCTGCAAGGCTGGATGATCCTGAACGATGAGCAGCGCGCCTTGGCGGGATCTGCAACCGGCACGCCATGCAACAATCAGCGCCTCAGATTTTTTGAGGGTTACAGCGCAGCGCAGGGGAGCTTAAAGTGGCCTTCCACCGGCGACCCGATTCCCGGACCAACACTGCGGGCCAGGGTGGGTGATTGGATCGAGATTACGTTTGTGAACCAGGTCAATCCCAAAAACTTCCCCAATACTCTGGACCAGGGTGAACAGGGGAAGACCCCGGGTTGCGACATCGCTACTGCTACCCGGCTGAACGGCTCAAACCCTTCGAGTGCCCAGATTTATCCCCGTAACGACAGCATGCCCAACTGTCTCCACGGTTCCAGCACCGCGAACCTCCACTTCCACGGCACCCATACCACTCCCAGCACCACCGGCGACAACGTCCTGCTGTACATCCACCCGGCGCTGCGAGATACAGGAAAGATCGAGCCGGATGAGGCCTTCGTCAAGCAGCAGTTCAGCGAATATTTCAAATGGTGCGAGCAGCACGGCCCAGCCCAGCAGTGGACCCAGATGCCGAGCGCGTGGCAAGCCAGACAAAAAGACCTTCTCATGCATTACGACTCAACCGCGCCTTACAAAGGAGTGAATGGCAACCTCCCCCAGGACATGAAGTTGTGGCCCGTGAATGAAAAGGAACTGGCCCAGCATGGGTGGCCGCAATATTCGATTGGCGCTTTTCCCTATTGCTATAAATTGCCGGCATACCAAGAGGTGGTCAGCCCTGACACCAAGCCCGCGCTTATGGGTCAGTCGCCCGGAACTCATTGGTATCACGCCCACAAACACGGCTCTACAGCGCTGAACGTCGGCAACGGGATGGAGGGAGCTTTCATCATTGAGGGCGCCTACGACGATACGCTCAAGAACTTCTACAAAGAGACTCCACAACACAAGAACTGGGGCCTAGCAGAGCAAGTACTGGTGATTCAGGAGCTGGAAGCGGGCCTGAACCTGATGAGCGGCACGAACCAGGGCGGCCCTGCTCCGCTGTTCGTCAATGGCCGGCTGAACCCGATTGTGACGATGAAGCCGAACCAGGTACAGATGTGGCGGATCATCAACTCTGCGCCACGCGATGCAGTAGAGTTCCAGAGCTTTGCCTCGCATGGAAAAGGGCCACAGACCATTTCGTGGCGCCAGATCGCCCAGGACGGCGTGCAGTTCGCGTTCATCAATTACCAGCGGTTTGGAACAGTCAACAACAAATTCAATCTGGCGTCTGCCAATCGGGCTGACCTGCTGGTGAAAGCGCCTGCCCAGGAAGGCGACTATGCTCTCTCAGTCCTGCCTTCGGTGAGCGACATCCCTAGCGGCAACTCCGTTACCTTGCTTACGGTGCGAGTCAAGGCAGACTCCAAGCCAATCGATCCGCCCATGGACTTCATCCAGAACGAGAGCGACTTCCCGAAATTCCCATCGTTCCTGGCTGACATCTGGGGCCCGATCTACCATAGCCGTCAGTTGTATTTCAATACGAATCCAAGCTCTGCCCGGTCGGGCAAGGGACAGATGCCACTCCACGAAATTGACGGCAAGTTGTTCGACGGTAAGCACGTTGATCAGACTATGACCCTGGATACAGCAGAGCAGTGGACCATGTATAACCAGACAATCAACATCGCGCACCCGTTCCATATTCACATCAATCCATTTCAGATTATTGCTGTGTTCCAGCCGAACCTTCCTGAGGCGAAGGACCCGAACAACAAGTGCTATGCAGACCCGCTCAAGCCGGACACGTGGAAACCGTGCCAGCCGCTACCAACTCCTTGGGTCTGGTGGGATACATTTGCCATTCCAACGGCGCGCCAGGACAAATTACCGACCTCCGTCTGCACACAACTGAGTCAGTGTCCGGCGGACATTCAGCAATACACAACTTGCACCGGTGGAACGTGCACGGTCACGATTGCCGGTTATTTCACGATGCGCAGCCGGTTCGTCGACTTTACTGGACAATACGTGCTGCATTGCCACATTCTGGCACATGAAGATCGCGGAATGATGGAACTTGTAGAGGTAAAGGCTCAACCGGTAAGTCCCTACACACATCACTAAGCTGCAATCCCCTGGTCCGCACCCACTGAGGCTTTCGTGCTAATGTGAGATAGCACGGAAGCCTTGGTGCTCCTCAAGGAACATTTCTTGACACAGATGATTTCTGCCTTTGATTCCAGTGCGGCCACTTTTGACCGCTACCGAGCGCTGCCCGATCATGCCCTGGTGGCGATCCGAAAGACGATATGGGATTCCACGGGAAAGCCGGAGTCCGCGCATGTTTTGGAACTAGGCGCCGGGACCGGACGCATCGGCAACGCGTTTGTTGAGGCCGGCGACTCCTATGTGGGAGCAGATATCTCCCTGCCCATGCTGCTCCAGTTCCATGCCCGCAATGAGGACGCCCGTCTGGTGCAGGCCGATGGGGCCCGGCTCCCATTCCGCGATGGGAGTTTCGATCTGGTGCTGCTCATGCATGTATTAAGCGGTTTGGAGAAAGATAGCTGGCGCAATCTGCTCTGCGAGACGGTGCGGGTGATCTCACCCGGAGGCTCCGTCGTGGTGGGCCACACCACCGGGTCCATGGCGGGAGTGGATGCGCGCATGAAGCGGCAGCTCAACCACATTCTGGAACGCCTGGGCATTGCACGTGATGGGACAAAGAAGTCGCGTGAAGAGCCGCTGGAATGGCTGCACACTGGGGCCAGCCGGCGAATGCAAGTGACGGCAGCTTCGTGGATAAACCAGCGCACGCCGCAAGAATTCCTCGATCGCCACCGCAACGGCGCCCGATTTTCAACTTTGCCGGACAAAATCAGGGAGGAAGCCTTAAAGAATTTGCACGACTGGGCGGAAAAGACCTTTGGTTCCATAGACAAGGCCTTTGCCGAAGAGTTCAGCTTTGTGTTGCACATTTTTCAAATTGGAGTTTAATGGCTGAGCAAAACAACAATCCGCCTCTGACTGCCCTGGGTAAACGGCTTGTCACCGGTTCCGTTAACGACGCCGCTGTCATGCAGGCCACTGAAGCCACCCCGAATTTCACCATCCTGCCCTGGGTCAATGTGGTGAAGATTGGCGGACAGAGCATTATGGACCGGGGCCGTAGAGCGGTTTATCCGCTGGTGGACGAGATCGTTTCCAATCTTGGACGCCACAAAATGATCATCGGCACCGGCGCCGGCACGCGCGCCCGCCACATCTACAGCCTGGCCATCGATCTTGGCCTTCCTACCGGCGTGCTCACCGTCCTGGGCACCGCAGTGGCATGGCAGAACGCGCAGATGCTCCATTATCTGCTGGCGCAACACGGAATTCCCTTCATCGAACCGGAAGGCTTCAACACCCTGCCTCACTATTTGATGGAGCGTCACGCGGTCGTCTGCCAGGGAATGCCGCCTTACAAGTTGTGGGAGCCGAACCCGGAAACAGGACGCATCCCTCCGCAACGCACGGATACTGGGTGCTTCCTGATTGCGGAGGTCTTTGGCGCGCGCAAAATGATCTACGTGAAAGACGAGGACGGCCTGTATGCCGCCGATCCCAAGAAAGATCCGGGATGCGAGTACATCCCGCGCATCAGCGTGGAGGAGTTGCTCAAGCGCGATCTGCATGACCTGATCGTGGAGCGGGCAGTGCTGGAATTTCTGGCTCGTGCCCGGAACATTCGGGAGATTCAATTCGTCAACGGGCTCAAGTCCGGTCAACTCACCGCCGCGTTGAATGGTGAACCTGTGGGAACAATTATTTATCGGAACGGAGATGCACGATGAGTGCCAATGACGCCCAGCACGTGCAGTCAAGCCTGATGCGTGAATCGCTGATTGACAAGAACGTCATGGCCCGCACTGAGTCGCAGGTCACTCCTATCCTGCCGGACGTAAATGTCATCCAGATCGGCGGGCGTTCCATTATGGATTCTGGCCGGTCGGCCTTGCTGCCGTTGCTGGATGAGATTGTGGCCAACCAGTCGAAACATCGGATGATCATCGGCGTGGGCGCCGGTGTGCGCTCGCGCCACATTTTTTCCGTCGGCCTCGACCTGGGACTGCCCACTGGGGCGCTGGCCGCATTGAGCGCCAAAGATTCCGCTCAGAATGCCTACATGGTTTCCTGCCTGCTGGCCAAACACGGCTTCGTCTATCTGGAAGCGCCGTTCGTGGTGCAGTTGCTGCCCGCTATGCTGGCCGCAGCGCGTGGGGCCGTTTTCAACGGTATTCCTCCGTATTCATTGTGGGAACACCCACCCGCTGTAGGCAAGCTACCGCCCCATGGAAGTGATGCCGGCTCGTATTTAATTGCAGAGGTCTTCGGCGCGCGCAGCTTGATCTTGCTTAAAGATGTCGATGGTTTTTACACCGCTGATCCCAAAACGGACCCAGCGGCGCAGTTGATTCCGGAGATCACGGTAAAAGAATTGATCCGGCGAAAGTTGCCGAATCTGCCTATCGAACCTTCTGTCCTGGAATTGATGAGTCACGCCCGGCTGGCCAAGAGCGTCCGCCTGGTGAATGGCCTGGTTCCCGGAAATCTGACGCGCGCGCTGGCCGGCGAAGCAGTCGGCACCTTGATTCGCGCCTGAGCCCGAGGTTCGCCAAGCTGAGTACGCCGGATGTATACTCCGAATCGCCCCTGCCTTTGCGCCCGAGGAGGACCTGCCGCCGATGGCCACAGCAAAATCTACTACCACCATCCCTGAAGACCTGAACCCATTTCGGATTGCCATGCAGCAATTTGAAACTGCTGCGGGAAAGCTCCAATTGGATCCTGGCATGCGTGAGGTCCTGCGCTCACCACGGCGCGCACTCTCTCTCCATCTGCCCATCAAGATGGACAACGGCGTTATCAAAGTCTTCGAAGGCTTTCGCGTGCAGCACAACAATTCACGCGGTCCCTGCAAGGGTGGCATTCGCTATCATCCCAACGTGAGTTTTGATGAAGTGCAGGCCCTGGCTTCCTGGATGACCTGGAAGTGCGCCACGGTGAACATTCCCTTTGGCGGCGCTAAAGGCGGGATCATCTGCGACCCCAAGAACCTTTCCCATAATGAACTCGAGCGGCTGACGCGGCGCTATGCCTACGAGATCTCCGATTTCATCGGGCCGGACCGCGATATTCCCGCGCCTGACGTCTATACCGATGCCCAGGTGATGGCCTGGATCATGGACACCTACAGCATGACTCGCGGTCACACCGTTCCTGGTGTGGTCACGGGCAAGCCGATTTTCCTGGGCGGCTCGCTCGGGCGGCATGAAGCTACCGCCCGCGGCTGCGTCTTCACCATCCGTTACGCCTGTGAGGCCAGGAAGATTAATTTCAAAAAGGCCACCGCTGCGATCCAGGGTTTTGGCAATGCCGGCAGCATCGCCGCCGAGTTGCTGCACAACCTTGGCATGAAAGTGATTGCCGTGAGCGATTCCAAGGGCGGCATCCTCAATCCCAAAGGGCTGGATATTCCCAAAGTGGTCGCGCACAAGGCCAAGACGGGCTCAGTCACAAAATTTCCCGGCGCTAAGGCAATCGCCAGCACGGACGTGCTGGAGTTGGAATGCGATGTGCTTGTCCCCGCTGCATTAGAAAATCAGATCACACTGGCCAATGCTCACCAGGTGAAGGCCGGCATTGTGGCCGAAGCCGCAAATGGCCCCACAACTCCCGGAGCCGATCGCATCCTCTTTGCCAACAATGTGCTGGTCATTCCTGACATTCTGGCCAATGCCGGCGGCGTGACCGTCTCCTATTTTGAATGGGTGCAAGATTTGCAGGAGCTTTTCTGGGATGTGGAAGAGGTCAACCGCAAGCTGGAAAAGATCATGGCGCGCGCATTTACTGATGTCCATAATTCGTCCAGGCAATACAAAGTGGACATGCGCACCGGCGCTTACATCCTGGCCATTGACCGCGTAGTAAAAGCCACTGAGTCGCGGGGCGTCTGGCCGTAAGCGGATCGGGATCAATGTCTTAGAAAGTTACCTGCATTACGATGTTCCTGCCGTCGAACGTGCCGTCGCTCTGGCGAATCGACATCCTTGTTTTTGAAACTGCTCCAGGAAGAAGTTATCTTTAAATTTGAGGATATGTAGTCTATGACAGACTGGTTCGCCCGCCCCGTCCTGCACGTAACGGATGTTGAGGCTTCGCTCCTCTTTTACGTTAACCGGCTTGGCTTCACCAGCCCTTGGCGTTATGACGAGGACAGCAAAGCGCACGTCGCACAGGTCGACCGGCAGGGCTGCGCGCTTATCCTGGCCGACACGTGGCCGGAGAAGATTGGCAAGGGGCTGATGTTCATTTCCCTGAACGTCGAGCCGCAGACGCGCGAGGCCGCGGTCGCCGCGTTGGACGCCCTGCGCGCGGAACTCGAGGCCAAGGACGTTCCGGTCAAGGAGGGTTCGTGGGGCTACCGGCTCCTGGTAGTCGATGATCCCGACGGCAATCAGCTCTTCTTCAACTATCCGAACGCCACTGCGTCCGGCAAGATGGGCTGATTCAGGCTAGTCTAATGACCGAATCGCCCTGTGTCACCGGGGCCACATTGTGCTCCCCCGGACACAATTCACCCTCCTATAAAACCCATTAAACCGTTTAAATTCAACAGTTCAGCTCTGGTCTTCGTACTGCTCTTATCCCTGGCAGAAGTCAGCAGGTGATTCTTGACAAAGGGGGGATAAGACGATGCGGCGGCACGTTGAAACTCAGATCGAGAACCCGGAAAAAGAGCGGTACGGAATCATTATCTTCTTTGCCTTGTGGGTGCTGGCCCTGCTGGTGCTCACAGCTTCAGCCGGCGGACAAGAAAAGCAGCAGCAGATTGCTCCCGCAACGGTGAAAGCTACAGACGGCGCTCAGCAATCTCTGGCTCAAAAGCATCCCGCTCCGCACCGCCTGCCACAACCCAAAAAGCCAAGGCCATCCAAAGCAGCGCAGGCGGTCGAAAACAACGCGCAGCAGCCTGACTCCGGCGACCAGGAATCGCTCACCCGCTTCGTCCTCATCAGCATTCCTGACCGCAAGCTGGCGCTGGTTGATAACGGAGAAGTAGTCAAGGTTTATCCCATCGCCGTGGGCGCCAGCCACAGCGCCAGCCCTGAAGGAAATTTCACCGTCATCAGCCACGTTGCCAACCCCACCTGGACGCACAAAGGCAAGGTAGCCGCTCCAGGGAAAAACAATCCGGTGGGTTCACGCTGGATGGGGCTGAGCCTCAAAGGTTATGGAATTCATGGCACCAACGCTCCTCGGTCCATCGGCAAAGCGGCTTCGCATGGCTGCTTCCGCATGGGCAAGAAGGATGTGGAAGAGTTCTTCAAGCTAGTACGTGTAGGAGACACCGTGGCCGTCCGCGCCGACCGCGATGAACTGGTGGCCCAGGTCTTCAGCGATGCCACCAACAGCAATGCTGTGCAGGTGGCCTCCGCGGCAACGAATGCATCGGCTGACGCCGGACAAGATTGAGCTTCAAACCATTCGTCGCGAATAAACGCGAATGAGAAATTTGGGAATGAAGACAACGAGGAGAAGAAAGTTGAGATTTCCAGGTAAAGAACGAAAGCCAAAACCGCGCGCCCTTCAATTCTGGCAATTCCGGCGATTGTGGCAATTTTGGCAATCGTAAGAGTCAAGGTGAAGCCGCAACAAAACAAATGATTGGGCGGCAAATAAGGATAAGGATAAGGATAAGGATAAGGGGAGGAAAACAACATGCTGCTGTTCAAGTATCTGCTGATGATTACCGGCTACGGTCTTCTGGGATGGGGCCTGGTTGCAAGTCTTAACAATTTAAACAAAGTCGTCCAGTACCACCGCCAGTTGCGCAGAGGAGTCCCGGAAAACCGACCGGAGAAGCCGCACCTGAACTGGACAACTGCGAAATGGACGCTGCTCGGGGCCTGGCTGCCCATCATTCTAGCTTCCGGGATCGTGGTGGTTCCCAGCGGAATGGGCGGCATCAGAGTGAGCCAGACCTCGGGCACGCGTCCGGGCACGCTGTATCCCGGCGTGCATTTTATCGTTCCCATGGTGGATTCGGTTGTGCTCTACGATCTGCGTGACCAGTTGCTGACCACATCCACCTCCAAATCTCCAGGCGACAAGAAGGCTGAACAGTTCACCGTCCAGTCCAAAGAAGGCCTGAACATCGGGCTGGCCATCACGGTACGTTACAAGCTCGATGGCCGGCGCCTTGACTTCATTCACTCCAACCTGCCGCAACCGGTACAGACGGAGATTGTGCCTCCGGTGGTGAGCAGCGTCTTTCGCGAGCTCGCGCCCAATTACACCGTCCGCGAGGTGTTCGCCACCCGGCGCGAAGAGATCCGCTCTGCCGCAGCCCAGCGCATCACCAAAAAGCTGGGCGACGACGGGATCATCGTGAAGGAGGTCATGCTGCGCGACATCCAGTTGCCGGAAGAGTACGCCAAAGGCCTGGAAGGCCTGCTGCTGAAGGAGCAGGAAGATGAAGGCTTGACCGTCGAGACAGATATGAAGGCCAAGCAGGTGAAGATTGCAGAGCTGGAAGCCGAAGCCGCCAAAGTTCAGCAAATCAAGCAGGCGGAAGGCGCGGCTGAGGTGCACGTGCTGCAGGCCAAATCGGAATCCGACGCCATGCAGTACACCCTTCCGCTGAAGCAGAAACAAATCGAGCAGACCAAGCTGGAAGCCGAGGCGCGCAAGGAGTCCACGGTCAAGAATGCTGAAGCCCAGGCGGCCGCCAAAGTGATTGACAGCAAGGCGGAAATGGAGCGCCGCAACCTGCTTGCAGATGCCGAAGCCGTCCGCATCCGCAAGATCGCCGCGGCTGACACCGAACGCATGCAGTCGGAAGCTGTGCTGCTCAAGCAGAATCCGCTCCTAATCAACAAGATTGTCGCGGAGCGGCTCTCCGACAAACTGCAAATCATGATGGTGCCATCTGACGCCAAGATCTTCTTCAATGACGTGATGAAGGGCGGCATCAATTCAGAGGCGCTGAACCAGTCGGCCCAGGCCGCAGTAGAAGGCGACGACCCTCCAGCCAACAACAATGGAGATGAGGAGGAAACGCCGCAGAATCAGAACCTGACACGGAAGTCAGCCAGGAACCGGAGGTGAAGGTTTTCGTCATCCTGAAGTGAGCCCGCAACGCGGGAGCCGCTGAAGGACCGCTGGAAATCCACCGGGTGGCCGTCTCCGCCGGGAAGGCCGCCCGTCCCGCGGAATTCTTCGAGTTTACCTCGAAGCGAAGTGAGAGGTCCCTAAGCACTCCCATTCAGTTTCAGGGCGTATGCCCTGAGGCAGACTGGTAGTAGTAGGAACATCGGCCTACGGTCGAGGCAAGTTCTATGGACCTCCGTTCGAGGCAAGCTCCAGAGATTGCGTGCTATACTTCGCCCTTCCCACCCATGTTGAAAGCTGCCGCTTTGATCGTCGCCTTGTCCCTCGCTGTCTCTTGCCTGGCGCAACAGGAGGCGCCATCGCCCTGGCAAGCTGCAACCGACGATCTTGTCCAGCAAGTGCTTTCCCGCGCCGGCTCGCCTTCCGCCATCAATGTGAATTTTGCAAATCTCTCTTCCCTTTCCGCGGCAGACCAGTCGTCCATCCGGCAGCTCATCACAACGGACTTCCGCAATGCCGGCGTGCGCCTGGTAAAAGCGGATTTTGCCCAGGCCCAGGTGGATATCACCTTCTCCGAAGATTGGCAGAATTACGTCTGGGTTGCCGAGATCAAGCAAGGCCCCGGCAGCCAAATGGTCATCAGAAATGTTCCGCGTCCGCAAAAAGCCATTGGTTCGCGGTCGCCCATGATGTCCATCAAAAGGAACCTGATCTGGCAGCAGGACAGCTCCATTCTGGATTTCCATACAGATGGTGACAACCTGCTGGTCCTGGAGCCGGGCCAGGTCTCTCTTTTTGGCAAAGATGACAACAAGTGGCGCGCGAAGCAGACTCTCGCCATCTCCCATGATCACTCCTGGCCTCGGGACCTGCGCGGAAAGGTTGCCGTAAGCGGCTTTCAGATCAGCGTGTTTTTACCGGGAACCTTCTGCACCGGGACCACCACTCCACCCGCCATCCAATGCCGCGCCAGTGATGATCCCTGGCAAATAGATCAAGGAGGGCTGGCGGCGTTCTTCAGCCCCACTCGCAATTTCTTCACCGGAGTTTTGGCCGGACGGAGCGCCGGTGAGAGCGTGCCTCCATTCTTTTCCGCCGCAGCTATGCAGAACGGAAGCCGGATGGCAGTCTTTGCCGGGACGGATGGACGTGCCCGCATTTTTCAGAATAATCTCGCCACCGCCGCCATTGTGGTTAACGATTGGGGCAGCAATCTAACCGCGGTGCATGCGGGATGCGGCAACGGATGGCAGGTGCTGGCCACTACGCCCGGCGACCTGAACCGTGCAGATTCCGTGCAGGCGTTCGAAATTGAAGGCCATCAGCAATCTGCGGTCAGTCCGGCTTTGGATATGGGCGGCCCGGTCCTGGCCCTGTGGCCCGGAGAAAACTCGCAAACCGCTCATGCAGTCGTGCAGTCGCTCACCACCGGAAAGTATGAAGCCTGGACCCTGGTGGTGTCATGCAACTAACTTCATCGGGGCATCGGGGTGTCGGGGCATCGGGACAGCCCGCCCCATCGCGCGCCGGGGCCCCCGGACATCGGAAGACCAAAACCGCCCTGGCAATCGCGCTTCTTGTTATTGCCGCCTCTACGATCTTCGCCTCCACCCGTCCCCATTATGGCTCCACTGCTCGCGTCCTTATTCAGCACAAGATCAACTCACTGGATCCACTTGTAGAAACTGATTATCCGGGCGATCGCGACAAGCTCAGCCCGCTGGTCTTTGAAACACTTACGGAACTCGATGCTCAGGGTCATGTGCATCCTCGTCTGGCCAACTCGTGGCAATCGGAAGCGGCCCAACGCGTCTGGCAATTTCAACTTCGCCTGGCCAACTTTCAGGATGGAACGGCAGTCACCTCAACCATAGTTGTTGCCAGCCTGAAATCGGTGAGCCCGGAATGGAAATTCACAGTTTATAGCCGTCAGACATTCACCATCGAGACACCCACTCCATCGCCCCATTTGGCGGAACTGCTTTCCTTGCCGAAATTTGCAGTCATAAAGCGGCTGCCGAACGCCACCCTGGTCGGCAGCGGTCCCTACAAACTCAGCCAGTGGCAGCCCGGCGAACATGCCTTGTTCACTGCCAATGACGATTATTGGGAAGGTCGTCCTTACCCCGACGCCATTGAAGTCCAGATGGGCGCCTCCATGCGCGAGCATTTGCTGGAGCGCAATCTGGGCCACGACCACGCAGCCCTGCTCGGGCTCGATCAAGTGCGGGCGCTGGAGCAGACAAGCCAGAATGTAGTCCTGTCCCGGCCTGCGGAATTGCTGGTGATCCTGTTCCTGCAACCTGACCAGGCTGCTCGCAACGGCAAGAAGGCCGTGGATCCTCACATTCGCGAAGCCATTGCCGACTCCATCAACCGCTCCGCCATCAGCAATGTGTTGCTCCAGAAAAAAGCCGCTTCCACCACGGCTCTGCTGCCACAATGGCTGACCGGATATGCATTCTTGTTTCCTGATAAGCCTGATCCTGAGCAAGCGCACAAGCTGCGGACCCAGGCGGGCGCTGTTTTGCCAGTCAGCCTGGCTTATGATTTTTCTGATCCTGTTTCCAGAATGGTTGCCGAAAGAATTGCCGTAGATGCGCATGAAACCGGAATCGCAGTGCAGCCTGTGGGCGACGCCCATATCAATACCAGGACTGGCCGAAAAGCCTCAACCGCCGACGCCGTGCTGCTCCGGCTGCCATTGCGCGCCCTGGATGCCTCGACCGCGCTGGCGGCAGTCGCGGACGATCTGGATCTCTCGCCGGAGATGCTCGCCGCAATTACCAGCGCTGGCCGTGCAGACGAGTTGTTTGCCGCAGAACGCAAGACATTAGAAGACTTTCGCGTCGTCCCGGTGGCCCATCTTTCCCAGGCGCTCTGGCTCAACAACACTGTCCACAACTGGCAGCAACTCCCAAACGGCGATTGGAACCTGGATCAGTTGTGGGTGGAGGGCGCGCGCTAGCACGCAACATGTCTCTCAAAGCCAAACTGCTTCTCCTGGTCACGCTCAGCATTGCCGTGAGCATTGCCGCGGTAGCCTGGCTGATTGAGGCGCGCACGCAAAGATATTTTCGCCAGGTGGACCAGGAGCGCACCACCACTTTGGTTGCGCAGTTCCGCAGCGAGTTTGCGCGGGAAGGAGAAGAGATAACCGGAGCCGTTTCCGATATCGCCGCCTCTGAGCCGGTACTGCGCATGGCCTTCGACCTTTCCGGCGGTGGCGACTCAGCGGCCCACGTAAATGATGCTGCGTCTTATGCTGCCATTCAGCATCTTGATTTCCTCGACCTCTACGCTCCCGACGGGACCATCATCTCCTCCGCCCACTGGCCGGCGCGCTTTGGCTACAAGCAGCGCTGGTTTTTGAATGAAGCCGGAGACCAGCCTGGCCCTATGCCGCAGCAGACCTTTCTCCGCCAGGTGGAAACTCCACAGGGCAATATGCTGGCCATTTTGGCCATCCGCACCGTGCCTGCGCGTGGCGTCAATTTTTATGTTATTGGCGGCAGAAAACTGGATAGCGCGCTGCTGCACTCACTGGCCACTCCGGCCGGAATGCGCATCTTGATTTACAGCGCTCCCGATGAAGGCCCTGCCGGATTTCTCAGCTCCACCAGCCAGAACTTTGAAGCGGATAAGCTCATGCCGCTGGTGCAAAAGGCGCGTCAGCAGCGCGAGGAAACTTCTACCACCATCGAGTGGTCTGATGGCAGTCCGGAAGAGGTCTTCTACGCCGTCTCCCTGCCGGGTTTTGGCGATAAACCAGCAGCCGTCCTGCTGGTGGGAAATTCTTTGCAGCAGCAGAACGCGCTGGAAGCGCACATTGCCAAAGTCAGCTTGATGATCGCGCTATTCGGAGTCGCTTTCGGTCTGGTCCTGAGCGGCATCATCGCCGCGCACATCACCCGTCCGGTCAAGGAACTGGCCGATGCCGCGAGCCAGATCGGCGGCGGCAATTGGGATGTACATGTCGAACCCGCCTCCCACGATGAAATCGGACAGCTCGCCCAGGCTTTCAACCGGATGACCCAGGAATTGATCGCCCAAAAAGAGCGGCTGGTGCAGACCGAGCGCGTGGCCGCATGGCGCGAGTTGGCGCGACGGCTGGCGCACGAGTTGAAGAATCCGCTCTTTCCCTTGCAGCTTACCGTGGAAAACCTGCTGCGGGCGCGTCAGGCGGGGCCTGAGCAGTTCGAGGAAGTATTTCGTGAAAGCACCTCCACTCTGCTGGCCGAGATCGCCAATCTCAAGACCATCATTGGCCGCTTCAGTGATTTCTCCAAAATGCCCGCGCCCCAGCTTCAGGCAGTTGACCTGAATGAGTTGGTTCGCAGCGTGGTGCAGCTTTTTCACGGACAACTCTCCCGCGGGCCCGCCTCCATTGAAACCGTTTTGCAGCTCGATTCCGTGCCTCCCCTCAATGCTGATCCGGTCTTGCTGCGCCGCGTGGTGGAGAATCTGGTGCTGAATGCCATTGATGCCATGCCCCAGGGCGGCCGCCTGATCTTCCGCACCTCAACCGCGGACAAGTACGGTGTATTCGAACTTTCTGATACCGGCGCCGGCCTCACGCCGGAAGAATGCGAGCGCCTGTTCACGCCGTATTACACTTCCAAGCAGCACGGTACCGGGCTGGGCCTGGCGATTGCGCAGTCCGTCATCAGCGACCACCAGGGCAAAATCACCGTCAGCAGCAAAAAAGACGAAGGAACAACATTTCATGTAGAGTTGCCGTTGGCAGGAAGTACTTAGCCGCGAATCAACGCGAATAAAACCAAACGAGGAAAGGAAAGATGATCTCGGAACAAGACTCGAAAGGTGACGGAAGAAAGCATTGGGACCGACCTCGACGATATCATGGCAGCGGAAGCGAGGTCGTCTTGCATCCTATGCCTCTTCATCTCATTAAAAAATTCGCGTTCATTCGCGTTGATTCGCGGCTAAAAAGGTTTTTGCGTGCGCGCTAATCTTCTCATCATCGACGACGACGCCAACACCCTGGCCTCCCTGGCCCGCGCTTTTCGTCTTGCCGGGCACGAAGCTACGGTCTGCGATAGTCCCGTGCGCGCGCTGGAAATGGTCCGCGCGGAAGAATTTGACCTCATCTTTTCTGACGTTGTCATGCCCGGAATGGATGGGCTGGCGCTGCTGGAGCAGATCAAAGCCGCTGGAGTCAAGACTCCGGTGGTCATGATGTCCGGGCAGGCGCACATCGAGATGGCGGTCAAGGCCACGCGTCTGGGCGCGCTCGACTTTCTCGAGAAACCACTCTCTACAGACAAGCTGTTGCTCACCGTCCAGAACGCTCTGCGCATGGAGCGCCTGGAACAGGAAAACCGGCAGCTTCGCCAGAAGCTGGGCGACGCGCAGATCATCTACACCGGGGAAAAAATGCGCAAGCTGATGGCCCAGGTGGCGCGCGTTGCCTCCAGCGAGTCGCGGGTCTGCATCCTGGGCGAGACCGGCGCCGGCAAGGAATTGATCGCCCGCGCTGTCCACGAGAAGAGCGGCCGCCGCGAAGGGCCGTACATCACCTTGAACTGCGCCGCCGTGCCGGCAGAGCTGATCGAATCTGAACTCTTTGGCCATGAGAAAGGCTCCTTCACCGGGGCCGCCAACCGTCATCTGGGCAAGTTCGAACAGGCCAACGAGGGCACGCTGTTTCTGGATGAGATTGGAGACATGCCTTTGCCCATGCAGGCCAAGCTGCTGCGCGTGCTGGAGCAGGGCGAGGTCGAACGCATTGGCGCTGACAAGCCCGTCAAGGTAAATGTCCGCGTCATCGTGGCCACCCATCGCAACCTGGAAGAGCACGTTCGCCAGGGTGGATTCCGCCAGGACCTCTTCCACCGCATCTATGTTTTTCCCATTGTGCTGCCGCCGTTGCGTGAGCGCCCGGAAGATATTCCTGCCCTGGCTGCACATTTTGCCGCGCAGATCGTCCGCCAGAATGGATGGAAAGAAGTAAGCTTCGCTCCCGGCGCGATGCAGGCATTGCAGGCCCATTCCTGGCCGGGCAACATCCGTGAGTTGCGCAACGTGATTGAACGTGTGCTGCTGTTTGCGGAAGACGATGTAATCACGGCCGCCACCGTGCGCACGGCACTCCCTCTCGGAACCTCTGTGCCGGGCGCGAGTGGACCTGTCTCAGCAGCAGGCACCCTGGCCCAGCGGGTAGAACAGTTTGAGCGCCAGGTCATCCTCGACGAAATCAAGCGCCAGAACTACCACATCACCAACACCGCCAAGGCCCTGGGCCTGGAGCGCAGTCATCTCTACAAAAAGTGCCAACAGTTAGGAATTGATCTGCGGGAAATAAGAAAATAAAGAAGTAGAGCGCTGCCGGCTCCCGGCTGCGTCTTTGTCCGTCGTTCCAGCCCTGAATACAGAAACTTTAAGTCCGCTTTTAGTCGATCCGTGATTGCAGTGTGATCAGTGGTAAGCCTTTCAATTTTGCCGATTTCTATGCGACACTGAAATCAACCACTCGCACCTCGCGGGCCTGTAGCTCAACGGTTAGAGCAGCAGACTCATAATCTGTTGGTTCTCGGTTCGAATCCGAGCAGGCCCACCACGCCGGCTCTCATATTTAGGTTTTAGTTGCAACCTGCTGTCCTACAATGGGAGCGGTGATTAGGGGCAACCCAAATCGCCGCTCCCGCGTCCTCGGCGGGCTAACTCATTGCCAACCACCGTTTCCCCGAAAGGACTCAACCATGGTTAAGAAATTTCCATTCTCTGCGAACCGGAACCGTGCTGTTTCCGGTCTCGTGCGCTTCTTAGTTGTCAGCCTGCTGGTTGCAGCTTGCGCTTGCGTACCGGCAGTGGCAAATCCGGCAATTCAAATTACCCAATGCGGCACAGTCATAAGCCAGCCCGGACATTACATTCTGGCGAACGATCTCTCTTGCGGCGGTCCTGTTCCCACGGCCCGGGTGGTTCCCAGCAGCAGCCTTCTCCCCACAGCCCCCGTGATACTCAAACAAGCTCCAACCGGTGGCGCGACAGATGGTATCGATATCGTTGCCGACCACGTAGACCTCCTGCTCAATGGCCACACTATTGCCGGCAGTAGTAATAACACCGGCATCAGCGTCGGCGTCGGGGTCCCTTCGGGGAACTCCCATGTACATATCATTGGGCCGGGAACCATCACCGGATTTCAAGCGGCAATAGGATTTGAGCAGGTTTCCCATTCCTCGGTCAGCGATGTGACTGCCACCAATAACTTCGCCGGCTTTGTTGCCGGCGGCGGTTTTACCACAGGCTGTGCTCTGGCCTGTCCATCCACCCAAGATGACTTCCAGGGGAACACCGCGATCCAGAACGAGGCGAGTTTCCTGCTGCAAGGGGCCAATGACAGCACTTTCGGCGATAACAACGCCAGCGGTGCTTTTGGCGGCATCGTGGTCTTCATTGGTACGGGCAATGATGTGCGGGAGAATACCACCAGCGGCAACCAAATCGGAATCCTGGTCTTCGCCGGCAATGGGGAAAATGACATTACCCATAACACGGCGCAGAACAACGCAATGGTTGACCTGGAGGACGACAATACCAACTGCGGCAGCAACACCTGGAAGCACAATGCTTTTGGCACTGCTACCCAGCCCTGCATTCAATAAAGCTGCTGGTCCGCCGCAGACAGGCGGCTGGTGAAAACCAGGAAATGGCCATTGGCCCTGGGCCAAATTGGCCAACCACCGAGCGGTGATTGAAGGACCAATCAGTCACCGCTTCTCAATTTTGCTGGCAATTCTCTCCGCGCTCCCCTGCCCCCCGCATCTGTTCCCTGATTTTCTACGGCCAAATCTGGGGCCGGAGAACCGAAACGACGAATTAATCCACGAAATAAAGCATGAATTAAAGCGTTCTCCAATTTGGTGATGCGCGGATTTGGAGCGTGAAATTTTACTTTCACTATTTTGGGAATGCTGTACACTATGAAACCACTTCCCCCAAACTTAAGCAGTTTTGCAGTTACCAAACTCCCAAGGTTCAAGGTTCCACATCTCTCAGGAAAGGAAACTTTCAAAATGCCACTTTGTACAAATCTGTTCAGAAGACTTTTGACCCTCAGCCTGCTTGCAGCAGTCTTTGGGTTTAACAATCTCCACGCCCAAACCGTGGCGTATGTGGTCAACGGCGGCAATGCCAGCAACTCGGTTTCCGTAATCGACACGGCCACCAACACTGTGACCGCAACCATTCCTGTTGGGCACTCACCGCAAGGCGTGGCCGTCGCCCCGGATAGCGCCCATGCCTATGTCACCAACTTTAGTGACGGGACCGTTTCTGTCATTGATACAGCGACCAATACGGTCGTCGCCACGGTGCCGCTGGCTGCCCCTGGCAACCCGTCTGAACCCTTCCTTCCGGCCATCACTCCGGACGGCAAGAGCCTGTACGTTCCAGATGCCTCCGCCAACGGCGTGGTTGTGGTCAACACCGCCACCAACACGGTGAACACGACCATTCCCGTGGGCGGCAGTCCCTACCAGGTGGCTATCGCGCCGGACGGCGCACACGCTTATGTTGCCCGAACCGGGGACGGAAACGTCTCCGTGATTGACACCGCCACCAATACAGTGGTCGGGTCTCCCATCCACGTGTCCGCGGGCGGAGGGGAGGTGTTCACGGTAGCGGTGGCCCCGGATGGCGCCCACATCTATGCGGGGGGCGGAGGTAATGCAACCGTTACTATTATCGCCACTTCCAACAATGCCACCACGACCATTACCGGCGTCCCGAACGCCACAGGCTTGGCCATCACGCCGGACGGCGCCAGCCTCTATGTCACTGACGGCATACAAACAGTTTCAGTCATTGATACCGCTACCAATGCCGTGCAACCGAGCCTGGTCACGGTGGGCAACGGACCACTCCTCCTGGCGATTACTCCCGACGGCGCATCCGTCTATGTCACAAACCTCGGTGATGGCACCGTGTCCGTGATTGCCACTGCCACCAATACGGTGCCGGCCACGATAACGGTGGGCAGCCAGCCTCAAGGAATCGCTATTGCCAACCTGAGCACGCCTCTGGCCGCGTTCACCGTGGAAGACCTGGACATCGGCGAGCATAAAGTCAGCCTGGACGGCGACTTGACTCTGGGAGCTAACAGCGGCGGCCTCGACCTGGCCCATCAGCCGGTCACCCTGACCGTGGGTACTTTGTCCTTTACCATTCCCGCGGGCAGTTTCAAGCAGGTGGGCGGGCAGCATCACTTTGTATGTCACACCAGCAATGTCTTTCGCGGAACCATCAGCGGCTTAAAGGTGGATTTTGACCTGAAAGCGGAACGCGGCAGCAGCACGGCCTTCGACTACTCGGTCACCATCAGCCACGTGGACCTGGACGTGCCTGATCCAGTGACGGTGACGATGAAGATAGGCGAGAACGCAGGCACAGCCACCGCGTGCCAGGACCGCGATTGCGATTAGTGAGGCGGTGAAATCAACACCCGCTACGGAGGCGCCGAGGCACGGACAAAACCAGGGAATCCAGCCGCGAATTAACGCGAATTTTGGAACCTGGAGCTTCCTCTTTGTCTCGGCATCTCTGTGGTGGATTTATTGGCAAAACTAAGGTAACGATCCGTGAAGCTGCAACCACGCCATCGCCTGCTGAATGGCCTCATCGGTATTTCTTTGTTGGGCAACGGCTTCCGGCAGTTGACGCCATTGATTTGTGACCGGGTCAATCGCAAAATATTGGGCCATCAGCAGGAGAGGAGAAGTATCGATCTCAGGATATGACCCACGCACTCGCAGAAGGTCCTTTAAGCACAAGATGATATCTTCATGGCTTTTGGGACGTACTCTGGAGAAGCCGGCTTCGTCCCCGAACTCGATGCTATACACAAAGGAAAGAGGGTCAATGGCTATCGTATAGTTTTCACGCGAGTACAGGCGGCAGCCGAACTCTACGTCCTCGCATCCCCACCCTGTCAGGTCCTCGTCAAAAGCAACGCAGCCCGCTCGCCGTACGCTGGCATTGCAACCCATGCAGATGCGCCAGGGCGCTCTCGGATATATCTCTTCTTGCCACGCTCGCATCGACCTGTGCGGCAGCCCTTCCATCTTCTGCATCACTTCCTCAGTCGGCATCGCCTGCCAGGGAAAAATATCTTTGGATTCCATGAATACCTGTTTACGAGAGCCGCAAAACAAGACCTTTTCACTCCCGTGGGCGCTTACGTGGGTGGATATGAAATCCGGTGGCGCCAGGCTGTCGCCGTCCAGAAAAATCAGCAAATCGCCTTGCGCGCAACGGACTCCGTTGTTCCTGGACCGAGCAACTCCCCGGCCGCAGTGCGGCTGCCAGATGTACCGGATATTCGTGCCCCGCCGGGCCTCTCTCTCTACCAGCGCCCGATGGTCAGCTTGTGAGCCATCGTCACACACCAGTATCTCCACTCTGCCGCTGAAATCCTGGCGCCGCAAAGATTCGAATACCAGAGGCAAAAAAACATGCTGCTCAAAAACCGGAATAACGAGACTGACGTCTGGCCTGTCCATATCTCACTCCGCAGCTCATCAAAAACCGTTCAGATGCGCCCTGACGATGCTCCGTCCTAAGTGCAATACTGTTCACTTGCCAGGAACAGAATCACGGAAAGGATTCGAGCGCATGTTATTTTCATGGCAGATTTGATCTCCTGTTCGAACAAAAAATGATTGCACGTGGAATCCACAGTGGGAAGGAGCGCATTCCACCTGTACCCGTACAAAGGGCGGGAGCAAGCGCATACTCCCGCCACGCCCCTAAACGGCAAAAAGTAAGCGTCACTTAACTACAAAAAATACATCATAGGTCCATCGGCCAGGATCGCCGGATGGGGTTTGGTCCCTTGCGTCTTTCCGGTCGCCGGGGTTGACTTGGGCTTTGTAGCGGAATTGATTTCCCCACTCGTCTTTACGTCTGGACTCGAGATATTTCAGTGCCAGGGAGTAAACGCCGAGCTCTGGCAACCTGTGCAACTCGTTGGGCTGGCAAACTCCATCGTGGTTTTCATCAATCCAGAGGCGCAACTGAGAATACACTTGATCGCGCTCGTCAATGATGCCATCACCGTTGCCGCCATTTTCCGGCTTATCGTATTGAGCAAGAGCGATAAAGCCGTT
Source organism: Candidatus Angelobacter sp. (assembly GCA_036522115.1). Taxonomy (GTDB): domain Bacteria; phylum Acidobacteriota; class Terriglobia; order Terriglobales; family Acidobacteriaceae; genus Angelobacter. The sequence goes on from DATDGL010000238.1 coordinate 46,462, forward strand.
CGGATGAGATGACTGCGGTTGAGGTGTGAAATTGCCGAATAGCTGCTTCCCGCTGTGAACCAAACCATCTGCTCCCGGCAACGCGAGGAAGGCATTGTGATAATGCCCGTCAGTCCATGCCATCTGGACTGAATGGCCGGTTCCACTGATGTCGAAGGTGACTCCTGTGAGGGCGGATGTCAGATGAAATCCCTCGCCTTCGGTGTCGATGAGGATCGGGCTGCATTCGGGGTCGGGCGTATTGCCTGATCCGGGTTGGAAGCCGCCGCCACCGCTGCCGAGACATGGATCGCCACCGCCTCCGCCGCCGCCGTTTGGATCTGGCCTGAATGAAATACTCACGGAACCGTTGTTTCCGAAGAACTGACCGTTAGGGCCGGGATTGCCTGGTCCTGGGCCGCCTGCTGCGTTACCTGGGTTGCCATTGCTGCCATTGGAAGCCTGGTTGCCGTGGCAATCTTTTGCTCCTTCCCCGCCGGGACCTCCTGTGCCTGGGTTTCCGGCGACCCCTTCCGCTCCGGGGTCACCGCTTGGGCCAGGGTCACCGCCTGACACGTTGGTAATCGGCTGAGAGCCGTTGAACGGCAGGGAAACGGTAAGTGTTCCGCCCCCCGCACCATCTCCGCCTTGGCCTCCATTCCCTCCCTTTCCGTTCTCGCCCGCTGCGCCGCCAGTACCGCCTGTGCCGCCTATGCCAGCGGTGCACGTGACAGGACAACTCACCCCATTTCCGCCAGCCGCTCCGGTGCCGCCATTACCCCCTGTCCCGCCCACGCCTCCCGGACCTCCCTTTCCGCCATTACCTCCGATAGCGTTGAAAACGTATTGGTTCGTATCCCCATCAATAATGTTTGCATTGATATTGCCAGCATCATGGCCGACGGCTCCCGTACCGCCGTCGCCAGCACTTTTACCAGCCGTTCCATTGCCCCCATTGCCTCCGAAGAAACCATTAGGGCTTTGGCCGCTGGCGCATGAACCGTTAGCCCCTGTTTCCGTGCTGTTTGCTCCATTCGCTGCGGGTGAAGGTGAAGCTCCCGATGTGCCTGTCGCCCCAGGGGTTCCGTTATTGTTACAACTGCGAGAACACGGTATCGTGCTTTGGAAAGAAAAAAGGGAAGGTTGCAGACCGTTCCAAGATGCATTCTGCTTGTTTGAGTGCGCTTTTTGTGCCGGACGAAGCGCCCACTGAGGCGGCAGACCGCTCACGTCCAGGGTTATCGTGTGAGGACCCGTTTGGCCCAGGTCCCTGATCAACGCGAAGGGAGGAAGAGCGTGTTTGCCTGCATATTTCACATTTAAAACCGCGGCTTTCTTGTGCAGCGCTTCCGCAAGAGAGGTTCCCAATACTACGACGGGTTTTCTCGGGAAGAAATGCAGGTCAAAATTTCCTTTGATAACCGGATTCTTTCCTTCGAATACTATGTAGTTGGCCAAAATGAGAGTGTGACCCGAAATCTGTACTTTCTCGGGTAGATAAACAGTGTCGGCGAGATAGGCACCGTTGAGGGGAGCCGTTTCATAACGCGTCTGATGCATTTCAGGCATGGCGTCGAGCGTCGCCTTAAGGTGAGGTGTCCACTCATCCCGGAGCAGCTCGTCGGGATCAAACGGGACGCCTTTATTAAGCAAAAGCTGGCGACCGGAGTCGAAGTTTTGACGGCGAAGCTGGAGTTGTTGCTCTTGCGGCTTCTGCATGGCCTGGCTTGAGCTTTTCCGGGCATTCTGCCCGAAGGCAAGGAGTGAAAACAGAAACAGTACCCCTGACACAAGACCTCTTCGGCGCATTCTGACCCCGCCTCCCAGCGGGAAAACCTTCTCCCATTTTTTCTCCTGGGCGGGCGTCAAATAAACATGTACTTCATTGGCGCTATCATATCCCATTAAGGAACAGTATCATCAGGTTCTTCTCATCGTTGTTCTCCCTTGGATTTTTTTCGGCTGTGCGCGCAGGATTCGATCACACAGGGTCATGACAGGTTCAATGAACATCGCGTTTGACCTCCTCAGTTGATGTCTGAATAGGTGGCGTAGCAGTTTTGGGGGAGGGCCAAAATTTGCGGAGCCACTTTGTCCTGAGCAACTGAGGGCGTTCGTTCGCGCACCTGGACATTAGGGCGACTCAAAGGCCGGCGCCCCGCAGGGTTCCGGGCCGCTGCGGGGACACGGGGTAAATAGGGCCGGTGAAAGGAAAAGACCAGCCGGTAATTGGTTGAGCCGCTGGAGCGGGTTGTTTTTTGTTTGGTTTGGCAAGGGGCTGCTAAGCGATCCGCCTTGGCTTCGTTCCCTCGGGATAGGAGCGATCCTGATGCAGTAAAGCTGAAAGGTCATGAGGATGAAAAGCTTCGGGGCCGCAGCCGGAGAAGGTATCATTCGATCTCCTTCAGCAGGTCTTCTGCTGTCGTCTGTAGTCTTTCGGCGAGGCCAATAATGGTGAAGAGGCGGGGTTCTGCCTCGCCACACTCGATCATTTTGAGTTTTGTGATTGTGGTCCCGCATTCCTTACTCAAGTCCTCATGCGTGAGACCTGCTTGCTTCCTTAGCGCCTGAATCTTGCGCCCGAATTTCTTGCGGGCGTGCTCCGTGGTAATGCGCGCTTGGGGCCTGGAACGGAGGGGCTGTGGGGTCCGTGGCTCGTCTTTGTCTCGTGAAAAACGGGCGAGAGGAGCACGGCTCGAAAGCTCAGAATTTGGCCCCATTCGAGTTTTTGAATTCAAGATGCCCCTCCTAAGCCCAATACTGTTCACTTAACCAGGACGCGAAAAAAAGTTCGCCATCCCGAAGGTTTACCCACGCGTTAGCGGGGGTAAATCGAAGGGACCTTGCGTTCAGCCGTCAACTCAAAAGGTTCCGAAATCTCCTAAGTGAACAGTATTGGTCCTAAGTCCAAAATCCAACCCACCAATAGGCCGGACAACCAGCCCTATCCGGCCTTTCGTCCGGGCAGCAAGCAAATTACAAGTCTGGTAGGATGGTTGTCAAGTAGAAATTTATATTAATTTTGCACTCAGGTAATTTATATATAAAAAATCAACACGCGATAGCAGTAAGGCTGGTTGTGCGGGCAATGAAGGGGCGAATTGGGCTTTGTTGGGGATTCAAAACCGAAGGATAAATTAAGAGCTTCTAACAATTGGGCGGAGCGTGCGGTTGTTGGTTTTCTCGCCTTGTGAATGCTTCGGGGACGAAAAAGGAGGTGGAGTGGGTTGCTATTTTTTCTTGCGCCGTCGTCTTAGCGCCTTGAGGGCGAGATACGCGACGTAAGTTCGTGGCGAGACGCGGTTGGACTTGAAATATTTTTTGAGCATGCGGTGTTCTTCCGGGGAGAGGTAATAGCGAAGGCTTTCGATGTCGGGATTGTGGAAGGAGGTTTGTCCTTTTGCCAGTAGCGGCGTGACGATCTCGCTCATATATTGATTGACGGTCTTTCCCTGGCGGCGCGCAAACATTTGCAGCTTGGCGCTGTGCTTTGCGGGAATCTTCAGCTTGATTTCGAGTTCCTCTTCGGCGGGTTCTTCACGGCTGGCGCGATACAGGTCATCGAGCGCAACCTCCGCGAGAAAACTGGAAATGGTGGTCCCTTCTTCAGTGCAGTAATGAATGATTTCATCCTTTTCGTCGGGCATGAAGTCGGCCATCATGTAACGAGTACGTGCCTTTTTGCCCTTCTTTTTAGGCGTCATGTGTTGGCTCCTTCTCTTACTACCTGAAACTGCGGCTTGCCCTGGCGGGCAAGCAAAGTTGACTCTTTATAGCAGCATACTTGAGTAGAAATCAACGGGTTTTTTGCACACGATTGAACAATGCTCATAGTTCGTCATTCCTGTCGAAGCACCTTGGCTGGATCAATCCGGGCTGCGCGTTGAGTTGCGGCAAAGCTGGTGACGACCAGAACCGCCAACAAAACCGCGGGTGTGGTGATGCAGGTGAGAGGGTCTAGCGGGCTGGTCTGGAATAAGACGGCTGCGATGAGCCGTTTGGCTAGAAACGAGAATAGCAGTCCCAGTGCAATCCCGATAAGCATGGGGAGGACTGTGGGCCGCAACAAGGAGACGTACACCTGAAGGTGTTGGGCGCCCAAAGCAAAGCGAATTCCTATGTCCTGGATGCGCGATGAAATGAATGCGGCCGTCAGGCCGTAGATGCCGACGATGGTAAGCAGAACGCAAAAGCCGGCAAAGGCGCTTATTGTAAGCATATTGAAGCGCCGCTGTGAGTTGTAATCCGCAACGATTTGTTCAAGTGACTCGATATCCGAAACCGGTTGGTCATGGTCAAGATTCCAAACTGTTTGTTGTACGGGCGAGGACAAGGACAAAGGATTGGGAGTCTTTGTTCGTAAGACTAGAGTCATTTCTGAAAGGGCTTTCGTAGGCCAGAGCAGTTCGGGCCGGGCTGGAGTTTCGGTGTTGACTTGGTGAAAGTCTGCCACCACGCCAATTACAGTCTGCCAAGGGGCTGGAGGCCCATTGGTCGAGACTCGGCGAACGTGGCTGCCAATGGGATTCTGGTTGGGCCAGAACTGCCGGGCGAGTGCCTCATTGATGATCACAACATTAGGAGGGTCGGTTTCAGCATCCTGCTCGGTGAAGAAGCGACCTTGGCGTAAAGCCATTCCCATGCTTTTGAAGAAGCCAGGGGTGACATCCGCGAAGTCGGTGAATGGCGCTGCATTACGTTCTGTTATAGTGCGTCCTTCGATTTCAAAGGCGATGATGCGGATAGCTCGCAGCGGCAGATAATCTGCGAGTGCTGCTGTCTCTACTTCTGGGATGGCCTGAACCTTGGCCAGAAGCTGCTGGCAAAATTGAGCGCGAGCCTGGGGAGTGGCATATCGCTGTGGGGGCAGAGCAAGGTGAGCAGTTAGAACGCCTTGCGTGGCGAATCCTTGGTCAACGTTGAGAATGTGCTGAAAGCTGCGTATTAGAAGAACAGCGGTGATCGTCAGGGTAACCGCGGCGGAGATTTGAACCGTGATGAGGACGGAGCGGAGATGAGACGACCGGCGCCCTGGGAAGGTGGCGGATTTGAGGGCGTGGATTACTTCGCTGCCAGAAACGGTGTGAGCGGAAAGAAATCCCACGATCAGTATTACGAGTATGGAAAGGCAACTCGTGAAGATAAGGCTGTGGAAGTTAAGCGCGAGCCGTTCAGGACCGTTAATGTCACTCGGCTTAAGAATAGCAATCAGATGAACAGCTCCGTAAGCGGCAAAATAGCCGAGAAAGGTGGAGATCACGGCGAGAAGCGCAGTCTCGCTGAGGATCGGTGAGATGAGCGCCCTGCGGCTCGCGCCCAACGCGGCCATGATCGCGAAATTCTTGTTTCGGGCTGCTGTGCGGATGACCATAAGCCCGGCCAGGTTGAGGCATGCCAGCAGCAAGACTATGCCGGCGGCAATCGAAAAAACGCGGAGGTCGTTACGGAAATCAGGCAGTGTGTTTTCTACCTCTAAAGGAAACACATTGATGTCAAACCCTTGATTCAGTTCGGGGTCTTCCTGTCGCCGTCGTGCCGCAACCGCCTTCATGTCGTCGCGCGCTTGTGCAAGGGAGACGTTTGGTTTCAGACGGCCCCAAACCACGAGCCGCCTTCGTGTCGCGAGCTGCGGGGGATCATTTGCTGCCACCTTCCGCAGCGGTAGCCAGATCTCCGGTTTATATTCGCTGAGTCCTTCAAAGAAAGCAGGCAAATGGAAACCCTTCGGCAGGACGCCGACGACGTTGTGCGGTTCGCCGTCCAGAAGCAATCGTTGGCCAAGTGGGTTTTGCACGGGGAAATGCTTCGTTGCGAATTTTTCGCTCAGAAGTACTATCGGAGCGGCATTTGGCGTATCATCTTGCCATAAAAATGTGCGGCCTTGAGCCGCATTGACGCCGAGCATGTTGAAAAAACCGGGAGTGGCGCGCGCGGCGCTGACGTGTTCGGGCGTCTTTAGGCCGGTTAGGTTGTAGCCCAGGAAAATTTCATAGGCTTCCATGGCTTCAAACACATGGTTTTCTGTTCGCCATGTATCGAAATTGCTCCAGGCCGCGGGGGTGCGTTCTCCTGCGATTCCGCCTCGGGCGGGATTGGCTTCCCAAACCATCACCAGGCGTTGCGGATCACGGTAAGGAAAAGGATTCAATAGGAGTTCGTCAACCAGAGTGAAAATCGTGGTGTTGGCGGTGATGCCGAGGGTCAAGACAATGATTGCTGTCGCCGTGAAGCTGGGCGCGCGCATCAAGGATCGAACGGAGTAGGGGATGGAACGAAAGAAAGTCATCAACCCGTGTATGAAATTTCAGCTAAAAAGTACCCATGTTAAGCCAAATCCGGGTGGATTGCCAGAATTGTTAAAAACGCGGGTGTAATTAAAAGTGAGAGTCACTATTTGCGAAGGGCCACCCAACATGGTTCGTCATCCCGAGGCTTTACCCACGCGCCAGCGGGGGTAAAGCGGAGGGACCTTGCGGTTCCATCGTTTAACTTAAAAGGTCCCGAAACCGCTTAAGTAAACAGCATGGGTACTGGCTTGACTCGCACTTTTAATTACAACACCCTAAAAAAGTAAAGGCTGAACGAATCGGCGTGTTTTGGGCTGTCGGGGAGCACTAAAATTAAGGGGTTTCCTGCCAATTTCCGGTGGCGGGGAAACAAAAAAAAGGAGGAACGTCAACATGAGGATGAAAACCCTTGGGATGATGAGAATCAAGATCGTTCGTATGAGTTTACGGTTCGGCCTAGCGGTTGTGCTCATAAGTATTCCGACCATCAGTGCGGTTGCGGATGGACCCGGTCCAGTTCCGTACCCCAAGATTGTGCCAGCAGTACAACGGTAGTTGATGCAGAAAAGAAAGCATTTTGAGGCCGGGAGTGGATTAGCATAAGCTACTCGCTCCCGACCCAACTTTAATGGAAGCCCTGCTGACCAAAATCGTCCTGATTCTGTCCGTGGGCCTTCAGTTCATCATTTTGGCCATTCTGGTCCGTCGCCGGCTTCTGCGCCGTTTCTTCTGGTTTTCCCTATACATCGTGTACGTTTTGATCGAAGCGGCTGTTCGGTTTGCGGTAGCGGGGAACGAGGACCTGTATTTCAAGGTCTACTGGGTAACATCGGCGGCCGGCTTGGTCTTCCTTGTAATGGCCGTTCGTGAGGGCTTTCTAAATGTGTTTTGGGTTCACGCGAGACTTAAATGGTTTGCAGGGATCACCTGGGGTTGCGTGGGACTGGCATTGCTCTACGCGATGTTGAAGGCATGGTTCTTTCCGCCGGTGCATGGAGGTTGGCAAACGGCAGCCATAATCGGTTCAGAAGTAGCTGTGGAATATTGCGTAACGGCAGTTGCGGCCGTGTATTTTGTTTTTCGTTGGATATTCAAAATTAGGGGGCAGGAATGGGAAACAGGCATCATGTGGGGTTTCGCCATTTACGAGAGCTTGGCCCTTGTTGGTTCGATCACGCGGTCAATTTTGGGAAGCAAGTACAGAATTGTGAGCGAGTGGCTTCCGCCGGTGGCTTACATTATTGGTGAATTGACCTGGGTGCTTGAGTTGCGGCGTGATGAGCCTGAAGTGACGGCTCCAGCGGAGGAATTGGCGGTTGACTACTTGAGGAACATGGAAGACTATATTAGGGTCTTGGGACGGATGTTTCGGAGAAAAGCATGAGCCTATTTTGGTTCGTTGTGGTTCCAACCTTGCTGGTAGGTGCCGGAGTCTCTTTTTTCTGGTCGTTGAGAAGGTTGGGCTTCTTTTCGAGGCGGGTGCGCGAGTTGGTAGAGGTGCATAAAGAATTCAAAGAAGTCCATATCGATGAGTTTGAAATGCTGGTGAGCGCCGAAGCCGACAACCTGGTTAATTACGAATGGCGATTGACGCAGCGCGAGAGGCGGCTGGCGGCGGCGGAGAGGATTAAGCGTGCGAGAGGGTTCCTGCGCAAGATGGCAGTAAATGGGGCGCTTTGTTTGGAGGTGGCGCGGTTTTTAATCGGGAAGATTGAGAAAGAAACGGGGAATCGGCTCCTGGAAAGAAATCACCTCGCGACCAGGCTTTGTGATCGTGCCGCGATGTGCCAGTTTATGGCGGCTGTTTGCCTGGCGCGAACGTACTTGCTTGAATTTTGCATGATTGCATGGCCCTTCTACGTGCCGGATTTCGGCGGGCGCTTTGAGGTCCGGGGTTATGACCTTGCGGCGTGGTACGAGCACATGGTAGAGGACGTGTTGGAAGTCGCAAGCGAAGACGAAAGACATTGGCTTTACGAGAACACCCTTTTCATGCTGGCTGGCTTGGTGGTGATGCCGGAAGAGTGACGGGTGAGTTCCGGCGCATTCGGGCCGATGAATAATTTCGGGCGGCCCCGTAAATGGCAGCTTGCGTTGCGGCCTGCGGTCCCGCTTTTTAAAATCACCTCGAATTGAAGCTCCGCGCCTCTTTTCCTTCCACATCATCAACCGTCCATACAGAGGCGCACATCAATGCTGCGTTCGGCGTGAATCTAAAAAGCGCAATTCTTTTGTGCATTTTTGTTACTTTCCTGTTTAGCGCTTCATCCCCAAGCTGGCAAAGGCTGAGTCCATGATGTCTCTTTATGGTGACCATGCAGCTTCTCCTTGTCATTCTGAGCCGAAGCGTAGCGAAGGGGAAGAATCCCACAACAGCATCCAGGAATCAAGCAGCGTTCAACGTATTCATCTCACTCCCTGAAAGTGCAAGCGGTTTGACTTTTTGCCCACAAAATATCTTTTGTTTGCGGTCAAACTAGCCCACTACCAAATATTGCCGCCATCTGACGAATGCTCATGAGATTTAACCGCCACAAGACAGTTGGAATGTTGTTCCGTGCAAAGTAGACAGCGGTGAAAAATACTAAAGGGGCCGAATGTGACAGCCAATCCTTGTGTGTCAACATAAGACAAACTGTTAGCACGCTCTTGCCAAATTACGCAAACGATTCACGCGGTTCTGAATGAGCTCGAAGCCTCCTTTTGTCGGGACCCTTGTCTGCGATTCACCCTGAGCGTGAGGGCGAGCTGAAATGGTGCCTCATCTGCAAACGAAAGTACGCTCCATAAGAAATAGTGCTTCCAATAATGAAATCGTTTCAAAAAGAAACAACGTGACGCACGCAGGCGAAGAAAGCTTTATACGGTAAAAGGACAAGCGGCAATAAAGTCAATATGTCCAGGCATTAGAATTCCCGCTAATGGGTCTTTATGATAAAGACCCATTACCGAATTCCCAACTATATTGGCCCGGCTTGCCGCGAGACTGGCCGGGAGATGTGTATCCCATATGGTTTTGGGGCTATTCGCGTATTTCGCGTTAATTCGCGGCTAAAACGACTGTTGACTAACTACTTTTCCCCGAAAGGACAAAACTATGTTCAGAAAACTCCTGTTTCTCCCATTAGCATTTCTCGTCAGCCTGCCGCTTTCTGCGCAAACTTCTTTCCACTTCCAGCTTTTTGATGTTCCTGGCAGCGCCTCCACGGAGGCCGATAACATCAATGCTCGTGGTGAAATCGTTGGCTTCTTCTTTGATCAGGCCAATCGGCAACACGGCTTTTTTCACAGCCAGGGCGCATTCACGCAACTCGATTTCCCTGGCGCTACCGCCACCAGAACCGTGGGACTCAACAATCGCGATGACATCGTAGGCGCTTTCACTGACGCTTCCGGCAATCAACACGGGCTGCTTCGCGAGGACGGCACGTTCACGCAGTTGGATTTTCCCGGCGCGGTCGCCAGCCAGGCATTGAGCATCAATGACTCGCGGGAGATTGCCGGCAGCTTCACCGACACGGCTGGACGGACTCATGGCTTTGTGAAGGTTTCAGGCACATTCACGCAGTTGGATTTTCCCGGCGCCACCAGCACGATCGCTTTTGGCATCAATGACCGTGGTGAGATTGTTGGCGCCTTCGCTGACGCGTCCGGAACAGAACACGCGTTCCTCTGGCAGAACGGTGTATTTACCCAGGTAACTCCACCAGGTTCCACCTCCTCCTTCGCCTTTGGCCTGAACGCGCGCGCAAATATCATTGGCAGCTTTACTGACGCTTCTGGAAACGGCCACGGCTTTCTCGACCGCGGAGGCGCCTTTACTCAGTTGGATTTCCCCGGCGCTGCTTCCACGGATGGAGACGGCATCAACGCCGAGGGAACGATTGTCGGCGACTTCTTTACCGCCGCCGGCGTAGAGCACGGCTACATAGCCACCCGCGACTGATTTTCCCCTGTTATCTTCGGCCCGCCGCCAGGCGGGCCGGGTTTTCCCGGCAAATGGTTTGGGGTATTCGCGTCAATCCGCGTTGACCTGTCCACCGTGGCGGATTCGCGGCTGAAAACTCTTTGTTTTTTCTCTTGTTTCCGCTATTCACAACCAGGAGAATATTTGACGCTATGGAAACCAGAGACACCCGCATAGATGCGTACATTGCCAGGTCCGCTGACTTCGCCCAGCCCATTCTCCGCCGCGTGCGCGAGATCGTTCACCAGGGCTGTCCCAAAGTTGAAGAAACCATGAAGTGGAGTTTCCCGCATTTCATGTATAAAGGAATGCTTTGCAGCATGGCCTCCTTCAAGGAGCATTGTGCCTTTGGTTTCTGGAAAGGCAGCCTGGTCCTGGATGGAGCAGGCAAATCAGCAGATGCCATGGGCCAGTTCGGGCGCATTACCTCGTTGAAAGACCTGCCGTCAAAGAGCACATTCCTCGGCTATGTGAAGAAAGCCCGCCAGATCAATGATGAAGGCGTAAAAGTCCCCCGGAAAGCAAAGCCTCAGGGTGAGAAGAAAGATCTGGTGGCGCCGGATTATTTCCTGGCTGCCGTGAAAAAGAACTGGAAGGCTCTTGCCGCTTTTGAAAAGTTTTCTTACAGCCACAAAAAGGAATACGTGCAATGGGTCACCGAAGCCAAAACCGGCGAAACCCGCACCCGGCGCCTGCAGACTTCAGTGGAATGGCTGGCCCAGGGCAAATCGCGCAACTGGAAGTACGAGCGGTGCTCGGGGACGGGTTTATAGGGAACAGGAAACAGCAATCAAAAGCCGGACGTTGATCCACGGTCGAGGGCATTGAGGCAGTCGATGACCTGGGTTGAGAGAAGCTGCTGGCACGATTCACGCTTTGCAGGGGTCAATCACAGGGACGGAAAGGTCATGGAAATGTGCTGTATTTACCGGTTGCCAGGGTTGCGTGATTGGCGGCCACGATGCCCGCAATCATTGTGTCCCTGAAGTCTTGAGGCCGCCCTTTCTTTCGCCGAGCGGCCATGAGAATAGCGGCTTGCTCCGCGGCAGCGTTGTCGAAAGGAAGGACCCGGCGCTCAATCTTTTCTAGAACCAACTGGAGTGCGGCAGTCAATTGGAAACGCCTCTTTCCAGCGGGCATAATCTCGAGTCCAAAGCGCGCCTCGAGCACCGTGACAGAGCTTGTCCAGAGGGACGCACGCGGCTGTTTGTCAATCCAGTCTATGACCTTGACGTCTGGTGTGTGCCGCATGAGTTCGGAAATACATTCGTGTCAAGAATGATCATTTCTTAAACTCTGGCGGCTCAAGAGTGTGTCCTCGCAGCTCAGGAATTTGCTCATCCAACCCGATCTTCGCAAATAGCGCAGCAATTTCGGTTCCTAGTCCGCCTGCCGAGGCCGCCTCTTCCTTGCTCGCTGCTTCCCGCAGAATTTCTCGCACTTCCTGCTCCATGCTGCGGCCGTTACGCCTGGCTCGGCGTTGAAGGCGGTCCTTGACTCGGTTCTCAATGTTACGAACTACAAGTTGCGCCATGCATAACTCCACGTTTTAAGCTCAATACTGTTCACTGAACAAGGACGCGAAAAAAAGTTCGCCATCCCCAGAGTTTACCCACGCGTTAGCGGGGGTAAATCGGAGGGACCTTGCGTTCAGCCGTTCACTCAAAAGGTTCCGAAATCTCCTAAGCGAACAGGATGACGGCTAAAGCTGTCGAGAACATGGCGGGCCCGGCGTGGCTCGAACACGCGACCCTCTGCTTCGAAGGCAGATGCTCTATCCATCTGAGCTACGGGCCCTGACAGCATTTTACCGCCAATGCTCTCGCTTCTCTCGCTTGTCATCGTTCGTCATGCTCCCACCCTGGTTTTGTACGGGGCCGCCTGTTTCCAGGGTTCGGGGTCAAGGGCTTCAAGGCTACTGGTTAGAATCTGTCCTCCACCTTGCCCGGCCTGCTCATCAACTCCCGAATCGCATCACGAGGGGCCTTGCCATCGTGAAGGATGGCATACATTTGTTCTGTAATGGGCATCTCGACGCCTTGCTTCTTCGCCAGTCCGATGGCTGCATTGGTGGTCAGGACGCCCTCGGCAACCATGCCGTGCATGCCGGCGACAATCTTCTGCAGCGGCTGTCCCTGGCCCAGCGCTACTCCCACGCTCCGATTGCGAGAGAGGCCGCCGGTGCAGGTCAGCACCAGGTCGCCCATGCCTGCCAGGCCGGCCATCGTTTGCGCCTTGGCCCCGCATGCCACTGTTAACCGTGTGATCTCGGTCAATCCTCGCGTGACCAGCGCGGCCACTGAGTTGTGACCCAGATCCAGCCCGTGGCAGACACCGGCGGCAATGGCGATAACATTTTTCAGTGCCCCGCCCAACTCCACTCCAATCAGGTCGTCATTCATATAAATGCGGAAGCTTGGGTCGCTGAATTCTTTCTGCACCATCGCGGTCAGGGCAATCTCGGCCGAAGCCACGGTGAGCGCCGTAGGATCGCCCCGCGCAACCTCTGTCGCGAAGGTGGGGCCGCTCATGGCGGCAATCCTGGGAACGAATCCTGATAAACGGCCCACCACTTCATGAATCACCTCGCTCATTCGCAGCAGGGTGTCATTCTCAATGCCTTTGGTGGCGCTCACAAACAGCATGTCCGGCAGCAGCCACTGGGCCATGTGCTCAAACGTCCGCCGGCAATGATGGGAGGGCACTACGCTGACCACAAATTCCGCTCCGGCCAGCGCTTCTTTCAGATCGTTGGTCGCCCTGACGCTGGGTGGAACGGTAAGGCCGGGGAGAAACAAAGTATTGATGCGCGATTGCTCCAGGCTGGCACAAACTTCTTTTTCATAAGCCCAGAGGCGCACCTCATGCTTGCGGCTTCGCCCGGCCACAATGGCCAGCGCCGTTCCCCATGCGCCCGCGCCGATTACCGCTATGCGGCTCACGCCTGTCTCTCCTCGCTTTGCAATTCTTTCTGGCCGAGCCGGTTTTCATTGCCTGCCAGCAGCCGCCGGATGTTCTCATGATGCTTGCCGATAATGAGCAGGCAGACGCCACATACCGGAAGCATGGTCACCCAGTCGATTCCCCATCCTGGATCACCCGAATAGTGCGCTGAATCGTCCAGGAAGTACGCGGCAATGGGGAGGGAAATAGCAGCCAGAATGGAACCCAGGGAGACATAACGGGAGATGGCGACGGACAAGATAAAAATCACCAGCGAAACTACGATTGCTTTGGGGAGAAGAAGAATAAAGACCCCCAGCGCCGTCGCCACGCCCTTGCCGCCTTTGAATTTGAGCCAGACCGGAAAAACGTGGCCGACTACAGCACACAAGGCGGCAATGGCCATGGCATTGGCCTCCAGGTCGGGGTGCAGTAGTTTTATATCGACGTGCCGGAGGTGTGTATGGGCCCAATGGGATGCGTGCCCTACAGCTACAAAACCCTTCAGGGCATCCAGGAACAGCGTTGCCATTCCCAGGACCTTGGCGCCGGATCTGGCCACATTGGTTGCGCCGATGTTGCCGCTCCCGGAGGTCCGTATGTCCTCCCCGCGAAACATTTTCACCAGCAGGTAGCCAAAAGGAATGGAGCCTAGTAGATAAGAAATGGCTGCGACGAAAATGGTTTCAGGTAACATCGGCCCAATTATTCAAGCGGGAAGCGTTGCAGCTTGGTATAGCGCGAGCCGCCCCGCATGATCTGGCTCTGATACAAAAAGAATTCCAGCGCTGTCATTGTACCGAATTGCGGAGATGCCTCCGCGCTGGGCCGTTCCTGCAGCAGCCGGAAACAATTTCTTGAGGCTCCCCCTTCCGGGGCGCGCGCCAGGGTCAGATGGGGATGATAAGGTCTCTTCTCCCGTGCTATGCCGGTCTTTTCCAACGATTCATCGATCGCCGCAACCAGGTGTTTGAGTGCATCCGGAGCATGGACGCCTGCCCAGAACACCCGCGCGGACCGGGGAGTTGGAAAGAAACCGATGTTCTCGAAGTTCACCGCGAATGGCTCCGCCTTGATCTGGGTGAGCGTGGTTTTAATCTCCTGGACTTTCTCATCGCTCGCTTCTCCAACAAACTTCAAGGTAACGTGCAGTGCCTCGATGCGCGCCCATCGCGCATCCGGCGCATAAATGCGGACGCGCTCCACGTACTGGCTCAATCGTTCGCGAACTTCCGTGGGAATATCAAGAGCAATAAAGATGCGCATGGAAAAAACAGTAATGAGCAATTGACTACTGGTCTTTTAACTTCCTTCGCACCAGGTCCAGTGCCTGCGTCGTTGCCCATTGGCGTATCAGGTCGCGGTCGCCGGGGAATCGGCGCTCCACCACCTCGGTCGATTTGCCGTCGGCCACGGCATGGAATACCAGGCCAACAGGTTTTTCTTCCGTGCCCCCGGTTGGTCCCGCGATGCCCGTGACCCCAACGCCCAGCGAAGTCTTACAGCGCTTGCGAATACCCTCTGCCAGCGCCATGGCCACTTCGCCGCTCACCGCGCCGTGCTCTTGGATCATCAGCGGCGGAACATCAGCCATGACCGACTTGAGTGAGTTGTCATACACCACCGCGCCCCCGGCAAAATAACGCGAACTCCCGGAGACCGATGTGATCCGCTGGGAAATCATGCCGCCCGTGCACGACTCGGCCACGGAAAGGCTGAGCCCTCGCATCTGCAGATAGTAGCCCACAATCTGTTCCAGCTTTTCGCCGTGAGTGGAGAAAACCGTGTCATCAAACTCATCTTCCAGTTGAGAAGCCAGCGCGTCTACTTTTTTCTGTGCCTCTTCCAGGTTTTCCGCCTGCGCCCGCAGGTGCAGATGGATTTCTCCGCGGTGGGCAAGAATGGTGGTTTCGATGTCCGTGCATCGCGTGTAGATGGGCGCGGCCCGGCGGTCTGCCTCCGATTCAGGAATCAGCGCGATCTTGAGGACGCGGGTTGCGATGTGCTGCCGGGGAAGAATCTCCCGCAGGCGCTCCATGCACTGTTCCTCAAACATAGGATGAATTTCCCGCGGAGGTCCTGGAAGCAGGGCCACGGTCCTGGGCTTTCCCTGAAATTCAGTCTTCAGAAATTGTCCCGGAGCGCTCCCGCGCGCATTCGGCAGCACCTCCGCGCCGCTGATAACGTCTGCCTGCTTGAGGTTGTTCTCCGCCATCTTGATGCGGCGCGAGGCAAAGCGGGCATAGAGCCAGGCAGAAATTTTCGGATCGCGTTTGAGTTCAAGCCTCAGAGCTTCGGCTGTGGCTTCCCGCGTCAGATCATCTTCCGTGGGCCCCAGCCCGCCCATCAGGATCACGATGTCCGCGCGCGAAAGCGCAGTGCAGATGGCGCTTACCAGGTCTCCCCGGCGGTCGCCAACCACCGTCTTGAAATCCACATTCACGCCCAGCTCGTTCAGCTTGCCCGTGAGGAAAAGAGAGTTGGTGTCCTGCTTAAATGCAGTCAGCAGCTCAGATCCGATAGCGACGATCTCTGCGTTCATCTAAATGAGAGACAAGCCCTGGATGCCCCAGGTGAGATGGAAGACAATGCCGTTGGTGGCCCCGCCGGCCGGCGATGGATCGAAGGTGGCCAGGATAGCGCCGCCCGTCCGGGTGAAGGCCAGGCCAACCAGATTATGCCCGGCAACCGCCAGGGTCGCCTTTTTGTCCGGAGTGATTCTTACAATTCCGCGTTTTCCTCCCATCGATGCGGCAACGTACAGATTGCCCGCCGTATCGAATGCCAGGCCTTGTGGCCGGCCCAGGCCCCGATAGAAAACGGAGACCGATCCATGCGGGTCCACCGAATAGACCGCATCGTAGCTGGAGGTGGTGGGACCGGTCACGTAGAGGGTCCCATTGGGCGAGAAAGCCAGATGATAGGCGGCCACGCTGGGTTCGAGTGTGGCAAAGACGAAAATCTGCTGATCGCGGGCTATCCGCCAGATAGTTCCCGTACGGTCGCCCACATAGAGGTTCTGCTCGCGGTCAAAAGCAATTCCCGTGGCAATGCCCATGCCTTCCGCATACACGCTCATGGTGCCATTCGGCGCCACCCGGTACACCGTGCCATCGTAACGCGAGGAGACATACATCTGGCCCTGCGCGTCAAACGCCAGCCCGGTCGCGTTCATCAGGTCAGAAAGAAACGGCCGCACATTGTAGTCCGTATCAATTTTGTAGATTGACACCGGGACCTTTTGCCCGCGAGGGCCGGAAAAGGTCACGTAGATGTTACCTTCCAGGTCCAATGCGGGATTCGCGACCGGATGCAGGTTGTCTGCGATGGGCTGGGCAATATTCATCTCCCGCCCGTTGCTCACCTGCCCATTGGCCTGGATCGTCACCAGCCCGGAGTTTGCTCCATCCGGAACGCGGGCAATCACAAATTCTTCCGCGCTGACCACAATGGCGCCTGTCTTGCCGCTGAAGCTCACCTCGGGACGGGACAGCTTGGGCGGCTTAAGCGCCGTGCCGATGATTCTGACCTCGCCTCCAGGCAGGGATGCCGCAGGTTCGATGGCCTCAATGAAGGGATGGCCATCTACATTCTTCTTGCCCAGTAATGCCTCAGAGAAACCCATGCGAGTTATGCGCTTATCACGCTATGAAAATGCAGCCAGACCTGAAGCAGGACAAGCGCATACACTCCCGCTCCCACATCATCCATCATAATGCCAGTTCCGCCCGGAAGTCTCTCCAGGCGGCGCAGAGGAAATGGCTTGGCTATATCGAACCCACGAAAGAGTATAAAACCCGCCAAAAGGTATTTCCAATCAAGGGGCGCGCCGATCAGGGCGATCATCTGCCCGGCCACTTCATCAATCACCACAAATCCAGGGTCTTCTGTCCCGCTTTCTCTGGCTACGACTGTGGAGGGCGGAATACCGATCAGGACGACTGCCACGGAAACCAGGATTTCGACCGGAACCAGCCAGGAATGTGCCACCAGATGCGAAGCTCCCCACCAGCATAGGACCGTGATGGCAGAAGCGTATGTCCCCGGACCCGGACGGAGATGGCCCACGCCAAAAAAAGTGGCCACCAACCACGATCCTCTGGATCTTGATCCGGCTCTTTGCAAGGGTGCAACCATTTGAAGATTGTTGCATAAAAGCGGCCAAGGGCCATCAACCCTTGTTTTGCTTATGTCACCGAGTCAGTGATGATCGTTGCTATCAGTGTCGTCTATGGCGGGCGTTTCCGGCTTGACGTTCTCCAGCATCTCCGGATCGGTTATGGGCGCAGAGATCACATACACGCCGCTGGCCCATTTTCCCAGGTCAATCAGGCGGCAGCGCTCGCTGCAAAAAGGAAAGTCTTCGTCGCCGCGCAGCACCAGCTTCCGGCACGTGGGACAGCGAAGGGAACGAGGTTTCTTTCGGGGCATGCTTTTGCTTTGGAGCTTTAAATTTGAAATCGGGTAGTTTTTATTTCTCCCGGAGTGTGCGATGCCGCGAATATTGCGGTCAGCTAAGGTTTCAAACTAGAAATTTAGATGACGCGCGCCACCAGATCGTAGTCATGGGCTTCTGTGATCTGGCAACGATAAAACTCGCCCGCCACAGGTTGTTCACAGCCGCCGAAATCATTGATGAAAAGTTTGCCGTCAATTTCCGGCGCGTGCATTTCTGTGCGGCCCTCCCAGAGCCATTCCGTCTCTTCTGAAGGTCCGAGGGCGAGCACATCGAATTCGCGTCCCACCAGCCTTGCCTTGTTTCTCTTGCTGATCTGCCGCTGGAGCACCATCAGCTTCTTGCGCCGGCGCTCGATCTCCCGTGGAGCCGCCTTGTGGTCCAGATGCCATGCCGCCGAGCCTTCTTCGTCGGAGTAGCTGAACACGCCCAGCCAGTCAAACTGGGCTGCAGCCGCAAACTGGCAAAGCTCTTCAAAATCCCGTTCGGTTTCCCCCGGAAAGCCCACGATAAACGATGTCCGCAGAGTCACATTGGGTATGGTCCGGCGCATCTTCTCCACCGACTTCAGGAAAATATCCGCTCCCGCGCCCCGTTTCATGCGCTTGAGCACGGAAGCGGAAGCGTGCTGCAGGGGAACGTCAATGTAGGAACAGATTTTTTCATGGCCGGCAATGGTCTCCAGCAGCTTGCCGGTGATCTTGTTGGGATAGGCATAAAGAAAGCGTATCCAGCGCAGATCGTCAATTTCTGCCAATCGCTTCAGTAGCAGCGGCAACCCGTCCTTGAGTCCCAGGTCTTCGCCATAGCAGGTCGTGTCCTGCCCGATCAGCGTAATTTCGCGCGCCCCGCCGGCCGCCAGCCGCTCCGCTTCAGCCACCACAGATTCAAAATGGCGCGACCGAAACTTGCCTCGAAGCTGCGGAATGATGCAGAAGCCGCAGGGATGATCGCAGCCTTCCGCAATCTTGATGTAAGCGGAGGCCCGGGGCGTAGATAGGACGCGCGGCGTGTTTTCGTTGTAGAGGTAGTTCGGCAGGTCGCTGATGGCGCCATCCCATTCCGCTCGCGAAAACCTTCCCTGCTCGTGACGCAAGTCGCCCTCAGGCCGGGAGCGCATGCCGGACTTCAACGACTGGCTGGCGGAAGTGGAGTTCAAAATGACAAAGGGACTATTGCTCTCCGCGGGCGCAAACTCCGCCTCCAGTCCCGCCGCTGCCAGAATGCTCTCCAGTTCGCCTGTGCCCACCACCGCGTCCACTTCGGGAATATTTTTCTGGATTTCATTGCGGTAGCGTTCCACCAGGCAGCCTGCCACTACCAGTTTCCTGGCCCTGCCGCTGGACTTGTGCTTCGCCATTTCCAGGATCGTGTCCACGGATTCCTGTTTGGCGGTGTCAATGAAGGAGCAGGTATTCACCACAATCACATCGGCATCTTCAGCACGCGCCGTGATCTGGGCCCCGCCGCTCTGGAGCATCCCCATCATGACTTCGCTGTCCACCAGATTTTTAGGGCATCCAAGGCTCACAAAACCAATTTTCACGGGCTTCCGCTCAGGTGCAGAGTGCTCCTGAACGGGCCTTTCGCTGAGGGATTCAACGGGCATGCAGTCCTTTCATTCTAACATTCTGGTCGCCGTTGCTCCGGAGACGCTCGGCATGGAATCGTGGCGAAGGCCAATACTGTTCACTTAAGGAATTCGAACCCCAGGGCGCTTGGAAACTTAAGCCCCACAGGGGCGGAATTACTGAGCCCAGCGCGTAAGAAGCTGTGAATGGATTGAAATACGCGAACATACGTTCTGGCGTGAGCGGTGTTCTTACACCGCCAAGAGTGTGAGAACGCTC
>DATDGL010000239.1:0-3998 GCA_036522115.1 Candidatus Angelobacter sp.
GGACGGGCACTTCACTTCCAGTTGCTTCCCACCTCGCTTTGCAGCGACGCAGTTACTTTCAGTTACAGGCCGGAGAGCGTATACCTGAAGAGGACTTTCACCTCTCTGACCATGTGCGCTTTCAGGCGCACGAGACGGTGCGGAGCACCGTCTGTACGGTTTGAATTTGAGTGTTCCAAATGATTTTCGACCCTGAACGGTATTGGGGACCCCGGTCACCGGAAGAAAACAACCCAACACTCGATGCGTTAAAGTGCCCACTGATTCCAAACTTCCCGCTGTTCATTCTGTCCCCGACAACCGAGTCCTTATCTTCGCCCACGCTGCGATGATTCCAGGATAGCTACAAGGTTCGCGGACTGAATGCCGAGGTGCTGACAGCCGAGTGCTAAGATGTTCCCAGTGAAATCTATTGGCGCTAATGTTGTCCGCATTGAGGCGGAAGCTCTGCGCAAACTGGCGGAGCGGGTTGCCGGACCCATGGCCCATGACTTTGAAACGGCGGTGGAGTGCCTGCATGCCTGTGGCGGGCGGGTGGTGGTGACGGGGATGGGCAAGAGTGGAATCATTGCCCGCAAGATTGCCGCTACACTCAGCTCGACGGGCACTCCGGCGCTTTATCTTCATCCTGCGGAAGCGCTGCACGGCGATCTGGGAATGCTGGTGAAGGGAGACGTGGTGCTGGCCCTTTCTTCCAGTGGAGAGACAGAGGAGATCCTGCATTTGCTGGATACGATCCGGCGCTTCGGGATCAAGCTGATCAGCATCACTGGCGACAACCTGCATGGAAAGAATTCTCCGTCGCGGCGGTCTACGCTGGCCCAGGCGGCTCATGTTGCCCTGGATTGCTCAGTCGATAAGGAGGCGTGCTCACTGGGCCTTGCCCCTTCGGCTTCCACCACGGCCATGCTTGCCCTAGGCGATGCGCTGGCTTTGTCAGTGGCTGACAAGCGCGGATTCAAAGAAGAAGATTTTGCCAATTTACATCCGGGAGGCAAGCTGGGCAAGAAGCTGGCACGGGTTTCCCAGTTAATGCACACGGGCAAGGAGCTTCCCTGGGTTTCAGCGCAGACCAAAATGCCGGATGTGATTTATGAGATGTCGCGCAAGGGCCTGGGCATTACTACGGTCACGGAGAACAAGAAACTGATCGGCGTAATCAGCGATGGCGACCTGCGGCGACTGCTGGAGCACCAGAAAGACGTCCTGCACCTGACCGCCGGCGATTGCATGACTGCCAACCCCAAGACCATTCATCCGGATGAGTTTGCGGCCGCGGCCTTGAACACTATGGAACAAAGAAAGATCACCTCCCTGGTAGTGGTGAATGGAACGGGCGAAGTGGAAGGGATTATTCATTTACATGATTTGTGGGGAATGCTTTAGCGCAGCCATCGGCCATTGGCCTTGACCCTCGGGCATCCGGCTGCAATTGGGTAATTGGGTCATTGCAGTAGTGTCCGGTTTTAGTAACCACAGAAGCGGTCTTCAGTTGATCAGAGAAATAATAGAAGACAGAGTTTCCGGGAAAGTCTTTGTGAGCCACGCGCTCGCTGTCGAAGAAGACAGACTCAGATTTGAGCGCACCGGTCAGATCGCTCTCGGCGACGATTCCCGGCGACATGGACCAGTAAATTGTTCCTGTGATGCTATTGTCGATCCGTTGGGCAGCAGCAACTCGCAGTTACTTTCAAACGTGAATTCCTAATGGCATCTACTCTGCACATGAAATCCAGCAAAACGGCGGGAAATGATTCCTTACTTCTGGTAAGGATATTATCTATGATGATGGTTCGGTTATTGTCATCATTGTCGGGAAAAGACAGAGTCAGTCTCAGAAAATAGTCGACTGAGCGGTTCAGTGCGTCGTAAGCAAACGCCTGCGCGCGCGATGAGTCCCGGTTATTCACCAGCCGGAACACGTTGCCATTTACATTGAATTGTCAAAGAGCTTTTTTCTTTTTAGCCGCACTCTGGTGGCTTGGCATATTGTAAAGCCAACTTGCAGCTTCCTGCTCGCATCCCACTGGCGTGTCACCCCCCTACACGAAGCATGGCAAAAACCCTCACCCTCTCGACAACCCTCCAGGGAACGCGAACAAGCCAGCCCTCGGCGTGCCGGATTCGCCACACTGCCGGGCCTGGATCGTACGCCGCGCTCAACCTCAGGACAGGATGAGAAACAGGCAATGCAGCGAGTAGGGAGAGAGCGGATATACCCTCAACGGATAGGCTATTCGGTATAAACCAGCACGTAATCGTCACCAGTCCAACCAGCATCAACCTGTTTTGTGTAGGAGGGGCACAGTTGACTGAAGATAACGCCCGAACGATTCCCCTCCTTGAATTGAATCGAAAAAATCGGCCCACCAACAAAAGGGAACATCATGTCTCGGGCAGACTTCGGTGCTCGTGTTATCTCTATCCCCTGCTGCCTTAGCCTCGCCGGTAACTCCGAGAGCGCCAATTTCTCGCCGTCAAGTGGCCTTCGGTGGTGAAAGATGTACTGGACACCCGCTTCTAATTGCTGAGGAAGAGGCAGCGGCTCCTGGCCGTGAGGAGCCACCGTCATGTTGATGCCGCTGTTCTTCTCTCCGTGGTACGGCCCGGAACCAACATACGTGAAGTCGGAAAATGCATTGAGCGCTTTGGAACCAATCTGCCTTCGACTGCAACCGACCATCGCAAGCACGAACAAAATGGCGCAAATTGCCAAGACGTAGCTAAGGGTTTTGGAATTTTCCATCTGTTTAATGCTCCGTTCGTGTTGCTGCTGCCGGGTCCCTGCTTTTGCGAACATCATTCTCTAGCAGGCTGCTGAAAAAGTGGGCTTTTTCAGTTCATCCTCAACTTTTTTTGGGTTTTTAGTGAAGAAAATCGCAATCTTCCGAGGTAAAACCCACTTCTTCCGTTCCGAAGTGGCCTATAGAACTCTTACAGACACACTTCGGCCTCGAACTTACCCGGTTGGAATCGCGGCTCGTTCCAAATTCCGAAGTCGCACCAGGTTGTACGCCGCTGCCGCAAACATAAAAACCCAATCTACCTTCAAGAGGCCACGGTGTCGAACCTTGCGCAGCAGGGCAATGGTTTTCAGCCATCCAAAGCATTCTTCAATCCGCTTCCGTTTGCGTTGGCTCACAGCATAGCCAGCATGCCGCGTGGTCCGCTGATCAATCGCACTGCCGCCGCGCCGCTGATCGTTCTGGGCTACATGCGGCGTCACATGCAGATTCCGGCACTCACCCACAAAATCCTTGGTGTCATAATTCTTGTCCGCCCCCACGGTGACCTGCTGCTCCCCAGGAATTTGCTCTAGCATGACCAAGGCCGCATCCCGTTCTGCCGTCCCTGTAACCTCTAACACGGTCGCGTTGACAATTAATCCGTTGCCGTTTTCGATCAGCAGATTCCCGTTGTAGCTCAACTTGGCTTCTTTGCCCGGTCCTTTGCGCGCCAATTTGGCATCCGGATCGGTCGTGGAACTGTGCGTGTCGTTGCTCCGCCGCTCCCCGCGAAAGTTCACACTTGCATTCCCAGGATCGTCTGGCCCTGCATCCGATTTCTCTTTCGCCTTGTCCTTGGGCTGAAAGCTCTTCTGGCTCGCCCAAGCTTCGATCAAAGTCCCATCCACGCTGAAATGTTCGTCACTGAGCAAGTTTCTTTGTTCCGCCTGCCGCAACACTCCCTGAAAGAAAACCTTGGCAATGTCTTTCTCCAACAACCGGTCGCGGTTCTTGGAAAATGTACTGGCATCCCAAACCGCGTCATCCATGTTCAGCCCCACGAACCAACGGAACAGCAAGTTGTGTCAACGCTCACTTAGAATTGACCCCCTAGCGATCACTTAAAATTGACCCCCCTTTGTGGCTAACAATGCACGGTCGCTGAGAGCAGTGAGTGGTTTATTCTTCCGCGGTTTCCTCCTTGGTGGTTGTGGATTTGGCCTTGCGTTTCTCTTTCAGCCGGTAGCTGTCGCCACGGATGTTGATGACCGT
>DATDGL010000240.1:0-7522 GCA_036522115.1 Candidatus Angelobacter sp.
CGAGATGAATACGTCGAATGCTGCTTGATTCCTGGATGCGGTTGCGGGATTCTTCCCCTTCGCTACGCTTCGGCTCAGAATGACCAGGAGAAGCTGCACGGTCACCATAAAGCCAAAGTAGCCCAGTGCCAAATCTCCTTCTTTGCTGAACCTTCGCGTCCTTCGTGGTTAAATAGTTAATGCTATGGACGAGCGCGATTTTTTTGACGAGAAAGAAGCCCGGAAGCCCCACACGCTGCACTGCCCTCATTGCCAGCAACCCAATGAATATGAGTTGGCATGGCTGGTGCGCACCAAGAAGAAGCAACTCCCAGGCAGAGCGGATGAGCGGGACCGGGCAAAGTTTGCCAAGGCCCGCTCCTACATGGTGCGGCGCGACGATCTCGTCATGTGCAAGAACCTGCGCTGCCGCAAACGTTTTGACGTGGCCGGCGTGCAGTCTGTGGCGTTCATGGACTGATTGCGAAAACACCCTGGACCGCCGCGTGAATCACAGTTGTTGAATTCAATGACTGCGTCCACTTTTGCAATTTCTCCGCGTTAACTGATCTTGACCTTTCTTAATTGCCGGTTCCAGGGCGCGCAGCAATTTCATTGCTGCGGGTATTTCTTCCACAGTACCAAAGGACATGTACCTGGCGCCAAAGCTCCTGATTTCAGCAGCTTAGAAACAGCAGCGCGCTTTGGCAGAGGCTTTGCAATATTCCTCATGCGTAGTCACAACGACTTAACGATTCAAGGAGACCAGAAAATGAAACAAGGAAAAGTTTTGATTTGCAGTTCTGTTTTGGCGCTGTTCATGGCAGTCACAGCCAACGCGCAATTGCTTGGCGGGACGCTGAAAGGCTCGACGAACGCAGCGGGCAGCCTTAGCCGACAGAATGGTGGACAGATGGGCGGCCTGGATTCGAGCACGCAGGCAGCGGGCCGCATCCATGGCGGCAATGGCGGGCTGATGGGCAGCGCAGACTCAGCCACGCAGACCACTGCGAATGCAGGACATAAAAAATCCGAGAAGGCAACATCGGCCAAGAACAGCCAGAACCAGGCTGGAGCCAACCTCGAGCCGCAGGTTCAATCAACCACTGAAACCACGGCACAGGCCAGCCGGCAGAGTACGAACTCCAACAACCAGGGCGGACAATCCGGCCGCTCCGCCAACGGCAGACTTGGACTGAACTCGAGCAGCAGCGCGGGAGCCAGCTTAGGCGGCAACTCCGCACAGGTGAATTCCAGCAGCAGCACCAATGGCAATGCCAGCATGAACAACAACAGCAAGTCCGGCCAGATGCAGCTTGACGCCAACTCGAGCGCCAGCGCTGATGCAAAGGCAAGCCACAAACACAATGCAACGGAAGGCAAGGACAAGAAGTAAATCATTCTGCCAGAGCAGGCCCTACAGGGCTGCAATTGCCGCGCAATTGCAGCCTTTTTCCTTCCAACTGGTTAATGGGAAGTGGTGATCCAGGCGGGCCTGGTCCCGACTGGAAACGCCGGGATGGAGAGTTGGGTGAGCACTCCAGAGCTGGAATCAATCGAGGAGACGCCAACGTTGCCGGCGCCCGGATTGCCGGCGTACAGGAATTTGTTGCCGGAATCAATCGTCACGTATGACGTCTGCGTGCCGCCGCTAGGAAAAGGGGAGCCTGCCATGGCAGTGAGTGCTCCGGAACCCGCCCCAACGGCAAAGCCGGAAACGGAGTTGGAGCCCTGGTTGGCGGTATACAGAAAAGCTCCACCAGAATCCATGGTGATGCCGGAAGGCTGAGTTGCTCCCACCGGAAATGGCGAACCACTCAACGGAGCGAGACCGCCTCCGGACTGAATGGCAAACCCGACAATGGTGTTGTTGGCAAAATCAGCCACGTAGACGAAGCGGCCTTTGGGATCAACCGCTACCCATGCGGCATTTCCGCCTGCACCGATGTCAAATGGAGAGCCGGCAAGCTCAGAGAGAGTGCCGTTCGAGGCCATGGCAAACGCAGAAACAGAATGCAGCGCGCCATTGGCCACATACAGGAAAGCTGAACTTTGAGATACGGCAAGCGAGGCAGGATTGGCCTGCGTGGTAAAGGGCGAGCCCGCAAGTTCCGTCAGCAAGCCCCGGGTGCTATCCACGCTGAAAGCGGAAATAGACCCGGATGTTTGATTCAACACGTACAGGAATTGCCCTTTAGCATCGCTGCCCAGCGAGACTGGTCCGGTTCCAACGGGTGTAGGCGGGATTGATCCCAGCGGCGTCAGGAACCCCGTGTTGGGATCACGGCTGTATTTTGTGACGTCATCGCTGCCAAAATTGGCGACGTAGAAAAAGTTTTTCGATGCATGAACCAATGCCGCTGACGGGCGCAAAGTGGTGTTGGTGTTCATGGCGAGAGAGGTAACCGTATTGGTGGAGTCTTGCCCGAAACTAAATATGCTTTGAGAGTTCTGGCCGACAACGTAGATGAACAGAACTGGCGTAGAAGAAGAAGAGGGATTGGATCCACCGCCGCACCCGTTAGCAGCTAACAAAGCAAACAACGCAATGACTAATACAAATTTCCGCATGAATCTCCCGTCCTTCCCTTCGAAATTGCTCACCTTTACTGGCTGGCGATCCAGGCCGGCGCCGTGGAAATGTTGAAGGGCGAGCCGCTGAGACTGACCACGCTGCCATTCACAATGGAAAATGCGGCAATATCATTGGAACCACTGTCCCCGACATAGACAAATCTGTTGGTGGAGTCCACTGCAACAAAAACCGGCGCGGTACCAGTGGTAAAAGGCGAGCCGCTGACCTGAGTCAGGGCCCCCGAGCCCGAGTTGATTGAATAAACAGAGATGTTATTCGAACCGCGATTGGCAGCCACCAGCACGCCGCTGTTGGAATCAATGGCCAGAGAGGTTGGCTGCGCACCTGCGGCAAATGGCGAACCCGAGATGGCGGTGGGCGTTCCACTGCCGGCATCAATGGTAAAGCCCAAAATCTGGTTGGCGGAAACGTCCGCCACATAGAGAAATTTGGAACCGGAGTCGACGGCCACCCAGGAGGGTGCGGAGCCGGCGGAAAATGGCGAGCCGGTCATCGCCGTCAAACCTCCTCCGGAAGCAATGGTAAAACCGGACACCGTGTGTAGCGCCGGATTGGCGACGTATAGAAACTTTCCATTGCCGGAAACGGCCATGGAAACCGGACCGGTTGCCGTGGCAAACGGCGATCCGCTGACGGCCGTCAGATTACCGGTGCTGCCATCGACGGAAAACGCGGAAATGCTATTTGACCCTCCATTCAACGCATAGAGAAACTGGCCGCCGGGAGTCACCGCGACAACCACTGGGCCAGTGCCTACATTAAAAGGCCCAAGCGGGTTGGTGGTAATGAGGTCCTTGGGCACGGTAAGCGTCCCCTTACTGTTGGTGGCGAACAGAGTAACGTCATTGCCGGCAAAATTCGCGACATACACAAACTTTCCCGAAGGATGAACAATGATCGAAACCGGGACCGAATCCGTGGTCGCGGAAGCTGCGGTCAGCGCCACCAACTTACCTGCGGGTGTCTGCTGCAAGGCAACAACGGAATTTGAACCCGCGCCTACGACATAGACAAAATGACCAGAGGTAGTGCATCCAACCGTTCCTATGGCTATGGCCAGAAGAACCGCCAAGGTAAAAACTTTCATAAACCTCCGTTTTCTGTTTCCGCTGAGACGCATAGTTTGCACGCTATTTTCGCAAGAAAAGGGATTTTCAGAGAAAAATACCCCATGGAAGGAAATTACCGGAGAGTTGAAAGGTTAAAAGCAAAGTTTTGTAAATTTTCTCGTTTGCGTTATTTGGCGGCTGCCTTGGCGGCTGCCATCTGAGCGGCCCGGGCTGCGATCCTGGCTTCGAGCCGTTTAACACGTTCTTTGGCTTCCGCGGTTTTATTGGCCAGTTCCTCAACATGGGCCATCAATTCGGGGCTGTTCAGGTCTTTCCTGATCTGCTCAAAAAAGGGCTTGAATTTAGCGTACAGGAAAAACGGCTCTCCGTTGGTTTGGAAAAACAAATCCTCATTGATTGCACCGTTCAGGACCATGGCGCATGCCATGTCCCAGTACGTCCAAACCTGCCGAAACCAGGCGTTCTGCTCGGTGCCAAACGCAACCACGACAGCTTTGAATTCCCCGTAATTCTGCGGCCAGAACTGCGAGGTCATGAAATCGCGGGCCTTGCGGATGACAGGCTCCCGCCGAAGGTCATAAAGTTTAAGTATCAGTCCGGCATCTTGCGCAGTAGCTTTTGATTTTTTGGCCTTCTTCGCCATACTCACTCCTTCATGGTATTAAAAAAATCGACGGCAAGCCCAGCAGCTTCCTGCTGTTATGCCCAGATTTTTCATTGTAATCGGCAACGTTACCATTCGCATATACCGGCAGATGGCCGGCCGCAGCCAAGAACTCTCTTAAGCAACGGCCCCCGCTTTTGGCAGCGGACGCGAATAATCACATTTTACCGTTGTGGGCGCCGGTTCTTCCGCCCGGGCTTTTTTACCTTTTGGCTTTTTCTTCGGCTCTTCTTCTTCGGCCGCCTTGCGCGTGTTGTTAGGACACATGAGCACCGAGCCGGCCTTCAAATTTTTCTCCAGCAGGTAGGGGCTGCCGCATTGCGGACATTTCTCCGCTACCGGCTTGTAGGCGGAGGTAAACGTACACTTGGGATAATTCGAGCACCCGTAGAACAGATTTCCCCGTCGCCGCGCCTTCTTCTCCACCAGTTCACCATCTTTGCACAAGGGGCAATTGACGCCGATGTAGTTCTGCTTGATGTATTTGCAATCCGGATATCCGCTACAGGAGATGAACTCGCCGTAGCGCCCGTGACGCAGCACCAGGTTCCGATTACACTTTGGACACGTTTCCTCCAGGGCCACATCCGGAACTTTTTTGCCCTGGTCGAGCCTGCGCGTGGTTTTGCAGTCCGGATACCCGGTACAGGCCATGAACTGTCCGAAACGGCCGCGCTTGAGGACCATCACCCGCCCGCAGTTTTCGCAGTATTCCTCCTGCGTAGTCTCAGGCATCTCCGCCGTATCGAGATCGGGCAGATTAACGGGATTCTCCTTGGTAAAGGTACAGCTTGCGGGATCGTCCTTTTTATAAGCGCTGCAGGCAAAGAAAGACCCGTGCTTACCCCACTTGAGAACCAGCGGCGAACCACAGCGCTCACACTTCTCTTCTGTGGGTTTCTCCATCCGCTTGATGTTCTCCATGTGCTTTTCAGCGTAGCGGAGGTCTTTCTCGAACTTCTTGTAGAACTCGCCCAGGGCATCAACTCCCTTTTCCTTGCCTTCCCCAATTTCGTCCAGCTCTTCTTCCAGGCGCGCGGTATATTGAAAGTCGAAAATATCCGCGAAGTTTTCCACCAGGAGATCGGTGACCACCAGGCCAATTTCGGTGGGAATGAATTTTCCGCCCACCTTCTGCACATACTGCCGCTCCTGGATGGTGGAAATAATGGTGGAGTAAGTAGATGGACGCCCGATACCGCGCTCCTCCAGTTCCTTGACCAAGGAAGCTTCGTTGTACCGCGGAGGCGGCTCGGTGAAGTGCTGCTCCGGCTTGAGTTCCTTCAGCGTGAGTTTCTGGCCGGCCTCCAGGGGAGGTAACTTGTGTTTGAGCGCCTCATCCTCTTCGTCCTTGGCATCCTTCGATTCCTCGTAGACTTTGAGGAAGCCCTCAAACTTCATGACCGAACCGGTAACCCGGAAAGTAAATGACTCCACAGGCGCTTTGGCTTCAATGTCTATGCTCGTCTGATCGAAGACGGCCTGATTCATCTGCGAGGCAACAAAACGCTGCCAGATCAACTTGTAGACCTTGTATTCATCCTCGTGGAGGTATTTCTTGATCTCATCAGGATGCCGGGCCACCGAGGTTGGACGAATGGCCTCATGTGCGTCCTGGGCCTCTTTTTTCGATTTATAGGTGTTCGGCGATTCCGGCAGAAATTCTTTTCCGAAAGCTGCGGCTATGGCTTCGCGCACTTCCGTGAGCGCATCATTGGACACGCGCACCGAATCCGTGCGCATGTAGGTAATCAGTCCCACAGAGCCTTCTTCACCCAGGTCCACGCCTTCATAGAGCCGCTGAGCAATGATCATGGCGCGTTTGACGCTGAAACGCAGTTTGCGGGAGGCATCCTGCTGGAAGCGGCTGGTGGTAAAGGGAGGCGCAGGACTGCGGCGGCGCTCCCTCTTTTCGATATTGCGCACCGACCATTGCGCCTGCTCCAGCACAGCCCGAATCTTGCCGGCTTCTTCTTCGTTCGGGACTTCAGTCTTTTCTTCGCCGCGGCCAATGAACCGGGCATCAAAGGCCGGTGGCTTGGATGCGGCCAGATGCGCGTCAATGGTCCAGTATTCCTTTTTCTCAAACGCCTTGACTTCGCGCTCGCGATCCACAATCAGGCGCAGGGCAACGGTCTGCACACGTCCGGCAGAGAGGCCGCGCCGAACCTTGTCCCACAGCAGCGGCGAGACCTGGTAGCCCACCAGGCGATCGAGCACGCGACGCGTCTGCTGCGCATCTACCAGGTGCTGGTCAATCATGCGCGGATTTTTGAATGCCTCCTGCACCGCCCTTTTTGTGATTTCGTTGAAGGTAACGCGATGAATGGGCGTCCGGTCTTTTTTCTTTTTTCCATCACTGAGTTCCTGGGCAAGATGAGCGGCAATGGCTTCGCCCTCACGGTCGGGATCGGGCGCCAGATAAATGGCAACCGCGTTCTTGGCCAGCTTCTTCAGCTTGGCTACAACCTTTTCTTTGCCCGGGATGATGTCATAATCGGCGCTGAAGTCCCCTTCAATGTCCACACCCAGCTTGCTCTTGGGCAAATCTTTGATGTGGCCCAGCGACGCCTCGACTGAATAGTCCCTTCCCAGGTACTTGTTGATGGTCTTCGCCTTGGCCGGCGATTCGACGATGACGAGTGATTTAGGCAATGCTTTTTAAGACCTTATCCTGAAACTAATATACCGGTAAAGCTGCTAGCCACTAGCTGCTAGCTCCTGGCGCGCCTTTCGGCGGACTTCAATTCCGCAACCCGGCCACGCGTTTTTTCAATAGAGGCTACAAGAGACGTTAACATACGTTGCAATTCCGCGACTTTTTTTTCGAGGTCCTGATATGCATCGCTCGTTAAGAATTTCAAATCTCGCGCGAGAAGTAAATGGTGCTCCATCTCCATCGTGGATCCCCTGGCAATTTGTAAAAACCTGATAAATTCTCCGTCAGAGCGTCTGCCGCAACCTTCTGCGATATTAGCACCCACTGAAACTGTGGCACGACGAAGCTGGCTGGTCAGACCATATATCTCTTCTCTTGGGAAGCCCCGCGATTTCTCATAAACCTCCAAAGACAGAGCATATGCTTTATGCCAGACCTTCAGCTCTTTAAAGTCTTTCAAGTCAGGCTCCTTTTCTTCCGTCGCGGGTGGTGAGCAGATTCTGCTCTTTGCCCATGTCTTGCGTCATTGTCGCCACTTTTGCTTTTGCTGTTAC
>DATDGL010000241.1:0-104674 GCA_036522115.1 Candidatus Angelobacter sp.
GGGGGTGGCGGAGTTGCCGGCGGGGACGGAGATGGTGATGCCGGGAGACAACGTGGCGCTGACCATCGAGTTGATCACGCCGGTGGCCATGGAGAAGGGCTTGCGGTTCGCTATCCGCGAAGGCGGCAGGACGGTGGGCGCGGGAACCATTTCGGAAATCATTCAGTAGACGGATGCTGCTTCATGCAAATTTCTGTTCAAGGTTGGAAGGCTAACGCAAGCGACTGGGAAGCGGTCAAGCATGTTCCCAGAGATCAGCTGCCTCAGTTGACCGAAGACCAGAAAGCAGTTGCTCGTAAGCTTGGCATCTCTGAGGAAGACTATGCAAGGAGTGCTCTAGCCGGCGAGCGAACACAGAGGACGTTGCTTGCAAAAACTGAAACGTTTGCCCGTTTACTGGAAAAAAGGATGCACGAGCTTGGTTTCGGGGCAACTGTCGAAAATGTCGTGCTGCGACTTCTCGAGGATCGGTTTGATGTTGTCGTGACCGCGAATGGAACTAAGGTTCCTTTGCGAATAAGAGAAGACATTGTCGATGACCTGCTGGAGGCGGGTTCTGCGGAAGCGGACGAGAGGCTCTCAAGAATCTTGAATACAACGCTTGGGGTTCTTCGAGAGCGCCAGTGAATATTAGCCAGAGAACCGTCACAATATTCTTGGATGAAGTCGGTCAAAATGTAATGGAATTGGCAGCTGTGGGTCTGTCAGGCTCCTCGACACTTTCGGTTTATGTTCAGGATACTGACGATATTGGGATCTGGGCTCAAATCAACCGCGAAGACGGTGAACACATCGTCCTGATACGTTGGGATTACGTTCTGACAGTTGATTTTGGGGCTGGCGAGACCAAGACTGTTGGATTGAGGCCATAAAACATATGCGTGAAATAGTGACATTACAGTGCGGTGAATGCAAAGAAAGAAATTACTCCACGACCAAGAACAAGAAGACGACAACAGGCCGTCTGGAGTTTAGCAAGTTCTGCAAGCGTTGCCGCAAGCACACGCCTCATAAAGAGGTGAAATAGCTGGCCATTGGCCCTTAGCTTTTGGCCTCTAGATCTCTATGTCAAACAACGAGGCAAGAGCTAATTACTGACGGCTGATTTTCAGGGGCGTAAGCTCAACGGTTAAACTGCCGGTCTCCAAAACCGGACTTGGGGGTTCGAATCCCTCCGCCCCTGCCAGATTCAAGGGGCAAGGTGAGGCTGGTTGGCGCTTAGCTCTTGGTCTTTAGTCCAGGAGTTGAATGCACGTAACACGCTAATTACGAATGGCTAAGTGCTAAAGGCTGATTTTCAAACGAAAGCAGGAGTCAATGGCCAAAGCAGCGACAGTAATACGCGATGAGCGGAGCCTGGGCGGCAGGTTGAAGCAGTCCCCCGCTCGCATCCGCAGTTTTTTTTCTGAAGTTCGCAACGAAATGCGGAAAGTGACCTTCCCCAGCTTCAAGGAAGTTCGGGCAACAACTGTCGTGGTCATCATTACCGTTTTCGTTTTTGCTTTGTATTTCTGGGGAATTGATCTGGTTTTAAATCAAGCGTTGGATAAATGGGTGTTTCACCACACGCGGTGAGCGCCGGAAGGTTTCATGAAGAAGTTTATGGACGAAGAGCAAAATGTCATCGGCCCGGTTGAGGCCGTCGCCAACCCGAACATGAAGTGGTACATCATCCACACCTATTCGGGTTTTGAAAAGAAAGTAAAAGAGTCTCTGGAGAGCCGCATTCAGGCTTTTGGCTTACAGGAGAAAATCGGGAAGGTGCTGATTCCCACGGAGCCAGTAACGGAAATTCGCGGTGGCAAGAAATATACGGTCGAGCGCATGTTTTATCCCGGCTACGTGCTAGTCCAGATGGACATGGATGACCATGTGTGGCATGTGGTCAAGTCCACACCCAGAGTTACCGGATTTGTTGGCACCGGCCAGCAGCCGACTCCGCTCTCTGTGGACGAGGTCAACCAGATCGTTTACCGGGTCGATACGGGCAGGGATAAGCCCAAAATCAAGGTCAAGTTCGAAAAGAGCGAGACTGTCCGCATCATTGATGGGCCGTTCGCTAATTTCAACGGCATCGTGGATGACGTTAATGAAGATCGCGAGACATTGAAAGTCATGGTTACCATTTTTGGCCGCGCCACTCCAGTGGAGTTGGAGTTCGGCCAGGTGGAGAAAGTGGCGTAACGAAAGCCCGAAAGGGACAAGGGATTAGGACGAACACATGGCAGCGAAAAAAGTTCAGACCTCAGTGAAACTTCAGATCGAAGCCGGCAAAGCCACACCGGCCCCCCCAGTGGGCCCGGCTCTTGGCCAGGCACAGATCAACATCATGGATTTCTGCAAGCAGTTCAATGCCCGCACCTCCAACAAGGAGATGGCAGGCTTGATCATTCCGGTGGTCATTACTGTCTACAGCGACCGCTCTTTTTCCTTCATCACTAAGACCCCTCCGGCTTCGGTGTTGTTGAAGCGTGCCGCCGGCATCGCCAAAGGCTCCGGCGCTCCCAACAAGGACAAGGTAGGCAAGGTGACGGAAAAACAGGTGGCGGACATCGCCAAGCAAAAAATGCCCGACCTGAACGCCGCTTCGCTGGATGCCGCCATCAAAAGCGTGAAAGGCACGGCCCGCAGCATGGGCATTGATGTAGTTGTATAGGTTTTCAATTCATCGCATATACTACGGCCCCGCCGCGGCGGGAGCGGTAGGAGATAAGGGAGCATCATGAGTCAACGAACAGGAAAAAATATCACCAAAGCGCGAGCCGCGGTTGAAAAGCGACTTTACGCCCTCAATGAGGCTGTGCCCCTTTTACAAAAGGTCAAATATGCAAAATTTGATGAGACCGTAGAGGTTACGCTTCGTCTCGGAGTGGATCCCAAGCACGCCGATCAGATGGTCCGTGGCACTGTGGTTTTGCCGCACGGCCTGGGCAAATCCAAGAAGGTGCTGGTGATTACCAGCGGCGAAAAAGTGCGGGAAGCCGAAGGCGCAGGCGCTGATTTCGTCGGCGGTGAGGAGATGGTGGAAAAAATCCAGAAAGAAAACTGGACTGATTTCGATGCCGTCATCGCCTCGCCTGACATGATGAAATCCGTGGGCAAGCTGGGCAAAGTTCTCGGTCCCAAGGGACTCATGCCGAACCCCAAGACCGGCACGGTCACTTTTGATGTGACCACTGCGATCAAGGAGATCAAGGCCGGCAAGGTCGAGTTCCGAACTGATAAGACCGCGTTAGTTCACGTGCCTGTGGGAAAGATTTCATTCACCTCGGACAAGCTGGTGGACAACGCCACGGCAGTCATCAGCAGCGTGGTCAAAGCCAAGCCTGCCGCCGCGAAGGGCAAATACATCAAGGGAGCATACATCTCCTCCACCATGGGGCCGGGAATCGCGGTAGACACCGCACCGGTCGAGGCTGCCGCCAAGGCGTAAGCCGGGCGGATACTCCGAAAAGGATTAGAAGATGCCAGTTACCAAAGCACAAAAAGCCGAACAGATTCAGAAACTCAAAACCGAACTGGAAAAAGCGAACAGCCTCATTGTGAGCACGTTTTCCAAGCTGACCGTGGCCAAGGATTTCGAATTGCGCAAGACGGTGCGCACCGCCGGGGGCCGTTACCAGGTGGTTAAAAACACACTCGCTCGCCTGGCATCTGAGGGAACCCAGGTAGCTGAAGCTCTGAAGTCGCTGGAAGGCGTAACCTCCATCGCCTATACCGAAGGCGATCCGGTAGTACTGGCCAAAGCACTGAGCAAGTATGTGGACGAGAATCCGGAGTTCTCGTTCAAAACAGGTGTCTTGGAAGGCCGGGTGATCTCTCTGAAAGAGATCAAAACCCTGGCCACCATGCCATCCAAGGAAGAGATTTATGCCAAGCTCCTGTTCCTGATCAACGCTCCGGCACAACGTCTGGTCACCGCGATGAATGCGGTGGGCCGCAACCTCGCTGTGGTGGTGAACCAGGGCGTGGAAAAGAAAAAGTTTAAGGAGCCTGACGCCCCTGCGGTTGGTGCAGAAGCCCCGGCTGTCAATTCTCAGATTACAGATTAAGTTTTGTTTTTTAATCCTTCTGCGCGGCGTGTGCGGCCGCGTGGGAGGCAGAAAGTTCTCGCTGTCAAAAGAACTCACGTGGCGCGGTCTGGGCGCATTGGAACACGGGGAGGGTGAGGCAGCGAAATTAGCACAAATCCTGATGCGAAAGAGTGGAGAAACACCATGGCAGATTTACAACAACTGGAAGAACAGATCGTAGGCTTAAGCCTGCTCGACGCTGCCCAACTGGTTAAGAAGCTGGAAGAGCGCCTCGGCGTCTCAGCAGCGGCGGCGGCCCCGGTAGTAGTGGCCGGAGGCGGAGCCGGAACGGGCGCCGGCCCTGAGCCGGAAAAGACGGAGTTCACCGTGGTCCTGATTGCGGCGGGCGCCAATAAAATTAACGTGATTAAGGCTGTCCGCGAAGTCACTAGCCTGGGCTTAAAGGAAGCCAAGGATCTGGTCGACGGAGCTCCTAAGCCGATCAAAGAGAACATCTCCAAAGAAGAAGCGGAAACCATCAAGAAGAAGTTCACTGAAGCTGGCGCTACGGTCGAAGTGAAATAGCTCCGGTCCTTGGGAAGGCGCCAGGATGGCCAGAGTGATCCAACCCTGCTTTTGGGTGGAATGCCCTGAATTTTGTGCATATTTGGCCCAATTCGAATCCGGGAGAGGGTTTTCGTCATCAAAATTGATCGGCGTAGCCCTCCCCTGCAAAGATTTGGCAGGACAATTGCTGAAATAAGGCGTAAAATATTAAAAAGCAGGGGTTTCGGCCTAACCTGCCCTTTTTGTCTTTTGTTAACAGGTCTGCCGGGTGAGCGCAAAGCGAGCGCAGGTTAGCGCCAGCGAAAGCGCGAGAGTGAAGTCAATCCCGCAGTTCGGGATTGCGGAGCCCTCAGAATTCACGGCGGATCAAAGAACGGTCTAACTCAGACGGGCGCGGACAAACACAATTTAGGAATTGAAAAATTCGCTTCAACGGCGTCAACGGGAAGTCTTGTCTTCCGTTGGCTGCTGTTTTGTCCAGCCATTGCCTGAATGCGCGACCATCGGCTCTTTGAAGCTGCATTCGTCAACGGTTTGCCTCCGGAAAACGTGAAGACGTTCTTTGGATGCCAACCTCCAGTTCGCTGCGAGAGCGAATGGAACAACACAGATTTAGGAGTAATACATGGCCAATAAGAATGGCGGCTCCCGCTATCGTCTTGATTTTTCAAAAATTCCCACGGCGCTCCAGATTCCGAACCTGATTGAAGTGCAGAAGCGTTCTTATGATCGTTTCCTGCAAATGGACAAGTTGCCCAGCGAGCGTGACGACAGCGGTCTGCAAGCGGTTTTTCAGTCTGTTTTCCCCATCACCGATTTCCGCAACGTCTCCGAACTGGCATTCGTGGACTACGCCATCGGCAACTGGGAGTGCAAGTGCGGACACCTCAAGGGTCTGCATCACCTGCGCACCACCTGCCGCAATTGCGGTAATACGGTCATCACCGATCCCTTTCATCCGGGCGAAGTGCTTTGCGCCAAGTGCGGCACCAGCAACGCCAACACTCCTGATTTCTGCAACAAGTGCGGTGATCCGGTTGGATTGCAACTGAAATATGACGTGGCGGAGTGCGAAGAGCGCGGCATGACTTACTCTGCGCCTTTGAAAGTCACGATTCGCCTGACCATCTATGACAAGGACCCGGAAACCGGCAACAAGAGTATTCGCGACATCAAAGAGCAGGAAGTTTTCTTCGGCGACATTCCGCTGATGACCCAGAACGGCACGTTCATCGTGAACGGCACCGAGCGTGTGATTGTCAGTCAACTCCACCGTTCGCCCGGAGTGTTTTTTGAGACCGCCAACAACCGCACTTACTTCCTCGGCAAGATCATTCCCTATCGCGGTTCATGGGTCGAATTTGAGTACGACCAGAAGAACGTTTTGTACGTTCGCATTGACCGCAAACGAAAATTCCTGGGCACCATCTTTTTGCGCGCTCTGGGTCTCCGTTCTGATGAAGACATTTTGCGCACGTTCTATACCGTTGACAGGATCAGCCTGAAAGACAAGACCCTGCGCTGGATGCTGGATCCAGGCATTGAGCGTCCTACCAACTTGCTGGGACTCAAGCTGGCCCACAGCATTAAAGACAAAAGTGGACACGAAGTGGCCCATTCTGGCCGCAAGATCAGTCCTGCGGTCCTGAAGGAAATCCAGAAGGCCAAGATCACTGAAATTGACATTGACACCACTGATCTGGAAGGTGCATTCACCGCTGCCGATATCGTAGACACCAATACCGGTGAGGTCCTGCTCGAAGCCAACAGCGAAATCACAGCAGACAAGCTCTCCAAGCTCATGGACGCAGGCGTGGCGGACGTTCATGTCTTCTTCCCTGAGCGGGAT
Source organism: Candidatus Angelobacter sp. (assembly GCA_036522115.1). GTDB lineage: Bacteria > Acidobacteriota > Terriglobia > Terriglobales > Acidobacteriaceae > Angelobacter. The sequence goes on from DATDGL010000241.1 coordinate 6,430, forward strand.
GATGTTGGCAACGTGATTAGCGCCACGCTGCGCCGGGATTCCGTGAAGACCCCGCAGGAAGCCCTGATCGAGATCTATCGCAAACTGCGTCCGGGCGACCCGCCGACATTGGACACCGCAACAGCGCTGTTCCACAGCATGTTCTTTGACCCGCGCAAGTATGACTTCAGCCGCGTGGGACGATTGAAATTCAACATCAAGCTCTACGAGAAGAACGATGCCACCGACCTGGAAAAGCGGACGCTCGATCCCGAGGATTTTTACGCCACCATCCGCTATGCCCTGAAGCTGCGCAAGAGTATTGGCGCGGTGGATGACATCGATCATCTCGGCAACCGCCGCGTGCGCGCGGTTGGCGAGTTGATGGAGAACCAGTTCCGCATCGGCCTGGTCCGTATGGAACGCGCTATCAAGGAAAAGATGAGCGTGTACCAGGAGATGTCCACGGCCATGCCCCATGATCTGGTGAACGCCAAGCCGGTAATGGCCGCGATCCGCGAGTTCTTCGGATCATCACAGCTCTCGCAGTTCATGGACCAGACCAACCCGCTCTCGGAAATCACGCACAAGCGGCGTCTCTCCGCTCTTGGGCCGGGCGGCCTCTCGCGTGAGCGCGCCGGATTTGAAGTGCGCGACGTCCATCCCACGCACTACGGCCGCATCTGCCCCATCGAGACCCCTGAAGGTCCGAACATCGGTCTCATCAGCTCTCTGAGCTGTTACGCCCGCATCAACGATTACGGATTCATCGAGTCGCCATACCGCCGCGTCAAGGAAGCCCGCATCGTGGACTTTGTGACGGTGGTGAATGCCGGTGACAGCGATTACCGTGTGGGCGATCATGTTGAATTGAAGGAAGTGGACAAAGGCAACGCGGACCTCAAGGAACGCAAGAAAAAGGTGATGGATCACGAGCCATTTTCCTTCTATCTGTCAGCCTGGGAAGAAGACCGGCACGTGATTGCGCAGGCCAACATTGAACTGGACGATAAGGGCCGCATCGTTTCCGAGTTGGTGAATGCTCGTAAAGCCGGTAACTTTGTGCTCGTGCCCCGGGAGGAGGTTGACTACATTGACGTCAGCCCCAAGCAGCTTGTCTCGGTGGCGGCATCACTGGTTCCCTTCCTGGAGCATGACGACGCCAACCGCGCGTTGATGGGCGCCAACATGCAACGCCAGTCGGTTCCTCTTTTGCGCGCGGCTGCGCCGATTGTCGGCACAGGCATGGAAGGGGTCACGGCGCGCGATTCCGGCGCTGTGGTGCTGGCTCGCCGCAACGGCCTGGTGGACTCCGTGGACTCCGAGCGCATTATTGTGCGCGTGGAGGGTGAACATCATCCCACTCAGCTTTCGCGTGAAGTGGGCAGTGACATCTACCAGCTCACCAAATTCAAGCGCTCCAACCAGAACACTTGCATCAATCAGAAGCCGGTGGTCAAAAAAGGCGACCGCGTGCTGAAAGGCCAGGTGATCGCGGATGGACCCTGTACGGACAACGGTGAACTGGCCCTCGGCCGCAATGTGCTGGTGGCCTTCATGCCGTGGCGCGGCTACAACTTTGAGGACGCAATCCTCGTCTCCGAAAAGATGGTCAAAGAGGATTACTACACCTCCGTGCACATTGAGGAGTTCGAGATCGAAGCCCGCGATACCAAGCTTGGGCCGGAGGAAATCACCCGCGATATTCCTAACGTAAGCGAATCCGCTCTCCGTGATCTGGACGAAAGCGGTGTGATTCGCATTGGCGCAACCGTGAAACAGGGAGACATCCTGGTGGGCAAAGTCACGCCTAAAGGCGAGACTCAGCTTACGCCGGAAGAGAAGCTGCTGCGTGCCATCTTTGGTGAAAAAGCTGGAGACGTGCGCGATGCCTCCCTGACCTGCCCTCCCGGAATTGAGGGCACGGTGGTAGACGTAAAGATCTTCTCCCGCAAAGGCCAGGAGAAGGACGAGCGCGCCAAAGCCATTGAGGCGTACCAGATCGAGCGGCTGGAGAAGAACCTGGCCGACGAAATCCGAATCCTCACCGACGAGCGCCTGAAGCGTCTGGAAGCCATCCTGGGTAGCAAGGAAGTCCAGGCCGACCTGCATGACGAGCGTACCAACAAGCGGCTGCTCACCAAGGGAACGATCCTGGACCGGGAAACCATCGAGCGTATCTCGACGCGCAATTTGAAGCGCATAAAGTACGCCGATAAAGACCCGCGGGTAAACGAGCAGATTGATGAGATTGAGGAAATGACTTCGCGGCAGATTGATGTGCTGCGCAAGATCACCAACGAAAAGATCTCCAAGCTGCAAAAGGGCGATGAACTGCCTCCGGGCGTGATCAAGCTCATCAAGGTCTACATCGCCATGAAGCGCAAGCTCAGCGTGGGAGACAAGATGGCGGGCCGCCACGGTAATAAAGGCGTGATTGCCCGCATCCTGCCGGAAGAGGACATGCCTTATCTGGCGGACGGCACTCCGGTTGAAATCGTGCTGAACCCTCTGGGTGTCCCCAGCCGTATGAATGTGGGCCAAATCCTGGAGACCCATCTTGGATGGGCGGGATTCCAGTTGGGCGAGCGCATCCATGAGTTCCTGAAGGAAAATTCACGCGAAGAAGTCATTCGCCGTGAATTGAAGACCATCTTCAAAGGCACTCCGTTTGAGGACAGGATCTCTGACCTGGATGACGATGAGCTGGTGAACGTGGCCAAGAGCATGACCAAAGGCGTGTTCTTTTCTTCACCCGTGTTTGACGGCTCTCGCGAATCCGAGATCAAGGCCATGCTGCGCGAAGCCGGCTTGCCTGAGTCCGGCAAAACCGATCTCTATGACGGCATGACTGGAGACAAATTCGAGCAGCCGGTCACAGTGGGCTATATCTACATGCTCAAACTGTCGCACTTGGTTGACGATAAGATCCACGCGCGTTCCATCGGGCCGTATTCGCTGATTACGCAGCAGCCGCTGGGAGGAAAAGCGCAATTTGGCGGACAGCGCTTCGGAGAAATGGAAGTGTGGGCGCTGGAAGCTTACGGTGCAGCCTACATCCTGCAAGAGTTGCTCACCGCGAAGTCAGACGATGTTTTTGGCCGCACCAAGATCTATGAGGCCATTGTGAAGGGCGAGGCCGCCATTGAACCTGGCGTTCCTGAGTCATTCAACGTCCTGATTCGCGAGTTGCAGTCGCTCTGCCTGGACGTGGAGCTGATCAAGAGTATTGATAGCGGCCGCAAGCAGGTCGCTGCGGCGGACTGACCTCCGCCGCTTGCTCCAACTCCAGCGCCGCTCCCGGTCTGGAGTTGAGACATGGAGAGAGTTCATTGATTCCCGGGAGCCGCCGGCGGTGGCGTAAAAGCCGCAGGAGGACAAACCTTGTTCCGTTCAAGTCCATTTGATCTGGGTACGTCAATTACCGACTTTGACTCCATTCGCATCAGTCTGGCGTCGCCGGAAAAGATCCGTAGCTGGTCGCACGGTGAAGTGACCAAGCCGGAAACCATCAATTACCGCACGTTCAAGCCGGAGCGGGACGGCCTGTTTTGCGCCCGCATTTTTGGTCCGGTAACCGACTGGGAGTGCCTGTGCGGCAAGTACAAACGAATGAAGCACCGCGGCGTGATCTGCGATAAATGCGGTGTTGAAGTGACTCTCTCCAAGGTCCGCCGCGAACGCCTTGGACACATTGAGCTGGCGTCGCCCTGTTCGCACGTGTGGTTCTTCAAAGGACTGCCTTCGCGCATCGGTCACCTGCTGGATATCTCCCTGCGCGATCTGGAATCAGTCCTGTACTTCGAATCCTATGTCGTGGTGGATGCCGGCGAAGCGCCGGTCAAGGAGCGCGAGGTCATCAAGGAAGAGACGCGCTTCCGTGAACTGGACCAGGCCCACCGTGCCGGTGGCTTCAAGGCCATGATGGGCGCGGAAGCCATCAAAGAACTGCTCAAGCGTGTTGACGTGGAAGAACTCTCCGTCGAGCTGCGCGAGAAGATGAAGAATGAGACTTCTCTTCAGAAGCGGCTCAAGTACGCCAAGCGGCTCAAAGTGGTGGATGCCTTCCGCCGCAGTGGCAATAAGCCTCAGTGGATGATCCTGGACGTGATTCCCGTCATTCCGCCGGAGCTTCGCCCGCTGGTTCCTCTGGATGGCGGCCGCTTTGCTACTTCAGATCTGAACGACCTGTATCGCCGGGTCATCAATCGTAACAACCGTCTCAAAAAGCTGATGGATCTGCACGCGCCGGAAGTGATCGTGCGCAATGAAAAGCGCATGCTTCAGGAAGCCGTGGACGCGCTGTTTGATAACGGACGTCGCGGACGCGTGCTGCGCGGCGCCAACAACCGTCCCCTCAAGTCTCTCTCCGACACGCTCAAAGGCAAGCAGGGACGCTTCCGCCAGAACCTGCTCGGCAAGCGCGTGGATTACTCCGGGCGCTCTGTGATCGTCGTGGGCCCGGAGCTCAAGTTGCACCAGTGCGGTCTGCCCAAGAAGATGGCGCTGGAGTTGTTCAAGCCGTTCATCTATCACCGGCTGGAGCAGACGGGCCACTGCACCACCATCAAGCAAGCCAAGGAAATGGTGGAGCAGCAGGAACCCATTGTCTGGGACATTCTGGAAGAGGTCATCAAAGACCATCCTGTACTCTTGAACCGCGCTCCCACTCTGCACCGCCTGGGCATTCAGGCCTTTGAGCCGGTGCTGGTGGAAGGCAAGGCCATCAAGATCCATCCGCTGGTCTGTACGGCGTTCAACGCTGATTTTGACGGCGACCAGATGGCCGTCCACATTCCGCTTTCACCTGAAGCGCAGGTTGAGGCCAGCGTGTTGATGCTGTCTTCGCACAACATCCTTTCGCCGGCGTCAGGACAGCCCATTACCGTTCCCACCCAGGATATGGTGCTCGGGCTGTACTACCTGACCAAGGCCAAGCCCAGCGCCAAAGGAGAGGGCCGCGCCTTCGCCAACATTGACGAAGTGCTGCTCGCCCTGGAGAGCGGCGAAGTGGAGACGCTCACCCCGATCCGGCTGCGCTATACGGGAGAGGTGATCGATCTCACACAGGCGTATGACGATCAGGATATCGTCCACACTGAGCCAGTGCAGTTGGAGCGCCAGTTCATCAATACCACTGTGGGCCGGGCCATTCTCAACGACCATCTGCCTGAGGGCATGCCGTACATCAACGGCCTGCTCAAGAAGAAAGGTATTGGCCAGTTGGTGAACTACACCTATCTGCGTTTTGGCCTGGAAACCACGGTCAAGATGCTGGATGAAGTGAAGGAACTCGGCTTCCGCTTTGCCACCAAGGCTGGTCTCTCCATCGGAATTGACGACATGGTCATCCCGGAAGACAAGAGGGTGCTTGTCCGTGAGGCTGAGAAGCAGCAGAGCAGTGTCCAGCAGCAATACCTGGATGGCGCCATCACCAACGGCGAACGTTACAACAAGGTGATCGAAATCTGGTCGAACGTGACGGAAAAAGTCGCCGACGAGATGTTCGCCAACATGCAGGAGCTGGATAAAGTCGGCCAGTTGAATCCGATCTACGTCATGGCCGACTCCGGCGCTCGCGGATCAAAACAGCAGATTCGCCAGCTTTCCGGCATGCGCGGCTTGATGGCCAAGCCCTCCGGCGAAATCATTGAGACGCCCATCACCGCCAACTTCCGTGAGGGTCTTACCGTGCTCGAATACTTCATCTCCACCCACGGGGCCCGCAAAGGACTGGCTGATACGGCACTCAAGACTGCCGACTCCGGTTATTTGACCCGCCGCCTGGTTGACGTGGCGCAGGACGTGATCGTCAGCGAGCAGGACTGCGGAACCGTAGATGGAATCTATGTCGGCTCCATCGTGGAAGCCGGCGACATCATCGAGCCGTTGCGCGACCGCATCGTCGGCCGCGTATCGCTCGAAAAAATCAAGGACTACGAAGGCAGCGTGATCGTGGACGTAAACCACGAGATCACGGAAGAGCTGGCCGGGGCCATTCAGGCCGCGGGCATCGAGCGGGTAAAGATCCGCTCCGTGCTGACCTGCGAGTCCAAGCGTGGGGTGTGCGTGATGTGTTACGGACGCAACCTGGCGTCAGGCCGCGTGGTCGAGCTGGGCGAGGCCGTAGGGGTGATTGCTGCCCAGTCCATCGGCGAGCCGGGCACGCAGCTTACCATGCGTACCTTCCACATCGGCGGTACAGCGTCGCGAGTCTCTGAACAGTCTCGTCTGGAAGCCAGAAGCAACGGCATCGTGCGCTTCATCAACCTGCAGACGGTCAAATCCAAGACCGGCGATCTGGTGGTGATGAACCGCGCCGGTTCCATCGCAATCGTGGACGACAAGGCCCGCGAAAAGGAACGCTACTCTGTGGTCTACGGTGCGAAGCTGAAGGTCATAGAAGGACAGCAGGTCGCAATCGGCCAGATCCTGGTCGAGTGGGACCCATACACGTTTGCCATCCTCACGGAAATTGGCGGTACGGTGCAGTTCAAGGACCTCCAGGAAGGCGTGACGCTGCATGAAGAAGTGGACGAGGTCACAGGCCTCTCCCGGCATGTAGTGGGCGAATCTTCCGATGAAAAGCGCCAGCCGGCCATTGTGATCAAAGGCAAGTCAACCCGGCGCTACCTGATGCCTTCACGCGCTCACCTGATGATCCAGGACGGCGATGAAGTGCATCCTGGCGACGTGCTGGCCAAGATCCCGCGTGAAACCACCAAGACCAAGGACATCACCGGTGGTCTGCCGCGCGTAGTCGAGCTGTTTGAGGCCCGCAAGCCGCGCGAAACCGCGATCATCAGCGAGATTGATGGCGTGGTGAAGTTCGGCGAAGTCACCAAAGGACAGCGCAAGGTGTACGTGGTGGCCGACAACGGCACGGAGAAGGAATACTCAGTGCCCAAGGGCGTCCACATCAACGTGCAGGAAGGCGAGCGCGTGCGCGCCGGCGAGCCGCTGATGGATGGTCCGCTCAACCCGCACGACATCCTGGCTGTGCTGGGAGAAAAGGAACTCCAGTCTTACCTGGTGAACGAAATCCAGGAGGTCTACCGCCTCCAGGGCGTGACCATCAGTGATAAGCACATTGAGGTCATCGTGCGCCAGATGATGCGCTGGGTGAAAGTGGAAGATGTGGGCGATACCACCTTCCTGCTGGAGCAGCAGGTGGATAAGTTCCGCTTCCGCGAGGAGAACGAGCGAGTGATCGCCAATGGCGGCCGTCCGGCCACCGGGCGCCCACTCATGCTGGGCATCACCAAGGCATCGCTCTCCACGGAATCCTTTATCTCAGCAGCATCGTTCCAGGAAACGACGCGTGTGCTCACTGAAGCCTCGATCCAGGGCATGGTGGACCACCTGCGCGGGCTCAAGGAGAACGTGATTGTAGGTCGCCTCATCCCGGCAGGCACAGGCATGGAGTATTACCGCAACATCCGCCTGGCGCCAGAGCTGGAGGAGGCGGCAGCCAAGGTCCAGGAGGAAGTCTCCCAGGCCTATGCCGAGGCCGAGCGTGCGCTGGAGATGCTGCGCCAGGAAGGCGAAGCCGAAGAAATGGCCGCCGAGTAACAGTCGGCTACAACCAAAACGATTCGCGGGCTGGAATTTACGGCCCGCGATTTTTTGGGTGTAATGATCTAGTCCGCCGGAGGGAACCTTACAGTCGTCAAATTTTCGCGGGATCTAGAAGCGTTACCGCGAACCACGGGTGTGATTATTTTCGCAAGCTGGCAGCGAGACGAAGACCCACAAGGAGGCCTAACTCCACTCTTGGATCTGGTTCATGGCGTGACCGCCAATTGATTTTCCGTTTCTCAAGAGTCCCGATGATAGTGATGGGAATAACGCAATCACCATCACGCGCAATTTGGGAGTTACCACTATCACAAGGGCAACAACCAACAACCAAAACCACCACTGCTTCCAGATCGGCTTATCCATTTTGGAGTTTCCTTTCCAGAGCAGAATACCATTTTCTCCAAAAAAGAAAAGTCCAGCATGGTTATAGGCGGAGCAACACGCTATTAAGACACTACCTGAACCACTTGAACTTGACTTAGTCCAGGCCTTAGTTCAAGCTGGCCACTATGGAAGTTAACATCCACGAAGCCAAAACCCATCTTTCCCGGCTGTTGCTGCGTGTTGCCGCAGGCGAAGAAATCACGATTGCGAAGGCGGGTGTCCCCATTGCTCGACTCGTTCCAGTTGAGCCCAAAGCCGAGCCTCGCAAATTAGGGTTTTATGGCGATAAGATCTGGATTGCTGATGACTTCGATGGCCCTCTGCCGGATGAAATTCTAGCTGGATTCTAGAGGACACAATCAAGTCCCGCGTGACCTCCTCGCGGTTCGCTTCATCAAGCAGCTTGTACCCGCGCTCACTGCAATTTTTGCATTGCTCGCCTGCAGAGATGCCAGCTATGATGCAGCAGCCATGGAAAGTATTGAAGAGCTAAGAGCAACCTACGCTGCTATGACTGAAGATGAGCTTGCCGGGGTGGCTTCTGACGCATACGACCTCACTGACGCTGCCCAACAGGTTTTGCGCACGGTAATTTCAAGTCGAGGGCTGAATATTGAACTGAAAATTGCTCTGTCGGGGCCGGGGCTGCCGGAACCCGATGCCCATGACGAGGAAGACGAGGATTCGCTCCTCGTGGTTGTTGCTTCGCCGCGCAGCCGAAATGACGCAGCTAAGATGCAGGCAGTTCTGAACGCTTCCGGCGTCCGCTCCTGTTTAGGACCGGACAATGCTGAAAATGTCGAATCCTTCCATGGAACGTTTGATAAACCCGTGGTCCTCAAAGTCTACGTCCCGTTTGCAGGCGAAGCTTCCCGGCTGATCGAGGAACTTCGAAGCAGTAATCCACCGGAACTTGAGAATCTTGAGAATAATGATGTGCAAGATGAGGACGACGAGGAGGAAGTGGAAGAAGGTGCTGAGTTCTATGCGTTCCGATGTCCTAAGTGCCATTCCGAAGAGGTTGTCTTTGACAATCGGGAATCCGATGGTCATGTAGTAGATCCTGAAGTCGCAAGAGAAGATTCGAAATTTGACTGGCACTGCGACGCCTGTGGTTATCAATGGCAGGACGATGGCGTCGAAGAACTCTGATAGCTAATTCTCAAATACCATCAACCGCCCACAACTCGCTCCAGCCACTCAATCAAATCTCTCGTCATCTCATCGCGATTCGTCTCATTGAATAGCTCATGCCGGGCTTCAGGATAAAAGCGATGCTGCACATTCTGTATGCCGGCGGCCTTGTATGCCGCAAGCATGGGCTGAATCTGTTTTGTCTTGCTGCTCACGGGGTCGAGTGCGCCGGCAATGATGTAGACCGGCAAAGTCTTTGGAATCCGTGCGAGGTGCGCAGGGCGGGATAATGCAGCCCAGCCATCGAACAAATCAATCCAGGCCTGGACGGCAGCGGGAAAGCCGCAGAACGGGTCATTTACGTACTTGCCCACCTCGGCCGGATCGCGGGAGAGCCAGTCTGCCGGTGTGCGGCAAGGCGCAAACTGTTTGTTGAAGGCCACAAAGGTAAGTCCCTGCACCAGCTTGCTGTGGCCGCGCGGCCCCACACGCCAGCGTTCCAGGCGCATAATCAACCTTCCAACGGCGGCTAGTGCAGGCGGCTTCCCGCTGGGTGCGCACAGCACCACACCCGCCAGGGCGTCGCCGTGCTCCCCCATGAATTGCTCTGCTAATGTAGCGCCCATCGAATGGCCAAGCAGCACCAGCGGCACCCCGGGATGCTGTGCAGCGATATGACGGTTAAGCCTCCATAGATCGTCCACGCAGAGACGCCAGCCATCACGTTCCGCGAAAAAGCCCAGATCGTCCTTACTTTTACAACTCCGGCCATGGCCGCGATGATCGTTGGCATAAACTGCGTACCCAGCAGCGGTTAGCGCTTCTGCCAGGCGGGCATATCTTCCAGCATGCTCGGCCAGACCATGAGCAATCTGCACCACAGCCTTGCACGGCCCAGGCGGGAGCCAGCAATAGACAAACAGATCAACGCCATCGGTACTGCGTAATTTAAAAGTTTGTGTTTGCAAGGCGAAGCTCGAGCCTTTCAGGTTTTGACTTTTAAATTATGGCAATTTTGGCGCTTATGGCAATGTTGGCAATTCTGTCACCTCTCCCCTGTTACCTGTCACCTGCTTTTGCTACCCTAGTGCCTTCACATGCATTTGACGCGGGTACGCCTGTCCTTCTGGCGGGCATTCCAACACGGACAGTTCCTTCTGGCCAAGGGTGCCGCGTATTCCTCCATCCTTACCCTATTCCCGGCTCTCCTGGCCGTTGCCGGCATCCTGGAGGCATCCCAGACCACCGAAACCTTTGTCCGGCTCATCGGGACTGCCATAGGTTGGGTGTTGCCTCCCGGCTCCCGCGCTGTTGCTTTGAGCTTTTTTCAGTCCACCAAACACCATCCCTCCCGGCTCATTTTTTCGGCCTCCATGGTGACGATTCTGGCCGCCACCGGGGTCATGGTTTCCTGGATGGAGGGCTTTCGCCGCGCCTACTGCATGCCGAACACCTGGGGCTTTTGGAAGGAACGTGCGGTAGCGGTTTACCTGGTGTTTCTGGCCCTGATTCCCATGACTTTTGCCACCATCCTGGTTGTCTTTGGCGATGAGATTGAAGCCTGGATCCAGAGTGGAACTACTCACATTTTCCGCCCCGTGGTCTGGCTGGTCTTTGTCCTGATTCGCTGGACCATTGCGATTCTGACCAGCATCGCCTTTATCGGCTTGATTTATCATCACGGAATGCCCAAGACCCAATCCTGGCGGCGCGTGCTTCCCGGCGCGGTGTTGGCAACTCTGTTGTGGTTCCCTGCTACCATGTTGTTCGGCTGGTATGTAACCAATTACGCCACTTACACTGTGGTCTATGGTTCGTTGAGCGCCGCCATCGCGCTTCTCGTATGGCTTTATATTTTGTCCATCATCGTCCTGCTGGGCGCGGAGTTCAATGCGCAGGTTTATCCTAAAGCCCAAGAGCAGGATTCCGGGGCCGTGAGAGCACAGAATTGACCAAAGGACCAAGCCCAGAACCTCAACATCGCAAAGCCAAGATCGTATGCACGCTGGGTCCAGCCAGCGACACAGAAGCGGTATTGCGCGATATGATGCGGTTGGGCATGGATGTCGCCCGCCTCAATTTTTCCCATGGCACATATGAAGACCATGCCCGGATAATCGAGCGGGTCCGCGAAGTGGCCGACTCCGAAGGTCGCACCATCTGCATTCTCCAGGACCTTCAAGGGCCAAAGATTCGCACCGGACGCTTGAAATACCGCACGCCTGTGGCGCTCAAGGCAGGATCGACCCTCACCATTACTCCCCGCGACATCGCCGGCAATGCCACCCTGGTTTCCACCACTTTCAAGTCCCTGGCGCAGGAAGTTGAGCCGGGCGCGCGCGTCTTGCTGTCGGATGGCCTGATTGAGCTGCGTGTGCGCGCCATCCATGGCGAGGACGTGGAATGCACCGTAGTGAATGGCGGCCTTCTGGGCGAGCACAAGGGCATCAATCTGCCCGGTACCGTGGTACGTGTGCCTGCGCTCACGGAAAAGGATGAAAAGGATGTCGAATTCGGCGTCAAGCACGGCGTGGAGATGATTGCCGCTTCCTTCGTCCGCACCGCTGACGACGTTCGCCAGGCCAAGCGGCTGATAGCCGGCCATAAGTCCGACGCCTGGGTGATCGCCAAGCTGGAGAAGCCGCAGGCCATTGAGCATCTGGAAGAAATTCTGGACGTGGCGGACGGCGTGATGGTCGCTCGTGGTGACCTGGGTGTGGAAGTGGCCCCGGAGAAAGTGCCGATGATCCAGAAGCATGTGATCCGGCGCTCGGCAGACTGGCGCAAGCCTGTGATTACCGCCACGCAGATGCTCGAGTCCATGGTTGAGAATCCCCGGCCCACGCGGGCTGAAGCCAGTGACGTAGCCAATGCCATTTTCGATGGCAGTGATGCTGTCATGCTCTCGGCCGAAACCGCCAGCGGCAAGTATCCCCGTGAGGCGGTCGCCATGATGGACAAGATCATTCAGGAGGCTGAACTGCATCCGGATGACGCGCTCCTGCGCCGTCGTCATCGGCGCACGCTCTCAATCTCGGAGACCGTCTGCGAGTCCGTTGCCCACGCAGCCCAGGACCTGGATATGCGCGCCATCGCCGTTTACACCGAGAGCGGGACCACGGCCCGGCTTATCTCCAAGTACCGGCCGCGATGCCCCATTCATGCGCTGGCCGCCAGCGCGCGCGTATGCGCCAGGCTGAATCTCTTATGGGGCGTCTCCCCCGCACTCTCTGAGGTGGAGAGCCAGACCGAGGACATGGTGGCCAAAGCAGAAGCCTTGCTCCGGACGAGGGAAGCTGTTCGTCAGGGAGACATTATCGCCATTGTTGCCGGAACCCACAGCAGCAGCGGCTCCACAAATTTCATGCGCCTCCACGAAGTAGGCGCCGCGGCCGCGCCGCGGCCCTCTTCATCTCACGATCGCCGTAAAGCCACGCGGTCCAAGCCCATCCCCGAACGGAGAAAAAGATAGAAGCGAGCGAGAGGGCCCTGGGAAATGGACTCACAAAACCACATCATAAAATTCTGGCAATTTTGGCAATCCGTCAGTTGATCCATCCGCCTTTGCCGCCGTTTTTCTTTTCCGTGTCGTCGGGTGGCTTGAAGTTGCCGTATTCATCAAAATACTGTTTGGGATCGTGTTCATGCTTGCGCATGTACACCTGGAACTTTCGTCCGGCCCGGCGGCGCTTCCAGCGATGGTAAGAGTTCCTGAGTCCGAAGATCCGGTCTGCAATGATGTTGCCGATGCCCGCTCGGCGCCACATGAACCTGTGCCAGAGATAGCCTGTACCCAGTCCCAGCAAGTTCACCAGAAAAAAAAGCATAAAGCCGTTGAGCAGCCAGTACGCCCCCTCAATTCCGGCGAAGATGATAACCACCCATTTCACCGGTATCTGGAATGGAAACGGAAAGAGATAGATGGAGGCTCCACGATAGAAGAGGTAGAACACCATCAACAGCGCATTGCCCGCCGCTCCCGCGCCCAGAGCAGTGCCGGCCCCGATATATCCGGTCAACGAGAACAAAAACCCCAGTATTCCGGCGCCGATCAAAGAACTGAGATACAGCTCGTAGAAAGCCCGCTTTCCCGTAACCTCCTGGACAGATGAGCCGATAAAAAAGACCCCAAGCATGGTCGCGAATATGTGCCCTGGAGCAAGGTGGAGGAACCCATACGTAAGGAATTGCCAAATCGCCCAGTCGTGAACAACAACGGAAGGGGCCAGTGTTCCAAGTCCGAGCAGCAGACCGGCAAGCGGAGAATGAAACGCCGTGAGCAAGACTAACAATATCCAAATGCCCACAGTCAGGAGAACGATCTCGCGCACCGCTCCGTGGAACCGGGGAAAGCCGAATTGAAACGTGCCAGTTCTAGCCATATTATTTCTCGTTGGGTTTGGGCGGCGGAGGGAGGTCCGGAGCACCAATGGCGCTTGGTTCCGGCGTCACCGGCAGGCTGCGATGGCCGCGGGCATCGACCGATCTAACAGCAAAAACCACATTGTCTTTGGACTGGTTCAAGTCTATCTTTGTCTCCGGTGTTCGAGTCACATTTTCTTCCGGAAAATCGGGGTCCGTCGTCTTGCGCCACAGCACCTCAAAGGTGTCCGCCCCTGGTGCTGCCTCCCACTCAATTTTAGAATCATTTTCCTGTCGCCGGGTCGAAATGGTTACTTTGGCTGGAGGCGCGGGAGATGAAGCCAGCGCCGCCAGAGTAGCGGCGTTCAGCCGTGCCACGTTGGCAATATAACCGGGGTCCACAAACTTCGGCAGATCACCATATTCGATGCCGTTTTCCGTCCTCACGTTCTGGTGCTGGTGGTTGTAGTCCTCACGATATTCGGTAAAGCGCACTGCGGCAAATCCCTGTTCGTTAAACGCGCTGTGGTCGCCTCCCCGCTGGAAACGGTCGCGGCGGAAGATGAGTTTGGGCGTGAACTGGCCGAAATTATAGGCCTGTCCCACCTCGCGAATGTAGCGGGCAAGCTGCCTTGAAGATGAATCGTTTTCCGATCCCGTCGCTCGAATGCGACGCAGATCGGCGTCCGTAGTCACCGCCGGAATGCCCTCGGAAAACACTCTCACCCAGTTGCTGTTTTGTTGTGTGTCGCCCGGAGTGCGGTTGCCGCCCACAATGTCATTGTTGAGGACGCCCTCAAGCTGCCAGCCTTCGGTCTTGGCCATCTTCGCAAAATGCGTGCTGCCCCGCAGCCCCTGTTCTTCTCCCGCGACAGTCAGAAAAATCAGGGTTGCCGGAAAATGATGTTTGCTCAGCACGCGCGCGCATTCCAGCGATACCGCTGTCCCGCTCCCATCGTCATTGGCGCCCGGCGCCTGGTTGGTGGAGTTGGAGGGGTCGGTGTTGCGCGAATCATAGTGGCCCGTCACCAGGTAGATGCGTTTCTGTTGCTGCGGATCTGTGCCCGTCAGGACTGCGTACACGTTCTGGATTTCCGTGGGCTGGCTGATGCGGTCTTTCGGATTCCGGGGTTGCTCGATGAAAGTGTCTGTCTTCACTTCAAGACAGCCGCCGCAATCGGCGGAATAGCGCTCGAATTCAGACTTGATCCAGTTTCTGGCTGCCACAATTCCATGCTCGGAAGTAGCGGCATCCGGATTGTTGACAGAGAGCGTGCTGCGGGTATAAAAGCTGACCAGCTTGTTGATGTTTTGCTGAATCCGGTCGGGAGAAACCTCCTTCAGCACCTGCGCAATTACCGGGTCGCGGGCCGGCTTTTTGTGTACGATATTCTTCTCTTCCGCCGGACGGGGCTGGGCTTTACGGACTGGTTTCTGGGCAACTGACGCTGGCGGTAGCAACATCAGAAAGGCAATTACGGCTGCGGCGGATCTCATCAACCTGATCAGGCTCAAATTTAGAATCCTCAGGAAAACTTGACGGCTTGCATGGGAGATTCTAAATATAGTTACAGGGCGTTTGCCACTAGGGGCGCCCTTTTTCAAGGAGGGAATACATGGCGCTTTGCCCTGAGTGCGAAACCGACCTGGACCTGGATGAAGACGAACTTGAAGAGGGCGAAATCGTCTCCTGTCCGGAATGCGGTACGGACTTTGAAGTGGTGACCACCACTCCGCTGGAACTGAATCCAGTGGACGAATTAGACGATGATGACGACGATGACGCGAAAGATGAGGACGAAGAGGAAGGCGAATACTAAGAGACTGCGTTCAGTGCTTGGCAGGACCGGGAACACCAAACCACTTCGATACATGGATAAAAGTAACCAGAATTCATGAGACCGGCACGTGCAGAGAGTGAAGGAGGGCCGTAGAAAAATGAAGTATGGACCTGATCGGCATTTCTTGCGCGCTGCGATTGTAATGGCTCTGGGGCTTGGGCTCTTGTTGTTGTGCCAGTCATCTTTCGCTGAGAAGGACAAGGACCCCAAGAAACATTACGGACTAATTTTTGGCACTGCCTACGGCCCGGACGACCGTCCTCTCTATGGCGTGCGGATCAAAATCCACCCGGTTGATAAAAAGAATCCGTCGTGGGAACTGTTTTCCGACCATCGTGGCGAGTTTGCGCAGAGAGTGCCTCCCGGACCATCCGACTACATCATCAGCGGCGAAGGGGAAATCGCGCTAACGGAAAACGGGGCAGTAAAGAAGAGAAAAATCAAGGCCGAAACCAAGGTCCATATCGATAGTGAAGAGCGCCAGGACGTGGGCCTCCATTTCAGTGAATAATCCGCCACCGGCCAGACCGGAAGTTCGCAAAACATTAAGCCGGTTTTCGAGTTCCAGATAGTGTACGGTAGTAGAAGATGAAGAAACCCTTGGCCATCATCGTGGCTGCCATGGCTCTTTCCCTGGCTTTGGCGCCTGCCGTTTCAGCAACGGAGGCTGCGGCTTTCAAAGATCCGCAGGACCGGGGCCGCACTTTGATGGGCCGCGTTTTTGACCGCCAGGACCATCCGCTGGAAAAAGCGGTGGTGTATTTGAAGAACACAAAGTCCCTGGTGGTGAAGACCTATATCACCGATCCCGATGGCAGCTATCGCTTCCCCGCCCTCTCGCCCAACGTGGATTATGAAGTCTACGCAGAACATAACGGCGCCCGCAGTGATACCAAGACCGTAAGTTCCTTTGACAACCGCAAGGTGGTAAACATCACGCTCAGGGTGAAGTAGGCTGCCGGGCGCAGCGCTTCAATCACAATTTCCTCTTAAGCATCTCATTCACCAGCGCCGGACTGGCCTGCCCCTTGGTGGCCTTCATCACCTGTCCCACAAAGAAGCCCATCACCGTAGTCTTGCCTGCGCGATACTGCTCAAGCTGTTTAGGATTGGCGGCCACCACCTCATCAACAATTCTTTCAATGGTCGAGCTGTCAGTGATCTGCTGTGGTTTTTCCCGTTCGTAGACCGCCGGAAAATCTTCGCCGTTTTCAAAAGCCTTGTCGTACAGATCCTTCAGGATCCTACTGGAAATGGCATTCGCCTCCAGCAAGTCCGCGGACATGGCAACGCCCTTCATGGAGATCGGCGATTTCTCAATCTCCAGGCCTCTGGCCTTTAATCTTCCCAGCAGTTCACTTTGAACCAGGTTGGCTACCCGCTTGGCGCTTCGGGCCGCCTTGGCTGCCTCTTCAAACTGGTCAGCCAGGGTCTTGTTCGCCGTAAGCACGCCGGCATCATACTCAGTGATCCCGTACTGCGTCACCATGCGCCGGCGCCGCGCCTCCGGCAATTCCGGCAGCATGCTCCGGATTTCCACCTGTCGGCGCGCGTCCACCACCAGCGGCAGCAGGTCCGGCTCCGGAAAATAACGATAGTCATGCGCCTGCTCCTTGGAACGCATGCTGAAGGTCTTGCCTTCGCTCGGATTGTAGAGCCTGGTTTCCTGCTCGATCCGCCCGCCGCCCTCAATGACCTCGATCTGCCGCTCAATCTCATATTCCAGCGCCTCGCGGATGAAACGGAAGGAATTCACGTTCTTGATCTCAGCCTTGGCGCCAAACTTCTCCTGCCCTTTCGGCCGCACGCTCACATTGGCGTCGCAACGCAGCGACCCCTCTTCCATGTTGCAATCGCTCACCTGCGTGTACAGGATGATCTCTTTCAGCAGCGTCAGATATTCATACGCCTCCTCCGGAGTGCGTATGTCCGGCTCACTCACAATCTCAATCAACGGTGTCCCGCTGCGGTTCAGGTCAATGTAGCTGTTGCTGGCGGAATCGGGAAAACCTTCATGCACGCTCTTGCCCGCATCTTCCTCCAGGTGCAGCCGCGTGACCCCGATGCGCTTTGTTCCCGCACCCGCTGGTATGTCGATGTATCCGTGCTCAGCCAGAGGTTTGTCATATTGGGAAATCTGGTAGCCCTTGGGCAGGTCAGGATAGAAATAGTTCTTGCGAGCGAAGATCGAGGTCTCGCGCACCTGGCAATTCAACGCCTGTGCCGCCAGCACCGCAAACTCTACTGCCTTTCGGTTCAGCACCGGTAGGGCCCCTGGCAGCCCCAGGCAGACGGGACAAACGTTGGTATTGGGAGGCGCCCCGAATTCAGTCGAGCAGCCGCAGAAGATTTTGGTCGCCGTCAAAAGCTGGACGTGGACTTCCAGCCCAATGACCGGCTCGTATTTCTCCCGCACCGCCGCCGATAGCTGAGTCACCGTGGCCATGGGTGAGATTATAGTGAATTGTGAAACGCCCGCGCTTTAGCGATTTGCTCGCGCACAGGCTGTCAGGCTTCCTGATCAAATCTTAATCGTTGGCATTATGCCTATTGCGAAGGCCCGGTTTTTTTCTTCGCCATCATTCCCGCTGCAAGCGCCAGCACCACAGCTCCCACAATGGCTCCAATCAGCATGTAATTGAAGGATTGTTCGGCCGTTGATTTCAGGATTACATCAAGGCCCGACAGGTTCGAACCCCTGGTGATGACGGTGGAAAACGGCAGTTGGCCAATTAACGGCAGAGAGGGCCGAAGCAGAAAACCGATCAATCCCCCCAGTACTGCCCCCAGGATAGCGCCGTTCTCTGTCTTCATTTTCTCCCTCGCATACGGACACGCAGCTGTTCCATTCCAGCACCTCGTCCAAACAAAATTGTCTGCTGATTCTGGGCGAAATTATATACCCGCACCGCAAGACCTTTTTTAGACTCGAACGAAGCGAGGGGTCCTACCGCATCGGGCCGCGATGAGGAATGAGGGTTTGCCGTTCCGATGACCCGATTCTCGTGAATGCGAGTTAATTCGAAGTCAGGTTTCCCGGTTAGTGAGCGAGATATTTATTCAGCGGAATATCAAAGTAGAACAGCTCTTTGCCACCCACCTTCAGCCCGCTGATGGAAAGATGTGCTCCTTCCTTGGACCCATCCATGCCTGAGATATCAAAAAACAGAAAGCCGCTGCGAATCGTATGCGGATCAATGGGATGCGGCACAAACTGCGCCTGGTCCAGTTCGTCCACAGCGATTTTGGCATCCTTGGTCACCGGAGACCTGTCACGCGGAATAGGCACCGGCAACGGCACTCTCGGCGACGACGGATTGCGTTTCAGTCGGACCACGCGCCGGTAGATGTCATCCGTAGTGGCCGGATCAATCTTTTCCCGCTTGGCCGTGATGTACTGAATCTTCACATCGTTCATCATCAGGAACTCGTCGCCGTCGTTGGCAATAATCAACCGGATGGGAAGAAAGCCCTTTTCCTGATAGTTGGTCCTGAAAATCTTCGCCTTTTCCGGGGTGTCATAAGGATCGATGGCGATAGAAACTTTCTCGTCGTCATGCGACTCGTGCGCCGGATACGTCGCGGGCTTGTTGGCCGGAGGCGGATTGAAGGATGGCGTGTCTGCCCGCAGCGCCAGCACCGCGCTCAGCAGAAGAACCACGAAAGAGGCTCGCGCTTTCACTGTTTGATTATCTGTCTCCGGCTGGGTTTTCACAACTCCTCGCCGCCGCATATCGGGGTCCTCAGGATGCGCTGGTGTTGCGCACCTTGGGGTAGAGATAGAATGTAGCTTCCTTCATGTATATCGTTTACAGCCTGCTGCTGGCCTGTAGTCTGCTGCTTTCCCTTCCCTGGTGGGTTTTTCAGATGCTGCGTAGCGGGAAATACCGCGCCGGGTTGCGCGAGCGCCTCGGCCTGGTTCCGGATAGGATTCGCAAGGCCGCAAAACCCGGCGCCATCTGGGTCCATGCCGTCTCCGTCGGCGAGGTGCTGGCAGTCACCAATCTAGTCCGCAAACTTCAGCAATCCAATCCTGATCACCAGATTTTCATCTCCACCACCACTCAAACCGGGCAGTATCTGGCGCGTGCGCGCTTTGGTGAAGACAAAGCCTTCTTTCTCCCGCTGGATTCCGGAATCTCCATTCGTCCGTATCTGCGCGTTCTCCAGCCCCGCCTGCTGGTCCTGGCGGAAACCGAATTCTGGCCCAACCTGCTGCACCTGATGAAAAAGCGTGGCGCATCCATCGCTGCTGTGAATGCCCGCATCTCGGACCGCTCCTTTCCCCGCTATCGCCGGTTTCGCTGGTGCTTTCGCCGAGTGCTGGCTCCTGTTGATCTGTTTCTCGCGCAGACGGAAGAAGACCAGAGTCGTCTGGTTGCCATTGGCGCTCCCGCCGAGCGCGTCCATGTCAGCGGCAACCTGAAATTCGACGTCTCTCCCGGCGCTCCCGCCGCCATCATCCAGGGTCTTCGCCGTGCCCTGCCTCAAGGCTCCCCGGTAATTGTTTGCGGCAGCACCGCGGAAGGCGAGGAAGAGGTGTTGCTCCTGGCTTTTCAGGATTGTTTGCGAAAATATCCGGCGGCCGTAATGGTGCTGGCCCCACGGCACCCCGAGCGCTTTGATCATGTTGCCGAGTTGGTCTCCTCCCTGCAAATTCCTCTGGTGCGGCGCTGCGCATGGGTGGCCCCTCGCCCCGTTTCCGGTAGTGTCTTTCTGCTGGACAGCATTGGTGAGTTGGCCTCAGCCTATTCCCTGGGTGATGTGGCTTTTGTTGGTGGCAGCCTCGTCCCTCTCGGCGGGCACAATATCCTGGAGCCCGCTCAGCACGGTGTCGCCATCATGACCGGGCCTGATACTTTTAACTTCCGCGAGATCATCCGCATCTTCGTCCAGAACGACGCCATCAAGACCGTTACTGCCCAGAGCTTTTCCCAAGAGCTCCTGGCTTTGCTGCCGGATGAAGCCGCGCCACAAAGAAAACTACTGGGTAGCCGGGCTAAAGTTCTGTTTGCCCGCTACTCCGGAGCCACCCAGCGGACTGTGGCCGCCTTGCAGCCGCTGCTTACAACAGGAACGTCGAAGTCATGAATCCGGTCTCCGCCCCATTTGCGGCCGCCGTGTGGCTCAGAAACAAACTCTACGATAACGGCACGTTCAAAATCCACAAGCTCTCGCGGCCTGTGGTAAGCATCGGCAACATCTCATTTGGCGGAACCGGAAAGACCCCTTTGGTCATCACCCTGGGAAGCCTGCTGAAAGAACGCGGAATTGAATTCGACGTTCTTTCACGCGGCTACGGGCGCAAGTCCAAGGAGACCATGCTGATAGATCCTGAGGGCTCGCCGGATCAATTCGGCGATGAGCCTCTGCTGATTGCGCGCAAGCTGGGTGTCCCTGTGATCGTCGGCGCAGATCGTTATCAGGCGGGCCTCGTCGCGGAGGCGAAATTTCCTCAGAACAAGCTTCATATGCTTGACGACGGTTTTCAGCATCGCCGCCTGCATCGTGACTTCGACATTGTTCTGGTCTCTGATGAAGATCTGAGAAACACATTGCCGCCGCTGGGACGGTTGCGCGAACCAGTCTCGGCGTTGCGTCGGGCAGACGTAATCGTCCTTCCCGATGCCACCACCATCGTCCCGCCGCCCCTTCCAGCCTGGCGAACCCGCAGGAACCTTCTTTTCATCGTCCCCATGAGCCGGGTCGTAGCTTTCTGCGGAATTGCACGCCCGCAGCAGTTTTTTTCCGGCCTCAAGAGATTGGGTATGGAAGTGGCGGACACTATTGCCTTCCCTGACCATCATCGCTACCGGCAAAGCGATATTGACCAGCTTCTCCGGGCCAGGATTCGCACTCACGCACAGGGATTTATTACTACCGAGAAAGACATGATCAACCTTGGCTCCCTGGCGACTCAACTGCGGACTTTCGAAACCGCCGTCCTGGAATTGGAACTGGAAAACCCTTCCCAGGCGTTGCAAACCCTATTGCATACGCTTGAGCAACGTTGCGGATGCCAAATTCTAAATAGCTCAGTTTAATTTCTTCCAATAGAGCGAAGCCCCACCCCGGTTCGTCATCCAGAGAGGCCTCCGCGAAGTGGAGACTTGGAGGGACCCTGTGTTTCTTCCAAGAGGACTGGCGTACGATTTGTTAAAGCGGCATAGCTCCGCCATGAGACAATTTTCGTTCCGGCCATGCACAAGAATTCCAAACCGGCTGACCGGCTGGTCAGGATCATTGAAGAATTCTCCAAGCTCACCATTACGGTGCTCGGTGACTTGATTGCAGATGAATTCATCTATGGCGAGATCGCGCGCGTCTCGCGCGAGGCTCCCGTGCTGATACTTCGCCATCGCGACCGGGCGGTTGTGCCCGGCGGAGCCGGGAACGCCATCTATAATCTTGCCGACCTCGGCATAACTGTTTTGCCCGTGGGCGTGATTGGCGACGACGAGCCTGGCCGTCTGCTCCTGAGTGCCTTCCGTAAGAAGCATATTTCCATCAGTGGCATCCGCAGAATTAAAGGCCGCAACACCGTTACCAAGACGCGTGTACTGGCCGGGATGACCCATTCCACCCGGCAACAGGTGATCCGCGTGGACCGCGAACCGGAAGCTGCCCTGGACCGGGCCGCTGAGCATGAATTGATTTACCAGACTCGCGGCTATGCTCGCGCCTCAGACGCCCTGTTGCTCTCGGACTACGGTTACGGCGCCGCCACCCCGGACATTTTTGACCGCATTCGCGGCCGCGCTTCAGTCAACTCCATCCCCGTCACCGTGGATTCACGCTACCGTACCCTGGCCTTCAGCGGAGTGACCGCGGCCACTCCCAACGAACCCGAGATCGAAGAAGCCTTGCGCATCAAGATCGGCAGTGACCATGAAAGCCTGTTGGCGGCGGGCAAGATGATCCTTCAGAAAATGAAATTGCAGTCGCTGCTCATTACCCGTGGCAAAGATGGCATGGTGATCTTCTCCCGTGGCCAGCAGCCGGTCTCCATTCCTGTTCACGGCTCCGATGAAGCGGCGGACGTAACCGGCGCCGGCGATACCGTAATTGCCACCTACACCGCCGCGCTCGCCGCGGGAGCGGATGCCGAATCGGCTGCCCGCCTAGCCAACTATGCCGGCGGCATTGTGGTGATGAAACGTGGCACCGCCACCGTGACCCGCGACGAATTGCTGCGCGCCGTCACTGGCTGAGTCAGGGTTCTTGGCTGTTCTCAGGTCTGGATTTTGTATTTGTTTTTTTTTTACTTATGACTTTTCTTTGATTTTTCTCCGTGCCGTAGCCTGTCCTCCGAAGGATGTCTTCGTGACTCCATGGTGGGTGTGTGGTTTTTGCTATGACTAAAATCCTGTCGGAACCCGAACTAATCGCCCTCGTGCAACAATGGCGCTCCGCCGGAGAAAAAATCATCCTCACCAATGGCTGCTTTGATCTGCTGCACGTCGGCCACATCCGCTGCCTTCGTGCCGCCAAGCAACTCGGAGGCCGCGTAGTCGTCGGCCTGAACTCTGATGCTCACGTTCGCCTCCTCAAGGGTGAAGGCCGTCCGCGCACTCCCGCCCACGAGCGCGCTGAGATCCTGGCCGCATTGCAGGACGTAGACGCCGTCATCATCTTCGATTCGCCTGACGTGCGCGAACTGGTGCGCCTTTTGCGCCCGGACATCCATGCCAAAGGCACCGACTACACTGTTGATACCGTGCCGGAGCGCGATGTGGTCATCGCCTGCGGTGGCCGGGTTGAGATTGTCGGCGATCCCAAAGATCATTCCACTCGTGAAATGTTGAGACGGGGAGAATGGCAAAAATCCTGATCGTGCGGTTGGGCGCTATGGGAGACATCCTTCATGCCTTGCCGGCGGTCACAGGCATCCGCGCCGCCCTGCCTGACGCAACCATCGGCTGGCTGGTCGAGGAAAGATGGACTGACCTGCTGGCAGCCGGTGGGAATAAACCGGTCGTGAACCTGATTCACGCCGTCAATACCAGACGCTGGCGCAGCGCCCTTCTCCACTCCAGCATCATGCGCGAGGTCCTTTCCGCCAGAAAAGCCATTCGCTCCCTGCACTACGATGTCGCTCTGGATTTTCAGGGTGCGATCAAATCAGCCTGGTTTGCCAGGCTGACCGGAGCGTCCCGCAGAGCAGGGTTTGTGAATCCGCGGGAAACGGCCGCCAGGTTTTTCTACTCGGAAAAGTTTTCCCGCTCTGGCGAGCACGTGATCGAGCAAAACCATGCCCTGGCCGCGCAGGCGCTCAAAAAATACCTGGACGGAAAGAGCCTCAAACTGCTGCCTCCCCAGCTTCCTCGCGATCCGGCTGCAGAAAGCTGGGCGGACGCCGAGATTGGAAAGCTGGGCATCGCCAGTTTTGCCATCATGAATCCAGGCGCCGGATGGGGCGCCAAGCAATGGCCGCCGGAACGCTACGGTCAGGTGGCGCAGGCATTGGCCCGCCATAACCTCAAGACTTTGGTGAATGCCTCTCGCGGAGAAGAACCGCTGGCCCAAGCCGTAATCCAGGCCAGTGAGGGACACGCGTTTACCGTCTCCTGCACCATCGGACAGCTCATCGCCCTCACCCGCCGCGCACGCCTGTTCCTGGGCGGCGATACCGGCCCGCTGCACCTGGCCGCCGCCCTCGGCATTCCGGTGGTGGGCCTGTTCGGTCCCACTGATCCGGCCCGTACCGGCCCCTTCGGTACCGGCGCCGTGGCCCTGCGCCATCAGGAGAGCAAGACCACTTTCTCTCACCACAAACATCCGGACGAAGGCCTGCTCAAAATTACCGTCGACGAAGTAGTATCCGCAGCGCGCCATCTCTTAAGATCATGAAACCCGGAAGTTGACAGTTGGATGAGTTGGTAATTTTGAAAATCAAACGTCAAATCTCGATGCGATCCCTTCTGATCTTCCCCTGTGTTCCTCGGTGTCCTCTGTGGTTAAAGGTGTTGGGGTTGGGTTTTGCTAACTGCCAATTACTAATTGCCAATTACTGCATTCCATTCGCGTTCATTCGCGTTCATTCGCGTCTAAATCGCTTGGTCTTTGATTTTCAATTTTGGCAATCCGATCTGTTCCCTGTAACCTGTTCCCTATTCCCTTCTTCCCATGCCTAGCTACTCCCGCATCGCCACCCGTCTCCGCGTGCCCCTGGGCTTTCTCTTTGCTGCGGCTTACTTCTGGTTTGCCCATCCTGACTGGATCGCCATCGCCGTGGGCAGCGGGTTCATTGTGGTCGGCCTGGGAATCCGGGCCATGGCTTCCGGTCACATCCGCAAGAATGCGCAGCTTGCCACTACCGGCCCATATGCTTACACGCGCAATCCGCTTTATCTTGGCTCGCTGATGATGGCCGCCGGATTCATCATCGCCGCCCGCAATGTGTGGATCGGCTTGGCCGCCTGCGCGCTATTCTTTGCCATCTACCTGCCGGTGATTTTTGCTGAAGAAAAATATCTGCGCTCCGCTTTTCCTGAATACGAGCAATATGCGGCCCACGTGCCGCGTCTTTTCCCGCGGCCCACTTCCTACCGCACTATCACTGACGGTGGCCTCCCGCAGTTTTCTCGGGAGCTTTATTGGCGCCATCGCGAGTACAATTCAATTCTGGGCTCTCTGTTCATGCTCAGCGCCTTGATCCTGAAGCTGTTACTTTTTAAAAGGTAATGCGTCTCTCAAAAGTACCTTTGCAGGCAAAGATAGCTTTGAAGGGGTACAGCTTGAGCTGTGCCGTTGTAAGCCTTTAAGAATGCGGGCTTCAGCCCCTGAGGTAGCGCAGCTCTTGATTTTCAATTACCCGATTACCCGATTACCCAATTATCAATTGATCCGCCTCCTGACCGCATTCTTCCTGTTGGGGTTCTCGGGCATTTCGCAGCAGCCGCAGGGCGGCAAGAGCACGCCTGCCAAGCCCGCTGAAACGCCGGCGCAATTTGCCTTCATGCCCAAGCCTGATCCTGCAAATCATCTTCCCGTTGGGCAGACGCTCGTCTATACCGCGGAGTGGCGCGTCTTCAACGCCGGCACCGTAACCCTGCGCCTTGAGCAACCGCAGCCCGGACAGGAAGCCCGTGTCCTGGGCACAGCCGACGCCGCCGGCGCCGTCGCCCTGCTTTACCATGTGCGCGATCGCTACGAATCTTTTTTCAATATTGCCAGCCTCTGTTCCAAAAGTCTCTCCAAGAGCATGGAAGAAGGATTGCGACGGGTCAATGCCACCATCGCCTTTGATTACCAGCGCGGCAAAGCCGTGCTGGACCAGAAGAACTTGAAGAAAGGCGACAACAAGCACGCCGAGAATGATATTCCCGGCTGTGTGACCGATCTCCTTTCAGCTTTTTACATAGTCGGAACGCTGCCCTTGCAGCCGGGCAAGAATTTCTTTCTCCCGCTCAACGATGGCGGAAAGACCGTGACCGTGGACGTTCACGTAGAAGCGCGCGAGCAGATCAAAACTCCTGCCGGGACCTTCAATACCATCCTCATCCAGCCCGACGTTCCTTCCGGAGTCTTGAGAGGCAAAGGCAAAATGTGGATCTGGTACGCCGAAGATCTGAGGATGCCCGTCCGCCTCAAGGGCCACCTGTTCTGGGGAACCGTGACCTTCACCCTCCAGCGCATCGAGAAAAAATAGCCGAGAATCTCACCGCTGATTAACAGTGATCAAACTGATTTCCTCAGATTCTAATCAGAGGTAATCAGAAAAATCAGTGTCCTCAGTGGTAAGTTTTTTCTTCTACCCCTATCTTTTCCCCGGATCCAGCCACTTCTCCACATGCTTCGGCGACGTCCACGACCGGATCCTGTCAAGAATTTCTTCCGGCGTGGTTCCCACCACGATCATGTCGCGATTCTCCTGCCGGACAAAATTTTCTTCCACCGAGTGGTCCAGAAAAGCCAGCAGCCCGTCCCAGTAGCCCTCAATATTCAGCAGTGCGCAAGGTTTGATCTGGATGCCAAGCTGCGACCAGGTCACAATCTCGGCAAACTCTTCCAGCGTACCGTAGCCTCCGGGCAGGGCAACGAAGGCGTCGGAGAGATCGGCCATCAGCGCCTTGCGCTGGTGCATGGTCTCGACCACATGCAGCTTGGTCACGCCCCGGTGTCCAATTTCCCGCCGCATCAATCCGTCAGGAATCACACCTGTGACCTCGCCGCCTCCGGTCAGCACCGCATCGGCAATCGCCCCCATCAACCCGATGCAGCCTCCGCCAAACACCAGCCCAATGCCGCGCCCGGCCATCAGTTCGCCCAGCCTCCTGGCCGCCGCCGCATAAGCCGGCCGCGCTCCAACCGAAGAACCACAAAAAACACAAATGCGCATGAGCAGTAATTTAGATACTTACCTCGAAAATGTTTGACAAAAGCAGTGCAACAAATTTTTAGAAGCTGTTTAACTCATTCATCCATTTGGACTTTAGCTGCAAAGCCTTAGTTCTAAAATTTCAAATATTTTTGGCTAGTATTTTGTCAGGGACTCAAACTACCTTCCCCGGGGAGTTCCGATTATAGGCGGCTAACACCCATGAATACTCTCCGCATTTGTTTGCGGCTGGAGAATTCTCTGTTAGCCGCCTTCCAGTTTAGATGTGACTGTGAGAGCTGAAGACGCGCTTGGGCCGCCTTCAGTTAATATTGCATCCGCACTTGGCCGGCGGATCATACTTTTTCAGAAAATCGGCAACTCGCGTGTATGCGTCAATCTGGTTCTCGACCTTGGCGAAGCCATGTCCTTCATTGGCATAGATCTTCAACTCCACTACCCCATTGCGCTTCTTGACTGCGCCGGCCACCTGTTCTGACTCCGTGCTGGGGCAGCGCGGATCGTGTGCGCCGGCAAGGATCAACAAGGGAGCTTTGATCTGGTCCACGAAATAGATAGGAGAGCGGTCCATATAGCGTTGTTTGTCCTTGATGGGATCGCCCATATTTGCCAGATCATATTCACGCAGCAGCGGGTCCTCGTTCTCGACCTCGGTGAACCAGTTCACGAAAGGAACGATAGGCACACCGGCAGCCCAGAGATCCGGCGCTTTGGTTACAGCCATCATGGTCAGATAGCCGCCGTAACTTCCGCCCATCACTGCGACTTTCTTTGCATCAATGTATCCGGTCTTTTTGATCCAATCGGCAGCGGCAATTACATCCTGCAAGTCACCACCGCCCATGTCGAGCCGGTTCGCATCCATGAACTCCTTGCCGTAACCGGCTGATCCACGATAGTTCGGCGCGATGATGAAGTAACCCTGGTTGACCAGGTACTGAATGTTGCGGTTGAAGGAATTGACGCTCTGCGATGCTGGGCCACCGTGAATGTAGACAATGGCGGCATTTTGCCCGTTGCGTTCGGCGTTGTAGGGCACATAGACGTAGGCGGAGATTTCCCACTTGCCGTCCTGGCTGGGATAGTGGACCAAAAAAGGCTCAACCATATCTTCACTGCGGATGCCGCCCACCAGGGAATAGGTGACCTGCTGCGTGTGGACAGTGGCAAAGCTGTAAGTCCAAAGATCGGCCGGAGCATTGGGACCATTGTGGTAGAAGAGGAGGCGGCTCCCATCATGACTAAATGCGGTCTCAGCTCCCGCCAGTGAATTTACCCCTGTGGGGAGAGGCAGAGGCTGCGCCTTGTGAGCAGGTAAATCGTAGATAAAGATCTCTGTATTACCGTCAATGTTGGCGCTCCAGGAAAGGCGTTTTCCATCGGGCGAAAACCTTCCGGCTGTCATCCGCCATTTTTCGCTGGTCAGCCAGGTAATTTTCTTAGTGATCACGTCAAGCAGGCCAACATTGTCGTAACCATTGTGGGCGTTGGAGGTAATCAGCACGGTTTTGCCGTCGGGAGAGATGTGGCTGGCAGAAAAATTGTGTTCGCCATCATGCGGCGTGAGATTGGTCGCTTTGCCGCCCGCCACATTCGCGATAAAAATGTTGGAGTCTTTTCCTGTGGCGTTCTGCTGCGTGTAGACAATCCACTTGCCGTCTCTTGACCAGATGGGATCATAATTCCCGAGTTCTTTGGGCGTGTTGGTGGTCAATTTGCGCACCTGCCTTGTCAGCACCTCCATGACTTCGATTTCATGAGTGGAGGATTCTCTGGGCTTGACCGTGTAGGCCAGAAAATTGCCGTCAGGGGACCAGGTTGGCCCTTCTTCTGAAATCTGGGGAGTGTTGGTCAGATTGATGATCTGGCCATTGGCTGGGGAAACCAGAAAGATGTCCCATTGCTCGTTACCA
The DNA here is from genome assembly GCA_036522115.1 of Candidatus Angelobacter sp. GTDB lineage: Bacteria > Acidobacteriota > Terriglobia > Terriglobales > Acidobacteriaceae > Angelobacter. The sequence continues at coordinate 34,965 of DATDGL010000241.1, forward strand.
TCGTGATCAGAGGCGAAGGCGATCCAGCGGCCATTGGGAGACCAGGCCGGAGTTGTCTGCCGCTGATCGCTCACCGTAAGCTGCACCGGCCAGCCACTCTCGGAGGAAACAAGCCACAAGTTGTTGCGCCCGCTGATGTTGGTGATGAAAGCCACCTGTTTTGCGTCCGGCGACCAGGTGCTGTCTCCGATGGAGTGGGTCATGTAGAGCTTGTCTACGGTGAACGGCTGGATGTCGAGTTTGTCCTTGGAGGCGATCTGGTTGGGATCAGTGATGAAGTGTTGAGCTTGAGTTCCGGTTTGCGACAGGACTTGAGTAACCATTCCGATTACCATGATAAACAATGCCAACGGTCTCATGGCGCTCCTAAGGCTTGGCAGATTTATGAATTTCCACCGTAGACCAGGTCTTATCTGCCGCATGGCAGAGGGTTTCCAGGCTGCATTGCACGCATCTGGGCTTGCGGGCGATACAGACGGCGCGTCCGTGATGAATGATCTGGTGGGAAAAATCAATCCATTTCTCGCGCGGCAGAACCTTCATCAGGTCCCTCTCAATGGCCTTTGGGTCATCATTGCGCGTCAGTTCCAGCCGGCGTGAAATCCGTTGTACATGCGTATCGACAACCACGCCCACGGCCTGGTGAAACCACGTCCCCAGAACTACGTTTGCGGTCTTGCGCGCCACTCCCGGCATGGTCAGCAGTTTGTCCATTTCATCCGGCACTTCGCCCCTGAACTCGCCGACCATTTTTTTTGCGCTACCGACCAGGGACTTTGATTTATTGCGGAAAAAGCCGGTGGAACGGATATCCGGCTCCAACTCCTCCGGTGTCAGCGCGGCAAAATGTTTCGGCGTTGGATATTTCTGAAAGAGAATGGGAGTCACCATATTGACACGCACATCCGTACACTGGGCGGAGAGAATGGTGGCCACCAGCAACTCCCACGGGCTGTTATGCTTCAGGGCACAAGTTGCGCCGGGATAACCCTGGTCCAGACGCTCCAGAATGGCTGCGACTCTTTCCGGGGCGAGTGGGTTGTAGCGTTTCTTCGGCGGCAGGGATTTTGCCTTTTTTGTTTTCAGCATTCCGTCGTATCCTCGCTGTCCATTCGTGACCTTGGTGAGATTTTACCTTCCGCGTACTTCAGCTTAGAATATCTGCGGCTGGCAAGCTTACAATCCAACGATATCAGAGGCATCCAAATGGCATCCAGCAGCGAGATTGAAATTAAGGGTATTCGTCAGGAACTTCCGGCGGTTCCACTGACGATTGATGGCGCGAGCGTGTTGCACCAGATGTTTCGTTTCCGCCGGCAGGAGTGGCGCAAACTGACCGCGTCGCAGAAGCAGGAGATCAGCGGCGAAGCAGCCGCCGTGCTTTCGAAAATGGAGCAGGGAACGGAAGGGCAGAGTGCGTTGTTTTCAATGTTCGGGCACAAAGGGGACCTTCTGCTGGTCCATTTCCGCAAGTCATTTACAGAGATGAAGTCAGCGGAACTTCAAATTGCCAACCTGCGATTGAGCGATCTGCTGGAGCCGACCACTTCCTACCTCTCCGTGGTGGAGTTGGGGCTGTATGAGTCTTCAGTAAAAATGTATCGCTATCTTCAAGACCAGGGGATCGAACCGAACACTCCGGAATGGAAAGCGGTGGTCCAGGAGACGCTCGAACGCCAGGTTGAGGCCATGCGTCCGCGATTGTATCCGCAGATTCCAACCGCACGCTACCTCTGTTTCTATCCCATGGACCGGCGGCGCGGGGAAGACAAGAATTGGTACCAGTTGCCCATTGAAGAGCGCCAGCGGCAGATGGAAGAGCATGGGATGATCGGACGCAAGTATGCCGGAATCGTCAAGCAGATCATTACCGGTTCCATTGGCTTTGATGATTGGGAGTGGGGCGTTGATCTCTTCGCTGACGATCCTCTGGAGTTCAAAAAACTGATCTACGAGATGCGCTTTGACGAGGTCAGCGCGGTGTATGCGCTGTTTGGAACGTTCTACGTAGGAGTGCGCTGTCCGGCGGCGGGGCTGAGTGAATTGCTGGAAGGGAAGCTGCCCGAATAATGACTGAATTCGCTTAGCCATAGTCGCCTGCATCAATGTGCTTGATTACCTCAGCCACAGTCTCCTTTCCTCCAATGCATCCATGCACGGTCTCTACCATTTCTTTCGAGCTCCTCAGGGATTTTGCGAAGTCGTTGTACCTGCCTGGACTTAGCCTGCGAATGCCGACGAGTGCATAGCACTTTGCCTGCATGTTACCGGCCCTGAAGAGTTTCTCAAAATCCACTACGGACGAGCGGACGAGAATCGCTCTAAAGTCCTTTTCCCCTTGCGAGATCCTACCCGCGTATCCGGTTGGCCCAAATGCAAATTGATCGACTTTAGCGATGCGGCCAAAAATCGAGCTAAAAGGTTCTTCCGCCAGCGCCATGCCGGCTGTCAGGAACAACGCTGCAATGGTCCAGAATTTCATGAGGCGTCCAGGACTGAACATACGGGTCTCTCCATCTCTGGAACGCTGCCGGGCTCGAATCTTGCAGAATGTATGATGGATTGCTTTCTGAAAGAGGACCGTTCCATGACATCCACTGGCTTCAACCGGCAACAAGTCGGCTTTCTTCCGCATGACCAGCGTATAGACATTTATGGATAAATGGTCAATGGCGTGAATCAAGGAATTCAAGATGCAAACGAATGCAGAAGTAAAATGCGTCGCACGGATATAGGAACGCGCGGTTGGGTATTTTCCGCAAATCGGTTTGGAACTGCAATATCAGAGGGTACATTGAAAACGCAACGCGGGTACCGCGCCGCACGTGCTATTCTTTTCCCATGGCGGTCAAAGCGATTCAATTGGGCCAGGTGTGGCGGAATGACGAGAATGGGCGTGACTTCCTGGTGACCAAGCTTTATAGCGAGCTGTTTACTCAATACGCCATGTTGCGTCCGGCTGACGCCAGCGCCGCAGACGCCGATACCATTCGCATTAAAGTAGCCAAGACTGCTGAGGGCGTAAACCTCCCTGGCTACACGTTCACACAGGACCTGCAGGACTTCTGAAACTCTCTTCATGATTGACAAAATCATTGCAGCGCTGGCTGCGTTCGTAATCGCCGTCATCTCCAAAACCGGGTACCTGGGCGTGGTGGCTCTCATGGCAATTGAATCGGCCTGTATCCCCTTGCCTTCAGAGATCATCATGCCATTCGCCGGATACTTGGTTTATACCGGACAATTCAGCCTGTTTTGGGCCGCCACCGCAGGGGCCATCGGATGCAATTTAGGCTCGGTGATTGCCTACGAGATCGGCTTCTATGGCGGACGTCGGCTGATCGAGAAATACGGCTCCTATTTGCTGATGAACCGCCACGATCTGGAGATGGCGGACCGCTTCTTTCAGAAGTTTGGATCGCTGGCGGTCTTTATTGGCCGGTTGCTGCCGGTCGTACGAACTTTTATTGCCTTGCCTGCGGGAGTAGCGCGCATGCCGCGGATGCGGTTTCACCTCTACACCTTTGCTGGTTCATGGCCATGGTGTTTTCTCCTGGCCTGGATTGGAATGAAGATGGGAGAACGATGGCATACCGACCCCCGCCTGAGCCAATGGCTGCATCGGCTGGATGTGGTTGTCGTGTTGGTGTTGCTGGTGGGCGTGATCTGGTTCGTGCGCTCGCACTGGAAGAACCGAATGCGTGTTGCGGCGTAACCCTTCGCCGCTGATCCTCGCCGATGAACACTGATTTGCAGCTACTCAGGCGCGTTTGTTTGCAAACTCCCACGCGATACGAGAAGATAACAAGTTTCCACTCATTCCAAGGACACATACATGGCACCTACGTCATCCAATGCCGGCAGCAAGCAGCCCGGCCAAATCGCTCCTGCCAAGGGCAAACTGGGAGTGATGATTCCCGGCATGGGCGCAGTAGCGACTACATTCATCGCCGGCGTCGAGGCAGTGCGCAAAGGCATCGCTCAGCCCATTGGGTCGCTCACACAGATGGGGACCATTCGCCTGGGCAAGCGGACAGACGGACGATCACCCAAGATCAGGGACTTTGTGCCGCTGGCCAACCTGAAAGACCTGGTCTTCACCGGTTGGGACATTTTTGAAGAAGACGCGTTTGAAGCCGCCATGCACGCCGGCGTGCTGGAAAAAGAGTTGCTGGAAAAGATCAAGCCGTTCATGAAGTCCATCAAGCCGAGGAAGGCGGTTTTCGATCGCAATTACGTCAAGAAGTTGGATGGCCGGCACGTGAAGAAAGGCCGCCACAAGATGGACCTGGCCGAGCAACTGCGGGCTGACATCCGTGAGTTCAAGAAGAAGAACCGTTGTGACCGTCTGGTGATGATCTGGTGCGGCTCGACCGAGATCTTCCTTACGCAGACTGACGTCCATTCTTCTGTTGTAGCTTTTGAGCGCGGCCTGCTCAAGAACGACGAGAACATTGCACCTTCCATGATCTACGCCTACGCGGCGCTGATGGAAGGCGTGCCCTTCGCCAATGGCGCGCCAAATCTCACGGTGGATATTCCCGTCATGCTGGAACTGTCCCGGAAGAACCATGCGCCCATTGCAGGAAAGGATTTCAAGACCGGGCAGACACTGCTCAAGACGATTCTGGCGCCGGGATTCAAGGCGCGCATGCTGGGACTCCATGGCTGGTTCTCCACCAACATCCTGGGCAATCGCGATGGCGAGGTGCTGGATGACCCGGGATCGTTCAAAACCAAAGAGGAGTCCAAGCTTTCAGTGCTGGAGCATATTCTGCAACCCGAACTTTATCCTGAATTGTACGGGAACATTTATCACAAGGTACGCATTAACTATTACCCGCCACGTGGTGATAACAAAGAGGGTTGGGACAACATCGATATCTTCGGCTGGCTCGGCTATCCCATGCAGATCAAGGTGGATTTCCTGTGCCGCGATTCCATTCTGGCCGCCCCGATTGTCCTCGACCTGGTGACGTTTCTGGACCTGGCGCAACGCAGTGAGGAGCTGTGCGGAAGGGGCATTCAGGAGTGGCTGAGCTTTTACCTGAAGTCGCCTATGACAGTGCCGGGACTCTATCCGGAACACGATCTCTTTATCCAGTCCATGAAACTGAAGAACACGCTGCGGCATCTCCGAGGAGAGGAGATGATCACGCACCTGGGCCTGGAATACTATGATTGATTTATCTTTCTGACGGACACGAGGCAGGAACTTAGCATCGTACTAATGAAATGTGGCGCCAGGTTATTGCCGTGCTGTTCCTGCTTATTCTCAGTGGTGTTCCCACATGGGCGGTTGATGGAACCTTCCAGGGCCGCGTCATGGATCCGCCCGTAAACCAACCCCTGCGTTACGGATGGATCTACGTGCAGGGTCGTAATCACCTGCTGCGTCGCGTAGAGGTGTCCCACGCACGCATTGTGTTTGGTGAAAATGTCCCGGTCAGCCAGAGACGCAAATGCAATATGGAATGCCTAACCCCGGGTGAGGAGATTCTGGTTACCGCAGAACAGGACAGCACTGGGGAGTGGCGGGCCAAGCGGGTGGAAATCCTGAAACTGACCACCAGACAGGTATAAAAATCGGAGTGTACAGACACTTTACTTTGTGTGTTCCCCGGCCAGCCCTGAAATGTTTGTGAGGGGCTGGAAAACTAGGGCAATCCATTCTGTATCCAACGTAACGGGGAGATCTGGAAGAAATAAGGTTATGTTTGGGCGTATAATGAGCGTATCCTGTCGGTGTAAGGGTTCGGTTGCTGTAGGAGGGTATCAATGAAAACCCGGGCTTCATTGCTTTCAGTATTGGTGGCTTTGGCGATAACCCTGCCGGTCTCCGCTTTGCCTCAGGACAATCAAAATCAAGACAGTCAAAAGCAGACTGCAAACAGCCAGCAACCGGCTGCGCAGAGCACAAATCAAGGCCAGACTCCAGCCCCAGATCAGAGCCAGAGCACAACTCAAACGCCCGCTGCAACTCAGACGCAGGCTCCATCTACAGATCAGAACCAGACCCCGGCCACCGACCAGAGCGCGGACCAGAGTACGACCAAGGAGCAAGAGCCCAAGATCAAGCATGACGGCAGCAAAAACGACGTAGACGCCATTGGCAACCGCAAGGTTGGCGGGATGGACTGGTACTCCATCGAGAAAGAGATCCGCATCGGCAAAGAGTATGCTCAACAGCTTGAGCAGAGCATGAGGATGGTCCAGGACCCGGTCGTCAATGAGTACGTCAACCGCATTGGCCAGAACTTGGTGCGCAACTCTGACGCCAAGGTCCCGTTTACGATCAAAGTGGTTGATGACGACAGCGTAAATGCTTTCGCCCTTCCCGGTGGTTTCTTCTACGTAAATTCCGGATTGATATTGGCTGCTGACGAAGAGGCTGAACTGGCGGGCGTGATGGCCCACGAGATTGCCCACGTTGCCGCTCGCCATGCTACCCGCGGAGCCACGCGGGCTCAACTGGCCAACCTGCTCAGCCTGCCGCTGATTTTTGTAGGCGGCGGAATCGGTTACGCGGCACGCGAGGCCGTTGGCATCGGGTTGCCCATGACTTTCCTGAAGTTCTCACGTGGATTCGAGGCAGAAGCTGATTACCTGGGACTGCAATACATGTACAAGGCCGGCTACGATCCTAATGCCTTTGTGGCTTTTTTTGAAAAACTCGAAGCCCAGGAGAAGAAAAAGCCAGGCACTTTAGCCAAAGCCTTTTCCACACACCCGCAAACGCCCGATCGCATTCAGAAATCACAACAGGAGATTGCGACGATCCTGCCGCCGCGCGATCAGTACATTGTGACTACCTCTGAATTTGACCAAGTCAAGGCGCGATTGGCCGCGATTGAAAACCGCCATCACCTCGACGACCAGAAAGACAAGAACAAGCCAACCCTGCGCCGTACGGCCAGTAGCAGCAAGGACAGCAAGGACGGTAGCAACAATGGCGATGACCGTCCGACCCTGCACCGGCGCGATCAGTAAACGTGTAACGTACCTCACATTCTCTTCACCACAGGCGGCCTTTGGGCCGCCTGTGGCGTTTGTGACGCACAAAAAATTCGGGAGCGCAGCGCGGAATCTGCTCCACCCCAAGTTTCGATCTACCAGACCGTTTGGCGCTACCGCAGCCACGAGGATCATTGGGGTGAAAACAGGGCTGGATTCCGTACATTCTGCGCATGCTTTTGAGAAGAAAAAGACACAGTTAGCGACGGCTTCTACTCGCTGGGCAGCAGGAACATATTGGGGTAACGGCGGGTATAGCCCTGCTCATGCGCCCACAGATCGAATGCCAGGGTTGCCAGGTCATCGACCGGGGGCACCGCGTGACCATCCCTGGTGAGATCAATGCATTTTATGTAGGACTGGCAAGAGTCGCACGCTTCAATTCGCGCTTGCTGAAATTCGTCGGCTGTGAATAGCGGCAGCTTGTCCTTGTTCTGCTCTTTGCAATAGGGACAGAACACGCGGCGGAATTCCCATTCCGTCGAGCACAGCGAGCACACCAGGGAACGTTTGGCTCCGTTGTTGAATTCACGCCACAAAGATAGTTGAGGCGGATTGCCGCAGGCCGGACACTGCGTAGCATCGTTACCGGATGAGATGTTCATGCGGGCCGTGACATGCTGCGCGTAGGGCTGGAGGAGAAGGGAAGCCAGGCAAGCATCGGCGGGCGAACTGGCCTCGGAATCTGGTTCCCAATGCTTCATCAGCAGATCGGTCCAGCCTTCCGCATCGTTTGCCAGCCGCTCGGTTGCCGCCTGTAAAGGCGCCGATCCCAGATCTTTAACCAGCTTCTTCAACTCGGGCAGGAAGCGAAGGAGCGAACGTATATCCGGGTGCTCCGCGCCATTCAAGCCATGGCTGACTTTTCTTTGGAAATCGGCAACTTTGATGTAAAGAGACAGGATCTCTCGCGCCGGAGAATCATGGGTGGAGAGCTTCTTTGCGCGAGCGATCCGCTGGTCCCAAAAGGCAGTCATTACGCCGTTATGCCCTCGATAACGAGAATTTTGTTCTTGTTGTTGGCGCCGACATCTTTGTTCTCGCCGAGAATTTGGTAATTGGGTAAGTTGGTAAGTTGGTAATTGAAAATCAAAATCCAAACTCGCGGTTAGCAAGGGATATCAGCGATTTCCGCGGATTCTAAAGAATCCGCTCCCCGGGCCAATGCCCAGAGCTTCCACCGGCTGGTCTGGAGGCCCATTCTGAAGCACGTTCTAACTACTTCTTCAGTTTCTCATACCACAGGCGATGATGGTGAGCGGCCCACTCTTCTGAGACCCGCCCATACAAGATGCCTTTGAGTCCGCCGGGAACCAGAAGAATACCCATGTAGACGTGGATGATGAAGGCGCCAATGGTTATCAAAGCGGCGGCGCAGTGAATCGGGATGATAATGGTCAGGAGCCAATGCGCCTTTCCGGTGACCAGCTCCGGGAACCACATAATAACCCCGGTGATCAGGAGCACGATGGCACAGTAAAACATCACCCAATAAAACAACTTCTGGCCGGCGTTGAAGCGGCCTTGGGGAGGAACAAGCTCGTCGCGATTCTCAATGTAATTCTTGATCCCGTCTTTCCAGGCCTTGTCTTCCGGAGCGGCAAGCATTTGTAGCTTCCACAGTGCGTGCATCCAGAGCATAGCAACAAAGAAAAACAGTCCGACCCAGGGATGTAGAAAACGGGATGACGCCGGACCGCCTCCGACTGCGGCCAGCCAATACAGGTAAGGCGAGTAAAAGGCCAGACCCGTCAGCATGCAGAAGAGATAGGTGACGCCGTTGACCCAGTGGCACACGCGCTCCCTGTGGTTGTAGCGGACGACCTGGCCAGGAAGAATGATTGTGCCATCACGAACAACCGTCTGCGTGCTCATGGTTTCTTCGCCTCCTTCTTGTCTACAACTTTAGGCCCGAAGCGCACGTAGTGGAGCAGGACCCCGGCGATTCCGGCGATCATACCGATGTTTCCCAGCCACTTCAGCGGATGTTTCCACAGGCGAACCATGATGGGCACGCGGGGATCTTTGGGCAGACCGCCGTATCTTTCCGGATGGTCCTTGTCATGTAAAACGTAGATCACATGGGTTCCGCCCACGCCGTCCGGATCGTAGACGCCAGCGTTCGGGTAGGGGTGATAGACACCTGCGTTCTTGTAGCTGGTGGAGGCTTTCAATTGCTCGGCGCGTTTGTTCGCCAGCTCTTTCATGTCTTCTTTGCTGCCGAAGTGCAGGCATCCGGTGGGACAGCTCTTGATGCAGGCCGGTTCCAGGCCAGCTCCAACACGGTCAGAGCACAGCGTGCACTTGAAGACCTTTTTGGTGGTGGGGTTGAATTTGGGAATGTTGAAGGGGCATCCGGTCACGCAGTACTGGCAGCCAATGCAGTTTTCCTGGTTGAAGTCTACGATGCCATTGGCATATTGCACGATGGCGCCATCGGCAGGGCAGGCCTCCAGACAACCGGGATCGGCGCAGTGCATACACTGGTCTTTGCGCATGAGCCAACTGAGCGTTCCGTCTTCATTCTCATGTTCATTGAACTTGATCAGGTTCCAGTAGTTCCACTCCGTATCCGGCATGGTCTGATAGGTGTTGTCGAAGGTGGTTTCACGGAACTCGTATCCGTTCCACTCCAGGCATGCAACTTCACACGCCTTGCAGCCGATGCACGTGGTGGTGTCAATCAGCTTACAAACGTCATAGTCGCGCGAGACGTCTCCACCCGGAACCGGCCCCGGATGCGCCGAAATCTTCTTGATCTGCATCGCTTCGTTTGGCATGGTCGGCTCCTTACGCTTTCTCTACCTTCACCAGGAACCCTTTGAATTCCGGTGTGTAGGCATTGGGGTCAATCGCCGCAGGACTTAGCAGGTTGGCGCCACCGACTTCGGTGCTGCCCTTTTCCCTTTCCTTGTCTTCGAGGATGCCGCGGTATCCCCAGTGGATGGGAATACCAACCGGGTAAACCATCTTCCCGTCGATCTTGAGCGCCTTGATGCGTTTGGTCACCATTGCTTTGGCGTAATAGACGCCTCGGGCGCTCGAAACCTTGAGCTTATCTCCTCCGTTGATGTTTTTGTCCTTCGCCATCTCCTCTGATATCTCCACAAATGGCTCAGGGACTAATTGCACGTTTACGGGATTGTTCTTGGTCCAGTAGTGGTAATGCTCGGTAAGCCGGTAGGTGGTGCACACTACATCAAAGCCCTGCTCCGGCGTGCCTAATTTATCCAGGTCAGAGCTGAATATTTTGGCCACCGGATTGGTGGATTGCTTGGGATGCAACGGATTGGCGATGGGGCTTTCCACAGGTTCATAGTGCTCGGGGAATGGACCATCCACCAATGCAGCCAAGGGGGTAAACAGGCGTCCGATTCCTTCGGGATTCATGATGAAGGGTCCCATATGATCATGGGGGTTGGAATCGGGCTTGAAGTCAGGCACGTCGTTGCCCACCCATTTCTGAGCGCCGTCGTTCCACCAAACCTGTTTGCGCTCCGGATCCCACGGCTTGCCGTTGATATCGCAGGAAGCGCGGTTATACATGACACGGCGGTTCATGGGCCAGGACCAGGCATAGTTGGGGTAGATGCCCAATCCTGACGGGTCATCCAGTCCGCGACGTTGGCTTAATGCGCCCGCCTCCGTCCAGTGGCCGCAATACAGCCAGTTGCCGGAGGTCGTGGTGCCATCATCCTTGAGCCAGGCAAAGCCCGGCAGTTGCTGGCCAGCCTTGATTTCCTGTCCAGTCACCGGGTCTTTCAGATCAGCAAGCGCCTTGCCGTTGATCTCTTTGGCTATTTCAGTGAAAGAAGGATTGGCGGGAGCAGTGTAAGCCCACGACGCGTTCAGAATGGGATCCGGGAACTTGGCGTTGGGGTCCGCTTTGTAAAGCTCACGCACCCTGAGGAAGATGCGGGCCAATATCTCCTGATCAACCTTGGCGTCTCCGGGAGTGGGAACGGCTGCATACTTCCATTTCAACCAGCGGGCTGAGTTCACAAAGGTGCCATCTTTCTCTGCGAATCCGGCGCCCGGTAGCTGGTAAACCTCCGTCTTGATGTCCTTCATCTCTTCTGTGGTGATGCCGGGAGACTTCCAGAACTCGCTGGTTTCGTCAGGATAGATCTCGCACACCACCAGCCAATCGGCCTTCTTGAGTGCATCGATGTTTTTCCTGGAGTTCGGTCCGATGGCCACTCCGTTCATGCCAAAAGCCAGCAAGCCCTTGACTTTGCCGTTGTACATCGCGTCCCACTGCTCGGCCCAGGAGTACTTGCGGTCAATCTTGGGCAGGTAGTGGAAGGCCCAGTCGTTCTCCTTCTTGGCGAAGTCGCCGTACATGGACTTCATGAAGGAGACGGCGAACTTGGGCGTATTCGACCAGTAATTGAAAGAAGCCCACTCGTCCGGCTTAGCCGGTTTGGGAGTGGTGCGGGTTAGGTAAGTGTCGAAATCCGTGTCCGTCGGAGTAGGCACTTTGAGATAGCCAGGCAGAATGTCAAAGACGCCGGCCATGTCCGTTGCGCCCTGAATGTTGGAGTGCCCGCGCAGGGCATTGACTCCGCCACCGGCGCGGCCCACATTTCCCAGCAGCAACTGCGTCATGGCAGCGGTGCGGATGATCTGGCTGCCAAAGGTGTGCTGCGTCCAGCCCACTGCGTAGATGATGGTTCCCACCTTTTTGGTGTTCCCATTTTTGCGGATGGAGGTGAACATGTCATAGGCATCCACCAGTTTATCTTTGGGGATTCCAGTGATTCTTTCCACCATCTCCGGCGTGTAGCGGGAGTACTGTTTCTTAAGCAATTGGAAAACACAACGCGGATGCAGGAGCGTGACGTCATAGGCAACTTTGGGTGGCAAGGCAACTGGAACCGTCGCGCCTAAACTGGCTTTTGCGCCGGCCGGTCCCTGCGCCTGAAGGCCACCGCCCTCGGCCTTATGGCTTTGTGCGCCTCCCTGGGGTGACGAACCTGCGGGTGCACCATATCTGGTTGGAGACGTCGGCGGAGCAGGAGGTTTAGCGCCGGGAGCAGGAGCGGGCTTCACCACCGTGGAGGTGGCGACAGCGAGCGCCGCGGTAGCATCCTGGGGGGTCAGGTTTCCACCCTCTTCGTAATTCCAGGTGGAGACGTCATATTTTTTGCCGTCAAAGCCGGAATAAAGGCCGTCATCTTCCGGCAGCTTGAACCCTTCCTTGATGATGAAGGAAGCGTTGGTGTAGTTCACCACGTAATCGTGGGCGTAGCGGTTGTTTTCAAGAGCGTAGTTGATCAGGCCTCCCAGGAATGCGATGTCAGCTCCGGCCCGGATTTGCAGGAACATATCTGCCACGGAGGCAGTCCGGGTGAAGCGTGGATCTACGACGATCATTTTGGCATCGCGAGTGCGCTTGGCTTCGACAGGCCACTTGAAACCGCAAGGATGGTTCTCCGCGGGATTGCCACCCATGATCAACATCATGTCTGTATTCTTGATGTCGATCCAGCCATTGGTCATTGCTCCGCGTCCGAATGTCGGCCCCAAACTGGAGACCGTAGGGCCGTGTCAAACACGGGCCTGGTTTTCCAGGTAGCAGACCCCCAGGCTGCGCATGGTCTTTACCATAAGAAAATTGATTTCGTTGGTATCTGTGCACCCGCCGTTAAACGCGATGCTCTCGCAACGGTTTACGGTGCGTCCCTGATCATCCTTTTCGATGAAGGTTTCGTCGCGTGTCTTCTTGATGTGTTGGGCAATCTCCTCGATTGCCTGGCTCCAGGGGATTTCCTTCCACTCGGTGCCGCCACGCTCGCGTTTTCTCGGCCTGAGCAGCCGCCGCTCATTCAGGATATCGTGATACAAAGAAGCGCCCTTGGGGCAAAGTGTTCCGCGGTTGATGGGATCGTCCGGATCACCCTCAACATGCACGACCTGCGGAGTCACGTTCTTTGCCTTGTCGCCCAGCGTGTGGATAATCACGCCGCAGCTCACGGAACAATAAGGGCAAATGGACTGGGTTTGGGTGGTGCGTGCTATTTTCAGGGATTTAGCCTGAGCCAGAGCAGGTTTTGCGTCAAAACCGAAAAGCAGCCCGGCGGCGCCGCCCCCAATGCCAATCTTGAAAAACTGTCTGCGATCCAGAGCCATGTAACCTCCTGATTTACAGGGGATTCCTTGCGCGGTATCTTACTCCTCCTACCCATAATTGTCTTGGGTATTTCGTGTTTTTTTTGATGGCTGATTGGGCTGGATTTTACGAAAACGGAAATTTGCCAAGACACCAGGTTCCGCAAAGCAAGAACAGGCGTACGCTAACACCCCCGGAATTCCTGGCAACATTCTCGAGATGCAAGATGGTTTCTTCAGGCCTTTTTGTAAGAAAGGAAAGCAAAATTCAAAACGAAGGAGAACGGAAAAGTATGTCTACTCTATGGCGCAGCCGCAACTGGAGTTGCCTTTGTTGGTTCATAGCTCTGGTTGTCTTCGTTCCCGTAAGTCTCATTGGCCAGACAGTGACGCCGGCGCCTGCCGGTCCATTTTGGCCGCAGTGGGGCTTCAATCCCCAGCACACCCTTTTCCTCACTCAAACCACAGGCCAGCCGATCAACCACGTCCTGGCCAGCATCACCTATGACTTTAATGTTGCCGCTGAAAAGGCAGACCCCAACGCCGGGGGCACACTGCTTGTGCATTATCAGGTCCCGTTGATCGACGGCAACGATGTCTACATTGAATCCAAGGCCGGCACATACAGCAACAGCACCTACAGCACGCAGACGTGGCACCAGAACAAATACACATGGTCGGGAAACAGCCTGGTGAAGGTGTGGACCTTCGATACCGACTGGTTTGCTCCGGGTTCATCGAACTTGTTCTGGGAGCCGGTCTATCATGCAGTCCTGGCCAATGGTTTTCTCTACGACCCGGGCCAGGGCGGCACTATCTTCAAGATCAATAAGGCCAACGGTTCCGTGGTGAAGCGGATCAACCCCTTTGGAACCACTGTAGATCCAAACACATTTACCGCATCCCCGCTGACTACGGACGGACACGGAAACATCTTTTACAACGTGGTGGAGGTTGACGGAAACACAGACGCAAACTGGGTGGGCGACGACGTCCTGAATTCCTGGTTGGTGAAGGTCGGACCGGATGATTCCATCAGCAAGGTCAGCTATCGCACGCTACTCTCGCACGCCGTCATCAAAGGTGAGGCCGTTCCAGCAGGGAATGGACACTGCAAAGCATCGTTTGCAGATACGGACCTGCCTTGGCCGCCTTCACCCAATGCCAATCCCCCAACCACAACATGCGGCAGCCAACGCGCAGCTTTGAATATTGCGCCGGCTATTGCTCCTGACGGAACCATTTACATCATCAGCAAGGCACATCTGGTCACCCGCTATAACTACATGGTTGCCGTGAATCCGAACTTGACGGGAAAGTGGGCCGCTTCCTTCCGTGGACGCCTGAATGACGGCTGCGGCGTGAGCGAGGCCATCGGCAACCCCGGCGGAGCCAACGCCAATGGCGGATGCAGGGCCGGTGCTCACTTTGGAGCTGATCCATCGACCAATGAGCCGCCTCCGGCGCGGGTGCTGGATGATTCTTCTTCCACGCCTACGATCGCGCCTGATGGCAGTATTTTTTATGGCGCTTACACACTCTACAATTGGGCGCAAGGCCACCTGATGCACTTCAGCGCCAACGGCGATTTTCTCAACTCCTTTAATTTTGGCTGGGACAGCACGCCGGCAATCTTTCGTCACGAGGACTTAAGCGCGCCCAATGACGACAACAACTACTCGGTGATCATCAAGAACAACCACTATTTTGGCGGTTCCTATTGTGGTGATCCCAACTGGTGTCCTTCACCTCGCACCTCCAACGATCTTCTGGGTCCGGAATCCTACTTTGTGAGTTCCCTGGATCCCAACCTCAACATCCAGTGGAGCTTCCAAAACACCAACACACAAAGCTGCACCCGCAACCCGGATGGGAGCATTAGCTGCACTACAACAAACCCGAACGGCTTTGAGTGGTGCGTCAATGCTCCAATGATCGACGCTAATGGACTCGTCTACGCCAACAGCGAAGACGGCAACCTCTACACCATCGCCCAGGGCGGCGGCGTAGTGCAGACGTTGTTTCAGCAACTGGCGCTGGGCGCCGCCTACACGCCCGCCTCAATGGACAGCAAGGGCAGGATCTACTCGCAAAATGACGGGATCCTCTTTGTTGCCGGAAGGTGAAGCCTCTGTAGTTGATTAGTGAAAAAATGCAGCGCCTGGTGCGCTGCATTTTTTTATCTGCTGCCGTGGAAAACACCTTTGCTGGAACAGCTCCAGTCAGGTGCTTCGCAGGACGGAGTTGAGAAAGCGGAAGCAGACGGCATGGATGTCGGCTTCAGAAAAGCCAGCGGCATACTTGATGTGCCGGCCCAGAAGCTGGTCGCGCAACAGGCCCTCCAGGGCTCCCATCAAGCCGGAACGGATGGCCTCAGGATGTATGCCTGGAATCAGTTCGCCCTCCTCAGCCAATTGCCTCAAAATGCCGTCTACGACTTCGACAAACTCGAGGAACCCGGGGACGAGCACCACAAATTTTCCGTCATCGCGGATCCGGCGTCCTTCCAGCAGGAAGAGAAGTAACAGCTCCTGATCCCGGCTCAGAAACTTCAGAACCATCTCGATCAGCATCTTCATCCGGTCCCGGGGGGTGGGAATGCTGTCTGTGGCCAAACGAATGGCAGGATTGATCTGACGCCAGGCATTCTCAAAGATGGCTTCCAGAAGACCCTGCTTGCTCTCGAAGTGCTTCAAGAGCTGCGACTCGCTGGTGCCTGCCTGCCTGCATATGGCTGCGGTCGCGGTGGATTCGTACCCGTGTTTGGCGAATAGAGCCTTGGCTGACTCACGGATTCGGTCTCGGCTGGCGACAGGGGGAATGGAACTGGCGGCCAAGGGAGTTTCCTCTCTATTTTCGATTTTTTGAGATCCTTTTGAGCCTACTGAACAGCGGCTCAGAAGGTCTTAGTCATAGTACCACTAATCGATAATCGTGGTGGCACTATGTCTGGTAGTACAACCACTCTCATTCTTTTTAGTTCTAAAACAAACAATGGAGGCTAAATTATGACCCCGGGATCCGCTTTACCCCCCAAGAATCCTGGAACCGCGGCTCCCGCATGGAGAAGTGCGGTTTTGTTGACTTTTTGCCTGGTGGCTATGGCAGCAACCTGCTCAGCGGGCACTTTTAATGGGACTCTGACAACATCTACAACTTCACTGACGTGGAACAGCAATCAAACAGGCGTGGCCGGCCAGACCCAGACCGGAACAGGAGTAGCCAATCCGCCCTGCAACGCAACGATCTGCGATCTTTATAACTTAACCGTAAATGTTCCAGGAACGTTTTATGCGGCCCATCCCGATTTCACGATCACGGTAACAGCCACCTGGAGCTCAAGCCTGGACGAGTTCGATGTCTACGTGTACGACGCCAGCAGCAATCTGGTAGGAATGGCAACACAGAGCGGCACTACCTTTAATGATGCTGACCTGGGGCAGCTACCCTCTGGAAGCTACCAGATTCAGATTGTGCCCACGGTAGCGGTCCAAACCTCCTATGCGGGGACTGTAACGCTGGCGGCCGAGCCTTCGATCAGCAGCGGACGGGCACGTTACAGGCAGGGAAATGCAACTTTCAGCGCGCAGAAGATGACCCGTCCTCCCGGCGTCTATAACTCGGGTCCGGCAGGGACGGTGTTTTTTGAGCAGGATGCCGAGCCACGCATTGTGCACGATCCGGTTGGCAACCTCTATTTGACCGCGATTCAGGGAGTTCCGTCAGGGAGTGATACGTGGAAATCGATGGATGGAGGCAACACCTGGTCCTACCTGGGTGAGCCGGATGGAGCGCAGGCAGCCGCCTCCGGATTGGGCTTTGTGGGCGCGGGGGCGGGCGGCGGAGATGAAGACATCATCGCCCTCCCCAACGGAAATATCGTTCTGACCTCGCTGTGGCTTGGGGGTAACACAACCTGCACGTCAAGCAATGGCGGTGCGGTGTGGGCCTGTGACCCTGAAGGTTCTACTTTGCCAGCAGATGACAGGCAATGGCTAGCCAACTTCGATGCGAAAGTGGTGTATATCACCAGCAAGCAGCTTGGAGCTGACCTCAGCGGGACCGCTTCCATCTATGTTGCCAAATCCACCAATGGAGGCGTCACGTTTCCGTTTGTCAGCCAGGTCACCACACCGGAACTGGGAGTGCAACCGGCCGAACAGGGCAACATCCTTGTGGACCATAACAACGGCAGTGTTTATACGGTGTTCTTTGGCGCCCTCCACAACCAGTTGTATCTGGCCAAGTCAGTGGATGCAGGGCAGACCTGGATGCTGAAGCTAGCTTATCAGGCGCCGGATAACGTGTCCATTGCTCATGTTTTTCCTTCGCTGGCGCTGGACCATGCAGGCAATCTTTATATTGCGTTCAGCGACGGCGCTA
The DNA here is from genome assembly GCA_036522115.1 of Candidatus Angelobacter sp. Classification (GTDB taxonomy): domain Bacteria; phylum Acidobacteriota; class Terriglobia; order Terriglobales; family Acidobacteriaceae; genus Angelobacter. Next base: position 52,473 of record DATDGL010000241.1, read on the forward strand.
CCAGTTTCCTGATTCATTCAACCGATGGAGGCGAGAGTTGGAGCACGCCAGTGCGGGTGAATGCGGGCGCCAATGCCAAGACGACGGTAGAGCCGTGGGTAGTAGCGGGTGACGCGGGAAGAGTCGCAGTCTTTTTCTACGGAACTTCCGATCCCAGCTTCAATTCCAGCAGCGCACACTGGAGCATTTACATGGCGCAAAGCCAGAATGCTTTGACTGGGGCGCCGACGTTTGCCATCACGGCCGCGACCGGAGTCATGCACATTGGCGCAATCTGCGACAACGGATTGGGGTGCGCCAACGGGACACGCAACCTGCTCGAATACTTTTACCCTGACGTCTATCCCGACGGAAGTGTCTTTGTTCCATATCCGGATGACCTGCACGTGAATTCCGCCACTACAACTACCAACGTATGGGTGTTGAAGCAGACCGGCGGACCGAAGCTGATCGGCAAATAGACCCAGCAGCAAGAAGAAGCAGGAACGGCGGCGCAAGCCGCCGTTTTTGTTGGTGCGGGACACGGTTCGATCGACGATAAATTTTAAGGAGGTTTTGATAGTTTATCGCCTGGGCCGGGTAGTGGGCTACTTTGACCGCAAACGAAAGATATTTTGTGGGCAAAAAGTCAAACCGCGTGCACTTTCAGGGAGTGAGCTGAATACGTCGAACGCTGCTTGATTCGTGGATGCTGTGTGGGGATTCTTCCCCTGCGCTACGCTTCGGGTCAGAATGACAGGGAGAAGCTGCATGGTCACAATAAAAACCAAAGAAGCCCACTACCCTGTACAAATCCCGTGTCGTCATGGTCTACAGCATCTCCGAAAATGCTTTTAGTCACATAACTGCTGATCCTGGGTGCAAAAGCAGCCTCTCTGCTCGTTCTAACCAAGGAAAGATATATCCGCCCGCCCGTAACCTTTTTGGCCATCCGGGGGATTAACTGGATAGAGATGGCAGGATACGGTTCCCGGGGAGTAGACCTTGAGCTCAATTGCCAACGTAGCTGATGAGCGGCTTCTGATTGAGGCGGCGCAGCAGGATCCCACCCGCTTTGCGGAGCTGTATGAGAACAATTTTCACCGCGTGTACGCATTCATTGTGCGACGGGTACGCGACCGCGCAGAAGCTGAAGACCTGACGGCCGAGGTTTTTCACCAGGCGCTCTCCAACCTGGGGCGGTTTGAATGGCGAGGTGTTCCGTTCGCGGCGTGGTTGTTGCGGATCGCCGCAAATACCCTGGCTGACCGCTGGCAGCGTGCAGCACGAGTGCAGGAGGTCTCCGCGGAAACTCTGGAAAGCGCAGAAGCGGGAGCGGAGCAGGAAGTGGAACGGCGGGCGATGCTGTTTCAACTGGTGGACCGGCTTCCTGAGGACCAGCGGCGGGTGATTGTGCGGCGATTTGTGGAGCAGAAAAGCGTGCGGGAGATCGCACAGGAGATAGGACGCAGCGAGGGAGCGGTGAAGCAGTTGCAGTTCCGGGCCTTGCAGAATTTGCGCAGCCACGTATTGCCGGAGGGCGGCGAAACCGACTTGCCGCGCTGAGCCGCGTGATTCAGAAGTGGAAGGACCTCCAAGAACACTGAGATTTGCGGCAGTTTGGAGCGCAGCAACAAGAATTACGACAGAAGTGAGGAGCAATCATGAACTACGCCTCTGTTTACGATGAACTTGATGCGGCCATTGGGGCAATGATGGCCAACACCCAACGCCAGTCCGGCACACTATCGCGAAAGGCGAGTTGGGGGACATCCGACGGCTCGGAACTTACTGACCTGCTGCAAATTGCTTCAGAGCTGTGCAGCCTTCCCCGTCCGGATTTTAAGACGCGCCTGAAGACGGAGTTGGAGTGGGTGGCAGCGGCGCGGCCGCTATCTTCAGCGCGGCGGCCAGAAGCCGGCGCCGGACCTGAAATTTTGCCCTCACTCTTTGGCCATGGCTTTGGGACTTATCCCATGCGGCGAATCAACTTTGCGGCCTCACTGGCCGTGCATGCCGTGGCGATCTTGCTGGTGGCGGTGTTGGGAATCATGGCTTTCAAAACCGAGAGCAAAACGATTTTGCCTGGCTTGAACGTGGTGGAACTCAGTGACTACGTTCCGCCACCGGGCCTGCGGCAGCCGCATGGAGGCGGGGGTGGCGGGGATGCAGACAGGCTCAAAGCTTCCACGGGCACTTTGCCAAAAGCATCCTCCGAGCAGTTAGCGCCGCCAACCACGACTATACAGAATGAACACTCCAAATTGATGGTTGAGCCTACGATCGTTGCTCCCAGTTTGCAGCTTCCGCAGACGAAGCAGGTGGGAGATCCGCTCTCAGCGTTGATGACTCCGTCCGACGGAAGAGGCGTGGGTTCCGGCATTGGCTCGGGCGGCGGCGGAGGGGTTGGCGCCGGCAACGGCCCTGGTTTTGGCATAGGAACTGGCGGCGGATATGGCGGCGGGGTTTTCACGGTGGGCAACGGAGTTACGGCCCCCCACGTAGTTTATGATCCGACGCCGGAGTACTCGCTGGAAGCTCGTCAAGCCAAATATCAGGGAACGGTAGTACTGTGGGCAATTATCGGACCCGATGGCCGCCCCCGTGATCTACGCGTTCACCGGTCACTGGGGATGGGATTGGACGAGAAGGCCATGGAAGCGGTACGCACGTGGCGCTTCCGTCCGGCCACCAAGGACGGTAATCCAGTGGCGGTGCAGATTGAGGTGGAGGTGAATTTTCACCTGTATTAGAAGAGCAGCTCTTGGCTTTTGGCTGTTGGCTCTTGGCTAAACCAGCACCAGCAGCCTTTCCGCTCAACTGCTGTTCTCCGTGAGCACCACGATCCCTTAGAGGTCTGACTGAAGCCAATCGATCGATCTTGCCTGATACAATCCTCGCACCCTCGAATGTGAGCGAACTGCCCTGAATGAGTTCCTTTACTCCAAACCCACGCAACCTGACTGCCTCTGAAGATGGAGACTTTGCTGCCTCGCTCAACCAGTTGTTAGGCGGGTGGAGCGCCGCTATGGGCCTCCATTTCCTTTACGCCACCGCTGACAGCGTTAAGGCTGAGCTGGAAATTGGGCCTGATCACCGTCAGGCATACGGAATCGTCCACGGTGGAGTTCACTCGGGTGTGATCGAGACTGTTTGCTCAGTCGGCGCTGCGTTGGTAGCGATGCCGCGCGGCCAATCCGTGGTGGGACTGGAAAATCACACCTCATTTCTGCTGGCGGTGCGGGAAGGGAAGCTCCATGCCGTCGCTCGTCCGCTCATGCGTGGCAGGCGCACCCAGGTTTGGGAAGCCACCGTGACTGACGATGCCGGCCGCGCCGTGGCCACAGGGCGCGTGCGACTCATTGTGCTGGACGCCAAAGATCCATCGCGAAGCGATGAACCCAAAGGTAGGAGCGTTTAGCCCACTGCAAGGTAAGTAGCGTTTAGCCCACTGCGGTTTTGGTTTTGATTTTCAATTACCAACTTACCCAATTACCAAATTCTCTGCCAGAACCACGCTGCTTGTAGTGCAACGAGAACAAAATTCTCGTAATCGCGTGCACAACGACCTCATTCATACCGCAACGCTACAATAGGATCGACACGCGTAGCCCTACGCGCAGGAACATACGAAGCTACCAGCGCCACCACCAAGAGGAACAACGCCATCGCGCCCAGAGTTACGGGATCAGTAGCGCTCACTCCGAAAAGCAGTGAGCGCATAGTTCGTGTCAGCAGGAGTGCACCGGTAAGGCCAATGGCAACCCCGGCAACCGCTGTAGTCAGCGCCTGTCTCAGGACAAGCCCGAGAACATTGCCGGTACTAGCGCCCAGAGCAATTCGCACGCCGATTTCCCGCGTGCGCCGCGCCACCGCGTAAGCCAGCACTCCAAAGATTCCCGCCATAGCCAACAGCAGCGCCGCGGCGGCAAAGACGCCTACAAGAACAAGGTTGAAGCGGCGCCCATTCAGAGAAGCGGAAAGAACCTGCTTAACGGTACTGAATCTTGGAGGAATGTTGGGATCGAGCTTATTCAATATCCCGCGCGCGCTGGTAAAGACCGATGCCGGATCCAATGCTGTCCGCACGACTACGCCAAAGTGATACGTGGTCTGCGGTCTTTGGCGATAGTTGACGTAAACTGTTGGCCGGGGCGGCTTTTCCAGGCTATCTTGCCGCACGTCTCCGACAACGCCAACGATTGTAAGTAAGCGCGGATCACCTTCTATGTTGCCGAACTCAATGGTTTGGCCGATCGGATCCTGGTCGGGCCATTTCTGCCGCACCACCGATTCACTGATCACGGCAACGTGCGGCATCTCCATGGTGTCTGAATCATTGAATAAACGTCCGCGGAGCAAGGGAACGCCGAGCACGCGGAAATAGCCTTCGCTGACAGAATCGTAGTCAGCGTGTCCGGTCATGGATGGATCGCGCCACAGGCTTACCATGAAATCATTGAAGACCTTCTCCTCGGCGGGGTCCGGCTTGCCGGTGAAATGGGCAGCGCGATCGATCAGGTTCCTCTCCTCTGAGGTGAGCTGATGCGCATTTACCACTGCAAAAGTTCCGTTCGATACCGACCCAGTCTCTAAGAGAAGCCCGGTGGTGCCGCCCACATCCTGCACGCCCGGAATCGTCCGCAATCGGGCCAGGAACTGGTCCAGGAATTGAACGCGCTGGGCCTTGGCATCGTTCGCCTCGGGCAGCCTCAGGTCGATCATGGCCACCTGGTCTGTCCGGAAGCCAGGATCAACCGACAGGACCCGCAACATGCTGCGCCCCAGAAGGGCCGCACCCACGAGCAAGGTCAGCGTCACAGCCATCTGTCCCGCGACAATCAAGCGTCCTGTGTGTTGAGTGCGCTGGGCGCTACCTTGCCCGCGGCCGCCTTCGGATAACGCGGCCTGCACCTGGCGGGAAGTCGCGCGGATTGCGGTGAATGCGCCCAGAGTGAATGCCACCAGGAAGGACAACCCAACCGCAAAGAGCAATACTGGAAGATTGATTGAGATTTCATCCAATCGGGGAATATTGGAAGGCGCCAGCGCCAGCAAAGCGCGCACTCCAAACTCCGCGGCCAGAATGCCGAAGCACGCGCCCAGCATGCTCAGCAGGAAGGCTTCTGCCAGGAACTGCCGGACAAGCCGCCAGCGCGAGGCGCCCAGCGCAGTGCGAACAGCCAGTTCGGTTTGGCGGGCAGCAGCCTGCGCCAGCGAGAGATTGATCACGTTCGCGCAGGCCACTAGGAGCAACAGACCTGCCACACCCAGTAGAACCAGCAGTGCCGGTCGCACATCCGTGGTCAAGGCCTGGCGGAGCGGCACGATCTCAGCATCTACCATATCTATGTCGTCCGGTCCGTTTTGCTGGTAGATGCGCCGCGCGATGCCGGAAATCTCCGCCTGCGCCGGGGCTAGGCCAACACCATCGCGCAGCCTGCCAACCACGCTCCAGTTATGCGCGCTGCGGCTGGACAGCACCTCTGAAATCTCGCGCGGCATCCATATTTGCACATCTTCAGGGAAGTGGAAGCCGGGCGGAAGCACGCCGATGACCGCCGCAGGCTGAGTGGAGACGGTCAATCGAACAGCTCCCAAGTCAGTTGTTGCGTGGAGATGTCGTTGCCAGTAGGAATAGCTCACCAGCGCAGCAGGCGCAGCCCCGAGATGCAACTCCTCGGTGAGAAAACCTCGGCCCATGACCGGCTGCACGCCCATAACGGAAAAGAAATCATGGGAGGCATAAGCGACTTGAACCCTTTCCGGTTCAGAACCGTTGGACACAACGGCCAGGTCTGAATAAAACTCGGCCAGACCCTGCAAAGAGCGGTTCTGGCTTCGAATATCCAGAAAATTTGGATCGGCAAAACGCAGGCGCACGCCCTTGGCGGTCACCTCAGACACCTGAACAATCTGCTCAGGCTTGTTGAATGGCAGGGAGTGCAGCAGGACGCCGTAAACCACGCTGAAGATGGCGGTGCTGGCGCCGATCCCCAGCGCCAGAGTGAATATCGAGACAATCGCATAAACAGGGTTTTTCCGTAGCACCCGTAATCCGTAGCGGAGGTCCTGAATCAGCCGCTCCATCCAGCCCAAGCCCCAAGCTTCACGAGTGGCATCCTTGATCAAGACCTCGTTGCCCATCTCGCGACGGGCCGCGGATTCAGCATCCGCGCGGCTCTCGCCGTTCTCCATGCGCTCCTGGGCCGCCATGCGCAGATGCGCCTGAATTTCTTCATCCAATTCCTGTTCCCGCCGCGACCGCCGCCAGAATCTCAGGTTCATATCTCGCTCTCCTTGGCCGCAGGATCCAAGATTCCGGTGATGGCCTGCAAAAGCTCTGACCAGCGTGACCGTTCAGCAGAAAGCTGCTTCTTCCCGGCTGCCGTCAGCCGGTAGACCTTGACCCGTTGTTTATTTTCGGAAACGCTCCAGTCAGAGGCGACCCACTTTTGCTTCTCCAGGCGGTGCAGGGCCGGGTAGAGGGAGCCAGTATCCACGCGCAGGCGTTCACCGGAATTCAGCCGAATGGCTTGGCTGATGCCATAGCCATGTTGTGGTCCCCACAGCAGCGTTTGCAGGATCAACAAGTCGAGCGTGCCCTGCAGCAGTTCAATGCGGTTCTGGTAGCGATCAGGTGAAGGCATGTAGATAGTCTACATCCACTGGATGTAGAGTGTCTACTACCAGCCAATTCATCCGCAACGGGGTGCGAGCCCAGGGTGAGTAAACCCTAATTACTCAGGCGCATGGCCAATAGGCCACAGCTCTATCGGCATCTTTCTGGGAGCAACATATGCCATGCATAATGGCAGTGCTACACATTAAAGTCGCGCCAGGCTCCTCCCCTTTGTCCCGGCATCTGACTCCTTCGGGAGCATCGATAGCCGGAGAACAGTCTCTGAGCGGGTTGCGAGCTGACCGAGAATTGAGGTCGAGATGGACTCCGCAACCCACTCCCGTCGAAGTGGCCGCATTACAAGACGCATACCAATCACTCTCCGTTGGCAACCACCAGGTTGTGATGTCCAGGACGATCCTGCAGAAACAGCCTTGCTGAGCAAGCACGGCTGCACCGTCGTTTGTCAGCATCGCGTGAAAATTGGACACGAGGTGTTTGTCCTGTACCCGGAACGAGGCAAAAGTGTCCGGGCGCGCGTGGTTTATCGGGAGCTTACCGGCGGCGCCAAGAATGTGAGCCTGGCTCTCGAATTCCTTGGCAATGATAATTTTTGGGAAATCGAGTTCCCACCGGCACGTGTCTCTCTGCACTAAAGCAGTAACCTGCAATAGGCGGACCAGAAATCTGCTGTTTGATTTTCAAACAGCAAAAGTGCTGTCACTTTGAAAACATCGTGACAGCACCGTCTTGCGTCCAGTCAATACCGCCAAGCGGTATTGACGGTGTCTCAGTAGGGGCGAGCGCAGCGAATTACGGCAGATGGATATCGCAGCGCTGGTCGACTATGGGGCCATGGGGGTGAAGTGAGGTGCCTACACATCCAGTTCCTGCGCCTACAACGCACTCGATTTCTGCGGGCGTCAACTCCCTGGCGCCCACACGACTCAATACTCGGTTCATCATGATTTGCTCCTTTTCACTAATATGACCTTCTCTGCCCCGACTACGGCTGAACCAGCTTAAAAAGAATCCTTCTCTGTTTCAATACTTTCATTTTCGCGTTTGTTTACGAAGTAGTTAAACTTTGATGGCTTTATCCAGCATCTGCGTTGATCACCGCGAATCAGCGGCAGAAGGCCCCGGTCCTGGCTGTGAGCTAGCAGCCAGGAGCTAGAAGCTCGGAGCTTGTTCTCAAAACGCCAACCGCACTCCAAGCTGGATCTCGCGTTTTGCTGAAGCTGAGGTAAAACCCAACGGGACGCCCGGCCCTACTGCGTTGGTTCCAGACACATTAAATGGCGGTCCAAAAGCTGGCCCTACTACGTTGTTCACGCCGGAATAGTTGGTGCGATTGAACAGATTGAAGGCTTCCGCCATCAGTTGCAGACTCACTCTCTCTGTGATCTTGATCCTGCGGCTCAGACGGGCGTCGATGTCAAAGTAGTTCGGGCCCAGGCCGGTATTGCGTCCTGCTCCCGGCGGACGATCCGTGTTGGAATTGTTATCGCCATTCAAGTCAGCCCCGGCCAGCAGGTTGAAGGGATGGCCGCTGTTGTAGCGCAAGATGGGAGAGAACTCGAAGCCGCCGATGATCGGGTTTTTCCACGGGCTGTCAAATATTCCGGCAAAGGTGAATTTGTGCCGCTGATCGAAGGTGGAGAGCCCGCGGTCCAGCCCCAGGTTAGCGTTATTCTGTGCAGAATACGAGATATTAAAATCCGTAATGTCATCGATGGCTTTGCTCCAGGTGTAGTTGGCTAGGAAGCTATAGTGCTCGTTGAAGCGCTTCTTCACCTCCACCGTCAGGCCGTGATACAGAGCCGACCCTGTGGACGAGTACTGGTCGTTTGCGATCAGCAACGGGCTGACCAGGCAGGGATTGTTCACCAGTAAAGCGCATTGTGGAGCAAGCTGGGAATTCCAGGTCTGGAAAGGCAATCCGTTTGTGCCAGGTACGCCGGTCACAGTGGGCGCAGTTGGCAGAAGATTGATATTTTGCGTCCACGGCAGCCTGAGCGTGTGCACGTAGATGTAATCAGCGGAAAACGACGTGCCCTTGGAAATCTGATTCTCGATTCCGATCGAACCCTGTTCGGAATAAGAATTATGGAAGTTCTTCGGTACGCTAAAAAAGGCAGGAAACGCGTTCAGCGCTCCGAAGATAGCCAGGTCAGCCTGCGTGATGCAGGCTCCAGATCCTGCGCCCGAAGGCCCACCGCTTAGATTACAAGGATTATTGGGGAACAGGCCGGTTCCGAGTTTTCCCTGAGCAAACAAGGTCTGGAAGATAGCGGCTGAAGTCAGCGCAGGATTTCCCGGCGCGCCGGTTAGCGGAATCAGAAAGTTCGAAATTTGCGGTCCCGAGCCACTAGGCAGAATCCCAAGTTCCCGAGTGGCGAAGTCAATCTGGACGTAGGTGGGCGAGTAGAAAATCCCGCCGCCGCCGCGCAGCACCGTCTTGTGGTCCTTAAACAGGTCCCATGCGAACGAAACTCGCGGAGCAAAATTCAACTTGTCCGTGGGCATCACGTCGCGTGTGTCCCGGTCGTAGCGCAGACCATAGTTCAACGTAAAGTTCGGCCTGATGGCCCATGAGTCCTGCCAGTAGACGGACGTCAGAGGCAGGTCAGCCACCGTGGTTGGATTACCAAAGCCCTGCTGATAGAAAGTCGGCAAGCCCAGGCTGAACGACTGTAAAGGATTAAGGGTGGCCGGACTCACGCCTCCTAATCCGCATGCAGCGGGTACCTGCAGGCAGGGGCTCAGAATCCCGCCCGGCAGTGAGCCAAAGCTGATTCTTGGCGCGATGAAGGTGGCGGACGCCGTCCGGTTCCCGCGCACATCTTCATAAAAACCGAGCTTCATGGTGTGGTGGCCGCGGATTAAAGTCAGGTTGTCCGCGAACTCATACTGGCGCAGCGTGGAGAAATCCGGCAGCGTATTGTCGCGGCCAAATTGGAAGGCTCCCACATCCAACTCCGGTCCCCCCGGATCATTGGCAAAGACATTGAATTGGACCAGGTTGTATTGAGCGCGGAATTCATTCTGGGTCTTGGGGCTGAACTGGTGGTACCAGGCGCCCAGCAGTGAGGCGGTCCATTGCTTGACCGCGCTTCCGCGGGAAACGCCTTCCAGCGCGCCTACGCTGGGATTGCCCACATCACTCAGGCCATAGATCCCACGCAGATAAGCCTGATTGCTGTCATTGAATGTGTGATCCAACCGGGCCGACCAATAATTGTTGATGGTGGAGAACGGAAACAAGCCGCCATTACTTTCAAATTCATTCACCAGGAACTTACTCAAAGGGCTGGTGGCAGGGTTGATAGTAAGAATGTTTTGCAAAACCGCCGCGCAGGTAGCTGCCGGCAGCGCCGGCTGTCCGGTGAGGCAGGGAACTGGCGTTCCTCCCAGGGCCGCCAAACCACCCAATATTTCCTGCTGATCGTTGCCACGAGCAGCGCTGTCTGGAGCAAAAATATTGCTGTTGGTTAGCAAGGGAACTGCGGTCTGTTCGTGATCTCGCAGACCTTCGTAAGAGGCAAAAAAGAAGGTCTTGTCTTTTTGGATGGGGAAACCCAGCGTGGCTCCGTATTGCTGGCGGCTCAACGTGTTGTTCGTGGGAACGCTGGTGGCGTTCAGAGAGAACGGTTGGCCCGGCGCCAACGCATTCGTAAACGCGAATGGGTTGCGAGCATCCATGGCGTCATTGCGGAAGAAGCCGTATATGCTGCCGTGCAGGTCGTTGGTCCCGGATTTGCTCACAATGTTGATGGAGGCGCCGCTGGCTGCGCCCAGCTCGGCTGAGTAGCTGCTGCGGTTGATCTGGAATTCCTGCACCGCGTCCTGGCTCAGATTGACCTCCACGGCGCCTGAGTCGCCGTTAAACTGTCCGCCGTCTACCGTCACGTTGTTGCCGCGGCCGTTGCTGCCGTAGAAGGAGAGCCCGGTCTGCGGCGTCTGCCGCACGTGGAAGTCCGTGCCTACCGACCCGCGCGCATCGCTCACGCCGGGGAGCAAAAGCGTGTAGCTGAGATAATCGCGTTGATCAATCGGCAGGTTCTGGATGTACTGGTTGTCAACTACATTGGCCTCGCTGCCTCTCTCGGTCTCGACCACGGGCGCTTCCGTCGTCACCTCAACTTGCTCATTGGTGGAGGAGACCTTGGGATGGAAATCCACGATGGTGGTCTGTCCGATGTTCACCACCACACTCTTATGGATCTCGACGTCAAATCCGGCAATCCTTGCAGAAACTTCGTAGTTGGCGGGGGGCACGCCGCTGATCACGTATTGCCCGGAGCTGTCACTTTGAGCGGTGCGCTTGATGCCTTTTTCAGAGTCGCTCGCGGTCACCGTGGCGTTGGCGATCACGGCCCCTGTCGGGTCGCTGACTGTTCCTTTGATGTCGCCCGACGCGCCCACGCCCTGTGCCTTCGCCATCCCGGCGCCCATCAGCAGGCACACTATCAAGCTCGCGAACAAATTCCTGATCTTCATGAAGCCTCCCAATTTTGATTCAGCGCTCACCTTGTGAAATTCCCTGAAAACCGGATTGCAAGACCCGGAGTCGGGCCACCCTTCTCGCGCAACCGGACCTCACCTCTAAAAGACAAGTGTTGATCTTTTATTCCGCACTATCATGGGTTTGTCAAGAATTAAAGGGGATTCCCGCAGGTACGTTCGAGTATTTTGAAATTCTATGGATTTTGGAAACAACAGGAAGTACAGCTAATTCCTTACTCCCCGGCACAGAATCTAGCGAGCATCAGGGACACCGTCCTATGATTTCGCCAGGCGAGCGAATATCCGGTTGACGTCCACTGCGATGAACGTCCCCGTGCTGCGTGCCAGCACCTCGCCTTTGTCATTGCAGATTTCAGCCACGTTGATGTGCTGGCGGCCGGTCGCCTCCTGTTCATGACCTGTAACTTTCAAAGGCTTGCCCAGGGGGACGGGCTTTAAATATTCCACTTCCATTTTCTTAGTCAGCGCCACCACCTTGCGGAACCGGTTGACCTTGCCCATGGCTTCATCCAGGATCGTGGCGATGATCCCGCCGTGCGCGTGTCCCGGCGGCCCCTGATAGCGTTGCGACAATTCGAATTCACACACCGTGCGTCGCGCCTCTTCATCAAGGTAAAACTTCAATTTCATACCTTCTGGATTGTCTTTGCCGCAGGCGAAACAATGATTCTTGGGAGTTCCGGGTGGCGTCGGAATAGCGTGTCCGTGAGCAGGCTTATGCTTTGGCATGATGAAGGCGCGAGTATTGTAGTTGATCTCGAAGCGAAGCGAGAGGTCTCTAATTCGCGTTTAATTGCATTGATTCGCGGCTCAACCTTTCACTGCTGCTAATTCCGCCACGCCTTTTCCTTTCACGCTCTCGTGATAATGCAAAATTCGCAGCGATGCAAACGCGCGCAGTAGCTCGTTGGGCTGCAGCAGATGCATGGGATGGCTGGGGCCGCCTGGAAGATGTTGCTGGTCTACAGTGTACGTCTTGTAAAAAAGAAACCCGCCAGGCTTGAGCGCAGATACCAGAGCAGGGAAGAGCTCCCGCTGAAGATAGAAGAAGACCAGAATCAAATCGTACCGTTCGTGACCCAGGTCCCTGCATGTTTGCAGATCGGCAGTTTCAAATTGGACAGGGGCCGCTGGCCCCGACGTGTATGCTCCGGGAACGTTTTTCCGGGCCAGTTCAATGCCGACATCGGACACGTCCGCCAGCGCGACTCTCCAGCCGCGCTCTGCCAGCCACAATGTGTGCCGTCCAACTCCGCCGGCAACATCCAGGGCGGTCCCCGCCGGCGATCCTGCAAGCCATTCGGAATAGGCGCTGACCAGAAACGGGTCTGGCTCCAGCGAGGTATGCGAACGCTCGCTATATTTCTGGTTCCAGAGCGTCTTTTCGTCGCGTTGCATTGATATTGAGTTTATCCCGAATCGCAGCTCGGCTTGGCCGACGGCTCTGCTGTTCCTCGCTGTTTCCCGTGGCCTGTGCCCTGTTCCCTCAACCGCGCTATACTTGTGTTGAGTGCCGCAATCACAGCAAAAAACGTTTTACATTGAGACCTTTGGCTGTCAAATGAATGTCCATGACTCGGAAAAGGTCATTGGCACTCTCATCCAACAAGGATATTCCCAGGTGGAGACGGTCGAGCAAGCCGACCTGGTTTTCTACAATACCTGCTCCATCCGTGACAAAGCCGAACAAAAAGTCTTCCACCGCCTGAATGACTACAAGAAACTCCATGCGCAGGGCAAGAAATTCGCTGTGCTGGGCTGTGTTGCCCAACAGGAAGGCGAGAAGATTTTTGAAAAGGCGCCCCATGTTTCCCTGGTGGCGGGTTCAGCCTCCTATCGCAACCTGGCCCAGATGCTGGTCCAGATCGAGGCGGGAAACAATCGCGTTACCGGTTTGGATGATCGCCAGACCGACGAGACCTTTGAAACCGAGTTCACTGCGCGCAGCAATCCGCATCGTGGATACATCACCATCATTGAGGGCTGCGACAAATTCTGCGCCTACTGCGTGGTCCCATACACCCGTGGTAAGGAGCGCAGCCGGACGTCAGAATCCGTCCTGGCTGAAGCGCGCCAGATGGCTGACCTGGGCTACACAGATATTCAATTGCTGGGCCAGAACGTAAATGCCTATCGTGATCCGCTGGGTAAGAAGAGCTTTGCCGAGCTGCTCTATGCTGTGGGCGAGCTACCCGGAATCCGCCGCGTGCGCTTTACCACCTCGCACCCCAGGCACTTTGGCAAAGACATTGTCGACGCCATCGATTCGCAGCCCACTTTGTGCGATCACATCCATTTGCCGGTCCAGAGCGGCTCGTCTCGCATCTTGAAGGCCATGAGTAGGGAGTACACCCCGGAGATGTACCTGGAGAAGATCGTCTGGATCAAGGCCGCCAACCGGGAGATTGCCTTGACTACCGATATTATTGTCGGTTTCCCTGGCGAGACAGAATCCGACTTTGAGCAAACCATTACTTTGCTGCACCACTGCCAGTTTGATGGCGTTTTCAGCTTCAAGTATTCACCCCGGCCTAATACGCCTGCCCTGAGCATGATCGATAGCATCCCCGAGAACGAGAAATCCCGCCGACTTCAGATCCTTCAAGAGCGCCAGCGTGAGATCCAGAGAGCCAATTATGAAAAGCGCGTAGGGAAAATCTATGAAGTAATGGTTGAAGGGAAGAACGAGGCCCGCGGACAGCTTGTGGGACGCACCTCACAGAACATTACCCTGAATTTCACCACCCAAAGTTCTGCTGCTCCGGAGACTGGAACCTATGCTAATGTGCTGGTGACACGGAGTTTTCCCAATAGCCTTGTAGGAGAGATGTTGTAGTAGGAGGGCGACATGGAAGTGGAGATGAAGATTCGCGGGTTGATGATGGATCCGGTTACAAACATGCCCATCGTTGTGCTCAAGGACGTTGGCAGTGAGGCGGTCCTGCCCATATGGGTCGGCGTCTATGAAGCCAACGCCATCGCTTTGGAGATCGAGAAAGTCACCACCCCGCGACCCATGACCCATGACCTCATCAAGAACCTGCTGCTGGGCCTGGATACTCATGTCCATAAAGTGGTAGTCAACGAGTTGCGCGATGACACCTTCTTTGCCGTGATCTGGATGGAGCGTGATGGCAAGGTCATCAGCCTGGACTCCCGTCCTTCAGATGCCCTGGCGCTCGCCCTGCGCCTGGATTGTCCCATCTATGTCGAAGAAGAGGTCCTGAAACATTCCAAGCAGGCCACCGCCTCGGCCGATCGCGTCTCTGCGGAAGATCTGCGCAAGTGGTTGGAAGGCCTGAACGATGAGGACCTGGGCCGCTATAAGATGTAGAATCGCGTGATCCGACAGACTTAAAGTTTCACTTTAAGACACGTGCCCAAACCAGAAGAACAACTCCAACAGCTTTACATGGCTGGGTTTGAACTGGAAACCTTTGAGCGCTTTCCCAAGGCCATCGGTGTCCTCCGCGATAACTGCATAGCTTTCCTGATGCCGGGCGTCGAAGGCCTCCAGATCATGGGCAACGTCGGCTGGCGCATGGGGGAAAGCTTGGGTCCGCTGGTCGAGCGTGAAGGCCGAAAGGTGTTTGTTCACAAGCAGGAGACCCTGGAAGCCACCCCGGAACGTATCGCCACGCTGGAGCGGTTCAAAACCGACCTCAAGTCTATTCTGAAAGGCGAACGCAACGAGCAGTAGCGCGGATGGATGTTTACATCAGTACGATCTTCGGATGAAACAATGTTCCGGCAATCCGGCGCGCAATACAGATCAGGTGTAACTGGTCTGCAAATACTCTTACGCAGAACGGACGCGCAGACGCCCCAGTCGGTGAACTTGGAGCAAAGTAGGGCAGATTGACTGCGTTACCGTGGCGGATCTTCACCAGGGCCTCCGGTGGCGCCGTGACCGCAGGGAACTCCGGCAAAACCAGACGGGGATGCAGGAATAGACGCGATAGTCCTGGATTTGCAGGCTCGTTCTCGCAATTTACATAATACTTCTTATCAGACATTAGATGAGTTGGCTGTCGGCTGACCGCTTCCGCTAATTCTTCCAAACTGTGGGACTCTTCGAGGCTAAACTCCCGGACCGCCGTTCTGGTCAGCTTCCCTAAATGAGCCCCCGGCCCAAGTGCCCGGCCCAAATCGTGCGCCAGAGACCTCAGATACGTACCTGAGCTCACCCAGGCCTTAAAGGTCGCGCACTCGCCATCAAAGCTGATGATCTCCAGCTCTTTAATCTCCACCGGCTTGGGCTCCAGTTTCACCTCCTGGTTTTTACGCGCCAGCTTGTAGGCTGGAACCCCGGCAATCTTCTTGGCCGAATATGGTGGCGGGATCTGCTCAATTTTGCCTGTGAAGCGCGTTGCTGCCTCCCGCAGTTGCTCCAGGTTGAAGGTGACTTTCTGAGGCGAACCTGCCGGCTCGCCGTCGGCGTCATAGGTGTCCGTTGCCACTCCAAAGCGGATCACGCCTTCGTAGCGCTTATCGGCTTCTGTGTAAAAGGAAGCCAAGCGGGTAAACCGGCCTACCACCAGGGGCAGGACTCCGGTTGCGGACGGATCCAGGGTCCCCAGATGGCCTACCGATCGCTCATTCAGGATCCGACGCACCCGAGCCACCACGTCGTGCGACGTCAGTCCCGGCGGCTTGTTGATAATCAGAACACCATCCACTTGAGTAACTCCGGATTATCTAGCATCATACTTACAGCCGTTTCGAACCAAATGTTCCCCATCAGTGATGATGCTCCGCGTTCCACCACTCCCTACGTCAATTATTTATTGATTGCCCTGAACACGCTGGTCTTTGTTTTCGAGAGTACACTCACGCCGCGCCAGGAAGCCATGTTCCTCACGCAGTTTGCGTTCTTCCCCAGCCATGTGAATCAATGGCTTTCTGGTTCCCTGCCTGCGGATGCAGCCATCATTCCATTCTTGAGCTCCATGTTCATGCACGCCTCCTGGCTTCACCTTCTGGTCAACATGTGGGGCCTGGCAATCTTCGGAGACAACGTCGAAGACCGGCTTGGCCATTTGCGATACCTGCTGTTTTATCTGGTTTGCGGCCTGGGAGCGAATGTGACTCACTATCTTTTCAATATCAACTCGCCCGTTCCCAGCGTGGGCGCCAGCGGTGCGATTGCAGGAGTCATGGGAGCTTATTTTGTCCTCTTTCCTAAAGCGCGTGTCCTTACGTGGGCTTTTACGTTCTTCCTGATCCGTCTGCCGGCCTGGCTGGTGCTGGGTTACTGGTTTGTATTGCAATTCCTGGCTGGCGCGGCAGCGGCCATGAGTTACTCGCCACACGAAACCGGCGGCATCGCCGTTTGGGCCCATGTCGGCGGATTTATTACCGGCGTGGTCCTGATCAAGATTTTGCCCACACGGCAATATTACTATTCTTATGAAGGATATTGACTAGAGCACGCCTGCTGTCGGCCCCAGCCTGATTTCCTCAATGGTTGTATTTTCCGGCAGCATCACTGCTTGTAAGACGGCCTCAGCGATGGTAGCCGGGGACACCATCTTGGCCCGTGGCGCCTCCGGCCAGAAGTGGTTCCAGATGTCCGTATCGGTTGCGCCCACGATCAGGGCCAGGACGCGAATGCCTCGCTTGCGAACCTCCTCCCGCAGCACACGGGTGAACCCCAGTGCGCCATATTTCGAGGCATTGTACGCGGCCATGCCGGGAAAAGGCTGAGTCGCTGCCACGGAGAGATTGTTGACCACAGTTGCGCCTGTGCGCATCAACAGCAGAGCGGCGCGGGTGCAAAGAAACATCCCGGTAAGGTTGGTATCAATCACCTGCTTCCATACATCGATGGAAAGCTTTTCAATCGGCTCCAGCGAATGGGCCACGCCCGCGTTGTTGATCAGAATGTCGATGGTCGAATGACGTTTTTGCACTCCGGCAAACAGATTTTCAACTTGAACTGGATCACTGACATCGCAGCCCACCGTCTCAACTTTGCCTTTGCTTCCACTTAATTTGGTGGCTGCCGCTTTCAAATTCCTGGTGTTTCGACCAGTGATCACAACACGGCAGCCGTTTTCGGCAAGAGTCCGGGCCAGCGCAAATCCTATCCCCCGGCTTCCGCCGGTAATGACGGCAACTTTATTCTTCAGCAGTTGCTTTGCCGCCATTAAAAGGAATTTCCGTTCTTTCCGTTGCGGATGAGGGACAGGAATTCGTCGCGGGTGTTTAGCGAATTGCGGAAGCTGCCCAGCATATGCGAGGTCACTGCCGAGGAATGCTGCTTTTCCACTCCGCGCATCATCACACACAGGTGGCGGGCTTCAATCACCACTCCTACACCCTGGGGATCAATCGCCCGCTGGATGGTCTCTGCAATTTGCACCGTGAGGCGCTCCTGCACTTGCAGGCGGCGGGCAAAGATATCCACCAACCGCGGAATCTTACTCAGGCCGACAACCCTGCCGTTGGGAACATAGGCCACATGGACCTTGCCGAAGAATGGGAGCATGTGATGTTCGCACAAGCTGAACATCTCAATGTCTTTGACAATGACCATTTCATCGTAGGTCACGTCAAACAATGCCCCTTGCAGCACCTCGTCCGGATTCTTGTTGTAGCCTTGTGTCAGATACTGCAGGGTCTTCTGCATCCGCTCCGGTGTTCTTGCCAGCCCGTCGCGCTCCGGATCTTCTCCGATTCTGACCAGCAGTTCGCGCAACAACTCGGCAGTACCGGCTGAAGTCAGGGTGATTTGTTCATCTACTTTCTTCATATATATCAAGTACTAATGCTTGATTTCCCTTCCTCCCGCATATTCAAAGGAGTTCAGCATAGTTTCTTCCATCCTGACTTTCTCCATGGCCGCAGCCCGGAAGCCGTCTTCGAGAACCCTGTAGATTTCAATGCACAGGTTCTCGGTGGTCGGAACGATGCTTGTAAATTCCCCTAATGTATTGAGGTTTTCGTGGCCAAAACGTTGCACAATTTTTTCATCCACAAAGGCGTCCAGGTCCGCCAGGTTGCACACCATTCCGGTTTCCGCATCAATCGAACCGCCAACCGTGACTTCCAGCGCGTAATTGTGGCCATGGCCGTGAGGATTGTTGCACTTGCCGTAAGTCCGGCGGTTTTCCTCTGGAGACATGGAGCCCGAGTGCAGCCGGTGTGAAGCCGAGAACCAGTAACGACGCGTCAGATAAGCTTTCATGCCTCTCCGTAGAAATCCACGAACAGATCGGGTGTTTCGTAAAGGCGTATGCGATGCAACCGCGCCACATTCAATTTGGGTTGAAGCCACTTCCAGATAGTTACAGCAAGATTCTCCGTGGTCGGAATGCGATCGCGAAATTCCTTCACCTCTGCATTCAAAAACCGGTGATCGACGGCGTCAATGACCTCCCGGTTCATGATGTCTTTCAACTCTTTCAAGTCGACCACAAAGCCCGAGCGCTCGTCGATTTGTCCTTTGACCGTGACCTCCAATGTGTAATTGTGGCCGTGGCCGTGCGGATTATTGCATTTGCCGAAGATGCGCCGGTTCTCCTCGGGCGTAAACTGCGGGTTGTGATAGTAATGCGAAGCAGAAAATTCAGCTTTTCTTGTCAAATAGACCATGTAGAAAGAGCCTCTTAGCGCAGATCACAGCCTGTATGAACCAGCGAGTCTACCGGGTCCGCAAGTATGTGCGTCCCTTCCAGCTTACCGCGCCCCGCACCCGCGAGTGAACATAGGACCGCAACAACAGGAATGAGAACAACGGCAGGCCAAACAATGACATCACCGTGGCCTTCCAGGAAAAATGCGCTGCCAGCACTCGTACCAGAAAATTCACATACAGGAGCAGCCCCAGGAGCATGAAAACCCGGCCCGGCGAGGTATTCCCCTGCAGCATCATGACTGCTCCGGCGCACAACGAGCTCAGGATCATCACGAACTCCAGCAATCGCAGAGTAGCCAACCGAAAAGGGTGGCGGAACAGCAAGGCCAGATTCTTGGTCCAGC
Source organism: Candidatus Angelobacter sp. (assembly GCA_036522115.1). GTDB lineage: Bacteria > Acidobacteriota > Terriglobia > Terriglobales > Acidobacteriaceae > Angelobacter. The sequence goes on from DATDGL010000241.1 coordinate 71,587, forward strand.
CTTCCAACATGGCGGAAAAGCTCCTGTACATTCTTGTGCGCACCAGTCCGGCTCCATAACGGAACCAGATTTTGCACCGCGCATTCTTGAATAAACGGGCCAGCTCCACGTCCTCCAGAACCGAACCGGCAACAGCTTTATGTCCGTCCAACGTCTCGTAGGCTTCCCGCCGAACCAGGATGTACTGTCCGTTGGCTGCGGCCGCCGGGTCCAGAGGATCATTAACGCGGCCTGGGGGGAAAGTCCGCGCCAGTTCGGCAAATACCACCGGCATGAGCGCCAGTTCGCTCCAACGGGCCACTTCCTGCTCAGGTGAGTAGGAGAGCAGGTCCACCGCCTGATCGCGGGCCTCTTTGACGGCCGCTGCAAGCGATCCGGGATAGTGGAAGGTATCAGCATCTGTGAACAGGAGCCACTCCGCACTGGTCGCGGACGCGCCACAGATCAGGGCATTGCACTTCCCTGTCGCCCCGTTAACCGCCTCGGTTGCGCCGATAACCCGCACACCGGCAAAAGATTCCGCGATGGCCCGCGTCTGATCACTGGAGCCATCATCCACCACCGTTATCCGGAACTCAATTCCCTGCTGGTGGACCAGCGAGTCCAGGCAACGCCGGATGCAGTCCTGCTCGTTCCGCGCAGGTATAATGATCTGCACCGTTGGCTGGCATGCTGTTAATCCCATAAGGAACTGATTTATTATACTGAGGTTGTGAGAGCCATAGGTCCCGCCATTCTCTTCTTGTGTCTGGCCGTTGCCGGTTGCCAAAACGGCTCGCATCCACGCTGGATCGGTTCAGCGGCCCCGGATTTTACTGTTCAGGACTCCGAACGCACAGTTTCCCTGCATCAGCTCAAGGGGAAACCCATTATCTTGAATTTTTGGGCCTCCTATTGCGCGCCCTGTATCAGGGAAATGCCCTCGCTTACGGAGTTGCAGCGGGAATTAGGCTCCCGGATTACTGTACTTGCGGTTAGCGTAGACGAAGAAGAGGCCCCGTACCGCAAGTTCCTGCTGGACCATAACATCCATCTCTTGACGGTGTGGGACGCGCAGAAGAAGAGCAGCGAGCTTTATGGCACGGTCATGTATCCGGAAACATACATCATTGACTCTTCCGGAATGGTGCGGCGCAAGATTGTCGGCCAGGAAGATTTCACCAGCCCCGAATTCATTGCGTACCTGAAAAACCTCTAGCCCACAGACCCTATGCAGACTGGCTCGCGCGCACCCTGCGTGCCGGACGATACTGTCCACCGGAATAAATCCTATTTCGCCGCACCCACCTTGGCCGGGAGGTACTTCTTATTGATCTTGGCCACAACCACATAATTAGGATCAACCATCTCGTTCAAATGAATCTCCGCAACTTCCGATAGCAGCTCATAAGTATCCATCTCGGAAAGACCATAGTCAGTGTGGATCCAGCCCACCAATTCGGTGAAGGCGATCCTGAGCGCGTCGTCCAGCGGACGGTAAGCGCCCACTGTCATGATGTACTGATCGTTTTCGAAGCGCGGCCAATTGATCTTCCTGCCTTTGATCACCTGCACCTGCACCCGGCCGCGCAGCGGCACCTCAATCGCTGTCCCGGCGATCTCCCCATCGCCCATGGCCGCGTGTCCATCGCCCACGAACAGCATTGCGCCAGTCACATTCACCGGGAAATAAACAGTATTGCCTGCGCTAACCTCCGGCGAATCCATATTGCCGCCGAACTCCGCCGGAACGATTGAGCTGCGCGCCTCACCGCCGGACGGTGCAACGCCAATACAGCCGAAAAAGGGATGCAGCGGAATCTTCACGCTGAAATTCGAATCCAGCGCCTTGAAAGTCGCCACATTGTTGCGATGGTCGATGTGATAAAACCAGATCTTCTCCGGAATCGCGGGATTCAGCATGGGAGTGTATCCCGTGCTGTTGATCGCGCCAAAGCCCGGAGCCAACGCGCCCACCCCCTGGTCGCTATCTACCTGGAGATCCAGGATTTTGACTGCCAGCGTGTCACCCGGCTCCGCTCCTTCAATGAAAAACGGGCCGCTTAGAGGATTGTCACCTGTAGACATGCTCAGCGTATCGCCCGGTTTCTTGATGGCGTTGCCAAAGCAGTCCACGGTATTGGTCTCCAGGATGTCACCGGATCTCAATCGCGCCACCGGAGGATACGATCCGGCAAAGGTGTATTTGAGTTCTCCGGGTTTGACCTGATAACGCACAACGCGCGGCTGGTCGCCCTGGTTTTGAGCCCACATCACGGAAGCAAACAAGAAAATAGCCAGCAGAGATTTCATAGGAGGTTCACCTTCAGAACGCAGGATTATAACCTCTGCAGGTGTCATCTCGCGGGACCGACCCTCTAGTTCTCCCGCTCAGACCGGAAACGAATGATCCTGCGGCGGTCTCGTTTCGTAGGTCTGCCTTCCGGAGCCGGGTTAAAAACTTTCAGTGCCTTTCGCTCTGCTGCCAGCTTCAACCGCAATTCCCGGCTCTCCTCGGTCTCGCGGTAGAGCGTCTGGGCCACGGAGGCGGGACCGCGCACCACACCGAGCAGCAGCACTTCCACCTGAAATTCTGCGTAATCAGTCTTGATGTGGATTAAGTCACCAATCCGGACTTCGCGGGCGGCCTTGGCCGGCTGCCAGTTGGATTGGATTCTGCCCAGCTCACAGGCTCGCGCAGCTTGCGCTCGCGTTTTAAAAAACCTGGCGGCCCACAGCCATTTGTCCATGCGTACACTGATCATGGTTTTGTTTTATCTGAAACCAGATTTTACAACTCATCCAACAGATGCTCTTGCAGGATTATGCGCTTGCGTCTGGGGCAATCAATTTTGTAATATTGGGTTTTCAGAGAGTATCTGCCCATGCGTTTCTCCATCTAACTCGTCCTCCCACTGGCGGAGTCGTAGATTTTTTAGACTTCGTGTCCTTGCCTTGTCATCTGAAATGGAGAAACGCTTTGAGTTCACCGGCAGCTACTACCCCTGTACAGTCCCCAGACGTCACCCCTCAGAACCAGGAACCTAAAAACTGGTTTGCCCTGGTCAAAGAGGCTCTTCTTGGATCGAAGAAGGACTTCACCGCCATTTCCATGGATCGGGCAATATTTCTATTGGCTGTCCCCATGGTTCTGGAAATGGCGATGGAAGCTCTCTTTGCCATTGTAGACACTTATTTTGTCGCCCATTTGGGCCCGGATGCCACTGCCACGGTTGGCATTACGGAAGGCATGCTGACCATGGTGTTTGCTATCGCCATCGGCATGAGCATGGGTACCACCGCAGTCGTGGCGCGCCGTAGCGGAGAAAAAGATGGACTGGGCGCCGCTCAAGCTGCGGTGCAGGCCATCATTTTCGGAATCAGCATCTCAGCGCTGATCTTTACCCTATGTTTCTTATTTGCTCCCAAGCTGCTGGCCCTGATGGGCGCCACTCCCGGCATTTTGCACGTGGGATCCACTTACAGCCGAATCATGCTGAGCGGGTCGGGCGTCATCTTGATGCTCTTCCTGATCAACGCCATCTTCCGCGGTGCAGGCGATGCCGCAGTAGCCATGCGCGTACTGTGGCTGGCTAACCTCATCAATCTATGTCTTGATCCATGCCTCATTCGCGGACTGGGTCCATTTCCACGCCTGGGAGTCACCGGCGCTGCTGTCTCTACCACAATCGGTCGAAGTATTGGCATTCTGTTTCAGGTTTACCTTTTGTGGAGAGGACGGGGACGCATTGAGATTCATCGTGAACATCTGCGGCTTAACTTCCGCGTAATGGGCAATATCCTGCGCATTGCCGGAAACGGGATCCTCCAATTCATGATCGCCACTGCCAGTTGGGTGCTGATGGTCCGGCTGATCCAGTCTTTCGGAAGCGCGGCCACAGCCGGTTACACCATCGCCATTCGCATCGTCTACTTCTCCATCCTGCCTTCCTGGGGATTGGGATCAGCCGCAGCCACTCTTGTCGGGCAGAACCTCGGCGCCAAACAACCCGACAGGGCCGAGCACGCAGTGTGGCGCGCGGCCTTTTTCAACATGTTCTTCCTGGGAGCGATCTCCCTGTTGTTTCTGGCGCTGGCTCCCTTCCTGATTGCAATCTTCACCAGTGACCCGGAGGTCATCACGGTAGGCGCCACCTGCCTGCGCATCATCAGTCTCTGCTACATCCTTTATGCCTACGGCATGGTGGTGATCCAGGCATTCAATGGCGCCGGCGATACTTTCACGCCTACCATCATCAACCTGGTCTGCTTCTGGATCATCCAGCTACCCCTGGCTTATTGGCTGGCGCATCGCATGCAGCTCGGCGTCAATGGCGTTTTCTGGGCGATGTTCGCCATGGAAATCTTGCTGTCGCTCAGCTCCATCTGTGTCTTCCGGCTGGGACGGTGGAAGAGAAAAGCTGTATGAGCGGTTTTTTGCAGCTAACCTCGAAGCGAGAGGTCCCTGCCATCATAAAAGGAGTTTCAGGGCGCAGGGTTCCGAGGTAAACTACAAAACGCAAATCCACAAATCACCATGATCAGGAAAATCAACCGGCCTACTATTGTCATTCTACTGGCGAGCCTGGCCGTCTTCCCTGCCGCTGCTGTAGGAATGCAGACATCAACGACGCCGTCAACGGGACAGCAACCGACGCAACCAGCGCCAAAACCAGTTAAGGCAAAAATCAAATACTCCATAGTCCAGTTGGACAAAACCACATTCAGCACCGGCGCGCTTGTCGCCACCCTCAACGGGAAGCGCCAGGTACTGGTGAGCAAATCGAAAAACAAATGCCTGCAGATTATCGATGAAAGAGATTTTGATGGCGATGGCTCGCTTGATGCGCTGGTGGAGGACGTGACTGCCTGCGGCGGGAATTGCTGTTCCAATCAATTTTTCTTTGCCTCCGCCCTTCCTGATGGAACCTTTGCCGTCAGCGATGAATTTGCCGACTCCTGGAAAGATCCCGTCATCGAAAAGTGGAAAGGCCGCTGGAGCGTGGTGGTTGTCTCCAACAATGAAGGAGTCAACACCGACCGTCCAGTAGAGTTCACTCGCCGATTTGTCCTGGAAGCAGGAAAGGCGGTCAAAGTAGAAGAACACCAACGCAAGGACATGAACAGCATCCTGGAGATGCGTTCGGAAATCTTTCACTCCCAAAACGAGCGCGAGACACATACCTTGAAATACGATCTGGATGGCGACGGCAAAAAAGACACCATCACCGGTCACTTGTGGGAACGTTGGGGCCGAATCATGTGGACGGTCGAGTTCGCTGATGGCAAGAAATTTTCCAGCAACGACGCCTGCAAACGAATTGGAGTGCTCGCCACGAAGACCAACGGCGTACATGATCTGGTCTGCGATCAGGACACAGTGCTGCACTGGAATGGCAGTGAGTATAAGTAAGAGTGGAGTCGCAGTGTTTAGGAGTTTGCCTCGAAACGAAGCGAGAGGTCCCTACAATCATGAAAGGGAGTTTCAGGACGTAAGCCCGATGCATTTGCAGGCGAAGAATCCCTGGGCATACGGCCTGAGTCTTCTCCGAGCGAGTAGCGCTCTCTCGCTGCGCTCAAGATAAACTAAAAAACTCAAAGTCTTGCTCTCCTCAATCTCAGCGCATTTGCAATCACTGAAACCGAGCTGAAGCTCATGGCGGCAGCGGCGAACATCGGCTGCAGCAGCAAGCCAAAGAATGGATACAGAACACCGGCGGCAATGGGTACGCCCAGCAGGTTGTAGATAAACGCGAAGAAAAGATTCTGGCGGATATTGCTCATGGTCGCTTCGCTCAGCCGCCGGGCGCGCACGATCCCTCCAACATCGCCTTTGATCAGTGTAATGCCGGCGCTTGCAATGGCCACATCCGTACCCGTGCCCATGGCAATGCCAACATCGGCCTGGGCCAGCGCGGGAGCGTCGTTGATGCCATCGCCCGCCATAGCCACAGCGTGCCCTTCACGTTGCAGGCGCTTCACCACCTCTGATTTTTTATCCGGCAGTACTCCGGCTTCAAATTCGTCGATGCCCAACTCGGAAGCGATTGCTTGTGCCGTGGTCCGGCTGTCGCCCGTGAGCATCACCAGCCGCAATCGGCTCTGGCGCAACGCCGGCACTGCCCGGCGAGCAGAGTCCTTAATGGGATCAGCAACCGCAATCACTCCCGCAGCTCTGCCCTGCAAAGCCACCAGCATCACCGTCTGTCCTTTTTGCTGCAACTCTTCGACGCGAGCGCCCAGTTCGCCCAACTCTATTTTGAGTTCGTTGAACAAAGGAAGATTGCCAACCGCCACTTCCCTGCCATCCACCTCGCCCACAACGCCCTTGCCGGTGAGCGATTGAAAATTGAAAGCCGCTCCCATCGCCAGTTTGCGCGCCGCCGCTTCGTTCACGATTGCCGCAGCCAGCGGATGTTCGCTGGAACGCTCCAAGGTGGCCGCCAGGCGCACCAGTTCCCCCTCATCGTGGCCTGGGCCTGCAATCACCTGCATCACTCGCGGCTTACCTTCGGTCAGAGTTCCGGTCTTGTCCAGCACCAGCGTGTTGACCTTCTCCATGGCTTCGAGCGCCGCCGCATTCTTGATCAATATTCCTGCACGCGCGCCACGGCCCGTCCCCACCATTATGGCCATGGGCGTGGCCAGCCCCAGCGCGCAAGGACAGGCAATGATCAACACCGAAACGGCATTCACCAGGGCGTAAGCAAAACGCGGCTGCGGTCCCCATAACCACCATCCGATAAAAGTAAGCGCTGCCACCAGCATCACGGCAGGAACAAAATAGCCGGAGACTTTGTCAGCCAGCGACTGGATGGGAGCGCGGCTGCGTTGTGCTTCTGCAACCATGCGAACGATTTGCGCCAGCATGGTTTCTGCGCCCAGCCTCTCCGCGCGCATCACGAACGATCCTGTCTGATTCAACGTCCCGCCAATCACCTGGCTGGCCGCAGTTTTTTCTACCGGCATGGACTCGCCCGTGATCATGGATTCGTCCACCGCGCTGCTGCCCTCTTCCACCATGCCATCGACGGGCACACGTTCTCCCGGACGTACCCGCAAACGATCGCCTTTGCGCACGCGCTCGAGCGCAATTTCCTGGTCAGCGCCATCAGGCTGGATCACCCGGGCAGTCTTGGGGCCCAGGTCGAGCAGCGCGCGGAGAGCGCTGCCGGTCTGCCGCCGGGCCCGCAATTCCAATACCTGTCCCAGCAATACCAGGGTCACGATGACCGCGCTCACTTCGAAATAGACTTCGGGTCTGCCGTGTCCGCCGCTGACAGCGGCAGGAAAAATTTGAGGCGCGATGGTGGCGATTAAGCTGTAGACGAACGCCACTCCAGTTCCCAACGCAATCAGCGTGAACATATTCAGGCGGCGATTCACAATGGAAGCCCACCCGCGCTGAAAGAATGGCCAGCCCCCCCACAGAACGACCGGAGCCGCCAGAACAAACTGCATCCAGTGCGCCTGGGCCGGAGAAAGCGGCAGCGCAATCACGGAAAGCATCAATAATAGTGGAGTGCTCAGGGCCGCTCCCACCCAGAATCGCCGCTGCATGGATCTCAATTCCGCATCGTCTTCTTCCCCTGCTCCCACTCGAAGTTCAAGGGCCATGCCACAGATCGGGCAAGTGCCCGGCCGGTCGCGCACGATCTCTGGGTGCATTGGACAGGTATATTGCACAGCGGCAGGCTCCAGCGCCATGCCGCATAGAGGACAAGGGCCCGGTTTGTCCGCCTGTACCTCCGGATCCATCGGACAAATCCAGCTTCCCTTCCCGCTTGGCGGGCCGCTCACCGGTGGTTGCGGCCGCAACGGCTCCATGACAATCGTCACCAGTTTTGGTCCGAGATATTTCTCCGGCTCGGCCTGGAAACGCTCAACGCATCGTGGACTGCAAAAATAGTAGGTCTTCCCCTTGTGCTCGGCCGTACCACGGGCCTTCTGCGTATCCACCGTCATGCCGCAGACCGGATCCAGAATTGGCTGCTCAACTCCCATCAGTTCTACCCTATCCTAATTTCGACTATATTAGAGTGTCCTTGCGATTCAAACGATAAGGAGCCGTCCACCAACAGGTTACGTACCGGACTTATTTGGGCGGCGGATCAGCCCTTGGCGAAGTGAAACGGGGTGAGCGGCAGCAAATTTTTGGAAGATTGAAAGGAATAAATAATCAAATGACGCTTCTTGACGTCGCTTTCAGATACGGCACCCCGCCTCGCGAGAGAGAGATGTGGGCGCTCAATAACGCCTGGGAGGTCTACGGCGTGCGCAAGATCAAGCTGAACGAAAAAGAGAGCACCATTCGCGTGGAATACGATGCCACCCGCCTCAATGATGAGGAAATTGCCGCCATTCTTCGCCGCGCCGGGCTCGACCTGCGGGAAAAGATACAGTTAGTCTAACTGACTAAATGCAACGGGGCACTTTCGATGGATCTCTGGCCGTTAGATCCCTTTCGAAAGCGCCCCGATGCGCGCCACTTCGTCTGTTATCTTCTATTGCACCCTCTATGCCATTCCGCATTAACTGAAAATAAAGGACTTACTGCTCCGCCTGTGCTGGCAGCAGCGTAAGGAATTCCATCTGTCGGCAAATTTTTCCCTATAAGCCAAGAAGTGCATCGGTTCTCTCGACTCGTTAACAGTACTTTCCGATCACCCGCTCTCCACTTGATTGCTTCGCTAAACTCTTTGGAATCAGTGGGTGCCTACCGCAGCGAGGCATTGGGTTTTCTTCCGTTGACCCGATGCACCGATGACCGGATGACCCCGATTGCAGATGTGTCTTTGCATCCACATTGTCTACTGTGCGCCACAACGTTATGTTGCTCATTCCTGCTCTAAGTCTTTCAGAATCAGCAGATTTCGCAATGGTTCAAGCCGTGCCTTAAGCCTGAGTGCTGCGTTAAGCAGCGGAGGTGAATCAACCATGGCCCAACTACAATCATTCAATTCAAAGAGCACAACGCACAGCTTTGGCGCTTTCCAACTCCTGCGACAGCTTGGCGCGTCGGTTCTTGCGATAACAACTCTTCTTGTCCTAATAGGCATCCTCATCAGCCTGACCGGCTGCACCCAGGCAAAGGGCAACGGCGACAAGGTCGCGAGTTCTTCCAGCCAGACCAACCAGGGTCAGGTTGCAGTCCATCCCCCGGTCACCGTTCCGGAAAAAGCAGCGGTAACGGCGAAGAAAAAACCGGTGGTCAGACGGGCACGCACCGTTGCTTACACCAGCAGCACGTACGGGATCTCGTTCCGGTTTCCAGGCGAGTTCGACCTGACGACTCCCGCGCAGGACGGCACGACCTCAAATTTACCGGAATCGGTGCCGACCAATTTCGTGCAACCTGGCGGCGTCACCCTGGCGACCATCGAGATGCCGAGCGGCGCCTCGACCTCGTTCTTCAATGTGAGCGCAAACAAGGCGCTGACTGCACAGCAATGCCGGCAATTTGCTGTTCCTGATCCGTCAGACGTTGCCGGTAACTCGCCCGTCGACTCCAATGATGGGTCGATTCCTTCAAAGACCAGCATCCACGATGTCGAGTTCTCCAAAGTGGAAAATGCCACCGAGCAGGAGGACGTCAAGTACTATCACCATTTCGAACCCAATCATGATGGCAGCGGTGGCACATGCTATGAGTTCGCGATGGGAGTGGAAGAGGGACGCGTGACCTCCAAGACCCTCGACTACTCAGACCTGTTCGACAAACTGGATCGCATCATGGCCACAGTCAAGATCAACTCCGAATCTTCCTCCGCAGCGGCTGCAACTGCGCCCGCCGCTCAGCCCAGCGGTCTCAGCCCGCAATAACGTTCGCGGCAAAAGACCCGAACAGCAAGCCGGATTCCGCAACGGAATCCGGCTTTTTTCTTCCCAGGACCAGGCAATACCGTTCATTTAAGAAAAGAGGTGGCTGAAACCCCAATAAAATTCCAGTAATCGCGCGCATGACCGCCTGAGTACGCCTACATTTTTCTGACAATCGTTTCACACGCCGCTGACATCTCCCTGTGACTCCTAATTTATCTCTTATTCCTGGAAATTCGAATGAGGACAACTGCTTATGGACTCCAACTTTTCTCGCGCTGATTGGCAGCAGGATGGATTTTTTCGCCTCAACCTAAAACACTCTTATAGGTTGTGCGCTCTGCGGGAGACGTGCAAATTCATTTTGCCCTGGCTCATTTTGATAATCGCCATAGCTCCCTTCAGTAGCGCCAAAAGTACGCCTGAAGCCAAAGTTGATCAGATCGTGATTGTGAAGTCCAAGCGCACCATGACACTGATGCATCACTCCCAGGCGCTCAAAACCTATCGCGTTGCCCTCGGAACCGCGCCTGTGGGAGCCAAGGAAAAACGCGGCGATCACAAAACGCCGGAGGGCAATTATGTCATCAGCGGCAAGAATCCTCACAGTCAATTTCATCTCGCCCTGAGAATCTCCTATCCCAACACTGCCGACCGGGAGCGCGCGCGCAAGTTGGGGGTTGCTCCCGGCGGGGACATCATGATTCATGGCCTGATGCCGCGATACGCGTGGCTGGGCTCCCGCCATCGAGAGACGGATTGGACAGACGGGTGCGTCGCCGTCAGCAATGCTGAGATTGAAGAGATCTGGAAACTCGTGCCCGTGGGTACTCCAGTGAAAATCAGGCCCTGACAGGACACGGCACAACGGCCTACATCTGCTGTTCCCTCTGAAAATCAATTTTAGAATTTCTCCGTGCCCTCGCTCTTCTCTCCGTGTGTGACTCCATGCCTCCCGTGGCGCGGTTTTGATTTTGGTTGTGGCTCCGTTACGCTGTGTCTCCGTGGCGGGTGTTGCCTTTACCGTTGCTGTTTTCTGTCCTTTGTGTCCTTCGTGGTTTAAGATTTTGCCTTTGCTATCCCTGTTCCAAGGAGCTCCCTTGCGCATTGCTTATCGTTTCCGAATCGCCGCTCTCACGCTTCTTTGTGGTGTTGCCGCTGCCGCTCAAAAGACCAAGCTGCCGGCTGCGCCGCCGCAGGTCCCGCAGGCCGGCGAAACCAAAGCGCAGGAGACACCGCACCAGATGACCGCCACGGACATCGAGGCCTTTCTGGACGGCTTCCTCCCGCTTCAGCTTGAGCGGGAGAACATTGCCGGCGCTGTGGTCTGCGTGGTGAAAGATGGCAAAGTCTTAGCTGCCAAAGGCTACGGATACTCGAACGTTGATAAAAAGACGCCTGTCTCTCCTGACACCACATTGTTTCGTCCCGGCTCCATTTCCAAGCTTTTTACCTGGACGGCCGTGATGCAGTTGGTGCAGCAAGGCAAGCTCAATCTGGACCATGATGTGAACGAATATCTGGACTTCAAAATTCCGGACACCTATCCGCAACCCATTACCTTGCGCAACATCATGACCCATACCACCGGATTTGAAGAGACCGTCAAACAACTCTTTGTTCCTGAAGGAACGGTTCTCCCGCCGCTCAGGGATTATCTGGTTCAACACATGCCCAGGCGGATTTTCCCGCCGGGGGCAGTGCCCGCCTACTCGAACTATGCCGCTACTCTTGCCGGATACATTGTGGAGCGCGCTTCCGGGAAGCCGTTCAATGACTACGTCACGGAAAATATTTTCCGTCCCCTGGGCATGGAGCACTCCAGTTTTGCCCAACCGCTTCCGGGGCAGCTAAAGTCTCTCCTCTCCGATGGCTACGAACTTGGCTCCGGCAAGTCCAGGCCCTTTGAGGTGATCGAACCCGCACCCGCCGGCAGTTTATCCGCGTCAGCCACGGACCTTGCGCGTTTTATGATTGCGCACCTTCAGGACGGAAAATTTGAAAGCGCGCAAATCCTCAGCCCGGAGATCGCGCAGCAGATGCATTCCCGCCAGAACGGCTTTAATCCTGGGTTGAACGCCATGGCCCTGGGCTTTTATGAGGAGACCAGGAGCGGACATCGGATTATCGGTCACGGCGGCGATACCCTCTACTTTCACAGCGATCTTCACCTGGTGCTGGATGCAGGCGTGGGTTTCTTTGTTTCCTATAACTCTGCCGGAAGAGGCGAGAACAGCCCGCGCAGCGCTCTCTGGAAGCACTTTTTGGACCGCTACTTTCCCTTCACTCCGCCGGATATTCACGCGCCCTCCACTGCCGCTGCCGACGCCAACGCTGTTTCCGGCTACTACATGACCAGCAGAAGGGCGCAGAGTACATTGCTCAGTGCGGCCAATGCTTTTGATCAGGTTCACGTAGCCGCTGAACCGGACGGAGACATCAAGATCTTTCCCTTTCAAGACCTGAACGGCCAAACCAGGCGCTGGCGCGAAATCGAACCGCTGCTCTACCGTGAAGTGAATGGCCAGGACCGCATTGCGTTTCAAAAGGACGCCAATGGACAACTGGAGCTTCGAATCAACTTCCCTGCCATCATCTACCAGCGGGTCGGGTTGCTGGATGGCTATCCATGGAACCGATGGTTGATCTGCTTCAGCCTGAGCATTCTGGGTCTCACCTTGTTATTTTGGCCGGTCGCCTGGGTGGTTCGGCGGCACTATGGCTTCAAGCTGGACCTGACGCCGGAGCAACGGCGGTGGCGGCTGGCTATCAAGCTGATCTGCGCCATTGATCTGACATTTGTGCTGGCGTTGGTTGCAACCATCTCCATGACCGACCAGCTTGCTTTTCTGAACGGCACACTCGATCCGTTATTGTTGACTCTGCAAGCTGTGGGCCTGATCGGCGCCGTGGGCACGCTGCTGGTGATCCTGGCCACTCTGCGGATGTGGAGTGGCCGCAATCTCTGGAAGGGCGTCCGCTGGTTGAATCTGCTCATCGCGGCGGCTTGCACTGCATTCACCTGGTTCGTAATTCATTGGCACATGATCAATTTCAATATGAACTATTAAAACTTCCGTTGGCTTTTCGCTACAATATTCTGTAACTCAAAAGGGGAGCACATGTCTGCTATCGCCATTCAAGAATTTGTTTCCAGGCTTCGATGTTGCAAGGAAAACGATTTTCTCCAGATCGGCCCCGTCCACGAATTGTTGCGCAACTCACCGGTTGACCCAAAATCCATCGAACCATACCTGATCTGGGACGGCCAGCACTACACGCGCAACTTGATTGATAAGACCGCTCTTTACGAGTTGATCGCCATCTGCTGGGATGTAGGCCAGATCAGCTCAATCCACAATCATAAGGACCAGAATTGCTGGATGGCAGCGCCCATCGGCCGGCTTCTCATCCAAAATTACAAAGTGATCTGCCAGGACCTGAAGGCAGGAACCTGCGACATCGTGCCGACAGACATCATTGAGATGAACGCCACATCTCCGGCGGCCGTGGATCCCAAAGAGCCGGTCCACAAAGTCTATAACCCGGCGGAGTTTGGCCAGCGAGCCGTGAGCCTGCACGTTTACTCCCGGCCTTACGATAGCTGCGTCGTTTATTCCGACGAGCAGCATAAGTGCGGCGAGATCAAGCTGAGCTATACGTCCGAGTACGGGAGGAAGGCAGTAGTTAGTACTTAGTATTCAGTAGTCAGCAAAAGACCCCGAAACCGCGCTCCTTGGCCCTGGGCTAACGCCAAAACCAAGAACATAGGCTAAAGGTTGCAGGGGAGAGCGGAACCAAAAGCAAAAGCAAAACCAAAACCAAAACCGCATACTGAGGCACAAGGAAGAACCTTTTGGGCGGGTGCTACGTCGCTACAACCTACGCCAATTCAAGTTTTTGCCAGAACAGCAGCTACCTATCGTGCTGACGCAGCGACGGTTATAACCAACAATTAGTTACCTTTCAGCAAACGATTGCCAAAATGAGGGCAGATTCCGTACATTCCGCGCATCCTGTTGAGAACTAAAGAAAAACCCTTTGCAGAATCGGTTGCAGAACCCTTTTTCGTTGCGGAATCGCGTGGTTGTCACTGCTTCCCAATGCACCCGCGATTCAATTGACGCGCATGGACACACCTCTCCTGCGGCGCTTGCGATTTTATTCGCAAGCGCCGATTACATCTCCCCGAGCAGCAGATCCTTCGCTACCGCTCCCACGCTGGCCGGGCAGGCAGGGTTTCGCCCGCGGCCCTTCGGCTTACACCTCCGAGGACAGGCTACGGAAGAGCGAGGACACGAAGGAATGCTGGAGAATTAAGCGAAATCGGCGTTGGGTTGTTATCGTCCTAGTAGACCTGAGAGCAAAAGCCGGCTGATTCGTCCTCTTCCTCCACTTCCTCCACCTCATTGAAAACATTGGGCAAAAGTGGAGGACGAATGGGTGGAGGAAGTGAAATGATTCCTCCACCGCCAGCCCGGTTGGCCGAAAATCCGGGATACATACAGGATATGCAGGTCGCCAGCCATCACACACACCTCTCCTTCCACCCCGACACGCGCCGAACAAAAGGCGCGCGCGTCGGGGTTGTGGCGCTGCGGTTTCCTTCGCGCAGCACCTCGGCAGTTAGCGAGGTCGAGACACCTCTCCGGTTACGTCCGCGGATTGGCTACGCGCGGGCGCTGACAGGTAACCCCGAACAGCAGATCCTTCGCTACCGCTCCCACGGCTAGCCGGGGCAGGCAGGATTTCGGCTCGGCAGAAGTCTGCCTCCCGTCAGAATGACTGTCGGTGGTGCTGCGGTTTCATTAGCGCAGCACTGCTTCTATTAAGTTGTCAAAGACCTTTGCGGGGACCACAGATCCCGCTCGCCCTGGGGCGATGGCACTACACTTTCAGAATTGCACGGTGCGGATGAGGAGTCAATAAAGTGCTGTCACAATGCTGTCACTTCTGCTGGTTTTAACCAGTTTTTTGCCAGGTTTCAGCAGTATTTGGAAGATCGAGAACCATCAGGGGATGGTCTTGCCAATCTCGTCCCGTTCACAGCCAGGAGACACAAGGCTGGTTGACAGTATTGGGCAGTGTGGGCACCTGCGGAGGAAAGTAAACCGCTGGGTCCCACCATGCGGTGTAGGAGACTGCGCCGTTTTCCTGCCAGTTCGAATAGACGCAATTCTGATTTTCAGCCGACCCCGCGTCAAAAACTGCAGGAAAGAACTGGGCAATCTGATTGTATTGGATGTTGTTATTGAAGTTGCCACTGCGGAAGACCCAGAGCCCAGCTCCGCTCGGCCCTTGAGGATAAGGATCTCCTCCATCGGGAGTAACGACCACCACCTGATCTGTGGAGAATTGCTTCGTCATCTGCGGCCCATCTTACTCCCAAATGGCAATCGAAAGAACTTGCCGGATGGCAGGCGTTTGATCCTCCCTTGGGTCAAGGCACGACAACGGCAACTGACGATTAGCGTCCGGCGGACTTAGTTCCCCTGCGGTCCGGTGAGGACCTTCTGTCGCCGCAAAGGCCGCAAGATCCCAGCTTCGGCTGAGCGAGGAAGCTGCTATTCAACTACTATTTGCACGCGATCGAAACCGTTCCACAGGTATCCACGTGGATTCCACTTGGGCGTTTCCATCTGAGTCGTTCCGGCCGTGTCGGTCGCCCGGGCAAAGATTGTGAATTGCCCTCTCCGTAATGGTGTCCACTGGTATTCCCAAAATGTCCACGCATACTTGGCGCCATGGCGTCGAAGACGTGCCTTCCTCCAGTTCTTTCCGAAATCGGTCGAGACCTCTACCTTGGAGATCCCTAACTCTCCGCCCCAGGCGGCGCCAGAGATCGTTATAGACCAATGGGGTGTCCTGGGCGCCGAGATTTGAGCGATGATCGATTTTAGGGGGAGACTGGTGAGAGCAACCGAAGGGTCACGTTGCGGCGCTGCCGCGGCGTGCGAGTCCAGCGGGAGGCGATAGGCATCCTGCATGAAGTCTCCC
Organism: Candidatus Angelobacter sp.; assembly: GCA_036522115.1. GTDB lineage: Bacteria > Acidobacteriota > Terriglobia > Terriglobales > Acidobacteriaceae > Angelobacter. The sequence continues at coordinate 87,382 of DATDGL010000241.1, forward strand.
TTCGCTTCTTCTTCCAAGACAACAATCTGGCTTACTCTCTTTACGGAAGCAGCGCCGATCCACCCAGGAACCAGAGCTCGAACAGGAAAACCATGCGCCCGGCTCAGAGGTCGCCCATTCATGTTCATAGCCAAGATGGTATTCGGATCAAGAGCCTTTTCGAGTGGAATGCTGCGTACGAATAGCCGGCTTGCCTGCGAGAAACCATCTGTTCCAGTGAACGCAACGTGCCTAGCCTCCTTCCGCAGCCTCGCCAATTTCAGAACGTCACTCAGTGGAGGGCCGCAGAACGTGGCGTTTCCAACCGCACCGCGCTCCCACTGAACACCGGCGACTTCCGGCCTGAAAAACGCACGGCCGTTCCCAGCGCACTCTAGAGTATTTGTAACTTCCCTTTGGCGGAGCTGACTGAGATCCAACAAGCTCAGTTTCAGGAACCGCCCGACAGTTCCGCTCACGGCAATACTCCAGTCCCCGGCAGCAATATCAAAGAGTTCCTGGTGGTTGAATACGTAGAAGCAATTTATTGGGGTAATCCATGAGCTTGCTGCCGACAGGGGCATCTCGAGAGCAATGGGCGGAGACCAACGGGGGATGAGTGCACAACTTTCTTCCTCGCGAGTCGTGGCGGACCCAATCCCTTGCCGTCCATTTGAGAAACCGACGCAAAGACCAGCGACGCCGAGAAAAAAGCTGCGCCGCGAGACCGTCACTGACTCTCCAGTTGCTTCACTCGTTGCGATTCGCGCATCGCCAGTGGCGCATTGCCGTCATGCTCGGCCAAGCGGGCCAGCAAGCTGTGGGTCCCTGCGTAGAGAGGAGCATGGTCCAGCAGTTGCTGAGCCGCAAATCTTGCCAATTCCCAATCGCCGGCTTCGATCGCGATTTCACCGATTAACCGAAGTTGAAACATCGCGTCCGACCAAGCGTCTGATCCGGGTAGTCCGCGCACTTGTACTGCCTCCTGGTGAAGCCGAGCGGAGGCGCGTACGCGTTCCCCCTTCAGGAAGTCGGCCTGAGCCCGCAAAATCTCTATGTTGGAGGCCACCAGGGCGTGCCAGGCAGGATCGAGGCTAGCAGCTTCCTTTTCCGCCAGAGATAACTCCAGCATCGTCTGCTGTACATTACGCAGGCGGGCGAATGCACTACCCGCAAGCGCATGCCCAAGCAGCCTTCCAACAGCGAACTCGCTGTCGCGCAGCGCTGAGGCGGCAATCACCGTTTCCCGGCTGCGGCCTTCATGCAACAAAAACATGGCCAAGCGCGCCTTGTATAGGTCATCCGCCGGCCCAATGGTGCGTAACTCGGCCAGTTTTCTAAACGTCTTCTCCGCCGCGGCCCGGAGACCCGCCTGCGCATAGGTTGCTCCCAACAGGTTCAGATTGTGGCGATAGTTCCAGTCGTATAGAAGGGTTACTGGTTCTGCGTGGTAATTGGCCTCTTCCAGCCTGTTGGCTTCTTCAAACTGAGCAATGGCTTCTGGCACATGATCGGTTCTCCTCAGGTCATGGCCATACATATGATGTGCGTGCGCCACAGAGGGAGCCAACCGTTCATAGATTTCGGCGTGCTTAACCGCTTCAGGAACGTTGTTTACCATTTCATTGGCATGAATCAGAAAGTGGTGGGCCGCGGCGTTATCCGGCTCAAGCTTAAGCACCTTTTCGTAGTAACCGATCGACTCTTGCCGGCCGCGTTGCCCGATGCCCGAAGCGTAACCTTCGGCAGCCACGCCGCGCATCAGCAGGAGATTCACGTTCTGGCCGTCGCTCGCAAGCGCTTCATCGAGTGCCGTCACGAATACGGAGGAAGCATGCCCTTTGCGCTCGTCTTCCATCGCCTGCAATTGCTTCTCTCTAAGAGCGATTCTCACGTGCTCCCCTGCGCTGGCATGGCTAGCCAATTGCTTCGCTTTGATTACCATCTCACCGGCGAGGCCATCGTTGCCGAGGGCTGAATGGACGTAGCTGAGTCCCAAGTACGCCATCGCCAGCCGTGGATCAAGACGCGAAGCCTGTCTAAAAGATCGCGCGGCGTGAATCCAGTCGTAGGAATAGACGTACGACAACCCTTGATCGTAGTAGGCCTGAGCCTGGGGCGAAGAGGTGGTTATGTTTTCGTGGGCATTGCCGATGCCTGGTTGCAACGCGATGGAAGCGCTGAGGATTGGCGCAGGCACCGCCCTTATCCTGACTGTTTGCTTGGGCGCGTGATCCTGGCAGGTCTCCGCCAGGAGGGAGCCGGTCGGCAGCGCGCAAGCCAACACCAATACGTGGACAGTAGTCCTGGTTTTCACCACCCGTCGCAGGATCTTCTTTGTTATGGTACTAGACACTTTGCTATCCCACCTTTCGCCCGCGCCGCGAGAGCGCGAGAACTCTAAATATCGTCGAGCCTTTCGCTAGGAAAGTCGGCCCACCGTAGGTCGCCCTTCCTTAGCTAGAACAACGCTACCTTGTTCAACAGCATGGCATTGGCGGGGTGCATGTTGGTGGCGGCGGTGGCGGCGGTGGTGGCGGTGGAGGTGGTGGAGGTGGTGGAGGAGGCGGAGCAGTGAGGTAACCCAGCAACCCTTCGTTGATCTGCCCTTCACAGCCAGAATCGTTGGATGCGAAGTGATCGCCTCCTACCCGGCACCGGTAGACGGCTATGGTATTTGATCCCGGGCTGTTAAAAGCATAGCCCTCGAGACCGCCGGTTTGTTGCCCTTCGCAATTTATGTCGAGTGACACGAACTGGGACGCCGGACTGCCAGTGACGTTACAACTGAAGATCGGGTGCATGCTGGACTGTGATGGAAGCGACATGATTCCGAGTATTCCCTCAGGGGTGCTGAATGAGGGGGCTTGCATCAGATCATTGAATATGTAGTGAAGCCCATTCGAGCCAAGCCAGCGCACCATGGAAGTTGTGGGCGGCGGGTTTGGCACCGGAGGTGTTCCAAAGGAGTGGTCGCAAAACCCGCCACTAGCGTTGACCCAGAGTCCCTGCAAGAAAAATTCCCTATTTCCGAGGGGCACAAATCGAAAGTTGTTTTTCCTGCAGAGATCGCCAACTTCACCATCATGTTGGTGGCTGTTTACAATCCAGGACCCCTTGGGCGTGGGGTCGGTAATGGTTTCCGCTACTTCATGCGCGATTGTGGACGCCATCCCGTCCGCGCCGGCGTTGCCGTTTGGACTTGCGCCTGTCCCACAAAAGTTTGGACAGCGATCAGGATTACCGACCCAGGCGTATTTGAGATCTAAGGCGTTCACTGCGGTGTGGCTGTGATAGCCGCAAAAGGTTTTGCAAAACTCATCAGTGCCGATATCAAGAGGATTATCGCCGACGACCACATCTACGTCGGCACTGGTCAGTACAAGATAAATCCCATTGAGGTCGGTAAAGAACGGGCCGGTCGTCGTCACTTCCTGAACCAAGTGGTGAATGGCGGTATCGTCCAGCGTTGTCCCATGAGTGTAGTAAGCGAACGCCTGACCATTGAGAGACATCTGATTGAAAACCGACTCCCCGCGGTTGTCCCCGTAGGTAGTGAGCATGTTGAGGTACGGCGAGGCATCAAGTCCGATGGAAAAGTCCGGCAAGATGGTTAGCGCTGTGTTACCTGTCCAGTTGCCATACCAGATCAAGTAAATGTGATGCTGCTTCATGATCGGGCCGCCGTTATAGTCAATTCCATTGCCCAGAACAACCTGGGCGCGCAGTTGCACGCTGAAAAGCATGCACGCAAGAACCGCAAGCGAGAAAAAACCTTTCATATCAAAAAAACCTTTCATATCATATGTCTCCTGTCGAACCAACTCATCGAAGTAGGGCTAGCTCATCACCAGGGATACCGAAACCGTCTGTGCGCCGCATAAATCAACAAAGTACTGCAAGAACAGCGAGGTGACCTGCAACGGTGTGGTGAATGTGCCTGTTATAGGAACGTTGGTAGTTCCAGGGCCAAACACCTGCAGCTTCATGGCGGCAATGGCATTGAGATTTTGGTCCAACACTTGGGCAATAATCGAGCCGTTTCCACACGAACCGCCGGCCCAGGTTGCGAGAGAAATGTTGCCGTGTACCTCGTGTACGGTAGTCGCGTGCGACAGGTTCACCCCTATTTGCACCAAGCCGGGAGGGGTATGGAAGCCGGCGATACTCGTAAATGTGGTGGTCACCGGAGCCTGATCCACCTGCCAACCATAGTTGCCCCAAGAGGTAGTGGCGGAGCCGCTAGTCGACTGGGCGTGTGCTTTGCCGGAAAAAAACGGCAGTATGGCAAACGCGAGAAAACAAATTGTCACTCTTACTTTGATCGATCTTGGCATGGTGTCCTCCTTTAAGGACAAAACGTTGAGTTTCTTTTGGAATTGCTTAGCTCATGGTGAGCGACCACGACGCAACTTGGGCTCCGCACTGGTCCACATCAAACTGCAATTGCAACGATGTGACGGCGAGCGAAGTGCCGAACGTTCCCTTAATGGATACGTTCGCGCTTGATTGACCGAATTGGATCAGGTCAACAGCGGCAATCACGTTTTGATTCTGGTCCCTCACCTGGGCAATGATGGAGCCGACCCCACATGTTCCCCCTTGGAAAACGCCGAAGCTTATATTGCCGTGCACCTCGTGTATGGTTGTCGAACTCGGTAGAGTTACCGGGATTTGTACCAGGCCGGGCGGGGTGTTGAAGCCGGTTTCAGAAGTAAGTGTCGTGGTCGTTATGCTTTGGTCTACCTGCCAGATGTAGTAGCCCCAGGCCGTGTTCACCGTGCCGCTGCCGGTTGAGCTTATACCTGTCGGGTTCGTGGGACCCGGGGCCGAAGGACCACTAGGCGAAGGAGGACCATCACCCTGGTCTTCAGCAACTTGAGCGTAGAGACCGTGCGCCGACAAGACCAGGATGAAAAGAATAGCTCGTATCATCGTTTTCATAAACTCTCCGAAATATTGAACTTGGAACCGCGGGCCCAGCTTATTTCCAACGAATATAGGGTTGTGACGGTTGCGGGGCTGTTTGCCTGATTCACCCCACTCGGGCCTTAGGGTAGGAAAAACAAAGCGTCAAAGTCTTTAATAAGTTCTCAATTAGTTCTCAAAGTTCTCTATTGGGCCAATTAGAAGAGTTATTTGTGAAACGAAATCCATCTGAAATGCACTAACTAGATAAGAGGAGGTCAATGGGGCCAAAATTGCTATCCTGAGTGTCGGGTAGAGGCTCGTCACATCCCAAATTGGCGCCTGGGGTGTCAATACCCCAAACGCTATAGAATCAAGCTTTTAGCATTCACGAGACTGATACATGGGTCAGCAGGCAGAGCTTTTTTACGAATTTTCCGAGTTTCATTTAGACGTTGCGCAACGGGTACTCAGACGTGGCAAGGAAATGATTGCCCTTACCCCGAAAGCCTTCGACGTTCTTCTATTTCTTGTACAAAACAGGGGCCGTGTACTTGAAAAAGATGAATTGATGAAGGCCCTGTGGCCTGAAAGCTTTGTAGAAGAGGGCAACCTCAGCCACAACATCTTTGTTTTGCGGAAGACGCTTGGTGATGGCCAAAATGGAAAGTCTTTCATTCAGACCATACCCCGCAGAGGGTACAGGTTTGTCGCCTCAGTAACAGAAATCGATGCCTCAGCGCCCGAAAATAGGACTCCCGGCTCGTCGCAATCCTCGCTCATAGCAGACTACTGGAACTGCCATAGTCCTTTTCGTAGCTTGCAAGTGTTTGAACCGGAGGATGCGTGGCTATTCTTTGGCCGAAATTTCGAGGTCGGCGAACTGTTGGCACGCCTGGCACGCTCCTCGGTATTGGCGGTGGTTGGGAACTCGGGTTGCGGAAAGTCGTCGCTGATTCGAGCTGGCCTCATCCCGGCACTCCAAGCCGGCCGGTTTTGCCACGAAGGTACAGAAGTGGATTCATGGCGTATCGCGGTGTTTCGTCCCTCGGGCGCTCCCTTTGACTATCTGGCCGAAGTCCTTGCCACCCAACTGGCGCCGGAGTTGAGTTTAAAAGAGCAGGCAGAATTCATCACAGACTGCCGCAACAAGTTTCCGCTCGACAAAGATGCGCTGCGCAACGCCGTCAGCGCCTTGGCGACAGTCACTGCAGAAAGAACCAAAGCGGGGCAGACGCGCGTCCTGCTGGTGGTAGACCAATTCGAGGAGATCTTCACCCTTACCAGCAAACGCGAGATGCGTGACTGCTACATCAATGCACTTCTCGCCGCAAGCCGGCAAGGTGGCGCCGTTTCTGTACATGTGGTACTGGCATTGCGCGCGGATTTTTATGCGCAGTGTCTGCAACACACGGAACTGAGCAGATGCCTGCAAACCAATCTATACAATGTGCCACGCATGAGTCGCGAGCAACTGCGGGAGAGCATGGAACGGCGCATGCAACTGGCGGTTGCGCAGGCGGAACCTGGGCTGATTGACGGCTTACTAGAGGAGGTCGGCACAGAGCCTGGCAACTTGGCCTTGCTGGAGCACGCGCTAGGCCAGTTGTGGGAAAGGTGCGGAGGATTTGGGTGTACGCTAACCAACCAGGCATATGCCGAAATTGGGCGCTTGCGCGGAGCATTGGGCCGACATGCCGATCAGATCTACTTGAGCTTAGGCGACGACTGGCTGAAGTCACTGGCGCAAAGAATCTTCCTGGAGTTGGTCCACTTTGGAGAAGACACGTCTGCGGGCAATGGTAACGATACTCGTCGGCGCGTCTCCAAGATGAACCTGCTTTCTTTAGGCGAAGCCGAAGATGTGGAGCAGTTGCTGGCCCGTCTGGCCTCCAGTCGGTTGATCTCTACCGGGGGCTCCGAGCAGGAAACATTTGTTGAGGTCTCGCACGAGGCATTGATCCGCGAATGGCCGAGGCTGCGCGAGTGGATCGCTGTGCAGCGCGATTCACTCCGGCTGGAGCGCCGGCTGGTGCAGGCGGCAGAAGAATGGGAGAGCGTGAAGCGTGACCAGGGTGCGCTACTGCAAGGGGCGCGTCTGGCCCAAGGCGAGGAATGGCTAACCCAATCCCCGGAGGCGCCGTCTCCATTGCGTGAATTCCTGCAGGCGAGTATCGAAGCCCGCTCGGAAATGACACGGAAAGAACGGGAAGCCGAGCAGCGGGAATTGGCCCAGCAACAAACTCAATTGAAACTCGAAGCCGAAAGGGCCCATGCTGTAGCGGCACTGGAAAAGCGTCGCGCCGCAGATCAGGCCAGTGCCGCCCGCCGTCTACATCATATGGCGATATTCCTCCTCGCTGCCTTGATTTGTGCGGGAGGTGCGGCCGCCTTTGCCTGGATGGAGCGGCGTCAGGCGAAAGAGAATGAGCGGCAGGCCGAGGCCAACGCCGCCGCGGCCCAGGCCGGTCGCCGAGACGCTGAAACTGCCAAGCTTTTTGCCCAATCCAAAGAAAATGAGGCCCAGGCCGTACGGCGGGATGCTGAAGCTGCCCGTGCCGAAGTCAACGGCAATCTACAGATTGCGAAGGAGCTACGCGCTGAAGCTGAGAGCAACCGGCAAATGGCGATTCGCCTTCGGCAAGCCGCACAACAACAAGATCGATCGATCTACGAAAGTCTCAAAACGGACCGTGAAAATGCGATGCATGCGACCAAGGAGCGCGATGATGCTTTTCAACAACTACAGACCGAAAAAGCGCACTCGCGGCTCTTAGAAAACTCGCTGAATCAGGTAAAGCAGGAAAACGAGAAATTGAAGGTTGCCTCGGAGGCAGATCCGCCCGCGCCCGTACAGGTACCGGAAGTTGCAACATTTCCGGCATCCGAAGTTGCAGGCGATGCATTGTCGATGCAATTGACCAAGGAGGCGGGCCAAGACCTGGAAAGGGACAGCAACTTGAGCGTATGGCTAGCACTCTACGCTTTCAAGGCCGCGAAGAGCATTCCGATCAAGAACCAAGCCGAAACGATGCTTCGGAGGGCCGTGTGGAAAGCCAAGGCCCTTCCAGTGATTGAAGTCATGGTGGACAAACGGCATATCTCTCGCGCTCAATTCAGCTACGATAACACCAAGATCATAACCTTAGCGGAGGGCGTTCCAAAGGAGCTCGACATATGGGACATAGAGTCTGGCCAACACTTAGCCCGCTTGACAGCAGATAAGGGTTATGTGGTCTCGGCAGTGTTCAGCGAGGATAGCCAACTTATCGCCATGAGCACGAGCGATGGAACCACGCGACTGTGGGAAGTGAAAACGTGGCAGCCACAGCTCTGCAATATCCGCGATAGTGACACAATCTATCTCAATTCTTTGGGCGCCAATGCCGAGCTACTTCTTTTAGCCGGTCATAACCCTTCGACGGAATCCATTGGCAAAACCAGTTGGGTTCATGTGTGGGACGCTCATTGTTCGAAAGCAAAACCGTTGTTCTTGGCGCCTCGCTTTTTTGGTCCTGTGACTGCGGCCGGGTTCAGTAAAGACGCAACGCTACTTGCTCTGGGATCGACAACCGGGGATATAACGTTGTACGAGGTGACGCCAAGCAAGGCGACGCCCCTCGGAGACTTGCCAAGCGGGAACCTGGGTGAAATCCGCAAGATTGTTTTTAGCAGGGATACACAGAAACTGGCAGCCCTCGATGCAGAAGGCAATGCGACGATCTGGAAATTATCATCTGATCATCACTTCAGCAGGCTCTCAGGTAGACGCCATAGGTCCATCTACGACATGGCTTTCACCCATGACGGCAGATTGCTCGCCGTGGTCACAGAAGAGCAGAAAAAGAAGTTTGCAGTGCTTGACGTGGAATCAGGTCAACGAGTTGATCTGAATGCACTAGACTTGGAACCTCACTCGCATTGGATATCAGCGGTGAGCCCTGATGGAGGCCTCCTGGCCATTTCTGACCCTTCGGGGCGCCGCTTGAGCATATACGCACATGATATTGCTCGACTGGTCGACTTTGCCGAGCACAATGTGCACAGAAAGCTCACAAATTCTGAATGCCTGTTTTATCTGCAGCAGCCTTGCCAATAAAACTAAACTCTTGGCTCAATCCGCCAAGTAACTGATTTCCATCTTGCGAATCCGCAGGCAGGCAATTACCAGCATCACCACGCTCAGGCAAAGGAGGCCGGGCACGGCGACCCAGGCGGGTACTGGTTCCACAATCACGGTGAAGAGCGCCATGCCTCCTTCCGGAGGGACGGAGACAGGGCACAACTGCTGGAGATAAAACATCACACTGAGCTTTTGCAGGAAGGCGGGAAAAACCGGATGGAAGGTTTCCCAAAGGAATACAAATGCTCCGGGAATAATGGGGTTCTTGATGAACAGGCTCAGGGTGACGAATATGGCGCCGTATCCCAGGCAAGCGAGCAAGGTGACGCCCAAGTAGGCGCCCAACTGGCCCAGGCCCGGTCCGTGCAGGACGTAGGCGACTCCTGGAGAGCCAAGGTGGACATACATCAAGGTGAATGACAGTAATATGGAAGCGCCAAAGATGATTGCCGCGGTGGCCAACCCGGAGAGAAATTTGCCTACCACCAGCACTTGCCGGCGTACAGGCGCCAGAAAGTAATAGTGCAAACTCTTCTGCACGATCTCGCCGCGAAACAGCCAGGTAAATAATCCCATGCAGCCGAAAAAGATTACCACGCGCAGATACACGAACTGAAAAAGCCAGGCCAGGATCCGCGTGTCTCCTTCAAGATTGCAATGGCGACCGAAAGGACTCTGGATGGCATGGCCGGCAATCAGCACGACGGGACCGGCGGACAGCAGATAGAGCCAGATAGCGCGGCGATGGCGCAAATTTCGGCTTAACTCAATGCGCAGGATGGCAGCCACTTGTGCCGTCCACAAATGCCAGGGAGCCTCGCCCAGGAATTTTCTTAACGCTGCAATTCGGCTCACACTGTACCTCCTCCGCCGCCGATCAAATACTGATAAAGGGAATTCACATCATCATCGGCCGGGGCCACGGCCTCAAGAGCCATCTCTTCTTCCACAATAATGCGGTTCAAGAGCAGGTAAAAGCTGTCTGCATCGCGCGTGCGAACCAGCAGACCCTTTTGATCGTCACTCAATTTGGCTTCCACCACGTGATCCTGAGAAAAGAGCCGCGAGGCCAAGAGATTGGGACGGGAGCAACGCACCAGAATCTGCATGGGATGCTCCTTCATCTCGCTGCGCACGCCATGAATCTCGCCTTCAGCTACTACGTAGCCGTAACTCATGAGCACAACCTGATCGGAGATCTTGTCCACCTCATGCAGCACGTGACTGGAGATGATCACGTGAAGGCCTCCTTTTCCCAGCGCCTGGAAAAGCGCAATAGATTCCGACCGCGCCATGGGATCCAGGCCGTTCAGAGGTTCATCCAGCACCAGCACCGTGGGATGATGAGCCAGGGACTGCGCCAGACGGATTCGCTGCCGCATGCCTTTGCTGTAGGCAGCTACTTTGCGATGGGCAGCTTCTGCCATGTTGACGCGTTCAATCGCTTCCTGGGTCAATTTGTGGGCCTCAGATTTGCCGATGGCGCGCAGCATGAGCGATTGGTAGATGAACTCGTAGCCGGTCACTCCCCGGGCAAAGGAATCGAATTGCGTGCAATAGCCGACACGGCGAAACAACTCTTCCGGATTGTCCGGTGTTAGTCCCAAAACGGTAACCCGTCCCTGCGTGGGGCGCACCAGGCCGGTCATCAGGTTCATCAGTGTGGTCTTGCCCGATCCGTTTGGTCCCACCAGGCTGGTAACCCCGGGAGGCAAAGAAAGGTTCACGCGATTGACGCCCAACACCTCACCATAAAACTTGGAGACATTTTCGAAGGTGATTTTGTTGTCGCTGGTCATCCGCGCACTACCTCACGGGCTTTGAGCCGCCGATTCAACAAGAAGAGTGAAACCAAGCAAGCAGCAAGAATTGAAGCCCAGGCTGACCAGAGAGGAATCTCGCTCTGGAATATTACGCCCATGTTGCGAGGTTCCGTGCGGAACAGATGCGCCCAGACAACACGAATGGTGTAAGAGATATTCAACAATCTCCCCCAATAGGTCTGAAGGGTAAAATTGATGGCTTCGGCAAACCCCGGCAGCACGAACATGATTCCGATGATCAGTCCAGTGGCGGCGATCCGCCAGCGCACGAAGACTGAGAGCGCCAGCGCCAGCAGCGAAATCACCGCAATCCACAGCCAACTGGAGATAAAAATTGCCCCGGTCAGAAATAAATTGTCCCAGCCCCAGCCGTTGCCGGCCATCTGCGCCTGAAGCCCGAACAGCAACAAACTGGGAATCCAGGTGGTGCAAGAGAGCAGGAAGGCCAGCACGGCCATCTTGCCTGCAATGTATTCGATACGGGTGAGCGGACGGCTGAAGTAGAGCTGCAGAGCCTGATTAGCAAGGTCCCGAGTGATCATTCCCGGCGCCGCCCAAGCCACGATAATAAAACCCAGGCCGGTTTGCACCTGGAGCATAATGGCAAACCAGGTATTGTTGATTCCCCATGAGCCGTTTACCCGTATGCCGAACATTGCCTGGGCTAACTGGCTATGGGCAAAGTAGATGTAAGTGATGCCCACGAGCAGAGGAATACAGCAGAGAACGAAGTAGCCAGTAAACAGCCGGGAACGAAACAGCGAACTGAGAGAGTAGCGCGTAAGCACGGCAAATCTTGACCATGCCGGAGTGAGGCTGCCCTGATAGACCCTATATCTGCGTTTATAGACTGCCATTTACGCCGCCCTTCGCTGCCGCCGGCTTCCCTTCCATGGCCTTGAAGAAAATATCTTCCAACGAGTCGCGGCGAAAATTCATGCGCCGAATCTGGACGGCTTGTTCCGCCGCGAGCCGGTACAACTGGCGAACTTCAACGTGCTCCGGAAGGACGATCTTCAGCCTGCCCCCGCCGAAGCTGGCGCATTCGCAACCCAAGCCTTGAATGGCCTGGAGAAAGCCGTTCTCATGGTTGACTTCCAGCTCCAGAAACTTGCGATTGGCTTTGCGCTCCTCCTCCAGATTGCACAGCGCTGCAATCCGGCCTTCCTTCAAGATCAGCACCTCATCGCAGCATTCCTCAATATCGTGGAGAAGGTGGGAAGAAATCAGGATGCTGGCCTCGCCGGCGTCACGAATCTCGCGCACCAACTGCAACATGCGTTGCCGGGCCTGGGGATCCAGTCCATTGCTGGGCTCATCCAGCAGCAGCAGGCGCGGCCCGTGGGCCAGGGCCTGGGCCAGCTTGGCAAGCTGCTTCATACCCAGAGAATAGGTGCCCAGCTTGCGATAACGCGCCTCGCCCAGACCAACATAAAAAAATGCTTCGTGAGCGCGCTCCATGGCTTCCTCGGACGGCAGACCGGAAATTTCCGCCATGTAGCGGACAAAATGGACTCCGCTCATATCAGCGATGAACGCGTCTGTTTCCGGCATGTAGCCGATCATGGAGCGCAGCCGCCTGATGTTTCCGCGAATGTCTTCCCCAAACAACCGCGCGGTACCACCAGCAGGCGGATAGAATCCCAGGAGCGTATTAATCAGGGTTGATTTTCCCGATCCGTTCGGGCCGAGCAGGCCGATGCATCGTCCGCAGAGAGTTCCCCTCAGGCGATTTAAAATGAGCCGGTCGCCCAGCCTTACATCCAGGTCCTCGAGTTCAATAATGGGAGCCACTGCTAGTTATCAAGGCCTTCCATTGCGCGAAGTTTGTTTAGGTCGGACAGGCAATACGGCGTCGCCTGAGAATTTAGTAATTTAGTAACTTGGTAATTGAAAATCAAAGGCAAAGCCTATCGGTGCGCAAATGGTTTGATCTATCAAGAGCGAATTATCGAAGCTCGGGCCTAAAGGCCCGAACCTATGAGGACTGCAATGTTCAAGGATTCTAAAGAATCCGTTTCCCGGACTAAGAGTCCGGGGCTTCCACGAATTTTGGTCGAAAATCATTCAACACACCTAGTCAATTTCTCATCGGTTGCAGCCCGTTCATTTGCTTCTGTGGAAGATGGCTGAGCTTGAGCAACGAAGAAAGCGCCAAGGTATTCAGGTCCAGACCGAAGAGACGGCTGTTGCTGGCCACCCGGATCGCATCCTCTTCTCCGTAGGCACACACCACACTGGGCTTGGTTTCTGCCGCCAATACCTGCCACGACTGTAGCTGGCTGGGCGTCAACTGCTGGACGATAGGCCCTATCACCGGGGCCAGGTTCTGGTAGAGCAGCGCGGAAACGTTGGCATAGTGATCTGCCGGCAGCAGAGCATGAAATTCACCCGACTTGGCCAGCGAGTTTCCGCTCTGATGAATTCTTACGGCCTCCATGACCATGGCGCGGCTGGGGCCGAGCACCAGGTAGCCATCAGTAAAAGTGTAGTCTACTTCGGCAACCTTGTGCTCATCTGTAGAGTGCAGCGTGTAATAGGCGAGCCCATCCTGCTCCTGTTTATCCAATGTAAGCAAGCCGGTTTGTCCCACTTTGGCATTGACGTCGGCAATAAGCTGTTCGAAAGTCTGCTGCAGCCGGCCAGGATCGTACACCTCAATAATGACCTTCCATGAAGGCGTGGGAAAAATCGGGCCATCGAGCGCCAGCACCAACTCTCCGCCCAGAGTATTTGCCAGATCTTCTTTAAACCTGATTTTGGTCTTGACCTGAGCGTCAGCCAGGTCAATGGCGAAATTTGCGTCCGCGGCGCCGGCAATGTTCACAAGGTCATCAAACTGCGCCCCTGCATTCTTGAATACTCCAGCAGCCACTGCTCCGGCATTGGGTGAAACAAAATCCAGACCACCCATGGGCGCCGGCGCTGCCAGCCAGGAAGCTATTCCGTGACGCCGTCCGTTGAAAGTAAGTTCGGCGCGGTTCACAGTCTGTCCGGCAACGTCTTTGCGTTCGGCAATCAGATACTTCAGGTCGGCGAAGCCCGTCTGCTGGAAGACATCGTTAGAGGCCTGGCGCTTCTCCATCTCCTGGAGGTCTGCTGCAAACAATAGTCCGGCGCCGCCAGCATAGGCTTGTTGCAAGCGATGGCCAAACCCGGTGTTGGAAAACCCTCCTCCGCCATGGCTTAATTGCGCATTAAAATTCTGCAACGTGGACAAATCCGGCGATACCGCCACAAGATCCGGGCGCACCAGGACCAACATTCCTTCCCTTCCCGCTCCCTGCGCGCTCATCAGTTCTTGCGGAGCCAATACCCGCAATCCGGGGCCGTGGTCCTTGGGTGGGCGCTGCGCCATGAGCTGGGCAATAAATTCCTTGAGACCCGGCTTCTGTAGCTGCGCAATAACCAAAGGCGAAGCATGCCCTCCGGTCATCCCCACGGAGAAGACGATCTCGTCTCCCACATACTGTCCCAGTTCGTGGAGTTTCTGTAAGACATCCTCCGGATCAGGGCCGTTGCGATGGGCTTGCGCCTGCTGCCACCATTCGCGCAGAACAGCACTTTCCTGGAGTTCCTGCTGGAAGAGTTGATCGGCCTGTTGAATAGCATCAGCATAGTTCGGCACACCGGCATAGAGCAGAGTGGATTGCGGCAGCAACGGCAGCAAATTGCTCTGGTACCGCAGGCCCGGAACCCGAACGTTCTGTTGCACCTTGTTCTGGAAGTGGACCAGTTCGGCCAGCAGGGCCAGATGTTTATCAGCGTTCTGGCTCCAGGAGATTTCCTGCTGCAGGGGGACAGCGCCCACACTGGCGTTGGTGGAGAGCTGATCACCGGGATGGAGAATATGCACGTCTCCCGATTCGGCCACCCGGACCTCGCCTTCAATCACCGAGACGCGCGAACCCTTGATGCCGCTATTGACGGAAAAGACAGTTCCCGTCACTGATACCAGACAGTCCCGATCGGCAACATAGAGATGTCCGGTGCGTCTTTTGGCAGCTTCGACGATGATGTTGCCGCGCTCCAGATGGATGGTTGTGTCCTGGCGCCGGATGCCGACTGAAAACTGCGCCCGTTCGTTCATTTCCACCAAAGAGCCATCACGAAGGCGGAGCATGGCTCGCGACCCGCTGGGCGTGCGGACGCTTTGTCCTTCGTTGATTTCTTCTCCCACGGGCAACGGCTTCTCGCCGGCCAGGCTCACCAGGTACAAAGTGCCGTTCACTTCTTCGACGCGAGCACGGCTTCCACCGGGCACCGCCATTCTGTCCTGGATTACATAAGCCCCTACAGCGAGGACGATGACCGCAGCCGCCGCCATCATCCAGCGGAAATGTTGTGGTCGAGCTTTGGGCAGCTCCTGCTTCCACGGCGCCAGCCCTGCTCCCCTCTTCGCCTTTTCCGCCTCCCGGCGGCACGCGGGGCACTCGTGCAGATGGTCCTGCATGAGCAAGGCGCGGGCGGGTGAAAGAGTGCCGGCTTGATGCAGTTGCAGAAGGGCCTTCACGTCATCACAGCCGCGAATGGAATCGAGTTGCGGATTGCGGCCGGTTTGCATCTCCGCCGCCAGTTGTTGCCACACGCGATCTTCCGCAGCCTTCATGCTGCCTGCGTCGGGCTGCTCCTGGCGGAGCGCAGCAACTGCCTGTTCTAATTTCTGCTTCGGATTTTCCTGGTAGCCCATTAGCGTGTTCCTCTCATCCTCGTCATTTTTGCCGTATAGTCTTTTCTGAGTTGAGCACGCGCTCGATGCAGGGCCACCGCAACCACCGCCGCTGAGGTCTTCATCATGCGGGCAATCTCCTGGTTGCTATAGTCCTCAATGAAACGCAGGACAAACATCTCCGCCCACCTTGGATTCAATCTGCTCAATGCCTCCCGCAGCCAGGCGCGCAGTTCACCGGTCTCCTGAAGCCGGCTCGTGGATTCCGTTCCCTCGATTTCCGGCTGGTCGTCCAGTGGCACGTTCTGGTTTTCCCGGCGCGCGCGCAGCAGGTCTAAAGCGGCGTTCACGGCGGCACGGTGCAAGTAGGCACGCAGGTAGTGGATTTCCGGTGTCTGCTCCAGGCGAAGCAGCCGTAAAAACACGGTTTGCAGAACATCTTCAGCGTCAGTGGAGTTTCCGGTCACTCGATAAGCTGCGCGGAAAACCAATTCTTTGTGATCAGCGAAAAGCCGTTCGATCCCGAGCCGGCCCTGCGCGCTCTGACTCCCGATGATTACGTCCATGTTGGCCTGCGTTACCGGCATTATGGCCTGCATCTGGCGGTGCTCCTCTGATCCTATGACGAGGAGGAGAGGCGATTATTAACGGGAAAGGCAGATAATTCTGATTTTCGCGTTTCCAGAGCTATTTACGCCGGAGCGGGGACCAAAGTTCCCTTTACAACGGCTCCCAGGACTGGCATTCAGCCACACTGATAGGCTCGGTCAAAGGATCTCCCCGCTGGCCACGCACCACTCCGTCTGAGGTCGCGCAGAAGCTCCTTCGCCCCGCATTGGGATCGCCGGGAGTGGCCACAACTACAAAGTCATCGCACACCTGGCCCTTGCAGCTCCCGGTAATGTTGAACCTGAAACCAGAGTGAGAGCACCAGGTTTCAGAGCAGCCCAGATTGGAATCGATCGCACAAGCATGGCTGTCCGACGGTCCATCAGCGCAAGTGCTGTCAGGTTGCTGACCGAGTGTCGCCAGGTCAGGAGCGTAGCCCCGTTTCACATAGGTGGTCGAATATGTGGTTTCAGCGGCAATCAGTGTACGCACATTCGATGCGGCCGCCGCTTCATTGGCAGCAACTTTGGACCGCATCAGGTTGGGAATGGCAATCGCAGCGATGACCAAAGCACTGGGATCAAGGCCGCTACTCTTGCCGACGAAACGAATGGCGTCCTCGGACCCATAAAAACTGGTAGCGGTGGGCTTGCCATATTTGGATATCAGCTCGAACAGTTGCGCCTGGTCAGGAGGCGCCGCCTCAGCCAGAGGTCCGATGACCTTACCCAAATCCTGATAGATAATGCCAGATGCGCCGTTCGCCTGCTCGCGAGGCAGCAACTGCTGGAATTCGCTGCTTTTGGCCAGAGAATTTCCACTCCGCCGAATTTCAATGGCGTCTTTTACCGTGGCGTGGCTTCCGCCTACTACGAGGAAGCCATCAGCAAAGGCGCATTCCACGTTTACCAGCTTTTGCCCACCCGGGAATCGGACGCTGTAATAGTTCACTCCGCCGTCAGTTTCCTGGTCTATCTTGATCCCCTCCGGCAGCTTTGCCCCGGCTATAGCAATCAACTGCTTCAGAGTACGTTCCAGTCCATTGGAGTCCACAAGTTGCGCAACCACCTTCCATGCCGGCACGGGCATAATCGGACCGTCCAAAGCCGCAACGATTTGTCCGGACAGCTTGCTGAACAGGTCTTCTTTCAACCTTATCTTGAGCTCAGACTCTACTTGTGC
>DATDGL010000242.1:0-26787 GCA_036522115.1 Candidatus Angelobacter sp.
ATGATCTGCCGAGATCCTCCGCTTTAGCGGGCAATCCGCTGATTTTTGGGTTGTGAGCGTTCTCACACTCTTGGCGGTGTAAGAACACCGCTCACGCCAGAACGTATGTTCGCGTATTTCAATCCATTCACAGCTTCGTAACGGGTGGGTATAGGGATAAAAAGCGGTTCGCGCCAGCTTGTCTTTTGACGCTCGCGCCTTGTCTTTTCCCAACCTCGTTCCTGTGAGCAACTTCGTACGTCGTGGGCCCATGACTCTTATCTTCTTGCGGGAAAGCCGTAGACCGTGTGCTGCCAGGACGGATGCCGCAATCTGGATGACCTCCCTAGCGCGAACACCTGAGAACGCCAAATCATCTATCCAAGTCGAGTAGGCCACATTTCTCTCGGCACATGCCTGCCGAATCGGAGCATCTATTGACCAGATAAACAGGTTGGCAAGCAAGGGGCTGGCTGGCGAACCTTGTGGCAGTCGGCGCTTGAAAGTTGTCAATCTGGTGAGGAGCTTTGCCACAGGAGGAGAACAGCCGAGAATATTCCGCCAAATACGATAAACCTGCAGGTTATTTATCGTTGGAAAGCATTTGCGGACATCAATTGCGATGAGCAGATCAGGGCCTAGATGGAGCCCAGCATTGTCCAAAACGCTGCGCTTCGGTACCCCACCTAATACGTGCTGAGGGAAGCATATTGGGCGCAACAGTTTTCTATAAATACGTCTTTGGGCTTTCTTCAGATCTCCGCGCGGATTGTCAATTATTCGAGGTTTGTTCGGCTTCTTCTGAAATGGCCTTTGGCGGCCAAAAGTTTCAAATGGATCATAGTAGGAATCGACATACAGTGCTAGTTCATTCAGCTTTGCGGGGGCGACACCAAGAATGTGTGCCAGACGGCTTGGACTAAGAATGTTTAGTCTTTCGATCTCGGTGACTTCTGGCTTTTCGTGGTTCATCCCTGCCTCCCTGAAGCAGCAATCTTGTAAGGCCAATAGCCAACTGGTGTAAATCCTCTGAAGCTACTGCTTTCTTCCCCTTGAGTTCGGTCCCGAGTAAGGCAAACAAATGAAATGGCAAGCCGAGAGCCTCTGATATCTTCTCCAACGTTGCTAAGCTGGGCGTTCTTTTGCCACTCTCGAACATGGAGACAAGGCTGGGATCCATTGATATACGATTAGCGAGCTCACGCTGTGATATGTCAACGAGAGCTCGCGCTATGCGTATAGCCTTTGCATGATCCATGAGGCTCTTTGAATGATTCTGGAAAGAGTTTTCTTCGGAACTCGAATCACGGAATAATTACTTACTCGCCCTTAAAAACCTTGAGAATTGCTTCTGCTACCCGCCTGACCACTCGATACATTTCTGCTCTAGTAGGACGGGCGTTTCGCCGAAGCTCTCTCAATTCTTTTTGAGCGCCTTCCAGTGCTCTCTTCTGTTCCGGTTCGTATTCGCTCAGTTTCTGCAAAGATTTGAGACTATCCATGCAGAACTGCAGGTTCTTATCGCCTTTCATAAATTTCTCCTTCTCGGCACAGTTGTGCCGTGCCGCAAAGCACACTCCCGAGTAGGCACGAATCGAACCAGAAAACTCACTCCACTGCGTTACAGTGCCGCTACGTACAGACGTACACGGCCGACCAACCACCTGGGAGGTACGAGGTACAGTACAACCCGAGCAGCGTCAAATAGGTGGGTTTGAATACCCACCGCGACGAGTGCCGAAACACCCACCGCATTACGCCCGCCATCCTTCGCTATCTGACAGCGGACTCGCTCATGAGAGGGCTCTGCTGCGGAGAAATTTTTCAAAGAACTTGCAAGAATCGCGGTGACCACGATCAAGGTGAGGATAATCCAGAGTAGCAGCTTTGTCAACAAAAATGACTGGAAGTCATTTTTGCCGACAGAGAGAATGCTGACACCTTTTTAACTACACCCGCTCGTACTCCCACAACTCATACACCGATAACACGATCCGTTCCGCGTCATGATGCTTCCACACACATGGCAGCTAGGGGCATCGCCCATGTCAATGACGCCCTTCATGGCATCGGCTGGGTGGTAGACGCCACGATCAACCAGGTTCAATGTTGAATCGTCGGCCGAGGGGCCATTGGCTATGCCTCCTTTGGGAGGAAATGTTTCATGCTTCGCAGGAGAGGGCAAAACTTCCGCAGCCGAGGGCGGCTGCGCTCCCAGATCATTGTTCAGCACCACCGGCTGGCTTACCGGCTTGCGCATGTTCTCGAACAGGTCATACTGTTGGCCCGTCACAAACCGCAGCTCAATCCACCTGAAGATGTAGTCCATGATGGACTTGGCGATCGGAATATTTGGGTTGCCGGTGAAGCCGCTGGGCTCAAAACGGCTGTGGGCAAACTTATCGCACAGAAGTTTCAATGGAACACCATGTTGCAGGGCCATGGAGACGGCCAGGGCAAACGAGTCCATCAGGCCGGAGACGGTGGAACCTTCCTTGGCCATGCGGACAAACAGCTCGCCCGGCGTGCCGTCGCGGTAGAGGCCCACAGTGATGTAGCCATCGTGTCCGGCAATGGAGAATTTGTGGGTGATGGAGGCGCGCTCGTCCGGCAGGCGATGACGCGTGGCCCTCGGCGGCGCTGATTCCTGCTGCTGCACGGTCAGCGGACGCACTGCCGCCAGCGCCAGCGCCTTCTGCTCCTCGGTGAGCTTGAGGAAGGCCTCGTCTTTAGCCGTGAGTTTGGTCTTCTCCGCCAGGGTGCCACGCTTAGCGGCCTCTTCGCGGCTGTGCGCCGCCATGAGCGGCTGCGCCTTCTTGGATCCATCGCGGTAGATGGCCACGGCCTTGAGGCCCATCTTCCACGACTGGATGTAGGCCTCCATGATGTCTTCCACCGTGGCCGCTTCCGGCAGGTTCACGGTCTTGGAGATGGCCCCGGAGATGAACGGCTGCGCCGCCGACATCATCTTGACGTGGCCCATATAGTGAATGCTGCGCGTGCCTTTCTGCGGCTTGAAGCTGCAATCAAACACCGGCAGGTGGTCGTCCTTGATACCGGGCGCGCCCTCGATGGTCCCGGTGGAGTCAATGTAGCTGACAATGGAGTTGACCTGCTCTGCCTTGTAGCCCAGCCGGGAGAGCGCCTGCGGGACGGTGTTGTTGACGATCTTGATCATGCCGCCGCCCACCAGCTTTTTGTACTTGATCAGCGCCAGATCGGGCTCAATGCCTGTGGTGTCGCAGTCCATCATGAAGCCGATGGTTCCGGTGGGCGCCAGCACGGTGACCTGCGAGTTGCGATAGCCTATCTTCTCGCCCAGTGCAAGGGCCTGGTCCCAGCAATCTTTGCTTCCTTCATACAGGTTGGCGGGAACGTTTTCCTTCTGTATCTTGTTCACCGATGCCCGATGCATGCGAATCACATCCAGGAACGGCTCGCGATTGATGTACCAGCCGGGGCAGGCCCCGCCGGAGACTTCGCGCTCGGAGACTCGCGAGGTAGCGGGAGTCAGCTTGGGGCACTGCTCGGCAATGCGCGCCGACTGCAGATAAGCTTCGCCGCACATGACGGCGGTAACGCAGGCAGCGTAGTCGCGCCCGGCGTCGGAATCGTAAGGCAGGCCGGAAGCCATGAGCAGCGCGCCCAGGTTGGCGTAGCCCAGTCCGAGCGGACGGTAATCATGCGAGTTGCGGCTGATCATCTCCGTGGGATAGCCGGCGTTGTCCACCAGGATCTCCTGCGCGGTGATCAGCACGTCCACGGCATGGCGGTAGGCGGAAACGTCAAACACGCCGTTGCCGCCCAGGAACTCCATCAGGTTGAGCGAAGCCAGGTTGCAGGCTGAATCGTCCAGGAACATGTACTCCGAACACGGATTGGAGGCGTTGATGCGGTCTGTGTTCTTGCTGGTATGCCACTTGTTCACCGTGGTGTCATACTGCATGCCGGGATCGCCGCACTGCCAGGTGGCCTGCGCGATCTTGCGCAGCAGGTTGCGCGCCTTGTAGGTCTTCATCGCCTGCCGCCCTTTCACCGAGCGGGTGGAGAAGTCGCCATCGTGCTCCACGGCGTTCATGAACTCATCGGTCACGCGCACGGAGTTGTTGGCATTCTGGAAGAAGATGGAGCTGTAGGCCTCCGAATCCGGCGACGAGCCATCATAGCCCATCTCGATCAGCGCCCAGGCCTTGGCTTCTTCCTTGGCCTTGCAGTCAATGAAATCTTCAACGTCCGGATGATCGATGTTGAGGATCACCATCTTGGCTGCGCGGCGGGTCTTGCCGCCGGACTTGATCACGCCGGCGAAGGCGTCAAAGCCCTTCATGAAGCTGAGCGGGCCGGAGGCCGAGCCGCCGCCGGAGAGCTCTTCCGTAGAGCCGCGCAACGGAGAGAGATTGGTGCCTGTGCCGCTGCCCCACTTGAACAGCATGCCTTCCGTCTTGGCCAGCGTCAGGATGGAGTCGAGCGAGTCCTTGATGGAATTGATGAAGCAGGCGGAGCACTGCGGCTTGCTGTAGCCGGTCGCGGTGAACTCGACTTGCCCTTTCTCCATGTTCCAATGCCAGTTCTGGGCGTCGGATTCCGGCTCCAAGCGGTCGCAGCCCACGTTGAACCATACCGGCGAATTGAAAGAGGCTTTCTGCTGCACCAGGATGTGCACCAGTTCGTCATGGAAAACGTCGCGATCTTCAGCGGCAGCAAAGTAACCCTGCGCCCATCCCCAGTCGCGAATGCTCTCGGCCACGCGCCGGATAAGCTGGCGGACGCCGGTCTCGCGTTCGGGCGTTCCCGGCACATGGTTCTGCGATCCGTGCAGGTACTTGCTGGCCACAATATTGATGGCAGTCATGGACCAGTCTTTGGGCGATTCCACGTTCTTCTGCTCGAAGATGGTGTTGCCCTTGGCATCGGTGATGCTGGCCGTGCGCAGATCCCACTCCACCTCGTCATAGGGAGAGATGCCCGCGCGGGTGAAGTAGCGAGGGAACTTGAGGCCTGGAGCTTGTTTCTGCTGGATCGATGTCTGCTTTGTTGTCTGCGTGGTTTTCGTAGTCAATTCCGCCATGTTTTTCAGCTCCTGGTAACTTTATTCGCTCCGCTCACGGCAGTTCGTAATTAATTAGCAATTAGCTTCTGTCTTCCGATACCCCGATGCACGAATTTTTCAAATTCGCGTTTATTCGTGTTCACCTGTCCGCCGTGGCGGATTCGCGGCTAAAGATTCGCCATCACCCGGTCCACTGCCCGCTCAGTCACCGTCGCAGCCTCCTGATGCGGACGTACAGGATTTTCGAAGACCTGTGCGGCGGCTTCGAGTTGCGAGTTCAGCCACCTCTTCAGCGCGTCGGCTGCCTCGTGGCGGCTCTCCGCGTCAGTGATCACGACGTAGCGCAGGTAGCAGCGTGTCCGGGCCAGGCGCTTCTGCCAAGCGCTGTCGGGAACAAACAACCGGCTGAGGGAGTGGACTAGATCTTCCGCCTCATCAATCTCAAATACTGCCAGCAGGCGGCGGGCATCGGGGCCGGACGGTTCCACAATTTCTTCCGCCAGGGCAAAAACTCCCGGCTGATTCGGCGCCAGCAGCAGTCCGAAACTCGATTCACAGCGGGACCAACGTGACCAGTTCAATTCCATGGTGTAAAGATCCTTTACCTTTATTCAAGGGCTCAGCAACGGCTTGCGCCTGCTACGCCCCTCGCGCTCTGCTCACGCTATAGAGCGCTCGCTCCGCGCTCACCCTTGAAGACAAAGATTTCCAGGCCACAGGGGCGTGCTGGTATCAGCACGCCAGCCATGGGAAAGATTACGACTTAATGCTTGCTTTTCACCGCAATCGCTTTTGGTTTGGCGGCGCCACCTCAGCGCCGTCACTTCTCTGGGGGAGGGTGCCCTTCGTACAAAACCCAGTGGAGGGAAAATACGCCTCTATATAGTGTCTGTCAAGACCAAAACACTATATATTGTACCATTTTGTAATATGCCATGTACTTTCGGTTAAATGGCTTATTTCATGTGTTTTACCCAGGAACACCCGCTAACCTTCGGTTTACTACGTGAGTTCCGGCCCCGGTTTTCCACAAAAAGCAGTCGTTAATCATTAGTAGTTCGTATTGAAGCTCTTTGTGGCCTCTTAAGCCGATGTTGGCTGGAACAACCGTTGCAGCGACTCTAACGACCGTGGCAAGCTTGGTCAACGCCGGATTTCGATGCAATGCTTGTGAATCGCGGTGGAAATGTGGGAAAAGGAGCAACTTTTAGCCGCGAACCACGCGAATGAAAGCAAAATCCACCACGGAGGCACGACGGAGCCACCGAGACACGGAGAAAACCAAAAAGGATTGGAACAGCAAAAACACGGGAGAGACAATCGAATTTGTGGAATCCATTTGTTGTGATTTTGCGAAATAAGTTTTATTCGCGTATTTCGCGTTGTTTCATTCGCGGCTAAATTGATTTTTTGTCTGCGCTTATCTTGCGCAAGTCCGCGGCTGCCGATTATTTCTTGCCCTGTTGACGGGCTTCAATCTGCTGCAGAATGTTGTTGACCTTCTCCGAGTCGGGCGAGTGCGGCGCGAGTTTCAGGTATTCGCGGAGCTGGGTTGCTTCCGAAGCCCGGTCGCCCTTTTCTTCATAGATTTTGGCCAGCAGCCAGTGGGCTTGGAGCTTTTGCTCGGTCATGCCCTCTTCCGCAGCCCGCAGGCCGCTCTTTTCGGCGTCCTCCAACTGATGCAGATTCAGGTTGGCCAGCGAGTTGTAATAGTAGGCGCCGGGAGACTTGACCGGATGACGGGCAAGCACCTGGTTGGTGAGCGCGGCAACCTGGTCCCACTGGTTGGCGCGCGCCGCCAGGTCCGCCAGGCAGAGATAGGGCGCCAGATATCCTGCATCGATTTCCAACCCGCGCCGGCAGGATTGGGCTGCCGCTCTCACGTCCTGCTGGTCTCTTTGCACCTGGCCCAGCAAGACCCAGGCGGCGGCATATTTGGGATAAGCCTGAACGGCTTTCTCCAGATTTTCCCGGGCCTTTGTTAGTTTTTTAGCAGTGACCTCTGAGCAGGCATCGTCAAAATATTTATAGGCCTTGTCCGGCACTTCCAGTTGGGTGGTGCTGACCATGGCGCTCACCGTGCCGCTGACCGGCCAATGAAAACAACGAGGCGGCCCGCTGCTCGAGAGCTGAGGTTCTCCGGTAATGGTTCTGGGAATGTTCCAGATGGTCCACTCATCTTCCGGACGAATATTGGGACCTACGCCGGGAATGCCGGACGGCGCCGCGGTGCCGGACGGCTTGCTGGTACTGCCTCCACTTTTTTGTGCGATCAGGGGCGCTGCTGCCATGACAAGAAAGAGAAGCAGAGGAAGGAGGTAGGTTGAGACTTGCTTCAGCCTCATAAGGCAACTCCCGGACGGCCTAAATTTTAGCACCAGCGAGCGTGGAATATCTGTATTTTTCTCAGTTGAGAACCGCCATCCTCTTAAGAGGGCCTTGCTCCTGGTTGCGATTTGGTAATTGGGTAAATTAGTAAGTTGGTAAATTGAAAATCAAGAACCACACCCAAGTCACCTTCTTGCGACAGGTTGGCGGTTCACATGCAAAAAAGGCCCGGCAGCGAGATGCCGGACCAAAAAAATATTGCTGTTGAGACGAGGGAAGTTATTTCTCTTTTTCGCCTTCAGCTTCAGGAGGCGCGCCCTGTTCAGCGGCTGCCTGCGCCTGTTCTTCTTCCATCTGCTTGCGGATTTCTTCCTTGCGCTTGGCGCGGATTTCAGCGCGCTTGGCGCGTTTTTCCTCAATCACCTTTTCGCTGCCTACAAGCTCGATGAAGACTGTGGGCGCGTTGTCGCCAACACGGAAGCCTTTATGCATGATGCGCAGGTACCCGCCGTTGCGGTCGCCCATACGGGGCGCAATGTCATCGAACAGGCGGTCGACGGACTCGCGCGTCATCAGGTAAGCGCCGGCCAGGCGGCGCGCAGCCACGTCGCCACGCTTGCCCAGGGTGATCATCTTCTCCACATGCGGGCGCATGGCTTTGGCTTTGGCCGGAGTGGTTTCAATGCGCTCTTCAATCATGAGCGAGGTCACCAGGTTGCGCAGCAGCGCGCGGCGGTGACTGGTGTTGCGTCCGAGTTTCTTGGTTGCCTTTTGGTGGCGCATGTTGGTTAGTCCCTTACATTTTACTTAGCCAAGAGCTAGAAGCTTCTCCGCTTCATAACTGGTGGTGAAAGTAATTAGTAATTAATAGTTAGTAATCAGCAAAACCTAAATCCACATTCTTCCCCGCATTGCCGGATCGGGATGACAAGAGTTGGCGATCACTACTTCTGTTTATTCGCTTCGCTCACGTCTGCCTAAAGGCCCACAATCCGCCAAGGCGGACTAGACGCTGATACACGGCATTCTGCACTTATTCGTGCAGAATGCCGGTGACCCGATTGTCAGAATTCCTGCCCGTCGCCGCCAATGGGAGCTGTGGGCAAGGCAGACGGCATCTGGCTGGTTGGGCCAGGTACGGCGTTGCCCTGCTCGTCAATCTTCATACCCAGGGAGAGTCCCATGGAAGCCAGGATCTCCTTGATCTCATTCAGCGACTTGCGGCCGAAGTTTTTGGTCTTGAGCATCTCCGCTTCCGTCTTCTGCACCAGCTCGCCGATGGTCTGGATGTTGGCGTTTTTCAGGCAGTTGTAGCTGCGGACAGAAAGCTCCAGCTCTTCCACCGAGCGGTTCAGGTTCTCATTGCGGATTTGCGGCTTCTCTTCGCCACGGGCTTCGGTCTCCAGTTCCTCTTCAAAGTTGATGAAGATGGTCATGTGGTCCTTGAGCAGCTTGGCTGCCAGGCCCAGAGCGTCTGCGGGAGCGATGGAGCGGTTGGTCCAGATTTCGATGTCCAGCTTGTCGTAATCGGTAATCTGGCCGAGGCGGGCGGCCTCCACGGTGTAGTTGACTTTGCGCACCGGGGAGTGGACGGAGTCGATGGGGATGAATCCCAGGCCCAGGTCGTCGTCAAAATTCTTGTCGGCGGAGACGTAGCCGCGCCCGCGCTTCAGGCGCATCTCCATCTCCAGCTTGCCGCCTTCGGAAACGGTGGCGATGTAAACGTTCTTGTCCAGGACCTCAACGTCGCCATCAGCTTCGATCATGCCGGAATTGATGACTCCGGGCTGGTCGGCCTTGAGATAGATGGCCTTGGGGCCGTCGCCATTGAGCTTGAACGGGACCTGCTTGAGGTTGAGGATGATGTCGGTTGCATCCTCGACCACGCCGGGAATGGATTGGAACTCGTGCAGCACGCCTTCAATCTTGACGGCGGTGACGGCCGCGCCCTCAATCGAGGACAGCAGCACGCGCCGCAGGGCGTTGCCGATGGTTGTTCCGAATCCGCGTTCGAACGGCTGCGCATAAAAGCGGCCGTATTTATCGGTTAATGTCTCGGTATCGGTCGCGAGACGCTTGGGTTTCTGAAAACCTCTCCAAAGAACCATGTTTCTTTTTTCCTTTCAATTCCGCTCCGTTGGGCGCATGGGTCCTCCACGGCTGTTCTGGTGCGGGCAATTGTTACAACAACAATTGGCAATTAGCCCGCCGCGGCGGGCAGTTGGCAATTGCAAAATCAAGTCAGTCCGTTTCGAGGAATCCTGCTGGAGGAAGTCCCCGATTCGCATACTGCTCCAGATAACCACATTTGCTGCAGCGGAAGACATCTACATGATAGCGAGTCTTCCGACGAATCCTTGCTCCACCCCTCATGGCCGGTTCCGGACGACCCGCGATCCATTGCACCGGGCGGCTGCCGCCGCCAATGCGATCTCGCAGAAAGCCGACTTCCATCGGGCCGGAACATTTGCAACACGTGCGCTCTGCGGCCATTATGGTTCACACGTTTACTTGCTGTACAACTCCACAATAAGTTGTTCGTTCACCGGCGTACCAATGTCTTCGCGCTTGGGCAGGTTGAGTACGCGGCCTTTCAGGTTGTCGCGGTCCACTTCCAGCCAGTTGACCACCGGCTGGTGGCTGGCGTACTCGCGCGCTCCTTCCACAGCAGTAAACTTCCGCGCTTTCTCGCGCACTTGAATCTCGTCTCCGACGCTGACTTCAAATGACGGAATATTTACGCGGCGACCATTCACGTCTACATGCCCATGGCGAACAAGCTGCCGGGCCTGGCGGCGGGAGATGGCAAATCCCAGGCGGTACACCACGTTGTCCAGACGGCGCTCCAGTTGTTGCAACAGCAGTTCGCCGGTGACGCCCGGCTTGCGCGCGGCCTTTTCAAAGTAGTTGCGGAACTGGTTTTCCAGCGTGAAGTAGATGCGCTTGGTCTTCTGCTTTTCGCGCAGTTGCAGGCCGTAGCCTACTACTTTTGCTTTGCGGTCTTTGCCGTGCTGGCCGGGAGCAAAGTTGCGCTTCTCAATCGGGCACTTGTCGCTGAAACACTTAGGCCCTTTGAGGAATAATTTCATGCCTTCGCGTCGGCAAAGGCGGCATACTGGTCCTTTGTATCGTGCCATTTTTCTCCTTACATCGGATGTCGATCGGTTTACAGAATCCTTGTTTCCTTCTTCCCGATCCAAATTGATCATCGGGTCATCGGTTCGTCGGGTCATCCGGCTATCGGAAACCCTTGGCCCCCAAACCCTGATCCACTTGCACCTTCAAACTCACTAAGTCTGTAGGGTTCCCTCTCCCGCTTCGCGGGCTTGGGATAAACTCAAAAAAATCAAACTCTGCGCCGCTTGGGAGGGCGGCAGCCGTTGTGGGGAATAGGAGTGACGTCCTTGATGGACTTCACGTCAATTCCGGCACTGGCCAGCGCGCGGATGGCCGACTCGCGTCCGGAGCCGGGGCCGTTCACCCGGACTTCCAGGCTGCGCATGCCGTGCTCACGCGCCTGGTTGGCGGCGTTCATGGCCGCCTGCTGCGCGGCAAACGGCGTCCCCTTGCGCGATCCGCGGAAGCCCAAGGACCCTGCGCTCTTCCACGCTACTGTGCGGCCTTCACCATCCGTGATGGTGACAATGGTGTTGTTGAAGGAGGCCTGGATATAGGCAATCCCGTAGGGGACATTCTTGCGCTCCTTCTTCTTAAAAACTTTCTTTTTGCCTTTGGCCGGCGCGGCTGGCGCTCCGGCGGCTGGTGCTGCTGCTTTGGCCATGTTTTTACCTTAAGTAGAGCTTTGAACTGCTTTCTTGTACGGCATTGGGTGAAGCTACTTTGTTCCTGCTTTGGCTCTTAGCTCCTGGCTTTAGCTTTTTGGCTAACCCCGTCGAATCTGTCATCAAAATCCATCTGCCTTCCGGTTTAAGCCAAAGGCCAAAGGCCAGGAGCCAAAGGCCAGGTTTATGTCTTGGCTGCTGCCTTCTTCTTGTTGGCCACAGTACCTTTGCGCGGGCCTTTGCGGGTGCGCGCGTTGGTATGCGTGCGCTGTCCGCGGACCGGCAAATTGCGGCGATGACGAAACCCGCGATACGATCCGATTTCAATCAGCCGCTTGATGTGCATGGAGGTGTCTTTGCGCAGGTCGCCTTCCACGTTGCCTTCGTTTTCAATGACCTGGCGGATGCGGTTGACCTCATCCTCATTCAGGTCCTGGACCTTCTTCATGGCTTCGACCTTCGCGGTGGAAAGGATCTGCCGCGAGCGCGAGTTGCCAATGCCGTAGATATAAGTCAGCGCGATGTCCACGTGCTTGTTACGCGGAAGATCGACGCCTGATATTCGAGCCATGCTTAAATCTCCTGAATTCTCTTAACGCCAGCCCCTTAACGCATTACCCCTGGCGTTGCTTGTGTTTTGAGTTTTCGCAGATCACGCGCACCACTCCCTTGCGGTGCACGATCTTGCATTTATCGCAAATCTTTTTTA
Organism: Candidatus Angelobacter sp.; assembly: GCA_036522115.1. Lineage (GTDB taxonomy): Bacteria > Acidobacteriota > Terriglobia > Terriglobales > Acidobacteriaceae > Angelobacter. The sequence continues at coordinate 11,849 of DATDGL010000242.1, forward strand.
CTGATGCCCGTACCTTCATGACTTCTTCCCCAGGGGCCATAAAACCCCAGTTCTGTTTTTTTCAACGGCACGACTTGAAGTCCGCGTCCTGACACATTCAGCGGCTCAAGCCTTACTTGTAACGATAAACGATGCGTCCGCGCGTGAGGTCATAGGGTGAGAGTTCCACCGCAACCTTATCGCCGGGAAGAATGCGGATAAAATTCTTGCGCATTCTGCCGGACACATGGGCCAGCACCTGGTGCTTGTTCTCCAGTTCCACCCGGAACATGGCATTCGGCAGCGGTTCAATCACCGTCGCCATCACCTCAATCGCGTCTTCTTTGCTCACCTATCTCCTAGCAGAATTCCGGCTGTTCCAACATTCTTCCCACCCAGGCTTTCAGCCTGGGCTTGTTTGTCTCGCGCCTACCGGCGCTTTTTAAGGAGCTAATCTGTTAACACCATGGGGCCGTTTCTGGTGACGGCAACGCAGTGCTCGAAATGAGCGCTGAAGCTGCCGTCCACTGTGACTGCGGTCCATTTGTCACCCAGCACGCGGGCCTCAGGCTTGCCGATATTCACCATAGGCTCGATGGCCAGCACCATGCCTTCGCGCAGCCGGGTACCGTGTCCGCGGACGCCGAAATTAGGCACCTGCGGATCCTCGTGCAGTTCCGTGCCGATGCCGTGTCCGACAAATTCGCGCACAACGCTGAAGCCGTTGGCCTCAACATATTCCTGGACCACCGCGCCTATATCTCCCACCGTCTTGCCCAGCCGCACTTCCTGGATGGCCCGCTTCAGCGAGTTCTCCGTCACATCCAGAAGCTTCTTAAGCTCCGGCGAGATCGAACCGCCCACCGGGACGGTGATGGCGGCATCACCAAAGTAGCCATCGAGCACCACTCCGCAATCAATGGAGACAATATCGCCTTCCTTGAGCACCCGCTTTTCCGAGGGGATGCCGTGAATGATCTCGTTGTTCACCGAGGTGCAGAGAACGCAAGGATAGTCGTGATAACCCTTGAACGCCGACTTGGCCCCCATCTTCTTGATCTTTTCTTCCGCCGCCCGCTCCAAATCCATGGTGGAGACGCCGGGAGCAACCATGCCGCTCAGCATTTCCAGCACCTGGCGGACCAGGTGGCCGCTGCGCCGCATTTTTTCCAGCTCCGACTGTGACTTGCAGTTGATCATGAAACCGCCCGCATTTTCTCGATGACCGAAAGCACCTCCGCCGTCACCTGATCGACCGGAAGCTCGCCATTCAGTCCATACAAACGGCCCTGCGCGCGGTAATAATCCGCCAGAGGCAGGGTTTGACGCTCATAACTTTTCAAACGCTCGGAGATGACCTCTTCCGAGTCATCTTTGCGTTGGATGAGCGGGGCGCCATCGAAGTCGCAAAAGCCCTCGCGGCGCGGAGGCTGAAAATAGACGTTGTAAATTCGTCCACAGGCAGGACAGGAACGCCTGCCGGTAAGCCGTTGTAATAATTGATTATATCCGACCTGTACATCGATCACAATGGGAGCCAGCGAACGTCCGGCAAAGGTGCGCGAGGCCAAAAACCGGTCCAGCCACTCCGCCTGGGCCGTGGTCCGCGGAAAGCCATCCAGCACGAATCCATGGTCGCAATCAGCACAAGCCAGCCGCTCGCTGACCATATCCAGGACCAGGGCATCAGGAACCAGTTCACCGCGATCCATGATGGCCTTGGCCTTTTTCCCCAATTCGGCGTCGCGGGAAACGTTATCGCGCAGGATATCTCCGGTGGAGATGTGCGGCACGCCGTAGCGTCCGGCGATGACCTTGGCCTGCGTTCCCTTGCCCACGCCCGGCGCCCCCAGCAAAATGATGGGACCGGCGGTAATTGCTTTGCCGGTCATCACGTCTGTGGCGCTCTGGGTAGACACGCTTACCAGATCCTCCGTCCGCGGATGCGTCCGCTGCGCGGCGTAAAGCCCTCATAGTGGCGCATGATCAGTTGCGACTCGATCTGGTTGACCGTGTCCATGGCCACGCCCACCACAATGAGCAGCGACGTTCCGCCAAAATAGAAGGTCACACCCAGGCCGTTGAGAATCCACGGTGGGAACTTGTCAAAAAAGCTCCCGCCCAGCCACCACGGCATGTGCTGGAGATGCAATCCAGCAATCATCCACTCCGGAATCAGGGAGATCAAAATCAGATACAGTCCGCCTACAAACGTGATGCGGGTAAGGACCTCATTGATGTAATCACGGGTGCGGTGACCGGGACGAATTCCGGGAATAAAGCCGCCGTATTTGCGCATGTTGTCCGCCACATCTGAGGGATTGAAAACAATGGACACATAGAAATAGGCGAAGAACACGATGCCGATGGCATACAGCAACGTATAAAGAGGCTCACCCCACTTGAGCTGGTCCAGGGTACTGCCAAAATAGCGCTGAATGAAGCCGGTCTTCGATGTGGCGCTAAAGGTCAGCATGCCGGGAATACTCAGCAGGGAAGAAGCAAAGATCACAGGCATGACGCCGCCGGAGTTTACGCGCAACGGCAGATGGGTGGCCTGGCCGCCCATGATGCGGCGTCCTACAACGCGCTTGGCGTACTGCACCGGGATGCGCCGCTCGCCACGCTCCATGAATACGATGAAGCCGACGACTGTGACCATGAGGACCACGATGATGGCTATGGCCAAGGGAGCAAATCCGCCCCACGATTCGCGCTTGGCCCACAACTGATTAATGCCGTTGGGGAGACCCACCACGATGCCGGCAAAGATGAGCAAGGACATGCCATTGCCTACGCCGCGCTCGGTGATCTGTTCGCCCAGCCACATGATAAAGACGCTGCCCGTGGTCAGCGTGATCATGGTCATCACGATGAACGACCAGCCGGGCTGCAGCACAAATCCCTGGCTCTTGAGCGTGTAGGCAATGCCCAGGCTCTGCAACGCGGAGAGGATGAAGGTGAGATAGCGCGTCCACTGGGTAATCTTCCGGCGCCCGAGTTCACCTTCTTTTTGCAGCCGGGCCAGAGGCTCATACACCACGGTCAGCAATTGCAGGATGATCGACGCAGTAATGTAAGGCATGATTCCCAGGGCAAAGATCGTCAACCGGCGAAGGTTTCCGCCACTGAACAGATCATAGAACCCTAGCAGGCCGCCGGATTGCTGTTGAAATGACTGGGCCAGGCGGTTGGTATCAATTCCCGGCGTGGGAATATGGGAACCCAGACGATAAACCGCCAGCATGGCCAGCGTGAAGAGCACACGCTTGCGCAGATCAGGGACGCGGAATATATTGGCAAATTTTTCAAACATCGGCGTTACTTCTTTGGTTTCTTCTTGTCCTGCTTGGTTTCAGGTTCTGCTTTGTTTTCGGTTTTCGCTTCTGCTTTGGTTTCGGTTTTGGCCTTGGCTTCTGTTTTCGCCTTGGGTACCGGCTTGGGCCGGGGCTCTGGCCGTGGCGGCGGAGCTCCCGCCAGTAGCTCAGCTTTGCCGCCCGCATTGGTAATCTTTTCCTGGGCGGACTTGGAAAATCTGTGCGCCTGCACGGTAAGACCGGACTTCAACTCGCCATCGCCCAGAATCTTGATCAGATCATTCTTGCCCGCAAACCCTTTTTTTACCAGCAATTCCTGGGTGATATTGTTTTCGCCCAGTTCGGCCAGCCGGTCCAGGTTAATCACAGTGTATTCAGTGCGGAAAATATTAGTAAAGCCGCGTTTGGGCAAGCGACGGTGCAGAGGCATCTGGCCGCCTTCAAATCCGCGCAGCAGGCGCGAACCGGAGCGCGAACCTTGTCCTTTATGGCCGCGCGTGGAAGTCTTGCCCATACCGCTGCCCATGCCCCGGCCAACCCGTTTACGATTGGCGGTGGCGCCTTTGGGCGGTCTCAACGTTGATAAATTTGTTGGCACGTTTCTGTCCTTCTACCGATCTTTTAGTTAACGATCTCCACCAGATGCGGAATCTTGGCAATCATTCCCCGGATTGACGGAGTATCTTCCCGCTCAATCACCTGGTACAACCGGGTAAAGCCCAGCCCCTTCACCACCAGCTTATGCTTCTGCGGCGTGCAGATCTTGGAGCGCACATACTTGATGCGAATTTTTTTCTTCTCGGCAGTCATGTTTAAAGCTCCTGTGAGGTCTTGCCCCGCAAGGTGGCCACTTCTTCGCGGTCACGCAATCTCTTCAAGGCATCAAACGTGGCCTTGATCACGTTGTGCGGATTCGGCGTGCCGATGGATTTGGTCAAAACATTTTGTACGCCGGCTGAAGTCATCACAGCGCGAACGGCGCCGCCGGCAATCACGCCGGTACCCGCTGGTGCAGGCTTGAGCAGAACCAGGCCCGAACCAAAGCGTCCCAGCACAGCATGGGGGATGGAGGTCTGGGTCAGGTTGACCTTCATCAGGTTCTTCTTGGCCGATTCGATTCCTTTGCGGATGGCCTGCGGCACTTCCTTGGCTTTACCGGAACCATAGCCAACCACGCCCGCGGTAGGATCGCCGACCACGACCAGCGCGGCGAACGACATGTTTTTACCGCCCTTGACCACCTTGGTCACGCGGTTGATGGCAACTACCTGGTCTTTAAGCTGGTAGCTGCCGGCATCTAATCTCTTCTTGTTGTTGGTTGCTGTCGCCATTAGAACTCCAAACCTGCTTCGCGCGCCGCGTCGGCCAGCGCTTTGATGCGTCCGTGGTAGAGGTATCCGCCGCGGTCGAAAACAACTTTCTTAATGCCTTTTCCCAGGGCCTGCTGGGCAATCTGTTTGCCGATTTCCTTGGCGCTGGCTACATTGCCGCCGGAGCGCTTGGATCCCTTCTTGCCTAAATTGGTGCTGGCCGCGGCCATGGTCACGCCACCACTGTCATCGATCAACTGCGCATAAATATGGTTGAGCGAACGATAGACATTCAGGCGCGGACGCTCCTTGGAACCCGTCATCCTCTGCCGGATGCGGCTGTGAATCCGCTTGCGAATTTTATCTTTTGAAATTTCCGGAATCATGTTCTAGCCCTCTGCTTCGTACAGCCCCAGGCTGCACGATCAAGTTAATCTTTTTGCAATGTTCAGAATTGGGTAAATTGGTAATTTGATAATTGAAAAGCAAGGAAACAACTCTTCAATTACCCATGACCAACTTCTTAAATCCTGAACACTGCCTGAACCAACATAATCGCAACCTCTAGCGTTCAGTCAGCGCGACTATTTCGCTCCTGTCTTGCCCACTTTCTTCTTCAATCTCTCGCCCGCGTAGCGCACGCCTTTTTGCTTATACGGATCCGGCGGACGCAAGCTGCGCATGTCCGCCGCAACCTGGCCCACTTTCTGGCGATCAATGCCGGCCACCGTCAGCTTGGTCTGTTTGGGATCAATGGCTACGGTGATGCCTGTGGGCAGAGGGAACTCGATGGGATGGGAATATCCCAACGTAAATACCACCGTGTTCTTGCCCTTCAACTCAGCGCGATAGCCGATGCCGACAATTTCCAGGTCCTTGGTCCAGCCCTTCGTCACGCCGCTCACGGCATTGTTCACCAGGGCGCGCACCAGTCCATGCACGGCAGCGCGATCCTCGCTTTCGCGGGTGACCTGGATGTGGCCGTTCGCCGGTTGCAGCTTCACGCCACCAGGCAGGTGGGCCTCCACCTGGCCTTTGGGTCCCTGCACGACGACGGTGTTGCCTTTTACTTCAAATTTCACTCCCTGCGGAAGTGGAATCGGTTTGTTTCCAATGCGAGACATGCTGTTAAACCCTTCTACGATCTAAACATTGTTAACTAGCTGCTAGCTTCTAGCTGCTAGCTTTTGCCCTTGACTCTTAGCCTTTGGCCCTTGGCTTATTTTCGAGGCCCCATTCACTTTCGCCGCTAACGCCCTGCAAAAAGCGTAAAAAAAATCCAATTAACCCTCGCCCCAAGACACCAACATTGCCTTCTTACAAATCTTGCTCGGCTAGAAGCTCGAAGCTAGTAGCTGCGCGCCTGCGGCGCGCTACCACACTTCACATAAAAGTTCGCCACCCAGTCCTTGCTTGCGGGCCTGACGTCCGGTCATCACTCCCTTGGGAGTGGTGAGGATGTTGATGCCCAGGCCACCGAGCACACGGGGAATCTCATTGCGCCGCACGTACACACGACACCCCGGACGGGAGATGCGCTGCAAGTTGGAGATCGCAGCATTGTTGTCCGGCCCGTACTTGAGGTAGATGCGCAGGACTTTTCTGCCTTCTTCTTCCGTCGGCTTAAAGTTGGCGATGTATCCTTCTTCTTTCAGAATGCGCGCGATCTCCAGCTTCAGCTTGGAAGCGGGAATATCGAGCTTCTGATGACGGGCATGGATCGAATTGCGTATGCGCGCCAGCAAATCTGCGACCGGATCGGTCAAACTCATTCTCTTATCTCCTGTTTTCGTCACCCGTTTGTCCCACGCCAGCGGGGAACCTCCATCCCATCACGCGCAAAAGCGACGCGCGCTGGGGACCCCGGGGCCGGGAAACCTGCCGTGACGTACTACCAAGCACTCAGCATTCAGCCTGTCAGCACTCAGCTCTTGTTTCGAGCACCAAACAATCTCTAATGGCTGATTGCTGAGTGCTAAATGCTTCTTCTTACCACGACGACTTGGAAACCCCCGGTATTTCACCCTTCAACGCCAGACCGCGGAAGCACAGGCGGCAGAGGCCGAACTTGCGCAAGTAAGCGCGCGGCCGGCCGCAGATGCTGCAGCGGTTGCGGTGCTGGGTGGAGAACTTGGGTTTCTTCCTCGTCTTGGCTTTCTTTGCCGTTGTAGCCATGTTTACTTGAGCAATGAGCAATTAGTAATTGGCAATTAGCTTGGTCCTCAGCGGACCAGTCAGCTTTTTGTAACCCAAAGATTTAATTGCGTTTTGCCTTCCAACCTTTCACATATCCAAATTTTTGTTCACTTCAAAACCGCTCGCGCAATTGCTATTTGCTCAGTGCTTCCCTGAATGGCATTCCCATGTGTTTGAGCAGGGCGCGCGCCTGATTGTCGTCCCGTGCTGTGGTCACGATGGTTACATTCATGCCCTTCAGCTTGTCTACTTTGGCGTAATCAATTTCCGGAAAGATCAACTGGTCGCGCAAACCCAGCGTGTAATTGCCGCGTCCATCGAATGACTTCGTGGAAACGCCGCGAAAGTCACGCACGCGGGGCAGGGCAACGTTGATTAGGCGGTCCAGGAACTCGTACATGCGATCGCCGCGCAAGGTGACCATGGCGCCGATGGCCATGCCGCTGCGCACCTTGAATGCCGCGATGGATTTCTTGGCCCGGGTGATGACCGGCTTCTGTCCGGCAATCTGGCCCAGGTCATGCGCCAGCGGATCAATGACCTTGGTATTCTGCGTGGCCTCGCCCACGCCCATGTTGACAACGACCTTATGGAGGCGGGGCACAGCCATGGGATTATTCAGCCCCAGTTCCTTCATCAGCGCCGGCGCGATTTCCTTATCGAACCTCTGCTTCAATCTTGCCTGTGTTTTCGCTGTTGCCATTTTTACTTTGTTCTACCTTTCTCACGGTTTCCGGTTTCACGGGTTCGTGAGGTATTCAATTTTCAAACTGGGCCATTGGCTCCTGGTCTTTGGCCCTTAGCTAAAACCTTGAGGGCTTCGCCCTCGGAACACCAAACCGAGGTCACTTATCCAAAGGCGCGTTGCACTTGCGGCAGATGCGCGTGCGTTTTTCCGCGCGAACCTCGTGACCTATGCGCGAGGGTCCGCAAGTGGGGCAGACGATCATCACGTTGGAGATGGAAATCGGCGATTCCTGCTCCGCGATTCCGCCTTTGATGTTCCGCTGCGGATTGGGACGGACGCTCTTCTTCATCATCATCACGTGCTCCACCAGCACCTTGGAGGTGTCCGGAAAAACGCGCAGCACGCGGCCCTGCTTGCCTTTATCGCGGCCGGTGATGACCTTTACCGTGTCATTGCGCTTGATATCAACTCGTGTATGCATAAGCTTCCTTATTGCGAGGGTGCAAACTTCCCCGCCCGCTTTCTCAACCCCTCACAGCACTTCCGGCGCGAGGGAGACGATCTTCAAAAACTTCTTTTCGCGCAACTCGCGCGCCACCGGGCCAAACACGCGCGTTCCTACCGGTTCACCCGTTTCATTGATCAGCACGGCTGCGTTCTGGTCAAAGCGAATGTAGGTGCCATCCTTGCGGCGATGCTCCTTGCGCTGCCGCACGATCACGCATTTCACCACCGTGCCCTTCTTCGCGGTGCCATCAGGAGAAGCCTCCTTGACTGCCGCTGTGACTATATCTCCGAGGCTGGCATTGAGTCCGGTATGCCCGCCCAGCGGCAGAATCATCTGCAACCGCCGCGCGCCGCTGTTATCGGCCACATCCAGAATGGTCCTCATCATCACTGCCATGGTTGTCCTCCTGGGGCTCAGCCTGCCTGCTGCTGGGCTTCTTCGCCGGCCACCAGCTTGGCCTTCCGAATCACGTTCCTCAGCTTCCACCGTTTGAGCTTGGACAGGGGGCGCGTCTCCTCGATCTCCACGAAGTCGCCCACGCGCGCTGTGCCCTTCTCATCGTGCGCATAAAACTTCTTGGACTTTTTGATCACCCGGCGGTAGAGCACGTGCGACTTGCGCATGCTCACCTCAACCACGATGGTCTTGCTCATCTTGGTGGAAACCACCTGCCCGATCTTGGTGCTGCGGCGGTTCTTCTGCTCAGTTGTTGTCGCGGTCTCTGCCATTTACTTCTTCCTCGCTTTGCCGGCTGTCCCCGCGGCAGCCAGTTCTTTTTCCCGCATGATGGTCTTCACCCGGGCCACATCTTTGCGCAGCCCGCGAATCTTCTTCAGGCTCTCCGTCTGTCCCATTTTGAGCTGGAACTTCAGGCGAAAGAGCTGGTCGTTGAGCTCACGCTCCTGGTGCCTCAGTTCGGCATCGGTCAGGTTTCTGATTTTTTCAGCATCCATGTGTTTTCTTCTTTTGTAGCGCGGCCATTTTGCGCCGCACGAATTGCTTCTTTTATCTAAGGGCCCGCAACGCTTGGCCCTCACGCTATCCGGCGCTCACTCGGCGCTCACCCTTTAGTGTGAGCGGGACACGAACTTGGTCCTGAGTCCCAGTTTGTGCGACGCCAGCCGCATAGCTTCCTGCGCTTCCGTCAGGGTCACGCCTTCCATCTCAAACAGCACCCGCCCGGGACGGACAACGGCGACCCAGTGATCGGGAGCTCCCTTGCCTTTTCCCATACGGGTTTCAGCCGGCTTCTTGGTGACCGGCTTGTCTGGAAACAGGCGGACCCAGATTTTTCCTCCGCGTTTCACAAAGCGGGTCATAGCCACGCGGCTGGCCTCAATCTGGCGGTCGGTAATCCAGCCCGGCTCCATGACCTTCAATCCGTAATTTCCAAAGGCCAGTTCGCCGCCGCGCCACGCTTTGCCGCGCATGCGCCCGCGCTGCTGCTTGCGGTACTTAACTTTTTTCGGCATTAACATTGTTGCAATCCTCTATTCCCGGGCCTTACGGCCTGGACCAACCTCTTTCGCGCCTCACAGCGCTCAGCCAATCTCGCTTCCGGCCAGGAACTGCTCTCAGAACGCTCCCGCGCCCACCTGCTCGTTGCTGCGCTTCTTCTGCGGCAGAATGTCGCCACGATAAATCCAGGTCTTCACGCCAATCACGCCGTACGTTGTCCGGGCCTCAGCAAATCCATAGTCGATGTCCGCGCGCAGGGTGTGCAACGGCAAGCGGCCCTGCAAGTACCACTCCGAGCGCGCGATTTCATTTCCATTCAAGCGGCCCGAGACGCGGACCTTGATGCCTTTGCAGCCAAAGCGCAGCGCGGAATCCACCGCCTTACGCATGGCGCGGCGGAAACCTACGCGCTTCTCCAGTTGCAGCGCGATGGACTCGGCCACCAGTTGCGCATCCAGTTCCGGCTTGTGTACCTCCTGGATATCAATGAAGACTTCGCGCGACGTGCGCTTCTGGACGTCCTGCTTGAGCTTGTCGATCTCCGTCCCTTTGCGCCCGATGATAATGCCGGGTCGCGCTGTGCGGATGATGATGCGCAGCTTGTTGCCGGGACGCTCAATCTCAATTGAGCTCACGCCCGCCGACTTGAGCTTTTCCTTCAGCTCGTCTTTCAGCTTCACATCTTCCAGAAGCAGCTTGTCGTAATCGCGCTCCACAAACCAGCGCGACCTCCACGGCTTGGTATAGCCGAGGCGAAATCCGTAAGGATGGACTTTTTGTCCCATAATTACCTCTTGTGTTTCCTCAACCGCTTATCTTGAGGCAGCCGTCTTCTTGCGGCGGCCGCCTGATTTCTTCTTGGCGCTGTGGGCTTTTTTCCTGGGAGCCGCAGCCTGCGCCTTGCTCTCTTCTTCTTCACCCACCACGGTGGCCATCTCTTCCTGGCCTTTCACGCCTTTTTCCGCCAGCACAATCTCCAGGTGGGCGATGCGCCGCTGGTAGTGATAGGCGCGGCCCATGGGCGCCGGACGGATGCGCTTCATGCGCGGACCATCATTGGCGATGGCGCTCTTGACGTAGAGATTGTCCACATCCACGTCAAAACCTTTTTCTCCGCTCAGGTAATCGGCATTCTGCACTGCCGAGCGCACCACCGCGGCGATATCCGGGGCAATGCGCTTGCGCGCGAACATCAGCGCGGTCAGCGCATCTTCCACGCGCTTGCCTTTGATCATGTCCAGCACCAGCCGCGCCTTTTGCGGCGAAACTCGCACGAACCGTGCTTTTGCTTTAAATTCCATAGCCTTTTCAGCCTTCGTTAAATATCTTCCACATCAGATCCTTCGGGCTTCGCCCTCAGGATGACCGCAGCGGGCTCACGCCCGCTTAACGCGGTCACTTCGTCGGTGCTGCGGGCGCTGCTGGAGCCGAACCCGCCTGCGGAGTAATCTGCCCTGGCATGGCCGGCCTGGCCGTGGTCTCCGTGACCGCCGCCCGGACCGAGTGCCCTTTGAACTGCCGTGTAAAGGAAAACTCGCCCAACTTATGTCCCACCATGTTCTCCGTCACGTACACCGGGATGAACTTCTTCCCGTTGTGAACGCCGATGGTGTGTCCCACCATTTCCGGGGAGATGGTAGAGCGGCGTGACCAGGTGCGAATGACTTTCTTGTCGTTCTTCGCGTTCATCTCGTCAATTCTTTTCAGCAAATGGCCGTCAATGAACGGCCCTTTTTTCAGCGAGCGCGCCATTATTTCTGTCTCCTGCTGATGATGAAGTCATCTGTGCGCTTGTTGTTGCGCGTTTTGTACCCGCGGGTGGGCTGTCCCCAGGGCGTAACCGGATGGCGTCCGCCGGAGGTCTTGCCTTCGCCGCCGCCATGCGGATGGTCTACAGGATTCATGGCCACTCCGCGATTCACCGGCTTGCGCCCCAGCCAGCGATTGCGCCCGGCCTTGCCGATGGCAATATTTTCGTGGTCCACATTGCCGATCTGGCCCACGGTCGCCATGCAATCGATCAGCACTTTGCGCGTTTCGCCTGAAGGCAGCTTGACCAGCGCATAAAGATCTTCCTTGGCCACAAGCTGTGCCGAGCCGCCGGCGGAGCGCACCATCTGCGCGCCTTTGCCCGGCTTGAGTTCAATGTTGTGGATAGTGGTGCCGGCGGGAATGTTCTTCAAAGGAAGGGCGTTGCCTACCAGAATGTCTGCCTCCGGGCCGCTCACAATTTTCTGTCCTACCGGGAGTCCCACGGGATGGAGGATGTAGCGCTTGTCGCCGTCGGCATATGCAATCAGCGCGATCCGGGCCGAACGATTAGGGTCGTACTCGATGGAGGTCACGGTCCCGGGCACGCCGGATTTATCGCGCTTGAAGTCAATCTCGCGCAGCTTGCGCTTGTGCCCGCCGCCGCGATGCCAGATGGTGATGTCGCCCCCGTTCCGGCGGCCGCCCGTCCTCATCTTGATCCGGGTAAGCGGCTTATGCGGCTTGCCGGTCGTAAGTTCCTCATTCGTCAATGTGGTCATGGACCGCAATGACGGCGTAATCGGTCTGTAAGTTTTGATTGCCATGTGAACCAGCTTCTCGCTACTAGCCGCTAGCTCCTGGCTAGTAACGTTGTTCCTGCATTTTTCTTTGCCCTGGATTCCAAGCAAGGGCGTCTACTTGTGCTCATACCGCTAAAATGCTTCCGCTGTTAGCTGGTCGCTAGCAGCCAAAAGCTTCCCATTCCTTCTTCGTGAGCAACCCGGCCCATCAGGCCGCCGGGTTGCGCTGCCAAAAGGCCTTCACGTTGTTGACACGAGCAAGCCTCTCCGGCGGTTTTCTAATTAAAGATTCGCCGCGTACTCCGGCATCTTTTCGCCGCTCTTGAGCTTCACGTACGCCTTCTTCCAGTCAGGCCGGTAGCCGGCAAACTTTCCCCGGCGGCGCTCCTTGCCCTGAAAGTTGGAAGTGCGCACCGAATCAACTTTCACTTTGAAAATCTTCTGCACCGCTTCCTTCACTTCCGTCTTGGTGGCCTTGGAGGCCACTTCAAACACCAGCGTCCCCTGATTTTCCTTTACGCCCAGGCCTTTTTCTGTAATCACCGGACGGCGGATGATCTGATAAGCAGACTTCATTGCGCCACCTCCGCTTTCCGCTTGGGGGCTGAAGCTTTCAACGTGTCCTGAAGTTTTTCGAGCGCCGAACGGGTAAAGATGGCCGCTGCATAACGCAGCAGGTGATACGGGTGTACCCGGCTGCCGGAAATCAATTCCACTCCGGGAATGTTGCGCGCGCTGAGTTCAAGATTGCGGTTGTTTTTGACGCCATCCACCAGCAAGGCGCCCTTCTCCGCTCCCAGCGTGTCCAGGGTCTTGCGGAACGCGCCGGTCTTGGGCGCATCCAGTTCGAAGTTCTCCACCACGGTCAGCTTGCCGTCGGCAAACTTGGCGGCCAGTGCCGAGCGCAGTGCGCCCAGCAGCTTCTTCTTCGGAAACTGGTAATCGTAAGACCGGGGCTGCGGCCCGTGAATGGTCCCGCCATGGCGCCACAATGGAGACCGGATGGATCCCACGCGGGCGCGCCCCGTTCCTTTTTGTTTCCATAGCTTCTTGCCGGAACCGGAGACCAGCTTCCTGTTCTTGGTGGCATGGGTGCCGGCACGCAACGAGGCGCGATAGTGCTTGACCGCTTCCCACAGCAGATCTTCGTTGATCGCGCCGAAGACCTCATCTGCCAGCTCCAGCGTGCCGACTTTCTTGCCGTTTAGATTGACTACGTCTATGTTCGCCATAAAAGCTCTGGCTATTGGCTCTTGGCCTCTAGCTCTTCTCTCATTGTTCCTTGTGTCTCGATATCCCTGGAACTCACTGCTCCAACCTGTTCCCGGTTCCCTATTTCTTGCTCTTACCTGCTGCCGCCTTCTTCGCAGCCTTTAGAGGATCAAGCGTGGTTGCTCCGGCAAAGCCGCGACGCTCTCTGGGCGGCTTCTTGGCCTTGAGAATCACCACATATCCGTTCTTCGGGCCGGGCACTGCGCCCTCCACCAGCAACAGGTTGTCCTCGTTGTCAATGCCGCGAATCTTCAGGTTCCGCACCGTCACCTGGTCCACGCCCATGTGGCCGGACATGCGCTGTCCCGGAAAGGTGCGCGACGGAAACGATGATGCTCCAATCGAGCCTTGCACCTGGAACATATGTCCGTGGGCTGCCGGACCGCCGCCAAAATGGTGACGACGCACTACGCCCGCAAAACCGCGCCCTTTGCTCACGCCAACCACATCCACATACTTCTCGGCATTGAAGATCTCCACCAGCACCTTGGCCCCAACTTTCAAGCCATTGCCGGACTGGCCTTCTGCACCCTGCTCGGCGGAGGGTTCGGCTGGTGCGCTCGCCTCAGCCGCTCTCTCTACCCCAACCTCGCGCATGAACTTGACCGGAGGCAGATCGTACTTGCCGAAGTGTCCCTGCATGGGCTTGGTTACGTTCTTGCCTTTTACAAATTCGACCAGGCCGATCTGCGCCGCTTCGTAGCCATCTTTGTTCGCCCGCTTGATCTGCGTGACCACGCAAGGCCCGGCTTGCAAGACCGTAACCGGATGTACGTTGCCCTGATCATCAAAGATCTGGGTCATCCCGATTTTTTTTCCTAAGATTCCGTTGATCATGCTTCCCTCCCCATCATTCCTACGACTTCAACCGTCTCGTTCTACTTAGCTCGTGCAGGAACTGTAGGTTTTGCTCTTGGTTTTTGGCTCTTGGCCTTTAGCTCACGTCCCCAACTTCCCGAGACAAAGCCAAAAGCTAAGAGCCAAGAGCCCACTAGCTATTTATGTTCTTTCCCGAACGCCTTGATCTCCACATCCACGCCGGCCGGAAGGTCGAGCTTCATCAGCGCGTCTACCGTGTTCTGGGTCGGCTCCAGGATGTCTATCAGGCGTTTGTGCGTGCGAATCTCAAAGGCCTCGCGCGACTTCTTGTCCACGTGGGGTGAGCGCAGCACGCAATATTTGTTCTTGACCGTTGGCAACGGGATTGGCCCGGCAATCTGCGCTCCCGTACGTTTGGCTGTGTCTACGATTTCACCCGTGGACTGGTCCAGGATGCGATAGTCGTAAGCCTTCAGCCGAATGCGAATTCTTTCTTTTCCTATCACTGTCGTTTCCTCAAAGATCTTTGCAGTCAGGCCGATCTTGATCTCCGGTCACGGCTGCGGATTTTTACAATTCAGCAATTGAGTAATTTAGAAATTGAGTAATTGAAAACCGTTCTGATGCTGACAATTACCCAATTACAAAATTACCCAATTACCCAATCTTTCTTACTGAATAATTTCCGAAATCGTCCCGGCGCCCACCGTCCTGCCGCCTTCGCGGATAGCGAACCGCAAGCCCTTCTCCATGGCCACCGGCGTGATCAACTCGATGGTCAGCGCCACGTTGTCTCCCGGCATCACCATCTCCGTCCCCGCCGGCAACTCCGCCACCCCC
>DATDGL010000243.1:0-18479 GCA_036522115.1 Candidatus Angelobacter sp.
TGTTGAAACTCTTTGATAATGTCCCCTCGCGGACTCAATAGAAATGTCCCCTAAACTGAGATCTCCAGCCAGAAAAGGAGATCTTGTTGAAGAGGACAGCGATGAGCAATCGCGAGCTGGAGCGGGTAGCAGTGATGGGACGAGTCAAGAGTGGAGCTTTAAAACTGAGCGATGCCGCGGTGATGTTGAAGTTAAGTTATCGCCAGGCGAAACGGTGTGGAGGCGATATGGGAAAGCGGGAGCCAAAGGACTCAAGCATGGGAACACAGGGAAGCCCTCGAATCGCAGCCAGCCGGGGAAAGTGCGACAACGGGTGCTGGGGCTAGTGCAGAAAAAGTATTGGGGTGAAGTGGGGGAACGTTTTGGACCGACGCTAGCGGCCGAGCACTTGGCCGAAGAAGACGGGATTGAAATTGATCATGAGACCTTACGGCGGTGGATGCTGGAGGCAGGACTATGGAGTCGGCAGCGGCGGCGGAAGGAGCATCGGCAGCGGCGGGAGCGCAAGGCGCACTTTGGCGAATTGGTGCAAATGGACGGGAGTTTCCATGAGTGGTTCGAAGGGCGCGGACCGCGAGGCTGCCTGATGAACAGGGTGGATGATGCTACCGGGACCGTAGAGGCGCGGATGGGAAAGGAAGAGACGATCTGGGCGGCGGCGAGAGTGTTGCAGGCCTGGATGGAGAAATACGGGACGCCCCGTGCTTTGTATACGGATTGGAAGAATGTGTACAAACGCAAGGCTACGCCGGCGGAGCAACTACGGGGTGAAGTGCCGGTGACGCAATTTGGGCGCATGTGCCAGAAGCTGGGGATAGAAATCATTGCCGCCAGTTCCCCGCAAGCCAAAGGGCGCGTGGAACGTAACCATGGAGTGCATCAGGATCGACTGGTGAAGAAAATGCGGCGGCAAGGGATGGCCAGCTATGAGGCCGCCAATGCCTACCTGGAGACGGAGTATTTGCCGCAGCACAACCGACGTTTCACCCAAGCAGCGGCGCAAGCGGCGGACTATCACGGGCGCAAACCGAGCGCCCGCGAACTGCGCCAGGTTTTTCGTTTGGAAACGGAGCGGACGATCGGAAACGATTGGGTGATCCGGCATGAGAACCGATACCTGCAATTACAGCCACGGCAACGACGGTATGGCCCCACTCAGGGCAAGGCTCTGGTCTGCCAGTGGGAAGACGGAACGATGGAAGTGTACTTCCGTGGAGAAGCGATTGAGTTTATGGAATTGCAGGAGCGGGTACGAAAGCCGCCTGCACCGGTTGTGCCCGCGATCCGGCCCGTCCTGGTGAGGAAAGCGAAAGCCGACCACCCCTGGAAGCGAAGCTACAAGACCATGCGGTCGGCGGTACAACCGGTGAACGGCGCGTCACTCGTTGCCCTGCGCACTTCCGCTTCGCCCTAAAGGGCTTCGCTCCCGTGCGCAGGGCAACGACCACATCCACCCAAGGGGACATTTCTAACGAGTCTTGACATCGGGGTACATGGGCTGGTTGACCGGATTCCCAACTGGCGGTATTCTCGCTCGGTTTGAACTTTCGAAATGCAGGGGTGCTCCATGCGTCGATTATCCGCTCTCCTCTTTGCCGTTCTGGTTTACCTTCCTGCCTCCGCGCAGAACACGCCTACCGTGGAGGAGATTGTCGCCAAAAACATTCAGGCCCGCGGCGGGATGAGTAAACTTGCGGCGATAAAGACAATTCGGGCCACCTACGCGACGGAAGAGGACGGTAAGCCGGTCCGGGTGGTCGAACTGCGAAAACGTCCTAACAAGCTGCGCCGCGATATCGCTTTCGCAGGAAATACAATTGTGTTTGCCTACGATGGAAACAGCGCCTGGCAGTTTGATTCCCGTGGAAAAGGTCCAACACCAGCTCCTCCCGACCTGGCCCTTGAGCTAAAAGAAGAAGCAGATATTGACGGCTCCCTGGTCAACTACAAGGAGAAAGGAAACACCATCGAATTGATCGGCAAGGAAAAGCTGAATGGAGCAGACGTTTACAATCTCAAAATTACTTTGAGGGAAGGTCAGGTGCGAAACCTCTATCTCGATGGCCGGAGTTTCCTGGAAGCTAAAGAAACTGGTTTCTGGGAACAGGCAGGCAAACGAGTTGACTACGTAACGGTGTACAAGAATTATCGCCCGGTGCAAGGAGTTCTGTTCCCGTTTCTAATCGAGCAAAAAAATGGCGATGAGGAAAACCAGAGCACATACCTCAAAAAAATAGAACTCGGTGTATCGATCGCTGACTCCGTTTTCAATATCAGCAAAGCCACAGCATCGAAGCACTAAGAGGGCTGTCTCACTACCACTGGCCCGATGCGAAAGACTCCTGAAAACTCGTCGGACAAGTGGCTCAGCATCGACCTTGTAGCACAGTTGCTTCGGGTCGGCACGCATCGGGTCCGCCAACAAGCACGGGAAGGAAAACCTGGATTCCCGCCCTCCGAAACATAAAATGCACCCTTGTAATAGGTCAATCCGGTGACGGGAGCACGCAGGCCCTGCGCCAGGCAATCGCGGCGTTCGTCATTGCACACGCGCACACACGCCCGCCCGAAGGCGCCCCATCGAGCGGCAATCCGCTTTCGGCCACATGCGGAACACCCTCAGCATCGAAGGCCACACTGGTGGGGAAATCGAGTTGACTAACTAGCAACGATCTGCCTAGCAGCCCGTGGTAAAAGTCCGAAAATAGTTGCGGATTTCGAGACTTGTGGTATGTAGAAGGCATGGCTATGGGGAACTCGCGCAAAGCGAGAAAAACAGCAGGAGTTGTGGATTCCCAGCAGTGCAATCGTAACCACGCCCGCGCATGCGTTCTATGAGCGGCTGAATGGCATTTTGCAGCGGCATAGCTTTGATGGCAAGAGTGAACAGCTATGTCGGCGATATTACAAAGAGCCGTACGGGCGGCCCAGTCTAAGCCCCGGGATATATTTTCGCATGCTGTTGATTGGGTATTTGGAAGGGCTGGACTCGGAACGGGGCATCGCGTGGCGGGTAGCGGATTCCTTGTCGTTGCGGAAATTTCTTGGGTATGGACTGGATGAAGAAACCCCGGATCACTCGACGCTGTCGCGGACGCGGCGGCTATATGCGGTAGAAACGCACCGTGCCGTATTTCAGTGGGTGCTGAAAATTCTGCAGCAGGAAGGATTGATCGAAGGGAAAAGAATCTCCATCGATGCGACCACTCTGGAAGCCAATGCCGCGCTGAAGAACATTGTGCATCGAGAAACGGGCGAGAAATATGAGGAATATCTGAAGCGACTGGCGCAAGCGGCTGGGATGGAGAAGCCCACGCGCGAACAGTTGGCGCGCCTGGATCGCAAGCGCAAGAAGAAGGGATCCAACAAGGAATGGAAGAGCCGCAGCGATGGCGATGCCCGCATTACCAAGATGAAGGATGGCAGGACCCATCTGGCGCATCAAGCCGAGCATGGGGTGGACTTGACGACGGGAGCCCTATTGAGTCTGACCTTGCATCCCGCCGACCAAGGAGATACCACCACGATGTGGCAGACCTTACCAGAGGCGCAGGCGATAGCCCGGAAGAATAAGGGCACAGGCGTGGAAGAGGCGGCCCTGGATAAGGGGTACTACAGCGGGGCGGTGCTGAAGAAGCTGCAGCGTCGGAAGATACGCACCTACATTCCTGAACCGGAGTATAAACATCGGCACTGGCAGGGAGCGGGCAAGAAGTTGGAACAGAAGCTGGTCTATGCAAATCGCTGCCGCACGCGACGAGCCAAGAGTAAACGGCTGCAGAAGCGTCGTACCGAATTGACGGAGCGCAGTTTTGCCCATCTCTATGAAACTGGAGGTATGAGACGGGTCCACTTGCGCGGACGAACCAACATTCTCAAGCGCTACTATTGCAGGGCAGCGGATTCAATCTGTCCCTGGTCATGCGGAAGTTCATGGGCGCAGGCAAGCCACGACAGTTCCAGGGGCTGAGGATTCAGCTTTCTTTTTTGTTTCCACATGCTGTCAAGCTCTGGGCCAAGATTCGAGCTTGTGGGTCCGTGTTCTTTCCATCGCTTGATTCCCAACATTCGATGGCTTGGTATTGGAACTGCTCGTTAAAAACCAGTACTTCTGCCACGGGCTGCTAGCGGATATTAACGTATTGTTAAATGTAGTGTCCGTTTTTAGGAACCACTACGCACGAATATTTCATGAAAGACTTCTCATGAAAGACTTCTTGACCACTAGCAGTTTTCGAGACTAACATTCGCTTCGCGGACAAGAGGGAACATTGAAACTCTCGCACGTTAACACACTCCCAGAGTTTCAGCAACGAACACGATTCACTGGTCGCCTGAGTTGCCGATGCAAGCAACCAAGGGACTTGGTCTCTTGATATCCTTATCTACCGCGAGGTTTTGTTTTGGGTTTGAGTTTCAATTACCGAATTACCAACTTACTCAATAACCAAACTCTTAGCGAAAACAGGAATATCTGCATCAACAACGAGAACAAAATTCTCGTGCATGACGGCCTAACGGCCGGTGCGATACACGCTGGGCGACTGTGCTCCCACAGAAAGGATGACGAAATATGAGTCTGATTGACTTGCATGTGCAACCGAAGGCCCCGGCTTTACTGCCGGCCGTGGAAGGTTGGGACCCTGCCGCAAAACTCAAAATCGAGTCAGCGAAGAACCCGCTTCCAGCAGCGACACTCGGAGACCTTGGAGTCGCCGCTACCGTTACCGGGCAGGCCAGCTTCCCCTTGACCGTGCTGATCTTGCCCATTACGGAAAATGGGCTGTCTGGAATTGATCTCACTTCGGTTCGAGTTTTTCGTTATGACGACAAGGCCAAAAAATTGGTTCCGGTGTGGAATTCAGGAATCAATGTTCAGTACGGCTTTGTCTGGGCAAAGATTCAGCAGCCTGGCACATTTGTTCCCATTGGACTACCGGCTGATCTTGTATTGAAAGAAAGCCTGAGGATGCTTGCCCAGCAGCGCGACTATTTGGATACGCCTTCCGCGGAGGAAATCACCACGTTGACCAAGGGCGCTCTGACTCAGTTGGTAGAGTTGCCCGATGAGCATTTGGCCATGCTGCGAAAAGTCACTGCTCTCAACGTCATCAACTCCGGAGTGAAACCGGTGCCGCAGCACTTGATCGAGCGAGGCGAGGGTTTTCACGTCACCGGCCTGGCGTTACCAGGTGGGACAACGGTTGCGCAGATGAAAGACCGAATCTCTAAACTGCAGATCCCTGTGGAGGGCTTGCCGGAAGAAAACCTTTTTGCCGGCCCCGAGCAACAGACCACCGGAGTAGCGCTTCACGTACCACTGGAAAATGATTCGTCATTGGCCGCCGGGATCGCCGGCATTTTGAAGCCGTTTCCGTGGCCCTGGTGGCCGCCAATTCCCTGGCCCCTGTTTTGCTGGCTGTTCTCGCAGAACTGGCCCATGTATCACCACGATCAAGAGCACAGCGGTCACGCTTCGGGTTGCAGTGGCCTCACCTCCACCACCGTACAGAAACTTGTGCTCAAGCGATCTGTTCCTGTTCCGGAGGGTGGCACTTTTCTGTCCATTCCCAGCATCGTGGATGGATACATCTACATTGGCACGACGCAGGTAAGCGGACTGACCGGCGGATATCTCTACAAGATTGATATTTCAACCGGCGCTATTGTTCACAAGTTTGGTGTGCCAACGCGTCCCGCGTACTATCCGGGCATTGGTGGATCTCCGGCTGTGGTCAATGGGAAGGTTTACTTCACCGGCTTGCCAGGATTTGTCTATTGCCTGGATGCTAACACCTTTGCGGTGATATGGTCTCTCGACTTGCGTAATCCCAATAAGACAATGAACCAACCGGTTAAAAACCCGGCCGCGGACAGTTGGAGCTCGCCGGTTGTCGTGAATGGGAACGTGTATATCGGCTGTGGCGAGGGCGAGTCTCAGGCCTACGGCTTCGTCTTCTGCCTGGACGCCAATACCGGTCACATGATCTGGCTTTACAGCACCGATCAGTTTGTCACCACATCAGACAACCAGCCCAACGTGATTCCGAATGGCGCGATAGGGCTAGTCCCGCTGCCGCCCGGCTTCACTTCTCACGCTGACCCGCCGCATCTGGGGGCTTCTGTGTGGTCTTCCTGTGCTTACGATTCCAGCCTCAATCGGATCTACTTCGGTCTGGGCAACTCCTCCGTAGGCGCGGGTCCGCCGGGTGCTATTGACTACAAGTATGGCAGCGGCGTGCTTTCGCTGGATGCGAACACTGGAGCATTCAAAGGGTATTTCCAGCCCAGCCCCAGCGATAGCTACTATCCCGGCGACAGCGACATTGATATCTCCAGCAGCCCAACGTTGTTTAGTCGTGGTGCGCAAAGGGTGCTGGCGATTGGCAGCAAAAGTGGCGCCTTCATGATCCTCGACGCCAATACCATGGCCAAATTGAACATCCGCAATATGCTGCCAAGAGATGCTATGACGGGAGGCCCACTGCCCAATGTTGATGTCGGCGGCAAGACCGGTGGCGAAAACTATTTTGGCGTGTTTGGCACGGCCGCCGTCCATTTCGGTCTCGGCCGCTTGTTTGTCGGGGTAGGCGGCTACGGAGGAATCGGAGATATCCCAACCACGCCATTTATGCGGGCGTTGAATTGGAACAATCTCAACGACGCGTGGCCCACCGCCAATCAAACCATCAACGGACATCCGGTTGCGAAATACATTTTTCCTGCGCCTCCCATGTACACAACCTCGGAAGCCGGATGCTGTTCGCCCGCCGTAGTCAATGATGTGGTGTTTGTCTCTACCAGCAAGTCCGCTCTGTATGCAATGGACGTCAATTGCGGACTCTCCCTGTGGACAGCTCCGGGCCTGCCATTTGGACAGTTTGTTCTTGGACCGGCGATTTACGGAAACTATGTAGTAGTAGGAGCAGGGGGAACGGTATTCATCTATTCGCTATAAGCGAGGCCAGCCCGATTAAGACCAGCTGATCGTCAGTGAGAAAAGAGATGCATTCCCTTCCCTGCTTCAGGTTCTGCCAAAACTGCTCGACGTTCCATGCCTCAGGATAGCGGCAGGCCATACCGATAACGGCGATTTCCCGAGCGAGTCTGCAGCCGAATACTCAGTCATTGACTGCCTCCTGTTGCTGTTCCCGCTCCAAAGCCCTTAGCCGGCGCATACGAAGATTTGCCTTTTGTCGTGCAGCCCGCTCCTGGCTGTCTGAAATGCTGATCGGTTTCTCCTCTGTCTGTTCCAGCCCGCGTGCAAGCGAACGGATCGTCGGATAGGTGAAGAAATCCATCAGAGAGATATCGCGCTTCAATTGTTCGCCTAAGACAAAGCGGACGCGGGCGACCAATAATGAATGGGCGCCCAGATCAAAGAAGTTATCGTCGAGACTGACGCGGTCCAGCGACAGCGCCTGCTGCCACGCTTTCGCAAGCAGTTGTTCCAAAGCTGTGCGCGGCGCGACATGCATGTCTGGAGCGGGTTGTTGCAGCTTGGGCAAAGCGCCGCGATTCACCTTGCCCCCTGGTGTCAGGGGCAAGCGCTCCAGGAAGACAAAGTGATAGGGCGTCATGTATTCAGGAAGCCTGTTTTTGAGGTAGTCCCGCAAGTGGTTGGCGTTCAGCGACTGCGGCTCGCGGGTTGCAACGTAGGCGACCAACTGCTTATTGCCGGAATCCTGTTCACGGGCAAGCACGACGGCTTGCCGAACATCAGGACATTGGCAAAGGGCGGATTCAATTTCTCCCAACTCGATACGAAAGCCACGAATCTTCACCTGATCATCGTCCCGACCGAGAAACTCAAGGTCTCCATCCACTCTCCGTCTCACGCGATCGCCAGTGCGGTACATCCGTGATCCGGGCCGGACGCTGAACGGATCAGGGAGGTAACACGCTGCGGTAAGGTCTGAACGATTCAAATATCCACGCGCCACTCCGGCTCCTGCGATGAACAGCTCGCCAGCGACGCCAACCGGCAACGGACTGAGCCAGCGATCCAGCACATAGACATGCGTGTTCGCAATCGGTTTGCCAATGGCAACTGAGCTGTCTCCCTGTGCACAGACGGCATAGGTGGATTGCACGGTGGTTTCGGTAGGCCCGTACGCGTTCCACAACAGTGCGGTGGGCAAGGCCTGATAAAAGGCACTTACCAATTGCGGCTGGAGGGCTTCTCCTCCACAACTCACCACGCGAAGAGAAGTCCAGCGGCTGATGAGAGGGTGAATCAGCAATCCTTCCAGCAGGGAGGGGACCAGGTCAACGTAGGTGACAGCACCATGGATTCCGAGGCGTACCAGGTAATCCAGATCCTGTCCTCCCTCGGGTTTGGCGCTGATTACGCGTGTTCCCCGCGTTAAAGGAAGAAGCGTTTCCAGGATCGAGACATCAAAGCTGCATGAAGCCTTTTGGAGTACGCGATCAGCGGAAGTAAGTTCGAGGGTTTCTCCGGCCCATAGCAATTGATTGCTGAGCTGCCGGTGTTCCACAGCCACACCTTTGGGCGTTCCTGTAGATCCAGAGGTATAGATGACGTAGGCGAGATTCTCTGGAGCGGTACCAGTTGCGGGGTTATTTGAGCTACGGGCGGCAATTTCGCTCCAGTGCTCGTCCAGGCAAATAACAGTGCCGGCAAAAACCGGCAGAGCTGCAACTGTAGCTTGCTCAGTCAGCGCCACTGCCACCCTAGAATCTTCGAGTATGTACCTCAACCGCTCGGCGGGATGCTTAGGATCGAGGGGTACATAGGCCGCGCCGGCCTTCAGGATTCCTAGTAGGCCCACGAACACTTGCAGGCCACGTTCGAGGCATATTCCCACTCTCATGTCCGGCCGAACTCCCAATTCCCTCAAGTAGTGGGCCAACTGGTTACTACGTTCGTTTAGTTCGCCGTAGGTGATTTGCTCGCTTTCGCAGACCACGGCCACAGCACTGGGAGTGCGCTCTGCCTGCTGCTCAAATAGTGTGTGGACAAATTCTTCCGCTGCATGCAGCCGTTCCGTCGAATTCCAGTCCACTAGAAGTTTCTGCTCTTCTGCTTTTTCCAACATGGGGAGCGAGAACACAGGATCAGCCGGGGCATTTATTGCCGCATCGACAAGCCGCAAGAAATGCGATGCCATCTGCTGGATGCGCCAGGCGTCGAAGAGATCCCGATTGTAGAGCCAGTAAAGCTGGATGGCTCCATCCTTCTCCATAGCCTGCAGCTCAAGATCAAATTGGGTTTGCAGCTCCTGGCCGGGCAGATAGGCAACTTCAAGATCCACAAACCGCGGGCTTTCCATGGGAGCGTTCTGCCACAGGAACAACACCTGGTAGATGGGAGTCCTGTTGAGGCTTCGCTGTGGCGATAGTTCCTCCACCAGGCGCTCGAAGGGCAAATCCTGATGACGATAGGCTTCAAGGGCAGTCGCACGCACCTGCGCGAGCAGTTCATGGAAGCTCTGCTCAGGTGTGACCTGGACCCGTAAGACAAGCGAGTTAACGAAGAAGCCGATCAAATTTTCCAGTTTCTCGTCCTGACGGTTAGCGATGGGAGAACCCAGGACGATGTCATCCTGGCCGCTGTAGCGCTGCAATAAAACAGCAAAGACAGAGAGCAGCATCATGTAGAGCGTCGCTTGATTGCTCTGGCAGAGTCGTTTCAAAGCGGCGACTTGCCCGGAGGTCAAGCTGACGTGGCAGGCGCCACCGGCAAAAGTCTGCCGTGGTGGACGCTGATGATCTTTGGGTAATGCCAGCTCCTCCGGAATACCTGACAACTTATCTTTCCAATAACTAAGTTGATCTTTCAGTTCTTCGTCCAGCCATTGCCGCTGCCACAGAGCAAAGTCAGCATACTGAATGGACAAAGGCTCTAATGGATTTGGCTGGTCTTCGTGAAAGGCTTGATAGAGGGCCGCGAGTTCGCGATTGAATATGCCTTGTGACCAGCCATCAGTGATGATGTGATGGAAGGTCCGCAACAAAATGTGTTCGCGTTCGCCCAGCTTCAACAATTTCAAGCGGAGCAGCGGGCCACGGGCAAGGTCAAATGGCTGCTCCCGTTCATAGCGCATGGCAGCAGCGATGGATTGGCGCTGCAAGTCCTGGCTCAGCTCAGTCAAATCTTCCAGCGGCAATTCAATTTCTGCGCGAGGCGTGACGATCTGCACCGGCTCGCCGTCGGCGGCCTGGGAGAAGCACGTGCGGAGTCCTTCATGTCTCTCCACAATGGCATCGATCGCGCCTGCGAGGGCCTCATAGTCGAGCGCGCCGCGCAAATGCAAAGCTTCAGGAATGTGATATTCCGTACTCTTGCCCTCGAGCTGGTCCAGAAACCACAAACGCTGCTGGGCGTAAGACATGGGCAGTGATTCAGGGCGAACCTGAGCCACCAAGTGCGTCCATGTTCCTCCCTGGCGAAGATGTGGGGCAAGTTCGGCCACGGTGGGCGATTCAAATACGGCACGGAGAGGAAGCTCCGCGGCTAACACCGAGCGCACCCGACTCACCAGGCGAGTTGCCATGAGTGAGTGCCCGCCCAGATCGAAGAAGTTATCGTCAATGGAGACGCGGGGCAGCCCCAGGACCTCGGCGAAGATCTGACACATAATTTCTTCCCCGGGTACACGAGGGGCACGTCCGATGTCGGAGTTGCCGAATTCCACTTCCGGCAATGCGTTTCGATCTACCTTGCCGCTGGAGTTCAGCACCAATTGCTCCATCATCATGAATTGCGCAGGAACCATGTACTCCGGGAGTTTGTTCTTCAAATAAGCGCGCAGTTCGCCCGCACGTGCTGAGGGCTGGCTGGGCACCACATAGGCGACCAGGCGTCTTTCGCGATGCTCTGTCTGTCGAGCCATAACCGCGCACTGGAGGACAGAGGGATGCTGGCCGAGGACGGATTCAATCTCACCAAGTTCCACTCGATAACCGCGAATCTTGACCTGTTCATCTTTTCGTCCAAGAAGATCAATGCGGCCATCAGGAAGCCAGCGCGCCCAATCTCCAGTGCGGTACATACGGCTGCCCGGCTTGCCACTGAATGGATCAGGAAGGTATTTTTCTGCGGTTAAGGCGTTATCCAGGTAACCTCGGCCTAAACCTTCGCCGGCGATGTAAAGCTCACCCGCAACACCAGCAGGAACAAGCCGTAGTTGTTCATCAACCAGATATATTCTGGCGTTGACGATGGGTCGTCCGATGGAGGGCTTGCCTTCGCCGACCTTGCATTCGCCTACAGCTGCCTGGACCGTCGTCTCAGTGGGCCCATAAGAATTGAAGAATTGCCGTCCGTCACCCCAGGTTTTCAGCAACTCTTCACTCCACGGCTCGCCTCCGACAATTATTTTGCGCAACTCAGGCAAACTCGCCGGAGGAAGATGGTCCAGAACGGTCGGCGGCAGCACGCCGATAGTAACTGCTTCGGTTTGCAGCAGGCTCAATAAGCCAGGTCCGGGCAGCAGCTCGTCAGATGTGCCCAAAACCAGTCTTGCTCCGGAACAGAGTGCCATCAGTGTGGCAAAGATAGAAACATCAAAACTAAAGGAAAAGAATTGCAGCACCCGGTCTGACTCTTGAGGAGCAAAAGCTGCGTGCTGTGCAAGTACCATGTTATGCACGTTGCGGTGTTCGATCACCACGCCCTTGGGCCGACCGGTGGATCCAGACGTATAGATAATGTAGGCAGCATTTTGTGCATCGATTGAAGGAAGCGGCGTTTCAGGAGTCCCGGCTGCAATGGAGTCGATCCCTGCCTCTATGTCCAAAAATTGAATTTCCGTTGGTAACAAGGAACGGAATTTCGCCTGAGTCAATACCGCACGGGTTGCGGTGTCCTGAATCATGTAGGCAAGCCGCTCCACGGGGAAAACCGGATCCAATGGGACATAGGTTGCACCGCTCTTGAAGATTCCCAACAAGGCCACGATCATTTCCGGGCCGCGCTCAAGGCAAGTCCCGACCCGCACCTCTGGGCCTGCTCCCATCTTCCTTAAGTAATGTCCAAGCTGGTTTGTACGGCTGCCCAGTTCCGCATATGTGAGCTCAAGTCCGTGAAAGCTAACTGCAACCGCGGCGGGAGTTCGTTTGGCCTGGGCTTCAAATAGCTCTGCTATGGTCTGCTGACGTTCAGGCACTGCTTCAGCGCTGTTCCACTCGAATAACACCTGGTGCTTTTCGCCATCGGAGAGTAGATCGAACTGATTGACCGGCTGATCGGGGTCTGCGAGCACAGCTTCCAGCAGGCGCACATAGTGGCGTGCCATCTGCTCCATGCGCCAGCGATCAAACAGCTCGCGCTTGTACAGCCAATGCAATGCAATCTGCCTTTCACGCTCAAACGCATGAACCTCCAAATCGACGCGCACGGTATGAGTGTCTCCGGCCAGCGGCTCAATGGTGAGCTTTGTCAAGTGCTGTGATCCCATAGGCGCATTCTGCAGCGCAAAGAGGACCTGGAAGATGGGCGTGATGCTCAGGCTCCGTTGCGGGGATAACTCCTCCACCAACTGTTCGAATGGAATATCCTGGTGCAGGTAAGCCTCCAGCGCCGTCTGCCGCACTGTTGCCAGCAACTTCCGGAATGTCTCGAGCGGCTTGACTTGCACCCGCATGACAAGGGAATTTACAAAGAGGCCAATCAATTGCTCCTGATGTGCATCCTGGCGATTGGCGATGGGTGAACCCACCACGATGTCATTTTGGCCGCTGTAGCGCTGGAGCAGCACTGCGAAGACCGAGAGCAACGTCATGTAAAGAGTGGTCTGGTTCGCGTGGCCGTACTTTTTCACAGCGGCAACGGTCTCTGCTGACAAGGTCAATTGGCACACATCCGCATCGAAAGTCGGGGAGGACTGCCGGGGACGGTCCAGGGGCAAATCCAAGTACTCAGGAGCGCCTGAGAGCTTTTGCTTCCAATATTCGAGTTCGCGACCCAGGGCTCCTTCGTCAAGCCATGTGCGCTGCCACAGAGTGTAGTCAGCGTACTGCACCGCCAGAGCCGGCAGCGGATTTTCCTGACCTTCCAGGAAGGCTTCATACAGCACCATCAATTCGCGATTGAAAATTCCACGCGACCAGCCATCGGAAATGATGTGATGGAAGCTTCGCAACAACACGTGATCGTGTTCGGCGAGCTTGAGCAGCTTCATCCGCAGCAGGGGGCCGCGCGTCAAATCAAAAACATCTTCTCTTTCCCTGCGGAAAGCAGCTTTCCACTCCTGCCGCCTGGCTTCAGGCAAGGCGCTCAGGTCCATAAGCGGTATATCAATGCGCAACTCCGGGTCGATGATCTGCGCCGGTTCGCCATCTATTTCTACAAATCGCGTCCGCAACACTTCATGCCGGGCCACAATGGCGTTGATGGCGCGCTCCAGGGCATCGCAATTTAATTCGCCCCGCAGATGCAACGCTTCTGTCATGTTGTATTCAGGGGTGGCGCCTTGGAGCTTGTTGATAAACCACAGCCGCTGCTGGGCATAGGAGAGCGGTAATTGCGGCGGTCGCGGCTGGGGCGTCAGCAAGGGTAGCGTCTGTATCTCGGGGTTCTCAGGCCTGGAGTAAGACCATCCATGCGCGTTCCACCAGACAGTTCTCCCCGTCTGTGTATCAACGGCTTCTTCACCAAATTGAGGAGTAGCTTCAAGGTTTGGCGCTACCGTCCTTTGCCGTTCTACCTGCGGATGGATTGGCACATCAACAGCGTGAACCGAATAAGGGCTCAATTCTGTTTTATCTGCAGCGGGCGCCGGTGCGGCCGCAGCCGAGACCTGCATGGCCGATTTCGGGTCGCGACGCCTCAAGGCCGGCTGAACATTTGCCTCTATGACGGGCATGCCCAACAACTTCGCCAGTTGCGCGATGGTTGAGTTTTCAAAAATCGCCGTGAGCCGAATTTCCGTCTTAAACGTTTTGCGCAGCCGCGACAAAAGCTGCGTGGCCATCAAAGAGTTCCCGCCTATCTCAAAGAAACTATCGTGAATGCCGATCTGAGCGATTCCCAGAAGCTCTTGCCAGAGACTGCAGATTTGCGCTTCCACTTCATTGCCAGGAGGCACATACGGTGTGCCTAAGACTGGGCGTGAGTAATCAATTTCAGGGAGTGCGGACTTTGGACCATCTGACGATCGCGGCTGCGCCCATCGCCTGAGCCTGGCATCCAGATTTCCGGTAGATATCACCACTCGGGCAGGAGAATCCATGTGCAGGAGGCGGTGGAACGCCTCGATCCCCTCCTCCGGAGTCATACTGAACTGAAGGGCGCCATGTGTTGAGGGCGAAGCGGTCCCCTGATTTTTGCGGAAATCCCATCCATCCCAGTTCACGCTATTCCAGGCCCGTAAGTCGCCGCGTTGACGCGACTCAGCGAACGCGTCGAGAAAGTGATTCGCGGCAGCGTATGGGCTGTAGGTTAGACCTCCCAGGACGGTCGAAATTGAGGAGAAAAGCAGACAGAAATCCAAAGGCTCGTCCCGCAGGGCTTCTTCCAATACCAGCAAAGACCGCGCCTTGGATTGAAAATGGGCCTCACAATCGGCGATATCGAGATCTTCAATTGTTTTTAGCGCGCCTTCTCCAAAATGGGCAGCCGCGTGGATGACACCGTGAATTGGACCAAAGCGATTATGAGTAAGCTTTATGATCTCTCGCAGTTGTTGCAGGTTGCTGACGTCTGCCTGAAGGGCCAGGACTTCAGCTCCCATTTCCTGCAACTGCCGGAAGGTCCTTATCTTGATGGAAATCGGGTCGTGATCGTCATGGCAATCCAGCCACGACTGCCACTGTTCTTGTGCTGGAAAGGCTGATCGCCCCAGCAGCACCAACCGGGCCTTTGCATGAATTGCCAGATACTCGGCCAGCTTCATGCCGATCTTCCCCAAACCGCCGGTAATCAAATACGCTCCGCGATCGCGCAATCGCGAAGGCTGTTTAGCATGGTTTTCCAGCGGCACGCACTCAAAGCTTTGTACCCAGCGATTCCGGCCCCGATAGGCAGTGGGCGAATCTTTAACTTCTGCTAACAGTTCTGCCTTCAACTGGGCAAGCAGTCTTCTTCGTTGTTTTGATTCCTGGGGCGGCAGTTCGACATCAACACTGCGACAACTTAGATTCGGATATTCCTGCGGAATAACACGGCACAATCCCTGAACGGTTGCATTCTCCGGACAAATCTGATCATTGCCGGTCACACTGCAGGTGTGATTGGATACCACAATTACCTGCACGGGGCCCGCAGAACAGTGCCTTCCCAGGACCTTGGTCAGGAAAAGAAGACTATAGAAACTTGAAAATTGCAGCGCCTCTGAGGACTCCGGGGCAGCCTGGGGGCCTGTGTCTTTGCTGAGAGTCGCCAGGTGGACTACACGCAGGGGAGATTTGCTTTGCGGATGCACCGCAGTGAGGAGAGTTTCGTAGTCCTCAAGCCGCTGAGACCGGATTACGTAGGATGTCTTCTCTAACTCCTGAAAATTGTTGCCTGATTGTACAGTGATTACTCTCTGGCCTGCACTTGCGAGTTCTCGCGCGAGCTCAACTCCCAAGCCTTCTTCGTCCAGGAAGAACAGCCAGTTCACTTCTTCTTGTTGCTCAACGTAATGAGGAGAAAGAACCGAAGGCTTCCAATATGGAACGTAGAGCCATTCAGCAATATTTTGCCTCTTGCTTAATGAGTCCTGTGCCCTCGCAGCTTCACCGCTTGCTGCAGCAACCAAATAGCTTTGCCGTTCAAAGGGATAGGTGGGCAGTGGAACACGATGTCGCTCCTCTCCGGCATTGAATTGCTGCCAATTTACCTCCGCTCCCGCCAGCCAAAGCTTGCCCAGGGCATCGAGCAAGAACGGCAGCTCCTGCAACTGCTTATTGGCGCCAGGAAGTGAAGAAACCACAATGGCGCCTGCCGGACTACTAAGATTTTGTCGCACCAGAGCGCTGAGCGTCTGCCCCGGACCCACCTCAAGAAATATGCGCTCTCCCGGCGCCCGCAGAATTTCCCGGATACCTGCAGCAAAACGCACTGGTTCGCGCAGATGCCTGACCCAATACCGGTGATCTGTCGCTTGATCAGGGGTCACTGGTTTTCCAGTCCGATTGGAAACCCAGGGAATGCGAGGCGCGCGCAGTTTCACCTCCTGTACTAGCCGCTCGAAACGCTCCAACATTGGATCCATCATCTGCGAGTGGAAGGCGTGAGAGGTCTGCAACTGGCGGCAGTGAACGCCTTTTTCTTCGAGCCTGGGTTGGAGCAGATCAATCGCCGTCGATGACCCTGAAAGCACGCACTGCTGAGGAGAATTGATTGCCGCAATGCACACATCCGGCGTTAGCAATCGTTGGGCTGCTTCCTCAGACATCTGCACCGCCAGCATGCTGCCTGAATCCATCTCCTGCATGAGCTGTCCGCGAACGCAGACCAGAGTGAGAGCATCTTCTTCGCTCATGGTCCCGGCGATGCACGCGGCCACATATTCCCCTATGCTGTGACCGATCATGGCTTGAGGGCGTACTCCCCAGCTCATCCACAGTCTGGCTAATGCATACTCGATGACAAACAACGCCGGCTGGGTCATTGCGGTCTGAGTCAACCGCTCGCGAGATAGATCTACATCGTTGGGATCGGCAAAGAAAATCTCCCGCAGATCCAGCCGGAGAATGGGCTTAAGGCGCTCGCAACATTCGTCTACCACCCTGCGGAAAGAGATCTCGCTCTCGTACAGTTGGCGGGCCATATTGACGTATTGCGCGCCCTGCCCGGGAAACAGGAAGACAACGCCACGAACAGCTTCCGGCGCCACAGCCTGACGCACTCGATCTGCATGCAGACCTTCCAGGGCCTCAATGGCTTCATTTCGGCCGGCGCATACGAACATCTGGCGATGAGCAAACTTCTTTCGTCCGATCTGCAAGGTATAGGCGACATCAGCCAGGCTGGCACTTTCATGCTCCTTCAAATGATGGGCCAGATTTTTGCTGGCCTGTGCCAGTGCGGTTTCCGTTCGGGCAGAAAGTACCAGCAACTGCCACGGTCGTGACTTTCCTGAGGGCTGCTGTTCGGGAGCTTCCTGAAGAATGGCGTGGGCATTCGTTCCACCCATTCCGAATGAACTGACTCCCGCGCGCAGTGGACCTGGCCCAGACCATGGGCGAAGCTTTGTATTGACGTAGACTGGACTGTTTTCAAAATCAATTGCCGGGTTGGGAGTTTCAAAGTTGAGGCTTGCCGGAATCTGTTTATGTTGCAACGCCAAAGCAGTCTTGATTAAACCCGCAACCCCTGCAGCGGTGTTCAGATGTCCGATATTTGTCTTCACGGAACCAATCGCGCAAAAGCCTTTCTTTGACGTGCTGGCCCTGAAGGCTTCTGTTAACCCTGCCATCTCAATGGGATCGCCCAGAGAGGTCCCAGTCCCATGAGCTTCAATGTAGCTGATGGTTTCGGCAGGCACCTCGGCCAAAGCCTGCGCGGCCCGGATTACTCTTGCCTGGCCTTCCACGCTAGGGGCCGTGAAACCCACTTTGGAGGACCCATCATTATTAATAGCGGTGCCTCGGATCACTGTATAAATCTGGTCGCGGTCGGCCAAAGCGTCTTCAAGTCGCTTCAGCAAAACTGTTCCCACGCCGCTGCCGCTTATAGTCCCTTGCGCACGGGCATCAAAAGCTCGGCAGTGTCCGTCCGGGGAGAGGATGGTTCCTTCGGAGTACAGGTAGCCCTTGCCTTGCGGGACGTCAATGGAAACGCCGCCCGCCACAGCCACGTCGCACTCGCCTGCGAACAGGCTCTGACATGCGAGATGAACTGCAACCAGCGAAGTGGAACACGTGGTTTGCACTGTGACGCTGGGGCCCCTCAGGTTGAGGCGATAAGAAATGTTGGTGGCGAGAAAGTCCTTGTCATTCGATAACCGAATGGCAAATCTGCCCAGGGAATCTACCAGGCCGTCATGGGAGAGGACAGCGGAAACATAATTGTTCGTGGCTATGCCCGCGTACACCCCAACCGAGCCGGTGTAGGACTGGACGTCGTATCCAGCACTTTCAAGGAGTTCCCAGGCAGATTCCAGGAACAGACGATGCTGGGGATCCAGGGATTGAGCTTCCCTGGGAGTGAAACCAAAAAATGCCGGGTCGAATAACTCAATGCCTTCCAGAGTGGCCGCCGATCTGACATAGTGAGGATCGTTGAATGTTGCGTCAGGCACTCCCGCGGCCCGCAACTCCTCGTCAGTAAAAGAGACAATTGATTCCACGCCATTCTTCAGGTTTTCCCAGAACTGATTGATATTTCTCGCGCCCGGAACGCGGCAATTCATCGCGATGATCGCGATGTCAGAGCTGCGAACTTCCGTGATGGCTGCGGACGAGTCGCTCATACGCCCTCTTGCATTCCCTGATGTGAGTTGAAGCTTTCTCGCAGCCGGCTTTTCATGCGAGACCTGCCACGCTTCAGCTTTTCCAGTTCCATATTCTTAGCAGTGTCATCCCGTTCC
>DATDGL010000244.1:0-6795 GCA_036522115.1 Candidatus Angelobacter sp.
TTAGCCGAGCATGTTCCAAAGGCGATTATCTGTGGCGCGGATCTTGTTGGTATTGATACTACTAGTCTTGTTGCTATGCAGGCGCAGTTCACGGGCGAGACAAGGAGGGTTTCAATATGCGCCAGAGTAATTATTATCTAAAGCTGAACATTCAGGTTGAGCCTCTCATCGATCATTGGTATGCGTGGCCTCACCTGATTCCTCCCGCAACCGCGGCAAGAAACATCACTGAGCGGCACTTGAAGATCATGGATTCCTATATCAGCGCGCCGCAGATTCACGTAAACGCGGTCAAGAATCCCAAAATGTTGGGAGGTCCTTTCATAGATCACAGCGGAAAAAGAGTGGATGAGATCCAGTCTTTGCGCGACGGTATTAAAAAGAACCGCTCTCACCTCGTCGAGCTATCGGCGTCCATCAGTTTTCTGGATGCGATGCTGCGAGAAAGTGCAAACGGCCACAGCCTGCAGCCTCTTTATCCGAAGGTGCCGGATTGCCTCAGAGGATATGTTGAGTTGGTTTATGATCTAAACAACCATCCTTCATTTCGCCTAATCGAACCTTTAATGTACAAGAGTAGGTTTTATGATCGGGGAATGCAGAGCCTGATGCTCTCCGAGATAACGAATGATGATCGTCCGTTCCTATTGAGCACGCCAAGACTGCCCTCAGACGATGCCCTTCATCTCCGTTGGCCTTTTGATCATGAAGCAGTCGATTATTTGTTCCAGCTCAAGGCACGATCCCGTCCCTGGCTGGAAATTCGGGAGACGTTGGGCATATCGCCATCACAGGAAGAATTTGCGCGTACGTTATTTACCTCGGATGCCCCAACTGCATACGTTCCCTACAGTGGCCCAGGCGTGCGGTGGCGCTATT
This sequence comes from Candidatus Angelobacter sp., assembly GCA_036522115.1. Lineage (GTDB taxonomy): Bacteria > Acidobacteriota > Terriglobia > Terriglobales > Acidobacteriaceae > Angelobacter. The sequence continues at coordinate 880 of DATDGL010000244.1, forward strand.
TTGGGCATGCGTGCATTCTCATTGAAACCGGAGGAAAGAGCATATTGTTTGATCCTGTGCTGAGTTACACGTATGACACAAAGATCTCCAGATATACATACAATGACTTGCCGGATTGCATTGATTATGTGCTGATCACACATAATCATCAGGACCACGTTCTTTTTGAAACCCTGCTTCAAATCCGCCATAAGGTCAGAAACATAGTTGTTCCGCGCAACGGCGGCGGCCATCTCCAGGATCCTTCTTTAAAGCTCCTTCTTGAGAATTGCGGTTTCCAGAATGTGCTAGAGATGGGCGAAATGCAGGAGGTCAAAGATGGGAATCTAAGCATTATGGGGCTACCTTTCTTTGGCGAGCATGCAGACCTGGACATTAACAGCAAGATGGCATGGCTCATCAGAGCAGGGAGGCTTAACCTGTTGTTTGCAGCGGACTCCTGCAATATTGAGCCACGGCTTTACGAACATATTCACCGTGAGATAGGTGACGTAAATGTATTGTTCCTGGGAATGGAATGCGATGGCGCTCCGCTAAGCTGGCTTTACGGTCCTTTGTTGACGCAACGGGTGGAACGTGCCATGGATGAGTCCCGCCGGCTAGCCGGATCCAATTATGAACAGGCAAAGAGCATTGTAGACACGTTTAAATGTACGGAACTCTATGTGTATGCAATGGGCCAGGAGCCATGGCTCAATTACATTATGAGCCTGAAATACACTGCGGAGTCGAGGCCTATCGTGGAATCCAACCGCCTCATCAATGCTTGCCGCGAGCGTGGAATAGTCGCTGAGAGACTGTTTGGGGAAAAAGAGATCCTCATCGAGCCCAATCGCAAGTTTTCCGCATTGTCTCCGCAGAATGAATCCACTGCTTTGCAAGCTGTTTAACTGCCTCGGTAATTCTATCCGCGGCCTTGCGAAAACTGTGCTGCTGAAACAGAGGAAACGAAGATGAAAAGGACAATCGCTGAAATTCTTAGAGCGCATATCGACACATTGTGGCAAGACGTGGCTTGGAGCCTGCGGACTCTGCGCCGCTCTGCTGGCTTCACTCTCACCGTTGTAATCGTGGCCGCCCTTGGCATAGGGGGTAATACTGCTGCTTTTACTCTGTTGGATTATGTGCTCCTGAGGCCCCTTCCTTTTAGCCATCCTGAGAATCTAGTCATGGTGTATCAGACCCAGTCGATGACTGGCGGGGGACGAGTTCCTGTTTCGCCAGCAAATTTTCGAGACTGGCAAACCATGAATAAAAGTTTCGAATCTCTCGGCGGCTATACACCAAGAGTGCTCAATCTCTCTGGACAAGGAGAGCCGCAGCAATTGAGCGCTGTGGCGGTGACTTCCGAACTCTTCCATGTTCTTAGGGTACAGCCTGCGATGGGACGTGGATTCAATGCCGATGACGAGCGCGAGGGTGCGCCAGGCGCCGCAGTGCTGGGTATTGACCTGGCTTCCGCTTTGTACGGCAATGCTGCGGACGCGCTTGGCCGCACCATCCGTCTGGACAATCAGCCTTTCACGATCACCGGCATCATGCCTGCGGGGTTTGCATTTCCCACTCGTGATGCGCAGCTCTGGATTCCCCTTCAATTTTCTGCCGACATGTTCACCGACCCGGATAACCGCGCTAACTTGTCTGTTACTGCGATTGGTCGGCTTCAGCCCGGAATTTCAAACAACCAGGCCAACATGGACCTCGGCCGTATAGCAGCTCAGCTTCAGCAGGCATTCCCAAAAGAAAATAAGGGGATAGGGGCTGGTGCCGTGAAATTGCAGGATGTGATCTCTCCCAAGGCGAAAATGCTTGTTATTGCGGTATTCGGCGCTGCGTCCTGCGTGATGCTGATTGCATGCACCAATCTTGCCAGCTTGCTGTTTGCCCGCTTCAGTGTGCGGCGGAGAGAAGTTGCAATTCGCATGGCAATAGGGGCTGGTCGTCCACGGCTTCTCCGTCAATTGTTCACTGAGAATTTCGTGCTCGCTCTGCTTGGTGGTGTGCTGGGTTTGGTTCTCGCGGACTTCATGATGCCTACATTGGTTCGTTTAGTTCCCGAGGCACTGCCGGTAAGTGGAGTACCGGTCGTAGATTTACGTGTCTTTTTCTTCGCCGCACTGCTTACGATTGCAACTTGTATTGCCTTCGGCGCCGTTCCTGCTTTGCGAGCTTCGCGCCAACTTGATGCTGCGGCATTGCGCGTCAAATCGGCGCTCGGCGGCAGGTCTGACCGGCTGCGGACCGCCCTGGTCCTGGCTGAAATTGTATGTACGGTCACACTGCTGGTGAGTGCTGGACTGCTCCTCAGGGCGTTGTGGCGAGTGCAAAAAATGGATCCGGGGTTTCACGCTGACAATGTGCTGACACTGCGAACCAGGCTGTCGATGCCAAAATACAGCGAGCAGCAGCGCCGCACACAGCTTTTCTCCAACATTCTCAGCAAAACCAGGTCTCTACCTGGAGTTGAGTCGGCGGCGTATACCAGCTTTATACCAATGGTGTTCGGGGGAGGCATTTTCCCGGTTACTACACTGGAAACCAGGGCCAGCGGCGAAACAGCGGTGCAAAGCAGCATACGTTATGTCACTCCGGATTTCTTTACTACTTTGGGTATTCCAATAGTTCAGGGACGCGGCATCAACGACCACGATACATCCACAGCCCCATTTGTTGCCGTGGTCAGTGAATCTCTGGCGCGCAACTTGTGGCCCGGCCAGAACCCTCTAGATCATCCAGTAAACGTCACTTTCCATGATCGGAAGGTAATCGGCGTGGTGCGCGATATTGCGGTGCGCGGACTGGAGCAGGCCAGCGAACCCCAGATTTATTTGTCATCTCAGCAGGTGGCGGACGGCGAATTGCCATTTTTTGTGCCCAAAGATCTGGTGGTTCGGGTCACTCATAATCCGGACGCTATCGTGCCTGCGATTCGTCGGATCATTCATGAAGCTGATCCGGAGCTGCCTGTCTCTAATGTCCAGATGGTAAAAGACATAGTGTATTCTCAAACTGCGTCCCGGCGTGCCCAGTTGCGCGTGTTGGGGGCGTTCGGCGTGGTCGCCTTCCTGCTGGCTGCAATTGGAATTTACGGGCTGCTGTCGTTTGCCGTTTCTGTGCGCACGCCGGAAGTTGGACTAAGGCTTGCGCTTGGCGCCAAGCCAGGCAAGATTCTAAACATGTTTTTGCGAAAAGGAATGGTCCTAAGCTGTGCTGGTGTTGCCATTGCTTTGCCTCTTTCCTATTTTGCTGCCCGCGGTATGTCTGCATTGTTATTTGGCGTTCAGCCGGGTGATCCGTTGGTCTATGTGGCGGCCGCGCTGCTGGCAGTTGGACTCGCCCTGGGCGGTAGCTTTATTCCCGCACTCCGCGCTGCAAGAGTCAATCCGGCTATTACGGTTCGCGCAGAGTAAAGCAGTATCCATCGAATGCGTTAGGAACATTCCTGAGAAGTGCCTTCATTTCACTATGATCATCGATAAAGAATTCTTGCGTGTGACCCAGGAAGCTTTCAGTCCTTATTGTCCTTATTCTGGTACGGAGAATGTTGCTTTTCTGCTGTACTCCATGGTCAGGATGATTCGACCACGAGTGGTCGTAGAGTACGGTTCTGGATATACAACTCTGTTTATTCTTGCTGCGCTTGCGGAGAACACTGCGGACAGCAAAGTGGAATCTGCTCTCCTTAGGGAAAAGACAGAGCTGTTAGGCGACCTCAACACTCTGAACCTTAGCTCGGAAAATCCGGCATTTACAGCATGGCTCGAAAAACAGGATAAATCATGCTGCGTAGATCCAGGATACTACCTGGACCTCAAGCCATCGCATCTCTACAGTTTCGAAGAAAAGGGCGAAGATGATGAATATTCCAGGCGAATGACAAGCGCGGTCGAAGCACTTGATCTTTCCCAATGGTTTTCGCATGTTCATGGATCAGGTTTCTCCATAGACTCGCTGCCTCCTGGTGCCCGCCCAGTGGATTTAGCGTGGAATGATGCCCTTCATTACAAAGAGTTTTTTGAAGCCTTTTGGCCTATTTTGAACCCCAAAGGCGGATTAATGATTTTTCATAACACGGTCGCGCGAAAATATAGCTGGGACGCAATCCAGTGGATGTGGGCAAAGCGATCATTAGCGAAAGATATGGAAGTCGTGACTTTGCCGGAGATACACAAGTTGAATCAGAACAGTTGCACGATTTTGCGCCGCACAACGGCGTATCAACCACCTTGCCTTACCCGCCATCCTGAGGAAATCCTGCATAACGCAGTACGATTCATGGAAAATCAGGAATAAACCGCTGGTTTAAGGGCGTCATGGAAAAGGTTTAGGGCTAGGGCCAGATTTCAGGCTGCGTGCGAAGCGGATCTTCGGGCTGTGGGAATGTGGGAAACGCGTTCTTGGCGTTTTCCAAGGATGAAGGGAAATCCCTGCTCTTGGTGTTGGGGATTTTCCTTCTTCCGTCATTTCCACCGCCTCTGGCCAGGTTGTCACTTGGGGACAGGTTCCAGCGGATGAACCGGCTGCCGAGTCAATGGCTTCGTCCGCGCTCAGTGTCCTTAAGGCGCGTTACTCGAGCAACGACTGGCTGGGGATTGCGCCTCCAATTATTAACCCAATTCGCGAAAATCGCTCCACGGCGCTTCAGTCTTATCTGATCGCCCAACGTGACGGAGCAGGAAACCTGATCTATGGAGACGTCAACGGCCTGTTTGACCACTTCCTGATCGATGTGCAGATGAGTTCCTGCGAAGTCAGCACACGCATCTCCCGCCGGAATGGCGACGTGAACCAGAATCTCTACTGATTCGAAAATCGCATCCCCTGTCATCCTGAGAGGCTGTGACCTTTTAATTTTTTTCGTCACAGTCAGCGTTCGAATTTTATTCAGGAATGAGCTTGTCATGGAGCCAGCAAGTTTGGCGTCCAGAAGTCGGCTACTGCAAGATCCTTCCTGGTGGCAGCAGCAAAATCAAATTTTCTTCCACTCCCTCACGTTCATAAATTCGTGATTGTACGGCTGTCTCCTACTGCAGCAGCTTCGCCCCGAAATGCAGCACGTTGTATGCCAACGCGCACCACAGCGCGACACAGCGACTCTTGTCTAATCCTCGAACCAGGACTTGCGTAAGTCCACGATAGGTGCGCAAGTCGCCGTTCACCGTTTCGCTCGTCGAACCCCTTTTCCAAGCGTGTTGCTCGCCGTCAGGTTCTGCCATTGCGAGAACTGAGCACGATACCGGCCCACCATTCCCTGAAGCTGCCGGGCTTGCCCCTGCAGGAACTGGTACTGCTGCATATAGAGGCTGTATGTCTGCTGGAGCTGCTGCAACTGCTGCTGCAATTGCAGATAGCGCAGCACGGCATTTTTGTAATTTGTAGGGTCAAAGACAATTCCACTCCCCAACTGAGCGAATACGGGTGTGGCGGTGAAAACCAGCGCGAGAGATATGATTGCGATTTTGTGCTTCATGACATTTACTCCTATAGATTCGAAGGCATTTCATGCTGTGCATAATCCGGGACCAGCAGGTCTTGCGTGAGATAAACCTTCACACGATGTCCTTCCCGGATGGTTATGGTTGGAAGCAGATTCAAAAATCTGTCCAGAATAAACACCTGCGTGCCCTGGCGTCTGGCTCCCCTTTGCCGGATATATCGAACGACCTCTCAGCATTAGTGGGCACATTTCTTCAGCAGGTCAGTTCAGTGGTCAATGGAACGCCTCTACCGATTTCTCCACAGCTTATTGGTTGGGGCGCAATCAGGTTACGTCACGAAGGGGGTAAGCTCGGCGATTTCACAAAGTGCTCTCTGCAAGCCATGTTGTTTGGAAGCGAAGAGATGAGAGCTTTTGCCCAATATTGCTGCCGTCTGGCTGATGGTGGTTCTGCGGTGCCGGTGCCAGACTTGACCCAA
>DATDGL010000245.1:0-13044 GCA_036522115.1 Candidatus Angelobacter sp.
GATGGAACCGCAAGGTCCCTCCGCTTTACCCCCGCTGGCGCGTGGGTAAAGCCTCGGGATGACGAACCATGTTGGGGGCGTTCGCAAATAGTGACTCTCACTTTTAATTACACCCTGCACTTTCAGGGAGTGAGATGAACATGTCTGAACGCTGCTTAATTCCTGGATGCTGTTGTGGGATTCTTCCCCTTCGCTACGCTTCGGCTTGATTGTATGACGACAACGGCCCCCAACGGATCTCGAGTAAACTTTTCGATGTGCTTATGACCGAAGAGCTCGGGACCAAGGAGGCCGTATATGAAGTATATAGGGTGTGACTTTCATCCGAGCTTCCAACAGATCGCAATGTTGGATAAGCAAACAGGCGAATTGATCGAACGCAAGCTGCTGCATAGCGAGGAAGCGCGAGCTTTCTATGAAGGACTGCAGGGGCCGGTGGTGGTGGGGATCGAAACCAGCGGGAACACGCATTGGTTTGAGAGTCTGTTGGCCCGATGCCGGCATGAGCTGTGGATCGGGGATGCGGGGGCCATCGCACGCCAAGAAGGACGGAAGCAGAAGCATGATCGGCGAGCGGCGGCTCTGATTCTGAAGCTGATGTTGGAAAATCGCTTTCCCAAAATCTGGGTCCCGACGGTGGAAGAGCGAGATGTGCGGCAGTTGCTGACCCATCGGCAACATCTGGTACGGATGCGAACCCGGGTGAAGAACCAGTTGCAGCACATCGCCTTGAACCAGGGCTGGCAGAAGAAGCGCAAGCTGTGGAGCGAGGCGGGGCTGGAGTTGCTGCGGAGCCTGCCGTTAGGGCGGTGGGAACAGGAGCGGCGGGATACGTTGCTGAAGATACTGCAAGAACTGGAAGAGAGGATCCAACCTTTGGATGTGGCGGTAGGGAAAGAAGCCCAAGGGCGTGAAGCCGCGCGACGGCTGGCGACCCATCCCGGAGTGGGGCCGGTGATCTCACTGGCCACGGTGCTGACGATGGGAGATGTGCAGCGGTTTGCGAACTCGCGCAGTTGGGTGAGCTATCTGGGGTTGAATCCATCGGAGGCCTCGAGCGGACAGCGGCGGCGGCTGGGATCGATCAGTAAGCAAGGGAGCACATTTTTACGATATCTCCTGGTGGAAGGCGCGATGAGTGCCGTCCGCGGGGATCAGGACTTGGCCCGGATGTATGCCCGATTGAGGGCCAAGAAGCACCACGGCGTGGCTAAGGTGGCGGTGGCCCGTAAGCTGGCGGTGCGGTTGTACTGGATGGCGCGCACGAAGAAAACCTATCCAGAGGTCGTTCGCACGCAGGGGAGCCAGAGTCATTCTGTGGCCGAAGTTAAGGCCGTCAGCTTGAATAGGCCCCCTGCCTCCCATCAGCCGTAAGCAGGGTGGGAGTTTGCACTAACAATCTTGATCGCGGTACGTGATCGAATACATGGTTGGTGGAACGACAGAAAGTGATTTCAAGCAAGTGCTGCGAGTTCTCGGTCATGAGCGCAAGAGTAAGAGCAACAGCAAGAGCAAGAACAAAAACAAGAGCAACCGCAACCCCCTATCCGCTAAGGTGGGAAGCTCCGCTGAAAAGCAAAGGCGCTTCGCTTCCCACCCCGCTCGATTCTGGGGGCGCGGGAAACGCCGTCAAGGGTCGAGATGAACGCCGCTACGCGGCGCCCTTGACCGCGTTTCCCGCGCTGTTGCCTTCGTGTGTCTTGACAACGACCGTTGTCGTCATACACAGAATGACAAGGAGAAGCTGCATGGTCACCATAAAGCCAAAGTAGCTCACTACCGAGAATTTAAACCTATATCCCAGCATGGGGCTGATTCGTCCTATTCCTCCACTGCGCTGATTCCGTTGGAGATAAGTGGAGGACGAATGGGAGGAGGAGGACTTTTGATTCCTCCACTATTCCCCCACCACAGACCCTACGGCCGGCACACACCCGCGTCGACCCGGAATGACAGTCGGGAGGGGCTGCGGTTTGTTAGCACAGCACTCGCATTTATGCGCGAGCGCCGGTACACACGTCTCCCGTTGCGTCGGGCTGTGGCGGCGCCTAAGGGCCGCAGCCGAGGGCGACTGCGCTCCACTTTTATATTCAGTTGTCAAGGACCATTGCCGGGACCAATAAAATCCCGGTCGCCCGAGGGCGATCGGCGTATTTCGTACGCCTGTTACCAGCATTACAGCCGGAGTGGCGAGAGTCAATCAAGTGCTGTCACAATGCTGTCAGAGTGACAGCACTTTTTTGCAAAAATGGGCCAAAATGAGGGTTTTCTTACGTAAGCCGTGCAGATCCAGATTTTTGGCCGTGATCCCGGACCAGTACTCCGGACCAGTGGTAAAATTCAGCGAGATGATGCATCGGGCCTTAATTATCGAAGATAGTCCCGCGGATACCTCTAAGTCCGCAGCCGTACTCCGAAAAATGGGAGTCGAGGACGTTCAGTCCATTAGCAGCGTCGCCGTTGCTATCGAATCTCTCAAGGACATTGCGGAAGGGCGCCGAGTCCCTCCTGATGTAGTCATCCTCGATCTTGAATTCGGGCATGAGAGCGGTTTTGAAGTCCTCCGTTATTGGAAGTCTACCTCCCAACTGAAAGACCTTCACATTATCGTGTGGACCATCATGGGGGAGCTGGAGCGAAAGGTTGCTGCTTTATTTCATGTGGACGAGGTTGTGGACAAAATGGCCGGTCCCGGGGAACTGGAAAGAGCACTCAGGGCAATTGGCCGTCCTACCAGTCCATCAGGGCGGAGAGCTCCTCTTTCCGGCAATCTGAAGCGCAAGGAACCTACATTTTCCAAGAATAAACCTGCAAAGAATTAGCCGTGTCTCTGGTTTTGTGCATCTATTCTCTTTTGATGCAAGAATCTCTTTGCCGGTCCACGGTTGACCCTTCCACTGCATTGAGACCAGCTCAGCACGCATAATCAAAAGCTTTTTAGATAACCGAGAGGGGAAGCTCATGAGCAAGCTGCCGGATATTATCCTCAAGCATGAGGACGAAATACGGTCCAACTGGCTGAAGCACATGGCAAGCACCGTGCGCCGCAGCGATTTGATGAATGACCGGGAACTCCAGGACCAGTCGCGGGAAGTTTTAGCGGCCATCGCGGAAGGGGCAAAGTCAGGAGAGACCAGCGACTTGTCCCAGCAGGCATGGAGCCGCGCCCGGGAGTTGATGCAATCCATTTCAGCTTCGCGGGCACGGCAGGGGTTCACTCCCAGCGAAACCTCTGCATTCATCCTGTCCATGAAGCCGCCGTTCTTCCATGCAGTACGCCAGGAGTTAGCAAAATCGCCGGACGAGATGTTCCAGGAGATCTTAAACGCCACCCTTCTGCTGGACGGCCTGGCGTTAATAACCGCGGAGGCATTTACCTTAGCCCGCGAGCAGATCATCAAACGCCAGCAGCAGGAACTCATGGAGCTTTCCACCCCGGTAGTAAAGCTATGGGATGGCATCCTGGCCCTGCCCATCATAGGCACCCTGGACAGCGCCCGGACCCAGGTGGTGATGGAGTCTTTGTTGCAGGCGGTGGTCCAGACCAACTCCCGCTTTGCCATCATTGATATTACCGGTGTCCCCACTGTAGATACGCTGGTGGCCCAGCATCTATTGAAAACCATTACTGCGGCCAGGCTCATGGGGGCCGAGTGCATTATCAGTGGCGTCCGCCCCCAGATAGCGCAGACCATCGTACACCTGGGCATTGACCTGAGCCAGGTGGTCACCAAGGCCAAGCTGGCAGACGCCTTTGCCCTGGTACTGCAAAAAAGCGGCAGAACTGTAACGCGGATCGGCGGTTCCCCCCGAAATGCCGGGATCCAGAATGCAGAAAGCGGGCTTAAGCCAGAAATGAAGGGGGAATAAGTGGAACGGATTCCTATCCTTCGCATGGGAAGCTTCCTGCTGGTGACCATCCAGGTTGACATGCACGATCGCCTGGCGCTGCAGCTTCAGGACGACCTCACCGCACGGATTGCGGAATGGGACGCCACTGGAGTCCTGATAGACATCTCTTCTCTGGAGATTGTCGATTCTTTTATAGGCCGGATGCTGGCTAATATCGCGGCCATGTCTCGCGTGCTGGATGCCGAAACCGTGGTGGTGGGCATGCAGCCGGCGGTGGCCATTACACTTGTAGAACTTGGGATGTCCCTTTCCGGCGTTCGAACTGCCCTCAACGTCGAATCAGGAATGGAGCTCCTGTATCAAATGCGTGGAAAGCTCCACGCGGAGCTCGATGACGATGCCTCTAACCAGGCGTGAAACGCATCCAATCCAAAACAGCTCGGACGTAGTCCTGGCCCGCCAGAAAGTTCGCTCCTGGGCCACGGAGTTGAAGTTCACCCTGGTGGACCAGACCAAGCTGGTGACCGCGGCCAGCGAGTTGGCGCGCAATACCCTGGATCACGGCAAGGGCGGCGCCATGACCATTGAGATTGTCGGCAATTCGGACAAGACGGGCATCAAGCTGATTTTTGAAGACCGAGGGCCGGGCATTCCTGATATTCCGGCGGCCCTGCGCGATGGATTCACCACCGGCGGCGGCATGGGCCTTGGCCTGGGCGGCAGCAAGAGGCTGGTCAATGACTTTGAAATTGAGTCGGAACCAGGCAAAGGTACTCGCGTGACCGTAGTTCGTTGGAAATAAGGTCATTGGAAATCAATGTTTTCCTCAGTCTGCGTACCTCTTACCGATCTCAGTTCAGTGGGTGAAGCCCGCCGCGCAGGCCTGCGCCTCTCCGCGGCCCTCGGATTCAGCGAGGTCAAGAGCGGTGAACTGGGGATCATTATCACTGAGGCAGCGCGCAATGCCGTTGTCCATGCCGGCAGCGGCCAAATGGTGATGTCCGCGTTCAGTTACGATCATGAGCGGCGCATGGACGTGCTTGCCCTGGACAAGGGACACGGCATCCAGGATTTGAGCAGAGCCATGCAGGACGGATTTTCCACGGCGGGCACTCCCGGCTCAGGATTAGGGGCGATCCAGAGGCTGGCTTCCAGACTTGATCTCTTTTCCACCAGCCAGGGCACAGCGCTTCTGGCGCAGGTGATCGAATCTGGTTCGCCATCAGCTAAACAGGGGCCGGCCCTGGGAGGAATTGCCGTACCGGTGTTGGGGGAAACTTTGTGCGGCGATGGACTGGCATGGAGCCAGAAAGGCGACGTGATGAAGGTGATTCTAGTGGACGGCCTCGGGCATGGCATAGACGCCGCGGCGGCGGCAGACGAAGCCAAGAAAACTTTTCATCAGTATTCGCAGTACGGCCCGGCAGAAATTATGGCGCGGGTCCATGATGCGCTCAAAAAAACACGGGGCGCGGCCGCGGCCATCGCCGAGGTGCGGCCCCTGGCGGGCAGGCTGACCTATGTCGGGATAGGCAACATCTCTGGGTCGGTGCTGAGCGATGGCCGCTGCCGGAACCTGGTTTCCCATAATGGGACACTGGGACACGTCATGGCCCGACTCCAGGAGTTCACCGTCGAGTGGCCCAACGATGCGATTCTGATCATGCACTCAGACGGCATTCAAAGCCGGTGGGACTTGATGCAGTATCCCGGGCTTATGGCGCGGAGCCCGGCCTCCATCGCCGGTATCCTATTCCGCGATTTCCGCCGCCAGCGCGACGATTCCAGCGTGGTTGTAGTAAAAGGCCAGAATTGACATGGCTACCTCCATTGACACGGTCATGCTGCGCAACGAGCGCGACGTGGTTGTGGCGCGCCAGCGCGCCCGGGACATTGCCGCGTTACTGGGGTATGACAACCGGCAGCAAATCCGGCTGGCAACCGCAGCTTCCGAAATGGCCCGCAACGCCTTTCGTTATGCGCGCAACGGCAAAGTCTCCTTTGGCGTGGCCCTGGACGCCCAGCGCTTTGAAATTGTGATTTCTGATAGCGGACCAGGTATAGCCAACCTGAATGAAATCCTGGAGGGGCGCTACCATTCTGAAACCGGGCTGGGCCTGGGCATCATCGGCACCAAACGGCTCATGGACACTTTCACCATCGAGACTGGCGGGTCAGGCACGCGAATCACGATGGGCCAGGCGCTGGCGCCGGCAATCACTCCTCTGTTGCCGCAACATCTTCAAGACACTATCCGGGACCTCAAGACCCGCTTGCCGGAAGGTCCCTACGAAGAAATTCAAAGGCAGAACCAGGAACTGCTCAAGATTTTGGAGGAGTTGCGCGCCCGCCAGGAAGAACTGGCGCTGCTCAACAGAGAACTGGAGGACACCAATCGGGGAGTAGTAGCACTGTATGCGGAATTGGACGAGCGCGCCGACTATCTGCGCCGCGCGTCCGATCTCAAAAGCAGTTTTCTCTCCAATATATCCCACGAGTTCCGGACGCCGTTGAATTCCATTGTGTCCCTGGCGCGCATCCTGCTGGACCGCATGGATGGCCAGCTTACCCAGGAGCAGGAGAAACAAGTGCGCTTTATTGCCGATGCGGCCAAATCGCTCTCAGAGATGGTCAACGATCTGCTCGACCTGGCCAAGGTGGAGGCAGGCAAGGTAAAGATCCGGGTCAAGACCTTTGAGGTATCTGAGCTGTTCAGCGCGCTGAAAGGCATGCTCAAGCCGTTGCTTGCGGACAATACCTCAGTTGACCTGGTTTTTGACGAAGTTTCCCCCATTCCTCCGTTGCACACGGATGAAGGCAAGGTCTCACAAATACTGCGGAACTTCATCTCTAACGCAATTAAGTTTACCGCCAAGGGTGAAGTAAAGATCTCGGCAGAACCTGGAGTGAACCAAAGCATCTTATTTAAGGTGATGGACACGGGAATCGGCATAGCCGCGGAGCATCAGGACGCCATCTTCCAGGAGTTCACGCAAATCGATAATCCTTTCCAGGACAATTATCGCGGCACCGGCCTGGGGTTGCCGCTGTGCCGCAATCTGGCGCTGTTGCTGGGCGGCAAGGTGTGGGTGGAGAGTGAATTGGGACAAGGTTCAGCGTTTTATGCCGAAATCCCCGTGGTTTATCGCGGCGAAGCCGAGGCCTCCCAGGCAGAAGAGCCCTTGCCCGTCCCAGATTTTCATCGGCTTCCAGTATTGCTGGTGGAAGACAATCCGGAGATTTTTTCCGTGCTGGAGCCGTATTTTCGCAGATCAGAGTTTCAATTGATCCATGTACAGAGCATCGACCGGGCACAACAGTGGCTGGCCCGCCACACTGCGGAAGCCATTGTCAGCGATATTTACCTGGACGGCTCTCCCTCCTGGGACTTTCTTGCTTCCTTGAAGAAGCAGTATCGAAACGCTGAAAAGAAAGTGCCGCTCATCGCCATCAGCATTTATGAGCACGAAAGTAGAGCGCTCTCCGCCGGCGCCGATGTGTTTCTCAAGAAGCCCCTTCCCGAAGACCTCCTGATGCGCGAGTTGCGCCGGCTGACTGGGCGGCAAAAACCCCGCCGCGTGCTGCTGGTAGACGATAATGATCTGGAGCTTTATATCCTGCGGGAACTGCTTGACCGTCCGTGGCTGGACCTGATTGAGGCCCGCAGCGGACCCCAGGCGCTGGAGACGATATCCAGCGAACACCCTGATGCTGTGATCCTGGATTTGACCATGCCAGGCATGAGTGGTTTTGAGGTGCTGGAGCGACTCAGAGCGAATGAACAGACCCGGGATTTGCCAGTGATTGTCTATACCTCGAGAATATTGTCCGGAGAAGAAAGGCAGCGGCTCGACCGGTTGGGGGCCCAGATGCTTTTCAAGGGAGACATTGCCACTACCCTGGCGCCTGAAGTCATCTTAAACTCATTGGAAAGGATAGGTGTTTCCGAGCCGCAAAGGTCATAAGCGAATGGCCAACGCAAACTCATCCTGGATTTTGCTGGTAGATGATTCCAAGCAGAACCGCTATATCATCTCCCGCATTTTACAGTCAGCGAATCTCGCGGTAGAGGAGTGTATAACCGGCCGGGAAGCGCTGGAGTACGTCCAGAGACAGCCGGACCTGGTGATTCTGGATGTGAAATTGCCCGACATTTCCGGGTACGAGGTCTGCCGCAGGATCAAGGCCAACCGCGCTACCGCGGCAATTCCGGTGCTCCAGATTTCAGCGGCGTTTGTGAGCAATGAGAGCAAGGTCATGGCGCTGGAAGGCGGCGCAGACAGTTATTTGTCCCATCCCATTGATCCCCCGGTGCTACTGGCTACAGTGAAATCATTGCTCCGCCTGAAATATGCGGAGACGGTATTGCGGCAAACAGCCCGACAATGGCAGTCCACCTTTGATTCGCTTTCAGAAGGCCTGGTGCTGGTGGACACGCAAAACCAGATTACCCGGTGCAACCGCGCTTTCGCTGCTCTGTATGGCGGCGAGCCCCATGAAATCCTGGATCTTCCCGCGACAGCAGTGCTGGAAAAAGTTGCCGGTACGGCTGAGTTCCTGGATCCGGAGCTGGAAAATCGCTACAGGGCCGAGCTTCAGCACAATGGCAGATCCTTTCAGATTACCGTGGACCCGGTGTTCTCCGGAGAGCAGCGCACCGGCAGCATCGTAGTGCTGGCGGATATTACTGAGCGCAAGATGGCCGAAGAGTCGCTGAGGAACTCGGAGAAACTGGCGGCTACCGGCCGCCTGGCCCATACAATCGCTCATGAGATCAACAATCCGCTGGAAGCCCTGACCAACCTGATCTACCTGGCGCAACACTCGGCGCAGAAACCTGAAGTGCGGGATTATCTTTCGCTGGCCCAGAAAGAGCTACAGCGCGTTTCTCGCATCACCAAGCAGGTGCTCTCTTTTCATCGCGAAGCCAGCAGCCCGGTGACTGTAGATCTTCACGAGTTATTGAATACAGTCTTATCCCTTTACGCGACGCAAATGGAAAGCAAGCAGATCAAGGTTTGCTACGATGAGGCTTTGGCGCCGAAGATCAAAGGACTCCCCGGCGAGTTGCAGCAGGTGCTCTCCAACCTGCTGGGCAATGCCATTGATGCCACGCCTGCGAACGGCTCGATTCGGGTGCGCCTGCGACCTGCTTCCTATAATGGAGTTGCCGGCGTGCGGCTCACGGTCCACGATACGGGGACAGGCATACGAGCGGCGATTCGCCAGAAAATCTTTGAGCCTTTCTTTACCACCAAGGAGTTGAAAGGGTCAGGACTGGGGCTGTGGCTATCGCGCAACATCATTTTGAAGCATCAGGGAACGCTACGCTTTCGCTCCTCCGTTCGTCCGGGGCGAAGCGGCACGTCCTTTAGCATTTTTCTTCCCGGGCAGTTCTCCCACCCCATTCGTTTGCATGAAGATGTTCGCACAATTGCTTGATGCTATACCGGTTTAACAAAAAGTGTGGCCGTTTGAAATGAAAGAACCGCAAGGTCCCTCCACTTCTTCACTACGTGAAGAAGTCTCGGGATGACGACTCTAAGTGGACACTACGTGAAGAAGTCGGGATGACAACTCTAAGTGGACACACGATTAACTAAATCGATCTAACTCATTCCACAGCCTCGCCTCGGGACGGGTGGCCCACCCAAGGAGCCGAGGGTGGCCCCGTCCTACCCGGTTTTGGTAGGGCGGGGCTTTTGATTCGGGCCCGGTGATCAGAATTCAGAGATAGAAGAGAATGCCGCTGCTATACTCGCACGATGCTTTGGGGGCTTAAGCGCTTTCATCAATCAGGAGATTTGCACTTCATCACTTTTAGTTGTTATCGCCGGAAGAAAAAACTGGGAACATCCAGGCCGCGAAGGATCTTTGAGCAGAGTCGGAGTGGACGGCGAGGCGGCACGGACGGATGGGGATCAGACCTTTTCTCAAGATCAACGAACCACCCCGCCCTACCAAAACCAGGTAGGACGGGGCACCCTCCACCCTCAGCACCCTCAGTTGTTGGCACCCTCAGTTGTTGGATGGGCCACCCGCCACGGTCACCATAAAGCCAAAGTAGCCCACTACCCGCAGGCGTTTACTCCGTTTGGCCATCCAACCCCAATCCAGCTACTTGCATCAAAACTACTGGCTGGTCGTGGTGCCCCCAAGATCGGCAATGCCGTTCCGCCCTCCCCCCAAGGGTTTATATTGTTGTAGTTCAAGTGCAGAAAGTCGAGAGCGCAGCGCAAAGCCGTAGCACGTACTAGGTGATAAAGCTACACCAGAATGGTATTTCTACGTGTAATCTGTCTAAAAGGCTTATAAACACTAGATCTCCAACACTGACCCCATGGTCTTGGCTTCGATTTCGCAGAGTCATCTGCCAGCATCGCTGGAGGGTGCTGTCGCAGTGAGCGGTGGGACAACCACACCACGCTGCGGCACTACAACATTCCGATCCTTTCTTTTCAGGCTCCCCACCTCCGCACAGGAGAAACATTCATGAAGAAGAACAGCTCAAGCGCTGGTGCTGCGCCGGCGATGGCCCTCAAGAGGTCCGGACCAAGCAATGGGCAAGGCGTTGCTGCGGCCGAGTCGCCGGCAGCAGATCTGACCGTCATCCTTTCCAGCCTGCAACGAATGCAGGACGGCGATTTTTCCGTCCGTCTGCCGGGTTCGTGGACTGGATTGCCGGGAAAAATTGCGGACACCTTCAACAACATTGTTTCCGCCAATGAACAGATGGCGCGTGAGTTGAAGCGCGTGGGACAGGCGGTAGGGAAGGAAGGAAAGACGCGCGAGCGCACCCGCTTTCATCAACTGAAAGGCGCCTGGGGCGAGATGGAAGGATCGGTCAACACGCTGGTGGAAGATCTTCTGCGTCCCACGACGGAGGTCACGCGCGCCATTGCCGCTGTGGCCCAGGGTAATCTGACGCAAACGGTGCGGCTGGACGTGGATGGGCGTCCGCTGGAGGGCGAATTCCTGCGCTCCGCGAAAATCGTGAACACTATGATTCAACAGCTCAGCGTGTTCACCTCAGAAGTAACGCGCGTGGCGCGCGAGGTAGGAACCGACGGCAAGCTGGGCGGCCAGGCCAAGGTGCCGGGGGTGGCCGGAACGTGGAAAGACCTGACCGATTCGGTGAACTCCATGGCCAGCAACCTGACCGGCCAGGTGAGAAACATTGCTGAGGTAACGAACGCCGTGGCCAGCGGCGACCTCTCGCGCAAGATCACGGTGGACGTGCGCGGTGAAATTCTGCAGCTCAAAGAAGCCATCAACACCATGGTGGACCAGCTACGGTCATTCGCATCAGAGGTTACGCGCGTGGCCCGCGAAGTAGGAACGGACGGCAAACTCGGCGGCCAGGCTGTGGTGCCGGGCGTGGCCGGGACCTGGAAAGATCTCACAGACTCAGTCAACGCCATGGCCGGCAACCTGACGGCCCAGGTGAGAAACATTGCCGAGGTCACAACGGCTGTGGCCCGCGGCGATTTGTCCCGTAAGATCACGGTAGACGTGAAGGGAGAAATTCTGGAGCTCAAAGACACCATCAACACCATGGTGGACCAGTTGAACGCGTTTGCCGGAGAAGTAACCCGCGTGGCGCGCGAAGTGGGAACGGAAGGAAAACTTGGCGGCCAGGCACAGGTGCCGGGCGTGGCCGGAACGTGGAAAGACCTTACCGACAACGTGAACTTCATGGCCAGCAACCTGACCGGCCAGGTGCGCAACATCGCCGAAGTGGCAACCGCCATCGCCAACGGCGATCTCTCGCGCAAGATCACGGTGGACGTGCGCGGCGAGATTCTCCAGCTCAAAGAGACGCTGAACACGATGGTGGACCAGCTCAACCGGTTCGCGGGAGAAGTAACGCGCGTGGCCCGCGAGGTGGGTACTGAAGGCAGGCTCGGCGGACAGGCCAACGTGCCGGGCGTGGCGGGAACCTGGAAAGACCTGACCGACTCGGTCAACTCGATGGCTGGAAACCTGACCGGCCAGGTGCGAAACATCGCTGAAGTAACGACGGCTGTGGCCCGCGGCGATCTCTCGCGCAAGATCACGGTGGACGTGAAGGGCGAAATCCTGGAATTGAAGAACACCATTAATACGATGGTGGACCAACTCAACGCCTTCGCCGGAGAAGTAACCCGGGTGGCGCGCGAAGTGGGAACGGACGGCAAGCTCGGCGGCCAGGCGCAAGTGTCCGGAGTCGCCGGAACGTGGAAGGACTTGACGGACAACGTGAACTTCATGGCCAGCAACCTGACCGGCCAAGTCCGTAACATTGCCGAAGTGGCAACGGCCGTGGCGCGCGGCGACTTATCGCGCAAGATCACGGTGGACGTGAAGGGCGAAATTCTGGAACTCAAGGACACCATCAACACCATGGTGGACCAGTTGCGGTCCTTCGCTTCCGAAGTGACGCGCGTGGCGCGCGAAGTGGGAACGGACGGCAAACTTGGGGGCCAGGCGCTGGTGCCGGGAGTCGGCGGAACGTGGAAAGACCTTACTGATTCGGTCAACTCCATGGCCAGCAACCTGACCGGCCAGGTGCGCAACATCGCGGACGTGGCAACGGCAATCGCAACCGGCGACTTGTCAAAGAAGATCACGGTGAACGTGAGCGGGGAGATTCTCCTGCTCAAAGACACCATCAACACGATGGTGGACCAGCTCAACGCCTTCGCCGGAGAAGTCACGCGCGTGGCCCGTGAAGTGGGAACTGAAGGACGCCTCGGCGGACAAGCCAATGTGCCGGGTGTTGCCGGCACCTGGAAAGATTTGACCGACTCGGTCAACTCGATGGCCGGAAACCTGACGGGCCAGGTGCGAAACATTGCTGAAGTAACGACGGCTGTAGCCCGTGGTGATCTCTCGCGCAAGATCACAGTGGACGTGAAAGGCGAGATTCTGGAGCTCAAGAACACCATTAACACGATGGTGGACCAGCTCAACGCTTTCGCCGGAGAAGTAACGCGCGTGGCCCGCGAGGTGGGAACGGACGGCAAGCTCGGCGGCCAGGCAGAGGTCCCGGGCGTCGCTGGAACCTGGAAAGACTTGACCGACAACGTGAACTTCATGGCCAGCAACCTGACGGGCCAGGTGCGCAACATCGCAGAGGTGGCGACGGCCATCGCCAACGGCGACTTATCCAAGAAGATCACGGTGGACGTGCGCGGGGAAATTCTCCAACTC
>DATDGL010000246.1:0-43282 GCA_036522115.1 Candidatus Angelobacter sp.
CACGAGTTACGAACTCGGATCGAATTGTATTTGCACGAAGTCAACGACGAACCTGTAGTCTTCAAATGGAAATACCGGGTCGAAGAGCTAGTGGCCGAATCTGTAGCTCCCTGAATTTATTGCTATATTATTTAAGAATCATATACTAGTTCTACAATGAGCGGCGGAGCAACATAGATATGAATCCCGTAAAGGCCGTTAATCTGCAAAGCGCGTTCCAGCAGCTATCTGAGTTTTGGTCGCCCAAGGTGGTAAGTCGTGTCAATGATCAGTATATAAAAGTCGCCAAAATCAAAGGCCAGCTTACCTGGCATAAACATAACGATGAGGATGAATTATTCCAGATTGTCAAAGGCCGCATGGTAATTCAGTTTGAAGGTTATGAAACAGTCCTGAATCAGGGCGACTTTTGTGTGGTGCCGCGCGGTGTCATGCACAATCCCGTTGCGGAAGAAGAATGCTGGATCGTGTTAGTGGAAACTGTGACCACTAAGCATACCGGGGATGTGCAGACTCCGTTTACAAAAACAATTGAACAACAACTTGCTTGATTCTTGGTGTCCTGTGCCGCTGGAATGACAAAATCCGCCAGAAGCCGGCAGCATCAAATGGCCGTGTGTCTGGTGCTCAGGGGATTTCAGGCCATAAAAAGTGGAGCTAGTCGGGATCGAATGGCTTCGGTCCCTGAAAACAGGCAAGTTATTGATTTGTCGAAGTTCGTACAATGCCCAGAATGCCTAGAAAAGCCTGCATTCCCTGATTCATTGTACGTTTATTGTACGGTGATTTCTTCGAGAGTGAGCAATTTTTTCCCGACTGTGACGATAGCTGAAACTCCCCACAGCCCCCTCTTCGTGATGATGAAGGAGAGCGCCGTCCGACGCGGGGAAGTCGTTGCAAGCGCCCTGAATAAACAGTTGAAGCGAGCTTATTGTGACCAAAACCGAGACTCGGATAACCAATTCGGAGAGCACCTCATTTCCCTCATCGGAACTCTATCTGTGGCGGTTACCTGCGTCTGGTCATTCTTTTCCTTCGCTTCGATCGTCCATCCGAAGGCGCTGGTTGTCTCCCAAGGGACCGACGATGCGACTTGCAAGGGAACATTTAAAATGATTCCAATTTTTCGACCTTAGCAGTTCCTGATGGATCATGGCATGGTTGGCAGCTTGGCAAATAACCTGGTCAACGATGCTTCCAGATTTGCCTGCAACCCCAGCCCTGAAAGGCTTGCATTGAAGGTGCTTTGCTGCGCGGGCGTCATTTGTGCCTTGAGCGGCACAATGAGTTCATCGGCAATGAAAGCCGGCATCATGGCGCTGGAGGGATTACCGCGCTTATTGGCCACAACAAATGCTTGCTCCTCCAGTTTGGCCCGACGTTCATTGATTGCGTGTTCGATAACATCGCTATCGCTGAGCGCAACCACAGTGCTGCCCGAAGCAGCAGTTCTGGCGGCGCCCACGATGGTCTTATAGTCATTAACCACGGCCTGGCTCTCCGGGAGAGTAGAAGCTGCATTCAAATCAGCCCAGTATCGCGACGCAGTTCTGGATGAAGTCATTGCGGCGGTCATGGCGGGCGTGAAGTTCGATGCCGTGGATCCTTGCGTCTGTGCTGCGTTTTTGAGAAGTTCTTTTGAGATAAGAATCAAGACATGCTGGAACTCGTGAAACCAGGTCTGCTGAGTGGGCGCAGTGGAATTGAAGAACATTGCGATTGCGATGATCCCCGCAGGTGTACCCAACCCGGAGACGCCGGCTACGCGGGTAATTCCTGCCGCCGGAAGAGTTGGGTCCACGCTGAATGTTATGGTTACGCTGCCGCCGTTGTTGGGCAAAGGGCCGGCGGTGAGCGGTACCCCGGTTGGTATCGTCCGGGCGCCACCGCTCGAAATCACTCCTCTCAGCAGCGCTGCCGCCTCCGGATCAGCGTTTGCAAATGCCTTGGGATCGGGAGCGGCGAGGCCGCTTGAGGCTTTAGGCTGGCGCTGCAGCTGCTGGATTCCGTGAAACGCATTGTCTCTGCGCGCTGACTGCTGAACCACATGCGCCAACTCGTGGGCCAGTAGCTGCCGTCCGTCGCTGCCGCGCGGGTTATATTTTCCCGGAGCAAAAACCAAATGGCTGCCCGCGGTAAAGGCATGCGCATTGATCGCTTGAGCCGATTCTCCAGCCGCCAAATCGGTATGGATGCGCACATGGCTGAAGTCATGACCGAATCGTGCTTCGAAGAATGCGCGAGTTGAGCGATCCAGTGGTTGTCCCGGAGAACGCAGGATTTCGTGGACTGCAGAAGGTATTTCATTCACATCGCCCGCGCTCTCGGCGTAGTGAGCAACAACTCCGTGCTGCTTCTGCTGGCACTCCTCGCACATCTCGCCACCACCGGGACAAGTACAGGGCGCGGCAGCGGGAGCACCGGCGTGGGCACGCATTACATGATCAGCAACTCGATCCGCTTCCACCTCTTGCGGGTCTCCGGGGCTGCTGATCGCCAGCTTTGCCTGGATAAGGCCTGTGCGCAGAAGGTGCTGCACGGCCTGGTTTCCCGCCTGCTGTTGCAAGGAAAAAACTGGATGGACCGTTTCGGGAATGGGCCGTAAACAGCGCAGCCGGGCCGATCCGGCGCTCTGGCTGTCCTTCTCCCTGAAAGTTTCGTGCCTGATCCGCATTCTGTCAGATTGTACTACTCAGGGAAATCAGAAATCGGAAATAAGGAAAAACCGTCTATTGTTTGTACACTTGAATCAGCATCGGATCGGTTCCTTCTGGTTGGGGTTGCGGCTTTTTCCCTTTTGTAAATTTTGGAAAAAATACTCTCCTGGGAGGGTTAGTTCCAGGAACATCCTGCAATCCGCCGCCACACTCGGAACCATTGAGGTTGGCATTACTGCAGGGGCCAGCCTGACCCGTGCAGCAACCGGGATTTGACTGGTCAGGCATGCTCTGGGGAGAAAAGTAATACCACGAACCATTTGTGGAATCAGCAACCTGCCCGGTGAGCAGGTTGCATGCCAGGTCCAACTGGCTTTGGGGCGGATCGGCTTTGCGTTCAAAGCTCTTCAATTGCGCCACGCGGTGGAATTTTGTGCTAAGCAGCCGATTGACTACGATGGAACCTACGGCGGTTGACTCAGGAACCTTAGTGCCCATTTCGTGCCACATGATTTCCGCCAGAGCCTGAACATTGTCCGGAGTGCTGAAGTCTGCCGGAAGCTGCCTCACTGGCTCGGAAGCCGGCGAACACGTGGGAGCTTGCTTGCCTGGTTTTGGCTGCCTCCGAACGATCGTGGGATTGCCCCCCAATCCGCGGTTCGTACCTTGCTGCTGTTGCACAACATGGGCCAACTCGTGAGCAAGAAGCTGGCGCCCATCGCTGGAGTGCGAGTTGTATTTTCCGGCAGCAAAGACCACATTGGCGCCAAAGGTGTAGGCGTGCGCCTGAATGGCGCGGGCAGATTCAGCCGCACCAGAATCTGTATGAACCCTCACGTCGCTGAAATCACGCCCGAAGTGGGGCTCAAAGGAGGCGCGTGTCGCCGCATCCAGGGGTTGTCCCGGCGAGCGCAACACCTGATCGAGTGCGCCATCAGGAACTGCCGGCTTCTCTGTGTCTAAGGACTTGCGCGCAACTGTTCCCTTTTGCTTCTGCTGGCACTCCTCGCACATCTCGCCACCCCCAGCACAACCACAAGGCGCAGCCGGAATACCGGCACGCATCACGTGATTCGCAACCCGATCGGCCTCGTGTTCCTGCGGATCATCCGGACTGCTGATAGCCAGCTTTGCCTGGATCAGCCTGCTGCGCAGAAGGTGTTGCACAGCCTGATTTCCCGCTTGCTGCTGCAGAGACAGCATCGGATGGATGGTTTCGGAAGCGGGCCGCGAATGGCGTGCTCGTACCGATGCAGAACTCTGGCCATCTCTCTCTCTTGCGGTTTCGAATGCGACCTGCATTTCGGGAACTCCGATTTTTAATATACAATCAGCCCCTGCGTCGGGCAAAGATCAGCGTAGTCTGCAACGGCTCCTACGCAAGCACGGCATCGCAACGGCTGCCTTTCAAGAACACAGGATAGCTCGAGGCTTGCGCATCATTTCATTAATCGAAGGTTTCATTTGCACGGTCCAGAATAGTCAGATCCACAATCTCTGTTCGCCAGTCCATTCAGGGTTGGAGCCGGAGAGCCGGTATCGTCTGAATTCTGAGGGGTTAGCTCGGCGGATACGACTGTGTCTGGATTCGCCGTCACTTCGTATTTCAGGGTCCAGTCAATGCGATGCAGGAAATTCAGGCACGATTGGTCTTTGTTGAACCTGACCGCAACCCAAGTTCTGAACTTGCCACTGGCGATAATACGGGAGAGCGTACCGCTCTTCCTGCCCGGGCAAGAAGGATTGTCGGCGAGATTAAGCATCGCATCACCTCCGGGGACATCGGACAATTTGAGCTTTGCTTGCCGGCGCAGAAGTGACAACTGTGCCAACTCGGGTTCATGGTCTGTCATGAAAACATCATCAGTGCTCCCGGCCTTATCATCGGAATCTCTGAGAGGCAAAGCCTGCGTACATTTCAAAAAAACGACATCTCCGGTTGAGTAGTGGTTTTGCCAGTCATATTCCATGAGGTTTTGAATAAGACCGACCTCAAATTTATCTGCTTCGGCCTTGGGGTCGAGAATGCGCATCGTGATAACCGGCTGGTAATCTACAGGTTTAGCGGCCCGCACAGACAAACCCGGAGGCTTGCCCGGCATATTCATCGGCACCCGGTTCAAAACTGCACCGGAGGCTGCTTTGGCGTCCTTATTGTCAACTTCGAACTTAACTTTGCCGAACCCTACGGTGCAAGGAGAAATCACGTTGGAGGTAGTGGTCTCTTTTGCCCCGAGATCTTGCGGAGTCGGGCCACTCAATCGGACTGTGCTTGAGTCGGCACCGCCAAAAGGAACGCTTGTCTTGAATTTGCCGCTTGGAGATTTCCCCGACGCATCCAGATTTTGTGTGAAATCAACCAAGGTGCCGGACAAAAAGTGCGTGGAGAAACGGTCCATTGGAGCGCCGTGCCGGCGAGCCACCAGCCAAAGCTGGTAATTGGAATGACGGTCGGCTGATTCGAGAGCGCTTCCCGGCTTGTTTTGTTGGTCACCTGAAATAGCTTGAAAGTGAAGCGCCATTTCCTCTGCCATGGCCTTCGACATTGAAACCTCGACGTGGCCTGGTTTAGCTGTTTCAAATGCCCCATCGGAATACCAAGGCTCGATGGGACGAAGGCCGTCGGTATCCCGTAATGGAACCGGAAGTCCCTTGCTCACGTTCTCGCCTGCGCGATATGCAATGTCCGTATGGTCTTCCACGATGGTCAAAATATAGCCAATGTCGTAGTTCTGGAATTCTTGTGGATCGCCGTGCAGCGTTACTTTTGCATTCGCAGAAAGCGCATTCCCATCCGTTTCCATCGAGCCTTTGTCCCCCTGAAGGGGTGAAATGAAAACGGTTGCTCCCGATCCCCCGCGAAATCCAGACTCGTTGACCTCGAAGGTTGGGACTGTGTGCCCGACTTCGCCCGGAGACGGGACGCCCTTGTAAGTGGGCCCAGGCGTTTTCATGCACTTGGGAGCAGGCTTATCTTTTCGCGGATCCTGACCAGGGCTGTAGCTTCCTCCCAGCATCGCCAGGTAAGTAGCTGCTTCGTCTCTTTCGCTTCCGCGCTTTCGATCTGTTCCGAAGTCCTCGTCACTGACTTTGTCAAAAAACGAGAGGTACGTAAGCGCGACCATCACGTCCTCCAGCGTCCCTGGCTTCCCATGGTAACGGTCGTAGAAGACGTCGTCAGAAATAACGGCCGCATTGAGCCCCAATCGCCCCCCTGCCTCTCCTGAGGTTGGTGGATCAGTGGTGAACGGGTAATGCTGGTAGGTTGGAATACCTGGGTCGCCTTCGACGTACCAGTGGGTAGTGTTCACGGCATGCCGGACAGTCGGCACGCGAGCACAACTCCAGAATGAGATGTAAGCGTCGGCTCCCAGAAGATAGGCTCCCGCATTGATTCTCGCCAGCGCTAAGTCAACGATGGCGTGCTTCTCCTCAGGTGTCATTCTGGACTTCGGTGATATTTTGGGTGTCGGGCCAATGCTGGGAAACCTCACGCGGACAACACCGACACGGTTAGCTTCGGGGCCGCCAAACTGGGTGGTTGGTCCTTTTGCCGCCAGGTCAATTTGTTCTGAAGGAACGCCGACTTTCATCAGTTCACGAGCTAAACGGGTAGCGCGATGGCACGAGAGGCGGACATTGTAATCGTGCAGGCCCTTTCCTTCGTCGCTAGCAAACCCCTGAACGGAAAAATGCGCAGTAGCTGGTTGGTTCCGGGCGAACTTCATGACCTCGCCAGATGTATCCGGCGATGCAAAAATATCGGAGTCCAGGCAAAAAAGAGAAGAGGTACATTCACCCTGGTTGGGGCCCAGGTTTTTACATTCCTCACCGAGGTTCCGCGGGTCTTCCGGACAGGGCGGATCGGGCTGCACATTCCCAAGATTCGTGGGAGCTTTGGGACACGCAGGATCAGGCCTGAATTGACCGAACCTTCGCTCAGGAGGCACTTCCGCAAGCACAACCGCCACACGGTTGAATTCCGGTCCACCAGGGAACTCGCTGGTTGGGCCCTTGCTTGCCACCTCAACAAGGTTGCCGGCGCTTACGCCCGCACCGGCAAGAAGGGTGGCCATGCGGTTGGCCCTATGGCAAGCCAGGTTGCGATTGTAATCGGCAGCACCCTCCTGGCTCGCATATCCGTGTACGGTATAGGTCGCATCGGATGCTTGTTTTCCGACGAAGACGGCAATCGATGCCGGCGTTTCAGCAGCCAGCACATCTGAGTCATTACAGAAATGATAATGCCTGCCCGTGAAACCGATATCGCGAGTCGGCTTTTTCACGCATGGAGGCGATGGCGCTACCGCGCCCAAGCCGGTTGGCGTGTGCGGACACACAGGCGAACTCGGCGAAGATGGGTCTCCGCTCTTCCCTGCTGCGGTATGGCTGGGAACATCTGTCTCACCGGAAGGTGCACCCTCAGGCGGTGAACCGCTTCCTTTGGCTGGCAGGTTCTGGCGTTGCAGCGAGGGTCTCGCCTTCCCTGAACCCTGTTGCAACACGTGCGTAAGTTCATGGGCCAGAAGATGACGGCCAGCTTGGGAATCCGGGGAGTACTGACTGCGTCCAAACACCACATGGTTGCCCGCCGTATAAGCACGAGCATTGATCGCTTCCGCCGAGCGGGCCGCAGAGTCATCGGTGTGAATTTGCACCGATCCAAAATCATGCCGAAAACGGCTTTCCATGAAATCCTGGGTCACGGAGTCGAGTTGACTGCCCGGCGACTGCAGAGCTCGGTCTACCATTGGCATCGGGTCAGAAAGCTGTGGCGGACCCGTCGCAGATCGCTGAATCGGGCCTATTGATGCGGTGTGAGTCTGCTCCTCGTTCAATGCCGTGCTTCCCCCACCGCAACTTCCCGTCGTTCCGCAACTACACTTACGCTGCAAGGTTGCAGAGGTAGCGCTGTTGACCACGTCAGCCTCCCGAGCAACCACTCCCTGCCTTTTGTGTTGGCATTCTTCACACATCCCACCACCAGCAGCACAGGTACAGGGCCCGGTGGAAGCACCAGCGTGGCTACGCATCACGTGATCCGCAACTTGATCCGCCTCTTGTTCCTGCGGATCACCTGGGCCGCTCATAGCCAGCTTCGCCTGGATCTGCCCGTTGCGCAGAAGGTGTTGCACGGCCTGGTTTCCGGCCTGCTGCTGCAAGGACAAGAGTGATTGAGGCTTGGCGCCGCCATGGTGTGCTTCGCGCGCGACTGGAACTGGACTCGGGGCTGGAGCCGAACTCGGGGCAGAACTCGGGCTGGCGGTGG
This sequence comes from Candidatus Angelobacter sp., assembly GCA_036522115.1. Lineage (GTDB taxonomy): Bacteria > Acidobacteriota > Terriglobia > Terriglobales > Acidobacteriaceae > Angelobacter. Next base: position 7,927 of record DATDGL010000246.1, read on the forward strand.
GACTCGGGCTCGGCGCTGGACTCGGGGCTGGGGCAGACGGACTTGGAGTTGGCGTACTCGGACCCGGAGCCTGGGGACTTGAACCCGCGTCTGGCGCGTGCTCTACATCGCAAACCACCGTGCCTGGCCCCTCTGAACCTGGCCGGGTGGTTTGCGGAACCGTACGCGGAGCGGCCTGCGCCAGCTCCGGCAAGATCGAGGGCAATTGCTCAAAGGGTACGACTGCCGGATGTCCGGGTGGAAATCCACTGGTGACAATTTGCAGAGTTACATTTGCAGCCGCAGCCCGCGCCTGAAGCGTGGCTGCATCCGCGGCTGATAGCGGCTGCTGTAAGAACTCGACCAGCACTCGCTGAGCCGGATTGGTGACAATGGCTGTGTGCACTCGATTGAATGTGCCGGTATTAAAGTTGCTTAAGTTTCGGATTTCGCTATCGATGGTGTTGACGATATTTGCTACAGGGCCATGTGACTTCACCTGAAAAACACGTCCACCGCGAACAGTCACTTCGACCCGCTCGCCATTTGCGATGGCATCATCGAAGGCATTGAGGTCTTGAAGAATGTTGCCGGTGGTCTGGGAGCGAAGCTGAATCTGGGAATCCACGGCAAAATCTATGCCAGGAAGATTGTCGGCGGTGGAGAATGCATCCGTGATGGTGACGCTTTGTCGCCGGAAAATATTGCGGACCGTCTCAGCCAAAGCCACCCGCGCCTCGGCGACGTCGCCGCGTGCTTGCGGGCCTTCCGGCAATTCCTGGCCCTGGCGTCCGGCAAGACGGCGGGTTCTTGTAGTGATTCGCCCCGCCGGGCGTCTTGCTGGGAGCCGCCAGACCCGGCTTCCGAACCGCTGAATGAGAAAGCGCGCAAACCTGCTTGCCAACGCGCCCAGAATGGCCATGGCTGCGGTGATGCCCAGAGTGAGCCCGCTGGAAGCAATTACTTCACAGTCGCATTCCTTCTGTGCGTCCGTGCGGTCGTCCCGTGCAAGGTTGGCTGCCGCCTTCAGGATGGAGACTCCTTCGATAGCGATAGTGGAAATCAGCAGGACGTAACCCACCGAGCCGGCGAATTCCAAACCCGCGGCTGCGCCAGCAACGGCGCCCGGGATGGCGCCGACGCCGCCTGCGGCTGCTCCACCCACTGCCCCGATAATGGCGCCAATGAGCACCGATGCCAACAGAAGCCAGCCATAAACACGGCCTGCGGCTGCGTTGAGGTGACGCAGAATTGCCGTGGCATCATCGCCAGCTGCGTTGAAATTCAGGCTGGTCAAGTTGTCCCACATGTCTTGCAGAAGACGCCATATCGCGGAAAAATCCTCCGCCACACCGGGCCATGGCCACAGCAAATCCATGCCCATACTCTTGAGGACTTCCCACCAGTTCTGCGCCATGTAGGCCAGCTTGGGCTCAAGATGACGAAGAACACAGTCGAGAGAATCGGATTTTACTGCCGCAGTAACAGCCGCCCGCGCCTGGTCGCCCGCCTTAGCGACAAGGCCACCCAGCGACGCCTGCAAAGCTGATAGATACTTATCCGGGTTCTGGTAGACGTCCCAGGCTACGTTCAGGAGAACTACAAAAGGCTGGATCATCGCCCCGAATCCCGGAAGAATAGCCCCGGCCACAACACCTACAAAGCGATTATTGAGAGCAGACAAGATTTGGCCGAGCAATCCCGGACCTTGACCGCCACTTGCCCCGCCGCCCGCATCTTGCCGCTGAACGATATCGCTCTTTGAGCCTGACACCTCGCTCTGGCGAGCGTTGGCTCCAAGGCTCTTCACAGCTCCCTGTTGAATGGTGTGCGTGAGTTCGTGGGCCAGTAGCTGCCGCCCAGCGCTGTCGTGCGGATTGAATTTTCCGGGCGCAAAGGCCACGTTGCTGCCTGTGGTAAAGGCGTGGGCGTTAATGGCCAGCGCAGATTCCCCAGCAACCGAATCGGTATGAACGCGCACATTGCTGAAGTCATGACCGAAGCGCGGCTCAAAGAAAGCGCGCGTTCCAGCATCTAGCGGCTGTCCCGGGGAGCGCAGGACTTGTTCAAGGGCGTCATGAGACGTAGCCGGGCCTGACCCACTTGCGGACTCACGCGCAGCTACCCGATTTTCCTCTTGCTGATATTCTGCCTCACCTCCACAGGCGCACTTTCGGCTCAGTCTCTGTGGAGAAGGCGGCGGTGATGTAGCATCACTCGGACCAGATTGAGGAGTGGAGCTATCTGAGGTACTTGGGGTTGGACTGCCTGCCGTACCTGGGGTCTGAATACCTGGGTTGGGAGTATTTGGCGTGGTACTCAGCTTCATGATGCTTCCGTCTTCTGCAAAAGGACACGGAAATGGCGTCGCATTCGGGCAGTGCTGGTTGCTCTTCTGGTCCACAAAGGTAAGCTGTTGTTGCAATTCCGCACAGCAGTTTTCATCCAGGCCGCCAACGCCGCCCTTGCACTGCTTGTTCACGATATCGAGCAGACAATTGCGCTCGACGTAGTACGCGTTGCATTCAGTCCAATCGCTGGTCCTGCTCTGATGGGCATCCCAGGCATCGCGGCACGGATTTTGACCGACTGGCGCATTGGCCAGGCAGCGTCCGTACCTTTCGCAGCACAGAGTGTCGTCCTTCACATGTGTTTGCTCATGCTGTTTGACACAATCGCCGGCGCAATGCTCGTGATCAACCGCGAATGTCATAATTCCGCGGCCTTCGTCGCACCATGCGCAGCCATATGCGTCAAGGCATTTTTTCCTTTCGTGGACAGGAGCACCACGCCGATGATGGAACTCAGCTAAATGCCTGGCAAAGGATGCGGTATCGGCAGAGTGGAAGGAGTCTGTAGCAAGCCGATGGCTCTCCTTATTATTATTCTCTGTCCTGCAATGGGCGCATTCCTCTTTTCCGCAGTCTGGGCAAGCGCTTTTGCGGCTCAGTTCAGGAAATGGCAGCGTGGAGAGCGCCGACCGAATGGGTGGCGCTAAGGTGTGGTTACGTAGATGCTGGTGGTTCGTGAAGGTTGGAGCCCATGCTTCTTTCCTGTCGACGCGGCGCTGAACGGCCACGCGTTTGTGCTGGCACTCCTCGCATGTCTCCCCACCCTCAGCACAGGAGCATGGGGAGGAGCTGGGGGCTCCGCCGCGCGAGCGCATGATTTGATCAGCAACATGACCGGCTTCGCGTTCCTCAGGATCATCGGGCTGGCTGATAGCCAGCTTGGCCCGGCTCAGGCCACTGCGTAAAAGCTCCTGTATCGCCTGGTTCCCAGCCTGCTGTTGAAGCTGAAGCATGGGGTGGAGAGACGGTCCAGCGGACATGGCTGTTGCCGGGGCGCGGATTGGGCTGCTCTCCCTGCGCCCAGCGTGCTTCGTGCTTTCAACCGCCTGTTCCATGCGTTATTTATGAATCAAACGCGCTCGCGCGTCAGGTCGTAGTACTCGCGGAAGTCAGAGCGCGTAGGCAGCTTGCCCATTTTTTGCAGTTCGCGCGCGGTGGCAAGAACGAAGTGTTCCATGCGCATGGCTCCGCCTGATTCCACGGCAAGGGACGCCGCCGCCAACACAACATTCCGGATGTTGCCGCCAGCGAGTTCAAACTGGCGTCCAAGAAAGCCGAAATCGACATCTTCCGCCAGCGGCGCGCTCGCAGGCATAAGACTCCGCCAGATGCGTTCGCGATATCGCTCCTCGGGAAAGGGAAACTCGACGATGTAATGAATACGGCGGGTGAAGGCGTCGTCAATGTTCTTACGGAAGTTGGTTGCCAGAATTACGATGCCCTCATACTCTTCCATCTTCTGGAGAAGATATGCCACCTCAATGTTGGCGTAGCGGTCATGAGCATCTTTCACCTCCGAACGTTTGCCGAAGATGGCATCGGCTTCATCAAAGAACAGAATCGCGTTGGAAGATTGGGCTTCGCGGAAGATTTCACTGAGCTGCTTTTCCGTTTCCCCAATGTATTTGCTGATCACGCTGGAGAGATCGATCTTATAAAGATCAAGGCCAAGTTCACGCGCCGCAATGCTGGCGGACATGGTCTTACCCGTTCCGCTTGGTCCGCAAAAGAGAACATTGAGTCCCTTCCCCTGCATCAACCGGGCATCGAACCCCCACTCCGTGTAGATGATGCTGCGGTGTCTTCCCGCAGCGCAGATCTCATGCAACTGTTGCATGGTGCGCGGTGGAAGCACCAAATCCGACCACTTATGAGCCGAATCAACTTTTTGGGCACGCTTGCGGAGGCCGTGGTTTGATTGTGCCCGTGCTGCCGCCTCAAAATCTGCCCTGGTCAGCTCAGAGGGGCCCCGGTCACGCAGAAGAGCATTGATCCGGGCCATGCGGGCGGCCTTGTGAATCTGTCCTCCAGTGAGGAGAAACTGATTAGCGAGAACTGTAGCCAGGCTGGATTGTGCAACTGCCCCGGTAGCGGTAATGGCGTCTTGCCAAAGCCGGGTTCGATCAACAAAACCCGGTAGAGGAAATTCGAATGCCGTCCATGCACAGGGTAGTGCGCTCCCCGCGATGGACAAGAATGATTCGCTGGTGACAAAGAGGACCAGCCCACTGCCGGCAATTGAATCGTAGAGTAACTCGCTAAGCGGCTGCTGCTGGCGGTGCTGGCCATCTTCAGCAAGCCATGCTTCAGCATGGGCCAAAAGCAGATTCGCGCCGCGCAACTGAGCCTCACGGCGAAGCAGCGTGAGCATCGCAGGGTTGCCGGCACCGGCGGCATGAGCCTGGCGCAAGTCCGCAACCACCAGGCCACGACCGTTTTCCGCGCTTAGGGCCTCAGCCGCCGCGCGCTTTCCGCCGCCAGCCGGTCCGTGAAAGAAGAGGACGCCGCCTTCTTCTCGCAAGGCAGAGGCAGCATGTCGCAACCCTTCAAGGAGATCCTGGGGAAGATGAAGAGCAGCAAGGGACCGTGCAGGTTCCAGACATGTTGTGAAGGGGCGAAGACGATTGTCCAGCCCCTCGTGCCCCAGCAGAAAATCGACGATTCGCTCCTCCGGCCTGACTGCTCGTGACAAAAGAGAAGCTTCGCGTTCCTGAGGCTCGTCAGAAAAGCGCACCAGCGGAGTTTGCAGAAGCCGGCCGGCAGCGGAAAAGAGCGTGCGCAACCTGAGCCGGCGGGCAATTCTGGGCTCCAGCAGGCGAAGGATGAGGCCAACGGTTGCGCGCTTGCGCGTGACATCGTTCTGCGCGTATGAATAAAGTGTTTCAAAGCGTGGGTCGAGCTCCGGGGCCAGAGTCAGCAGCAACGCGTCGCGCTCCAAACTGCTGAGGGAATAAAGCTGCGTCAATCGCTCCAAGGGCAACATCACGCAAGCTGCACTGCTGGCCTCGCAACGGGCCGCAATCACCTGCTCGCACTCAGCCAGATGCATGTCCAACACATCAATGTCGGGCGGTCCCGCGTCGTTCGCCGACGAAGCGTGGAGAATGGCGTCGATCTGCTCATCCGAAACGTAGAGACCGCGGAATTGATTTTCAGTCAAGAGGTTTGCGGCGCGCATGCGCAGGACTTCCGCGTTCAACATGATGCTCAAGCGCTGCAGCTCGGCCAGCAGGTGATCGCCGCCTCCGGTAAAAGGCTCGATATCCACGTTCGCCCCTATTCTCCCGGCGGCAGCAGGCATATCTCTCTCCCTTCCAGCCATGGAACCGCATAGGCCTGCCGCGCGAGGCCCGAGAGTTGCAGCACAAGGAAGAGAGGGCTGCGGGGAAGCTCCACCTCAATGCGCTCCGGCCGATCGTGGACTATGCCGACGCCTTCAATGAAGTTGCGACAGAGATGGTCCGGGCTGCTCGATTGGAAGCCCATAGGCTGGCGCGCAAACTGTTTGAGAGCTGCTCGTGCGATCAACGTACCGAACAGGTCCAGTTCAACATCAAAATCCGGCCACAGATTTCCAAAGGACAGGTACGCAAAATCCTGGTCGCAGGGCCGGAGCAAATGGGCCACGCTCACTGGCGGCGTTGAAGCCGGGACGCATCGAGTGAGCATCAACACCTCGGCAGCCTCGCTGCTGATCTCTTCCGGATCAGCCGTCACAAGGCGATCTGCCCGGCTTTGCAACGCCTTGGATTCTGCCAGCGTGGCGAGAGATGGACGCAACAGCAGATAAGGAACATTGCCGGTTAACTCACGAATGAGTTCCAGGGCGGAAACCAGCACTTCTTCCCAATGGGCGGTCTCATGCGGTAACACGGCGCCATAGATCCATTCGTCGCGGGCAAGGTCACGCAGCAGAATGACTTCTCCTGTCTGCGAGGGTGCTGAAACTGTTTCCACCAGCAGGCAGCGGCCCTCACAACCTGTGAGTGCCGTGAGATTTCTGAGAAGAACCATTTGCGCGAAAGGAAGATCCAGCGGCAAACAAGCCTGCCGTCCGTCCTCCAGGTGAGATCGATGGCAACCGGACAATAGCCGCAAGGCTGGATCAGCCATTGCATCGAGTGTTCGCGAGTTGCCGAGACACTTGGCGAGAATAAGGTAGCGCAGAAAACCTGCTATTTCTTTTTTTTCGGGTCCCTCTCCAATGGCCATCTCCAACACTTGGTTCCACTTCACGAGGGCCGGACCAATCAGAAAGATTCCACCGAAGGGTGTGATCATCGACTCGCCGGCGAAAGCAGCATGATTCGGCGGCCGTTGGTCCCTGAGAAGCACAGCCGCAACCTGAGCCGCCCAATCATGATCGCTTTCAGCAACCTTAAGTAAGAAGTGCAGGGCATTTTCCGGGGAGACCGCCCCCTGGTTCAGGGCCAGTGTGATTGCGTGTTCAAGGCTTCGCTTCTGCTGCACCAAATCACGCACCAGGCGATCGGCAGCAAAAGCCGATGGAAGCGCTGCCAGAACGCGCCGCAGCTCGATTAAGCCATCGAGGGCCGCGCACATTGCAGGCCCAATCTCTGCATCGGGGAACCGTACCGCCAGTCTTGCTATCCAGCGCAGCGCATCGTGGAAGTCCTTATGCGCGATGCTTGCCGGACGCATTGGCTCCTGGTTCCAAATCTCAAGAAGACGGCCCGCCCATAGCGAGAGTTCCGTCAAGGAGTATGAGAACGACTGCTCCGGCGAGTAAAAGCCTGCTGTGCCGCCGAAGCATTGTTTGTAGATTGCTTCAGCATCTCCATCCGTCAACACAACCAGAATTTCGTCCAAGCGTGCGATTTGAACGAGATGCAGAAGTGCCTGTACCCCTTGCTCCGGCTCGCGGGTGAGCATCTCCCGGGTTGCTCTACTTGTGGTCAGCGCAGCGAGGGAGAAAAACTCCTGGAAATACCACTTGCTCCAGGCGCGTCCTGCTGCCAGATCGAGAGCAAATTGGGCCTGATAAGCTGCGCGGTCCGCGAAACGCAGGATTCCATCGTCTTCCGCGCCCCGTTCAATGATCTCAGCGATACAGCCTGCGACGCACTCGCTCCACGACGCCGCGACATCAGCAGCAGCCGGCATGGATATGTCCACCGTGAAATCAAACTGGAGTTCGCGGATGCGCCATACTGCGGTGCCGGCATGATCGAAGCGGCTACCCAGTCTCCGAGCGCATGCCGCAGGCAATTCTTCCGCAATGCGGCGGTCGATTCGCCGCAGCACATCATGAGTGGCGGCCTGACCATTGTGCCCGTCCGCGACGATATATGTATTGAGCCACCGGTCCATCGTTATCCGGGTCTCCGCGCCCTGGGCTGTCTGGCTCATGCAATTGCGGACAAGACGGGCTGTTCGCGATCCGGTGGCGCGGGTTGCGCCTGAAGTTCTTCAAGCACCTGAATCGCGCCGCTGATGCGCAGGAGCGTATCTCGGAGCTCCTGTCGCCGCTGCTCCAGGAGCGCCATCTGTTGTTGGCCCTTCTCGAGTTCCTTCTTCAATTGGGTGAGTCTGTCATTCATTTAGTTTTCTCCTGTGAGTCATTGGTGGGAGATCAGCACGGGAATAAGCCCTTTGCCCTGCTTGAGCGACGCCAATGCCTTGCCGATTACGACTCCGGGCTGAGCATGAGCAGCGGGATCCAGTCTCTGCGCGTGGCCTTCCGTGGGGCTCGTCGCCAGAAGGTCCCCGGCGGCGATGGGTGCGATATCCGCATCGACTTTGCAATGCGAATAAGCTCCCAGCGTGACCATCAATCCGATATTCAGCTTGCTGATCTGATTTGGATCCAGCCCCTCCAGGACAGAGGGGTGGACGGAAGGCGCGTCTACTACTCCACAAACCCGCGGATTCCGCGCCGTCTTGGCCCGCTCCACCTCGATCAGCGGAATTTGGTTACTGCCTCCGTACAGCGGACCCGTAGCGTCCTGGTAGATAACAACAACGTCGCCGCGCTCCAGGTTCTCTCCATGTATGTTGACGAAGCGGTCAACGACGAATCCCATTTTGGGGCCATTAAATATCAAAGACCAGTTTGGGTTGACCAGAATGAAGCCCTGGCCGGTAACATTGTCATAGCTGAGGCCGATCGCATTGTTGCCGGTGGTTCCATTGAACTCTGTGGTGCCGCCAGCCATGATCCAGTGCCAGTTGGCGCCATCGTGGCCGAGCAGATTAGTACGGGCTCCGTTGACGGTGAGTGGGCCTGCCAGCGTAACCCCGCCGCCCTGCGAGGCGCTGGCAATGCTCATCCGCGAGCTGAAACCGGTGTAGAAATTGAGGCTAAATTGGTTTGGTCCACTGCGTGTCGACCCGATGCCTTCGCCGCTTCCGTTGCCAAAAGTGAGCGCGGGAGAGGCGCCGTGAGGAAGAGTCCCGTTGTTGGCGTCAGCCTGGTCGATGTTGAGACCGCCATTGACACTGAGATTCTGTTGCGCCGGTAGCGCCCCAATTCCGATGTTGCCGGAATGGTCGATGCTCATCCGTCGCTGCCAGAACGTATAAAAATCCAAGCCAAACTGATTGGGACTGCCAGACGTGCGGCTGGAGGCGATGCCCTCTCCACTGCTGTTACCGAAGGTGAGACCAGGGCCTGCGCCGTGAGGAAGAGTCCCATTGTTGGCGTCGGCCTGATCAATATTGAGGCCGCCATTCACGCTGAGATCCTGTTGCGGGCTGGTAGTCCCGATTCCGATGTCGCCGTTGCCCGCAATGGTCATTAAAGTACTCAGAGGACTTCCGGAACTGGGAGCATTCATGAAGGCAAAGCCTCCGCTTCCGCCTCCCTGGTTATTGATGAAGTCAGTCTCTCCTGTACCGCCGCTCAAGTTCCAACCCAAATACGCTCCTTGTGAGCTTACTGTTGTACCTCCGCCCCCAAGGTGAATGAAACCATTGGCCACATCCAGACTGGCGGCTGGACTTCCGGTGCCAATTCCTACGTTGCCGCCAGCCTGGAGAAAGAGTCGAAAATTGGCTACGGCTGTTTCACTGAAGTTCAGGCCGGGTTTAAGTGGGTTGCCTGACGAGTCCTTGCCTTGAGGATTGTGATTGAGGTGCCATTTGGTAGCTCCGGTGTTGTCTTCGAGACTGAGCAGCTCCCACCAGGTACCTTGGCCACGGACCGCCAGCGGGTTGCGTGGGGTGCTGGTGCCGATGCCAACATTCTGCGGGCTTGGCACTGAGGACGATGTTTGTGTCGGTTGAATAAAGATTCGGTTATCTACATTTTTTCCAGCGGCCACTTCTCCCAGGTTGAGGCCTGGGGTCTTGCTGTCGAATTGCTGATTGATGTACCAGGTCTCCTGACCCGAAGAATTGCGGAATTGAATCAAATCCTGATTGTTGCCGCTGGCGATGATGTTCAGCGGACTCAACGGTGTGGTGCTGCTCGGGTCATAAGAGCCGCCGATCACTGCATTTGCCAACACGCTGAGAACGCAGTCCACCTGGAGCAATCCCGCAATCTCCACTTGTACGCCACCAAACGGAGGGGACAGCGCGCTTGCCGGGAAGGGATTTGGTGTATTGCGATCCCCGATGTAATACATGCCAGCAGGAGCAAAGAGCCACGCAGATACCGAACCGGCATAGTCCCGGCCCATGCCGGCAGAGGCCGCTGCCTTTTGGGGGTCGGGATCGATCTGAAGGAAGACCTCGTTGTGCGGGTCCCACAGCACCCGCCCCACTGGGATCCACCAGATCAGATTGGTATCGTCAGTGGAGAATTCCTGGTAGGGCACCGAGTCGTCATAAGGAAGGGTAACGGGAGGCGGATCGGGAAGCGGCGTGCTGCCAGATGACGAAGACGCGACCGGTGGAGTAGTAGTGCTGCCATCCACTACGATTGCGCTGCTAGGCGGCGGTGGACCGGCAGCGGTGGCAGTGAGCGTATACGTTTCTTCGACCCGCCCGAAGGCGTTGCTGACATTCTGGCTGGTACAGGCGTCGGAGGGTGGTTGCAACAGCGCCTGCTGATAGCTGATCCAGATATACATCCATTTGGCGCTGGCGTTTGGATTGGGATCGAAGAAGGCGGCAAACATCTCCTGCGTCAGTTGGGCCTGGTTGAGCACCACAATTTCCCGTCCGAAACCATCCACCGCCATCCCCGGCTGGAGATAAACGTCCACCTCCGCGATCCCGCTGGGGCTGGTGCCACCGTTTGGCGCTTGAGCCAGGTCCATTCCTGTAACGATGCCACAGGTGTGCTGGCCGAGGTTGTGGCGCCGGCGCATGTCGCGGTGATACTCCTGCTCCGCCTGAAAATCTGTCGCGCCCAGAAATTCACCTTCGTAGTAATTCAGCCGCTCAATATCTGTAAGGTAGGCCATCCGTCACTCACCTTCTCTCTACGCTTCCCGGTTTCTCTGTCCTTTCAGTGTTCTTTAGGGCTTCTTGTCTACGTTGCCGGGCGGGGTCTGCATGGTGTTGAACTGCGTGCTCAAATTGCTGAATTGTTTTTGCAAGTCTGCGATCTGGGCGCTCAGGACATCGGTTGGACTGGTTATGTCGAAGCCCACCACAACACTGCCTTTGTAGAACATGGTCAACGGTTTTGTGGCATCGAAGGCGGCCGGGGCATAGGTGGCGCCGGCTGCGACCGCATTATCAGTCCAGGCGGGATCTGTGGATACCTCCTTCTTGACGAACCCAGTCCCTTCCGTCTTGATGCCATAGGACTCGAGCATCGCCCGCGCCTTCTCTGTATCAAGCCCGACGAGCGGACGCAGATCCACGGCATGCGCGGTGTCAGAAGCTGTATTCACCACCGTAGCCCCCATCTTCTGTGCCAAAAAGGAACTCATGGCATGATTGACCATGGCAGGATTGCCGCTGGAGCCGGTCAGGAAGACCGCCCGACTGTTGTAATCGCCGTTGAAGAACGTAGCTCGCTGCTTGCCCTCCCCACAGCACACTAGTTCAAGAAAATCACCCAGGCCGGCTAACGCTTTGTCGAAGCCAAAGATTGACAGCCAGTAATAAAGCGCAGGGAAGGTGACCACCTGCTTGCGTCCGCTGCCGAAGTGGCAGATGTTCGTGATCTTCCCATCCTTGACTGTCATACAGGCGAGGATCAAGCGGTTATCGCATACGGGACCCGGACACGGCGGAAGTAGCGACGAGCATAAGCAATCCAGAAGCGCATCCACAATGAACCTGGCAATGCGGACGATTATGTGCCGCAGCGTTTCAATATAGTTGTCATGCGGCGGGGCTGGAACCGTTATGGCGTCCAAAGCCGATTCATTGCTGCAGTGGGTAATGAGAGCGGAAGCATAAGCGTTCTGGACAGACGTCAGGTACTGAGAGGTCGCCTGGTAAGCCTGTGCGTCGCTCAGGACATTGCCGTTGGCGTCCTTTAACGTGGGCCGCTGCAAGAGCAAGGTGAAGAGTCCCAGATAGCATTGCAGGAATTGATAGTCGAAGGTGCCAGGCTGCGGAGAGCTTTGCTGAGTAAAAGTGCCGATATTTGTATTCGTCAAGGCGCCCCCGGGCTGCGGGGCAGTAAATGCCGCGGAGGATTGCTGGCAGACACCTAATTGATAGCCTTCAAGAATCCTGGTGGCCTCGCAAGCTGCGGCTGAACTGCTGGTAGTTGCCGAACTGCCGGAGGAGCTGGCAGAACTTCCATTTCCACATCCGCAGCCATTGCTCTTGCTGCTGCCACTGCCGCAAGTGCAACTATTGTTGCTGCCGCATCCGCAACCGCATGCGCTGCTTCCGCTTTGCATGGGCTGCAATGGCGTCACCATTTGCGATTGCTGTTCCTGATATTGGATGGTGATGCACCAGGTTTGAACAGCATCCTGGCAGGTAGCCGCTGGACGATAGCGCAAGGGCGAGCAATCGGTGGTCGGCTGGGGCGCGCAACAGGCCTGAATAGCCTGGAGAACATTGAATGACTGTCCTGTACAAACGATGATGTCGTTGCCGCAAGGATCAATGGCATAGCCCGGATTAATGTTTACCCATCCATCACACGGGCTGCACGTTACCTGCAATCCGCATACAACGCCGGACCCAAAAAGATAGCGATTATGGAGCCGGTTTTTTGCCAATAAATAGGATTGCTCATTATTCAAATCTGCTTCCGTGAGGAGCTGACCAGAAAAGAAGCGTGTCCTGTCCAGGCATTCTAGGCCTCCGCAAACAGGGCAGCAGCAACTCGCGGCAGCCGTGGATTGAATAGGCGTAGTCATAGCGCCCGGCGCAACTCGCACTGGCGTTACCGCCACGTTGGTTTGCAGATTAGTTCGCACCGGCGTATTCGCCACGCCAGTGAATCGCGCTGGGGGCGCCTGTAAGCGTTGTATGGGGCCTGTGGTCCGTGGCATTGATGCCTCCAGTCAATTTCTCAAAAATCCTTTAGTTTGCTTTCTTTCTAAAAGATCGAATCAGCACCTCGAGTTCGCCACCGCCGACCGATCAGTCTTTTCAATTCCTCTGAACCGCTGAGCAAGCTCAGAGATTAACCCGACACGGTAAACCAGCTTTCAAAGGTACCGCCCTCGATCCCGTCGCCTGTTGGTCTTGCAGGCAGCCATGGCGGCAGGTGATCTCCGTCAACTCCGTGTCCGGATTTGTCACGAATAAAGTCTCCTTTGACGAAGATGCGGAGATTGCCCAATCCTTGGAATGCGCTGGCATTCGCAAGTACAAAGCTCAGCCCATTCACGTTTCCACTGGCAGGTGTGAAGGCGCTCGTCACCTTTCCCAAAGTGGCAAAGTTTCCCGGAGTAATGTTGATAGCGACTTCCCCCAACTGACCGCCACTGCTCGTACTCAACAGGACGATCGAGTTGGGCGTTAGATCTGCGGACTGGACCACTTCACTGAAGGCTATCTTCAGCCCAACTTGTTGCAGGTCATTGACAGGTACTTTGCCGCCGTTGCGGGTCCAACTGATTCCCGCAATCTTGACCAGTGAAGTGTTGCAGCATCCCGGGATGGTCAGGTTCAACGTCTGGCTGGTTTTTGGACCGCTCAGGCTGGCTGAGCCGGGCTGGTCGCAAGTCACAAATTTCGCGCTAACCGCGGTGATCCCTGCCCCGTCTTGTCCCGGCGTGCCGTTTGTGCCCGGCGCTCCTTTGATGTTTCCAATCTTGACCCAAGACCCTGCCTGCATCTGATAGACATCATCCGTAGCGATATCCAGATAAAGGTCGTTGTTGTTTCCTGCCAACGCTCCCGGAGCACCGTTGCCTTCATGCCACGTTGCGCCATTTGTGCCCGGCGTGCCCGAAGGTCCCTTGATATTCCCAATCTTTTTCCAGGCTCCTGCCTGCATCTGATAGATGTCACCCGAGGAGATGTCCAGGTACAGGTCGTTGTTGTTTCCTGCCAACGCTCCCGGAGCACCGTTGCCTTCATACCAGGTAGCGCCGTTCGTGCCTGCTGGCCCGACCGGACCTTGTGGACCAACAGGGCCAGTACCCGTTCCCTGATTGATAAGGCACTGCACCGCTTTGGTCAGAATGTCAGTGCTTACGAGTAAATGCCGGTCCGTTAAATTGTCGATCTCGCTATCCGTTACGGGGTTTTGGTAGACATAGCCGGTGATCGTGGCCAGGACCAGGCAGTTGCCCTGATCGCAATCCGGACAACAATTAATTATCGTTTGAAAAATGTCACCGCAGTCCGCCTGTATCACCTCAACGATGGCTACTCCACCCAGGTTCGGCTGGCTTGCGTTGATGAAAGGAACGTAGAGATGAGTGCCATCGTCTGAGAGCGTTTCGCTTTGCGGCCCAATGCCCACGGCCACTGCATCTCCCAACACCTTGGCTTTGCCAAGCTCAACTGCGTGTTCATCAACTACCTGGACATAGGCGTTGCTGGTCGCTGTATCCTGCTCCAGGACATAAGCCCATTTCCCGCCGGGCGAGAGCAGCACCTGCATGGGTGAATAAGTAAAGCCTGTCACGCTCTGGCTGATCACTTTGGTGGAAGCCGGACCGGCGGCCGGAATAGTGACAAAATAGAGCGTGCCTGCTCCCGCAGTATCGAGCGCCGCCAGCTTCTCGTCACCGGTTGTCCCGGTGATGGACAGCGACGCTGGCGCGGTGGGCAAAGTGATGTTGTTGGCCGCGGTTACAGTCAGCGTTCCCAGCGTGATTACGGCTACAGTGCTGCTGCCGCTGGTGGCAACGTACGCATACTGATTTTTTTCACTCACGGCCATGGCCACCGGCGCGGTGATGGAGGCAATGGTGGTGGAGGTTGCTCCTGAAGCATCCACTCCGCTCCAGGCCACGACCCCAGCCTTGTTTCCAAAAGCGAAAAGGCTGCCTTCCGTTGCCGGATAGGTGGCCAGACGCACTGTGGGATCAGTCACAGTTCCGACGGACAACTGGTTCACAGTCGTGGTGAAATCAGATGCTTTGTAAACGTTGATCTGCGGCGCGCCCGTTGCGGGTTGCACAGCAACATAGACAAAATCTCCAGACGGAGAAACCGCTACGTCAAGCCCCTTGGTCTTGGCATAGGTCACCGGCGTCAAGAACGTATAGTTGGTGGTATCGATCACGTAGAGCGCAGCGGTGGAAGTGCTTCCCTTGGTCACTGAGGTCAACACATACACCCGGTTGCTGGCATCATCTTCAGCAACCTTCACCGCGTTGGCGATATTTTTGGTGAAGTCCCATTTGAGGGTGACACCTTGCGGATCCGGCGTCGACGGGACCGGATCAGTAATTACGTCGAGACTGTGTCCTTCAAGAATCCGGTTTGGCTGGCATGAGCCGCCGCCTGTGCTGCAATCATCAAAGATTGCGGGCACATTCTCCGCAGGACACTCCTTATAGGAGATACAGATCTGCAACGTATGGGGGTTGTTGTCCGGCTGGGAGCCCGGTCCGTGCTGCTTCTGCCAATTAGCCAGGAATGCGTTTTCAAAATCGAAGTACTCCTCGCAGGTAAGCAGAATCTCACGGCCACAGCAATCGATGGCTGTCCCCGGTTCCACAATGACATATTGGCTCTGACACGCAGGGTTAGGATGCTGCTTGACTTTGAGTCCGCATACCACGCCCCAGCCATGCAGGCGCTGGTTGTGACGCCGCAACTTCCCCATGGTGTAACGCTGCTCGTCAGTGAAGTCGCGCTCCACCAGCAGCTTGCCCGTAAAGTAGTTATTGCGCGCCATC
Organism: Candidatus Angelobacter sp.; assembly: GCA_036522115.1. Lineage (GTDB taxonomy): Bacteria > Acidobacteriota > Terriglobia > Terriglobales > Acidobacteriaceae > Angelobacter. The sequence continues at coordinate 23,444 of DATDGL010000246.1, forward strand.
TGCAGGATGTCGCACTCCGGGCATACCGCTACTGCTCCGTTTGTGCCATGTTTGCAATTACAGTCGCCCATGGGCTTCTCTCACTTTCTCAGTTCAACCTCGTCCCGCATCCCAGTCGCGACGTCTGTCCCACGCGTACCTGTGGTCTCATCGCCTCTTCGCTTGGGCTGCCCAGAACGGTGTCATACCCTAGTTGCCCTTGTCCCTCGATCACTCCCACCGGATACTTTCCAATCACTGAATCCACACCGATGAAGGCTTGCAGGCCAATACGCATCCTTGGTTCGGCCCACTGCAACGTACCAACCGTGTGCGCAGGCTGGGCCAGCGCAATAATTTGTTGCAACGTCAGTTCGTCGCTGGCTGTGGCTCCCGGCCAGCGAGGCACCACAACCACAAACTGGTAGGCATACTGATTGAAAAGGTCCAGCGATGGATTGCCGTAATCAATCAATTGAAATTGGCCGATGGTCGAGTTCACTCCCACTTCAAGCCGCTTCAGCACTCCAGTTCCAAAGAGCGTGGAGCAGTCGCCGAGTGTTGAGCTAATCAGCATCATCCAGCGACGCAGGCGGAACAACTCGAGCACCTGTGGCCGCACGCCCGCATAAAGTTCCACTTGAAGCTTCAGGCCCTCAACTGTTCCGCGCAGGGCAAAGAGACGATGCGCCTGCTGCACCAGTTTTCTGCGCTTCTCAATCGGCCAATTGCTCTCCAGACTCAGACCGAGCCACGATGCAAGCCAGGAAAGAAAATCTGGTCCGCCCTGGTTGCGGCGATTGGCTGGAGTCGCCGTGGGATCGAAATATCGAGCAATGCCGGCGAGGAGGGCCGATGTCTGGCCTCGCATGGTGTCGAAGATCGAGAGGAAACGTGCCAGAAAATCTGCGCTTACCGGATCCTCACGGTACACGGAAGGGAGATATTGCAGTGAAGAAGACCGGGGATAGTAGACCTTCACCCTTTCGATGCAGGGCGTGGAAACCCCTTCTCCGCTGAGCGAAATGCGCAGCCATAGATAACGCCCAGGCGGACTAAGGATGAGGCAATCCCAATCACACGAATCAGGATTCACATCGCTTTGCCCGGTGGACCAGCGACTCTCCGGCAAGGTCAAGACTTCCTCAATGGTCTTGGCAGACTCGGAGGTAAAAGTATCCACACGGATTGTGCAACCCGAGGGAACGCGGGCCCGCAGCACAACGCGGTGCCAGACACATTGATATGTCTTGCTGTCCAGCGGCTCCGAGTAGTATCTGCCTTGCAATGGATATGCGGCCTGCGGCTCAAGCTGGCAAACACTATTGCCGCCGTTGGCTGTCAGCGGATTTCCCGAGAGATCGAAAGCCAGCGAAGACGCAAAGGAGTTCATTGCACCGCAGCAGTGGAAGCCACACCAGCCTCCGTCGCCATTCGGCTGATAGAAATACACCTGGCGCGTCATGCAATCGCTCAGGCAAAGATTCCCATTAATATCCACTGCAACCGCCACCGGACAGAAGCGGCCTTCGATCTGATCGGGTTCCGTTACCTGCCCGAGATACTTACCGTCGGCATCCAGAACAACCACATAACTCTTCCCTTCCTGAAGCACGTAGATCCGTCCTTCGCGATCAATAGCGAGGCGAGTTGGCTTAACCAACTGCGGCTCTGATGGCCCCGAGCCGGTGAAGGCCCGTCGCCAGCAGCCCGCCGGATCAAACACATGAATCAGACCGTTTGCATAGTCACTTACGTAGTTCCAGTTTGTCCTGGTGATTGCGATGTCCCAGGGCTGCCAAGTCTGTGGCGGGTAGATAATCTCCGGCCCACAGTCAGTGCCAGTGGCAGGCCACACGAGTTTCGGCACAGCCGCTTCAACCGAGATCGTGGTAGCAGTCTGCTGGACTGTGAACGGCCCCCAGATTGCCCGTAGCGCAAACCCTTTTAAGGAGAAGACCTGCACCCGCCGATTGCCTGTGTCCGTGATGTGAAGGTCGTTGCGACAGGAGATAGCCATACCGTTTGGTGATGAGAACTGCCGAGGCGCAGCACCGATTCCCCCAACACATGGGAGGGTGGCAAATTGTTTGAGACAGCGATCGAATCGCTTCACCGTGCAGGTGACGCCGTCGAGGATGTAAACGCGATCCTGGCTATCGACGGCTACTCCGATTGCCGCCTGGAGCCCTCCCAAGCTTCCAGCAGCATCCGCCAGAGGGCGCTCAGAGCCGGGCAATTGTTGGAGGATGAGCACCGAACCACCGTCGGCCAGCATGGCATTGCTCAGGCTCGCCGCCCGCCACCCGGCCAGCCCGTTCAATAAATAATGTTGCGCCATCTTGTTCATTCTGCTCACACCCATCCGTTTATGAGCCGTAGGACACGTTGACCACGTGACCCTGTGGGCTGTTGGAAAGCAATTCTCCGGGATTGATTGGAACGTCCCGGCAGAAGGTTTGCATCTGGCCATCAAGAAACATCAAAAGCTGGTTGTCCTGTATCAACTGCACCCCGGATACGCCGAGAATCACACGGTAGACATCCGAATAGTGGATGGTGACCCCAAAGGGCCATCCGGTTCCGCCTGTTCCACCTTTCAGCGGATCAAAAAAAGTGGTGAGCGCCGCCTGCACCGCGTTCTTGACGGTGGCCAGATCGGATCCCGTAGCCACCACAATCTGAACCTGTACCTGAATGACGCGATAAACCGGCCCAACAACAAAGAGCTCTGCAGTCAAGAGTCTGTGCGCATCGAGATATTGGCAGACCGCCTGAAGCGTGGTCTGGTTGGGAGTGGGATTCAGCACCGGCGAGTTGGGCACGACAACAACGGTTACCACTCCGGGAATAGGTCCATTGGGAAAATCAGGATGGAACAGCGGCAGAGCCAGTGCCCGAGCGACATTCGCGCCAGGCGCCTGCGTCGCCAGATACTCGTAATCCTGAACGGTAACGGCGCGGTTGTTGCTCTGCAGAGCCATACTGGCGCGCAGTTCGGCGTCGGCCAACGACTCTTCGTCTGTCCCTCCGGTTGCAGGCTGCAGATTGGTCACGGAACTGATTGAGGGCACGTTAGTCTGAATCTGTGAAATCGCTCCGGCCGCAACGTTGCCCTGGGTTCCTCCGCCCGCGAGGTAGCTCTGCGCCACGACGTTGCCCTTGGGATTCGCCTGGTTGGCTATCGGAATTCGTCCGTGCTCGCCCGAACCCAGAGATATTTCTCCAGTATTGCGATCGATCACGAAAACCCGGTCATTCGGTCCAGAAGAGAAGAAATCATCCACCTCCTGCCAAGTCATGAAGCCCTGGCCCTCATCAATGGTCAACTGGAGACTGGTCACCATCACTATCGTGCCGTCAGAGTTAGTCACCTGAAGCGGAGTATCCAGCACCACTACCGGAGTATTCGTTACCTGGAAGGTCTGGTTGGGGGTGCCATCGCTGCCGCCAAGTACTTCACCCGTGAACGTAATGGCTTGGGTGGCGCTGATTGTGTTGGTCATCACAGCGGCTATCTGCGGTGGCATTTCGTAGTTCGCAGTCTCAAGGCGGGCCCGGAACCAGTAAAGATTGGTGGTTACATTCCCCATGGGAGCGGCTAACACTGAAGGTCCCGGACCAGGAAACAGGATGTGGCCATCCTGCGAGAAAGCCCGCGTGCCATCACTATCGATATTGATCGTCTCCCACTGTGCGCCGTCCCAGAATTCCCAGACAATGGTCGCCGGAGGCGGAAGATTCGCACCGCTTGCGAGTATCGGCTGGGTTAATCCGCTCTGGTAGAGACTTACCGAAAGATTGATCTGGTCAGTTGGAAAAGTAACTGGAGAAGAGAAACCCAGCAGCAGGGCATTTCCCGCCTGGGGTGTCTGAGTAAGAGGATAGAACCACTGGCCCGGAGTGTTGTTCTTGTTGGTTTGCGTCGTATATCCGGAGCCATCGAAGGTCTGCACCGCGGCGAGTTGTGCTCCGATAGCAATCAACGCCTCATCAATCTGAAAGATAACGGATTGTCCGGAGCCGCCCGTTGCCGCCACCTGCGTGCCCGCAGGAACAATCACGCTCGTCAGATCAGGCCGCGATACTGAAAATGTTACTTCGGCTTTTGCCGGCTGGGCCGGTTCCAGCTCAATCCCGATGAGTTGCAGGAACTTGATGTAGTTCAGATTGGGAACCTGGTTGAGCTGGTAGATCATCATTTCCGTCATCCAGGCGAACAGCTCCACCAGGGTAATGCCAGGATCGCTCTCGTTGAAATTGGTCCATTCCGGAGCGTAGCGGGGGATCAGCGTCTTCGCCTGGGTAACAATATCCGCGAACTGCCGGTTGTCGAGATTGGGTGCTGTCAATGGCATTTTTATTGCCCTTGCCCCTCTGTGATGTAGAACGGATAGACCAAATTCCCAAATGCGTTGTTGGACCGAATTCGGTAATCCACGCGGATGAGCAGCGTGTTTTGCTCACCAGCCGCGGCTGAGACGGTTACGTCGAGCACATCAATGCGCGGCTCCCACTTCGTCAGCGCATCTTTGACCAGGTGTTGCAAATTGCCCCAGGTGGTCTGGTTGTTCGGGGCAAAGACCATGTCCTGAATCCCACAGCCAAAAGCGGGAAGCATCTGGCGTTCGCCTTTCGCTGTGCCCAGCAGAACCCAGATGGCTTCGCGCACGCTCTCTTCCCCCGACGAGAAGGTCAGGTTTCCACTGGGTGAAACGCGCACAGGAAAGCTAAAGCCGGTTCCCAGAAACTTCCTTACGCTTTGCGTTGCCATAGCTCTCCTTTCCGAAAAATATGGTATTCACCACTCATGCGGGAATCGCCTCCACCACTTGTTGCAGGTCAGTCAACATCTTGCTCAAACTTTGTAATGTCTGCTCAATGTCCTGAGCGCCCTGCAAGCTCGAAACCGAAGGTACTGAAATTGAGAGACCGGCAATGCTCATGAAGGGCTGGATAATTTGGATGATTGGACCGATAGGCCCAAGTGATTGCATCAATTGCTGGATGGAGGCCGACGCGTTGTCGCTGGCGCACTGGAGGGACACCTGCAAATCCGGATTGCCGACCGCCAAGGAAAGATCGATCGAGGCCTGGAACGCAAGCAGCCCTTCCATGGTTTGGATAAAGCAATTCAAATAAGAAATCACCAGCAACAAGATGCTCTTGACAGCGGCGACAAAGGGAAGCGGATCGAGCATGGCGATCACTTCCGCAAGCGCATCCAGCAAGGCCGGCAGTGCAGTGATGTTGGCGGGAAGAAAATTCTTGAGCGCCGCAAAGACGTTCAGAATCTTGAGCAGCGGAGTCATCGCCGCCATGGCCGGCATCAACTGCACAATCAGACTGGAGAGCATGGCGCATTGGTTGGGCGGGCCTTTGGAAAAATCCGCCACCGCCTGCATCTCAATCCCAAACGGCAATTGAAGGCTGGGGATCTGAAACGAAATTTGCGGAACACAACCACTGCTACTGCTCAACGTTTTACCTCCCTGATGTTCCCTCTGACTTTCTTTCCTGGCTCATGTTCAGATGGGCCCTCCACCCCAAACCACCGGCCGCTGATTGATGGTCACCGTGGGCGCCTGAATCGAGATCGCCGAGTCGCTCGTGATCGTGATTGAGGTGTTATTGATCTCGACGATGTTGACGGTGCCGTCCCCCCGTGCGTACTGCAGGCGTATATGACCCTGATCCCCGCCGGAAACCGGCGGATCATAGAGCCGTATCTCGTGTCCATTGACTGACTTGATCACGCGCAGATGGCGGTCTGTGGTGGGCGGTGTATCTTGTCCATTCCACAGAAAGCCGACGATGTAAGGGTGGGCCACGTCATCCTGATTGAAGGCGATCAGCACTTCGTCTCCCACTTCCGGCATGAACCACGATCCCCGTCCGCCGCCCGACATCATGGTCGCCACCGGAGCCCAGTAACTCTGGTTTTGGCCACCCAGGTAAGGAAGGCTTACCTGCACGCGGCCCTGCTGGTCCGGATCTTCCACGTTCACCACTTGCCCTGTTACTACTCCGCGAATCTTGCCCATGGTTTGTTTCTCCGCAAAATCAATCCAATAACAATCTGAAAGATTAGTTCACCGGCTAACCGGCCCTTCACGCCGCGCTGAGAACTCCGTTTGGTAGCCGCTGCCTCCAATGGTGTGCGTGGATTCAGTCACAAAGTACTCGCCATCAAAATCGGAACTCGCTCCGTACAGATTTCCGCTTGCATCGCTGGTAACTCCGAAGCCGATGATTTCGACCGTGCAGCCCGAACGCAGATCAGGAAGCCCAACGGTGGTCACATTGGCCTCAATCAACTTCTTGCTCTGGTCTTCCAGGATGGCCCGCGCGCGGTCCTGCGCTTCTTTTTTGGTGTGCGCCGGCTTGTCAGTCACTACCTCGCTGCGATTGCCGTAGGCTTGTGCGATCTGCGTAAGGCGAGCAATCTCTGCATCCGATTTGTTCTCATCTTTCCAAAGTTGCTGGAGGGTATAAGTCTCGGAAATCGCGGTGTTGCTCTTGCGGTCCCAGCCACGCACGGTGACCGAGGAAATTTGCTTGGCAGTGCTCAGCGTTGGCGTGAAGCTTACCAGCGATTTTCCCCACTCAAGCTGGTAGACGGGCGCATTGGCCGCGCTTTGCGACAGCCCGAAATAGAGCGTGGGCGTTGTGCCTTCATCCTCAAGATAAACTTCGTACCCGCGCCTGCGCGCCCGTTCCAGGAGGAAAACAATGTCGTACTGGTTGTTCATGAATACGACCGGATCAGGCATCTCGGTCGGCATGGGATTGGTAATAATGGGAAGCCCCAACCCCGGCTGTCCTTTCCTGACCGGCCATCCACAGAGTTCCTTGGCAATATCGGTGTCCGTTTTGGTTCCGTCCAGCCACGAGTAGGTGTGTTGTTCCGTACGGAACTGCTGCAGTTCGTTCAAGCCGCTGATGGTAAGTGTGGGCGCGGCAGATTCAGAAAACCTGGGTGCGAGTGAAGTGATGTTGCCCCGCATCATGCGCCGCATGTTGTCCTGGTAGCCCATCCACAGCTCGATCTTCGCGCCAGGATCGAAGATGCCGGTATAGTCGATGGTCGGCGTTTGCAGTGGCGGCGCGAATTTGAATGTCCGGTATTCCGCGTCCCAGTTGTTGATCTCGATATCGAAGGAATCTATGTCGTTGATGCTGTCCTTATAGGTGACCTGCAAAACGTCATCAATGATGTTGTCCTGAAGCAGTTGACCGCTCACGTACACCTGCACCTGCGGAACGTAGAAGGTCTCGTTCTGGCTAAAGATCGGGATGGGCGTCTGCGTGGCCATCAGTCACTCAGTTGGTGGTGCCTAGCGGCGGAATCTCAAGCATCTGCCCCGGCGCCAGGTCCAGTGGACTAACAATCTTGTTCTGGGTTGCAATCGCGCGCCATTGCGTGGGATCGTTGTAGACAGCGGCAGAAATCTGAGCCAGCGTTTCCCCTGTCTGCACAAGGTGCGTGTGCGAATGATCGGCTGATTGTGCGTTGATCTCTGCAATCTGTTCAGCCAGTGTCTTATATTCCTTCAGCGAGACCGTTAAGGTGGCGCGCAGCGGGATTCCCTGGGGGCTGAAGAGCGTGTAACGCTGGCGCACGCTTTCCACCACACACTTGAATCCATGCCTCTGCTGGCTCCCTGTGCCCAAACCCATTGAGGCATACGGGCGCTGTCCGGGAAACTGCATTCCCCATGAGAAGAAACAGATTGGCGGCGCGTGCGTGGTACCGTCAATTTTGATGAGCTGGTAAAACTGGTCGGTGACAGTGGTAACGGACACCGCCGAATCGTCCATTCCGGCTTCGGTTGTATCGAAAAAGAGATCGAGCGAGAGTGTCTCTGTCTGCCCGCGCACGAATTGAAGAATGGGCGAATCAAGACCAGGAATTGCTATTTCAGACAACTGCGCTCCCTTGTTCAGGGTGTACTCAGTCGGGTTATAGTTCACAACAAGTGGAGGCCCCAGCGAACCATCCTGGTCCACTTGTTGAAACGTCGCCTTCAATGGTTTTGGCATCGGTTCGTCCTGCTTGTCTTGCTATTCGCTATCAGAGGACACACCGGGCGTCATTTGCCGGTCGTCCTTCATTCGTTTCTCGCGCGCCTGGTCCTCCTTGACTGCCTTGACGCAGGCCTTCACGATCTGGCGCATCACATGTGGATCAAGCACGGTCCCGGAATCCATCGTCTGCACCCGGCTATTCACTTCATTGATTCGTACGTCCACTTTGCCCCCTGTAGCTACATCAACGTGAGTCCTTCATGAGCAATTTCAAATTCTTCCAGAGCGACCTGGCTTTGCATTGCATTCAGGCTCGGCCCCGTCCATCTCACCGGCAGCCCGCGCTTAAACGCCCATACCTTGACCGGATTCTGCAGCTCGTCCAGCAATGTGATCACTCCGTCGCGCCGGGTGACTATGCCCTGAACAAAACCGTAATGCCACAACCACAACTCGTCAGAGAGCGCTACACCCCGCTTCAGCCTGATGTTCGTCCACTTCGCCCGTGTGGGGAAACGCAGCACGGTTGCGTTGTTGCCGCCTTCTTTGAATTCCTCAACATCGAACCCCAGCTCGAGTCCCGTGCACTCGCTGAATCCGCCTGCCGGTGGCGCGGCCGGTGGTGGCGGCGCTCCTCCTCCCCCTCCTCCTATTTGTGCCGTGATTTGCACGCGAATCGTGGGCACACTCGGAGGGCTGATTGAAATGGTCGGTGGCGGCGGCGCGGCCTGCCCGCCAAAATTGAGCTGCTTTGCCGAGTGCTTCAGCGTAATCACGAAGTTGAAGCTTCGGTACGGATCGACACGCAGCCCTGGAGCAAACGTGCTCATGCCTCTGAGACCTCCAAAGCGTCTTGCATCATGCCCAGGCGAAAGATGACGAACTCGGCAGGCGAGGTAGGGGCCACGCCGATCTCTACAATCATCTGCCCTTCCTGGGTGGTTGCCAGAGTGTTAGTTGTGGCGTCGCAGGTCACAAAAAAAGCATCCGCGGCGGTATTTCCTACCAGCGCTCCCTGCTGCCATACCGATTCCAGATAATTTGTGATGGAGACGCGCACCAGGTTCCACAAATGGATGTTGTTCGGTTCGAAAACCACCCATTGCATGTAGATTTCGAGCGCATGCTCGATCATGGAGACTAAACGCCGCACGGGCACAAAGAGCCAGCTCGAATCACTGCTGAGCGTCCGCGCGCCATAAACACGTATTCCCCGCCCGGAAAAACTGCGGATGCAATTCACGGAGAGCGGGTTCAAAAACGCCTGCATGTCCGCTGTTACGTCGTTGGTGAGATCCTGCACCCATTGCATCACGGTGTTTGCCGGCGCCTGATGCACGCCCGCCGTCAGATCTGTGTTCGCATACACTCCAGCCACGTGGCCGCTCGGCGGAATGCGCCGCACAAGTTGGTTCCCCAAATTAAGCGGATCGAGCACCAAAATCCACGGGTAGTAGAGTGCGGCGTACATGGTGTCAAATTGATGCCGCCAGCTCTGCACCTCACCCAGGTCCACGTGCTGTTGGGGATAGCCGAAATCCGGCGGATCGAGAATCGCGAAGCGAAACTGCATCGCCGCGCAGTGCGCGATCAATGCCTGCTGTACCTCAGAGATCTCATCCAGAGAGAACTGCGGGGCTGCCTCAACCGGAGGCGGTACAGGTTTAGGCACAGCCGGAGTGGTGATGGAACAAGGCAGGCATACATTAACGGGTTTTGGCGGCGGAGTCGTATAAATAACCGGCGGGCTCGGCTCGATGAGAACATCCGGCACTGCAACAATCGAAATCTCATCCACGTCTTCCATGGCGCGAATGCCCCATTTTTGATTGCTCCCCGGATCGCCGGTGAAGTCAGTGACTTGAAGCGCGGCAATGCCATCTCGCCCGCTCCACAAGCTCAGCACACCATCAGTCAACTGCGGAGCTGATGGATCCGGTAGATTGTTTGGCGGTGTGGTTCCTGAGTGCAGGTCCTTTACACGAATGTATTGCGAAGGCAATCCCACCTGCGGTGGCATGACCTGGTTTTTTGTCCGCGGGTTTACAACGTTTTCGACATAGCGGGGATGCAGCGAATTAAGTGAGAGTCCGGAAAAGCTCTCTGCGGCGCTGCCATTGACGTAGACGGTAAACGCAAACTCGATGGTCTCAAAAGAGATAGGCTTCGTCACATCAAACTGCGGAGTGAGGGATGAATCCCACTGAAGCAAGTTTGTCGCCGTATTGACCATGGTGACGGTGCGGTAACCGATAACCGGAAGCACACCTTGCGTCTGATAGATCTGCACCAAAGAGAACCGGGGAAAACCGACAACGCTTTGGACGAACGAGAAGTTTCCAGAAACAGGCTGCGGCACAGAAGAAGTCGCGGTCGCCGCGAGGCTGCTATGCGACACTGAGACAGCTACCGTGTCGCCCCACGAGCCTGCACTTGATGCCTCCACGGACAGGGTGGCGACTCCCGCTTCATCGTTGAAGACCCCGCTCGCCCATGCAGCCCCAGTATCGAACTGAATAGGTTGGCTGACGTTGAACTTAGGCCCCAACCCATTCATCCAGACTAATTGGCTGGATGATGCGTTCACCTGCGACAGCACCAGATCTGCCTCATGGAACGAGATCAAGGTCATGGGAACCGTGAGGAGAAATTGCGGTTCCAGTGCCGATTCCCAGTAGAGTCGTTTTGCCACCACATCAACACCCTCGACTCTGTGCCAGGCCTGGAAAAAAGGAACGGTCTGAGTAATCTTAACCAGTGAGCCTTGAGGAAATCCGGCCACCGTATCCACCAGCGTGCTCAGACGGTCCGCGGGTTGTACTCCCGCCGAATTTGCCAGCGCCGTCTGCTGTGCTGTGACTACCGCACCCGCAGCAAAACCCTGTATCGAGAGAACCACTGACGACGATCCGTCTGGTGGTTGTGGAACCACCGGATTCGTTGTAGTTGTGGCCTTGGGAGCAGCCACCCGCACCACATAAACTTTTTGGCCGCCATTCTCAAAGAATGCCTTGACTGAATAAGCCAGGTAAGCGTTAGGAAGAAAGCTGCCAAACGCTGCCTGAAACTGATTCCACGATTCAACCGGGGTCGCACAATTCAACGGACCTCGCGCGGCAACTCCCACGAACGCGGCGACATCGGTGCGGATGGAAGGAACTACGGCATCCGCCGTGTCGACGCTTTCGAAGTACACTCCCGGTGTGAGATAAGTAGGCATCTGGTACGTCGTTCTCCGTAACTCGCAATGCTGGGGTGGCCAGGCCTGCGCTATGCGAGTGCAACCTGTTCTGGGCAAATCTCAATGGTTTCGATCGCCACGTCATTACTCGTGGCGTTCATGGTGGGGCCTTCCCATTTGCAGATCCAGGCGTTGACGAAGTTCCAGCGCAGCACGTCATTGTGCTGCTCATCCTGGAGAACGATTGCGCCATTCCTCCGGTCGGATACTCCGTTGATCACGTTCTTGTACCACTTCCAGAGGTCCTGGTTCTGCGTGTAGCCACGCTTGAGCGTGATGTTGGTGTATTTGCGCAACCCGGTGAGTTTGCGCACGGAGAGGGGCGAATCAGTGCCTTCGCGATAATCGACTGGGTCTGTATTCAGCGTAAGACCGCTGCATTCACGAAAGGACGCCACGCTGGTGTTATCGATTTCAACTCGGAAGTTATATCCACGATACGGATCAATGCGTGTTCCTGGTGATGCCATTACAGCCTCCTTCTGGCCCTGCTGGGCCTACCTGTGATTTCTCCCATGTCCCGGGTCAGTGCGAGACAACAACTAAAGCTCCTGCACCGACGAGCCGCCTGCCCACTGGCCGATGCGGATGATCACAAACTCCGCCGGGAAAACAGGAGCGACGCCTACCAGCATGATGAGTCGCCCGTTGTCGATATCGTCCTGAGACATGGTGTCCAGCCCACACTTCACAAAGTAGGCCTGGTCTGCAGTTGCGCCCATCAGCCCACCCTGTTGCCAGATTGTGCTGAGAAAACTTGATACGCTCTGGATCAGGCGGTTCCAGAGTTGTTGATCGTTGGGTTCGAAAACTGCCCACTGCGTGCCCTCGTCCAGAGAGGCCTCGATGAAGATGAAGAGACGGCGCACATTGATGTACTTCCACTCCTCGTTGCTGGTGATGCAACGCGCCCCGTAGACGCGCAATCCGCGGTCCTGCTTGGTGAAGTCGCGCAACGCGTTGATGTTGTTCGGCTCAGGGTTGAGTATGTCCTGGTCCCCTTTGCTTAGTTTCGTCTCCAGGCTCAGAATCCCGTTGATGACTATGTTGGCTGGGGCTTTCCATACGCCGCGTGCAGCGTCCGTCTGTGCATAGATGCCCGCCATGTGCCCGCTCGGGCAAATTGCCAACGGGTTGCCGCTCAGCGGATCGGTGACCACGACTCGGGGATAGTAAATGGCGGCGTACAGCGTGTCATAAAGGCTGCGCTGATTCTGGATGTTCGTCATGCTCGGCGTCCCGCCCGTTGACGTAGGTGCGGGATCGAGGATGGCAAAGCGATACTTCAGAGTTTCGCATTGCGTGATGAGGGCCATCTGCGTGTTTTGATCGCTGACGCCGGGAGCAGCAATGATGCTGACCTCCGAGGCATCGATCAGAGCGGCAATTCCAGTGCGATTTCCAGGGCCACCGTCGTTGCCGCCGAAATCAGTGAATGTTGGAGTTGCTCCATCAGTGCCGCCGGTCAACTGTACATTCTGTCCGTCCGGAGCCACAGGCATGGTGCTGGGATCTGGTGTCGTGTTATCCCAGGGCGTATGCGGTGGTACGGTGGGCAATAGAGGTACGCTGAGTAGCGACGACCCATTGAGGATGGCAGTTGCATAGTAGTAAGGAGTGTTATTGTCCAGCGTGAGCCCGCGGAAGCTCTCACTGACAGTCCCGTGGAAAGCGTTGATATCGAATTCGCAGGTGCGCACCGTCACCGGCAGCTTGGCCGTCAGATTTTCGTTAATAGCGGTTGGTTCAGTGCCTGTCAGTCCGGCGGTCAATTGGACGCCGCTGCCAGTGACATTCAACACCTTGGCGTAGAACTTTCCTCCGCTCACTGCAGCGGGTGCTGCGGTTGGCGTGAAGACAGCTCCACTGCTGGCCCCCGTCCACGTGTGCGTCCCATCCGGTGTGCCGGTGAGCCCCCCAATGGTCATTGGGCCCGCCGCGGGAACAGTTGCCAGCACATAGGCTGTCGCGCCTGTGCTGGTTTGCACGACTTGTTCGCCAACGGTAAATGTTCCACTGGTTACGCTGCCGGCGACCGTGTCACCTCCGCCGGTATTGAATTCGAGAATCGCACCTGCATAGAAATTCAAAGCGGAGTTAAGCAAGATGAGATTGTTGGTTCCCGGAGCAACGTTCCCTATCCCAATCACCTGCGCTTGCGTCCGTGAACTGGGCGTAATCTCGACTTGAAGGCCGGTGCCCTGCGTTTGCACCGTATTGCCCCAAAGACCTGGACTGGAAGCGTTCAGCAGGAACTCCGACGTGTTCGGAGCGGGCACGAAAGGAGCACCGCTGGTGAGGGCCACCGTGGTGTACTGCCAATCGTAGTTCGTGGCCGCCGGCGTGGGCGCCGGCAGCGGGGCGGTGAACGTGACTGAGTTTTGCGAATCATTGTAGCTGGCGACCGTGAGCGACCCGGAGGTGGATGTAACTCCGTTTTTCACCTGCGTGAGCGTGATGTGAGCGCCATTTTGAATGCCGCGCATATTCTCCACGAATATGGTCGACGTAACCAGCGGAACGGCCGTGGTCGTCAAGCGCGTCATGATCGTCGGCGAACCCACGTTGTTCTCCAGGTTGCTGACACTGGCGAACGCCGGCGGCGTCAACGCATTGGCCACTCGCTTGATGTAGAGGAGCTGCCCGCCGTTATTGAAGAAGCCTGCTACTGCGTGCGGCAGCAGGTTGTACGAGTCACCGTTACTGGGAGCGGTGAAGCCGGGAGTGAAGTAACTCCCGAAAATGCGCTGAAACTCAGGAAAGCTGGTGACCAGCACCGGAGGGTTGGTGTCCAGCGGGCCCATCTGTGCGACGCCGACGAAACCCGTCACACTGGTACTGACGCCTTCAATCGGCTCCGGTCCAGTGTCCTGCTCTTCAATGTAGACTCCAGGTGATAGATACTGTGGCATAGCATTTCCTTCCTGAACAAAAGTTGTTCCGCGTTTAAAGTCGAAAATCCACTATGTTGAACGGCTGGTCGTATTCGACGAACCAATCCACTGTTTGGTTTAAAGCCCCTTGTGATGCTTTGAACATGATTTCCTGCACGCGTCCCATTCCATCCAACGCGTAGTAGCCATCCACGCCAGTTAAAGCCCCCACTTCGTGCACTTCAGCCAGCATGCCACCGAACTCGATGGCTACCGCCTGGCTGAAAAGCTGCGAGGCCAGCAAAACGCCGTCACCGGCATTGGCGTCATTGGAGAGCGTTGCTGCGCCACCCACAGGAGTTACGCTGACGAAAGTTACGGTCGTGCTCGCCATCGGGTAGCTACAGTTGAGCGCAGAACGCAGAAAAACCTGGCCTGGCGTGGCCGCGGCGCCCGGTCCCAGATGATCGACTACTCCATATTCCAATCGCACTCCAGAGGCATATGTAAGGCACACAACTGAACCGGCCGCAAGGCCGGTCCGAGTGGAAAGATTCAAAACCTGATCGCCACCAACAACGTCCTGAGTTAAAGCCGCACTTCCGATTGTCGCCGTCGAGACCTCCTGCGCTGTGGCCCCGTTTGCATGCGCGAAATAAACAGGCGAACGCAGGACAGTGGGGTGCACAGCTGGGGGCGTGGCAGGATCAATGCTGGCAATCTTCGCGCCGCTGATGGGCAGCCGCGTTATGCTGCTGACGACTCTTCCCTGGATTTGTACTGGCAACAAGCGCATGGCTGCCGCAGGCGCCGACACAGGAAAAGTGGCATTGACCGGGATCGTAACCACCATCGGTAAATCACGGTAACCGGGCGCGCTCAACACATAATCCACAACGTAACTCGTTGTCGCCAATTGGGGAAAAGATTGTGTCGGGTAACCGGTAATGGCATAGAGTCCAGTTGCTGTCGCTTTCGTACCCAGGTCAGTGCGATTCACGGTGACGGCAAAACCGGGCGCAGTCACGGTGCCGAAAATTTCATCGCTGGCGACGCCGGTAATGACAGCCCAGTAAAACGTGGTTACATCGTCCACCACGGTGTACAGTTCACCGTTTGCCTCGACCTGATATGGCGTCCCCAATATCTGCCCCTTTACTGCGAAGAGAGGATCTCTGCGTATGTCGCTTTCTTTTCAATCACTGGGCCGGACTTAACCGGCTCAAGATCAGAATCGATCTTCGCCACCTGCACCAGGTACGTAACTGAAAGTTGATAAGGTTCGCTCAGCGCTTCCCACACCAGACTCAACTCTTCCAGCGAGAGCGCCTCAAGATTCACCCTTAATTGCTCGTTTGTGCCTTCGAGCACGCCCTGAAGATCGGATCCGCGCAAAATCGAGTGGTCATTCAACACCTGAAGTACGCGCCCCAGCAGCGTGTGCCGCGTCCCCGGATCGGTGGTAATCGGCGTGACCAGATAGAAGAGCAGCACCGGGAGAGGTACACGCGCGATCTGGTTTGGACTTATGCGCTCGGGCGGTTCGTTGAGCATCTCCGCCATGCGCGTAACTTTGTACAGCCAGACCGAGATGCCGGTGTTACTCGCGTCCTGCATTTCCTTAGGAGAGAGCAGGTATATCTCCACGCCATTCAATTCGGTATCCGGACTCAGCGTGATGTTCTGCTTGAGGATCTCCTTCAGTGTGCTGCTGACAGCGCTGATCACCGTGTAATCACTCATGCGGTCTCCCGGTTGCCCCAAAGGTGCTCTTGTACTCCGTAATGCTGCGGCTCAAAAGCTGCAGGAAAATCTCCGCATATGCCGGACTGGTTACGATTTTGGTGTGCATTACCGGCTTACTGTTTCCTTCGTAAAACTGTCCGAACTGCAAGATCACCTCGAAAGCGTTATGCCCGACGTAGAAATGATTGGCATATCGTCCTTCTCTTGACTCATCGAGATCATCTGTAGCGGAGTTTTCTACCATCGCATTCCTGCTCGGCGCCTTCCCTAGAGCATTTGCCCTGCCGTGGCCTCAGGTATCTGTGGAAACCGTTGCCAAGTGACTGAAGGCGTAAAGGGAAAAAGCTATTGCAGGATAGGAAGATCAGGCATGGCTGCGCCGGCCCTGTCACACCGGGTTGTTACATGAGCGCCTATCAGTTCGCGGCAGGAAACGCCTGATAAATGCTTCAGGGAATTACTGGAAGAATTGGCCCGGGAAGGCGACGGCGGCCCCAACGGATATGTCACACAGGATGTAACAGGCGTCACATCCGGGTTACAGTTTCCCGGTTCTCTTGCCCGGGGGGAGCGTGGCGGGAACCTCAGAAATTTGATATTTGGCGATTTTTCTATAAAGCGTCATGCGCGACCAATGAAGCTTCTTCGCCGCTTCGCTCTTGTTCCACTTGGCGGAAAACAACGCCGCGACCAATGCATCACGTTCCTGTTGTGACAGATCAGTCCTGCTCTCAATGAGCCCGCGTAAGTGACGCGGCAAATGTTCCACTCCTATCTTCTCCGGAAGGTCTTTGAGAAACAGGCTCTCCACCAGGTTCTTCAATTCGCGAATATTTCCCGGCCATCCGTAAGCCTGGAGACAGCGCAGGAAGTCCTCAGAAAACTCCGGAGCAGATGCCCCCGCGCGGTTGATGAGATCGCCGCAGTAATGACGCCATAAGAACGGAATGTCCTCCCGGCGCTCACGCAGTGGCGGCAGGTGGATTCTTGCCACATTCAGCCGAAAGAAGAGGTCCTTGCGGAACATGCCCGAATTCGCCATTGCTTCAAGATCGTGATTGGTGGCGGCAATGAAACGTATGTCGAGTTGTACCCCGCGATTGCTGCCTACACGACACACCTCTCTCTTCTCCACTACGCGCAGGATTTTGGCTTGCGCGCATAGACTCATATCACCAATCTCGTCCAAAAAAATCGTTCCGCCGTTGGCCGAGACCAGCATGCCGTCGCGATACTCGTCGGCCCCTGTAAAGGCGCCCTTGGCATGTCCGAAAAGTTCGCTTTCCAGAAGGCTATCCGGTATGGCAGCGCAATTAATGCAGAGAAAGGGCAGCTTTCGGCGAGAGCTGTTTGCATGGATAAATTCGGCGGCCAGCTCTTTTCCCGTACCCGTCTCTCCGGTGATGAGCACGGTGCTCGCAGATTTTGCAATCTGCACCATGTCGCTCTTCAACTCACACATGACCGCGCTCGATCCAATGATGGAATCTTGTTCGGGGGGTAAGCGGTCTCCGACAGTGCTTTTTGAAGAGGAATAGGAGTCCGGCATGATCAACTCTATCCGTCCAATGCGAACGTTCTTCTGTCTCAGTTTGAAATCCGAGTTTCTGAAGCCACCCTGTGGGAATGTTTTAATTTTGAGACGTCAAAAAAATAGCGATTTTGTGATGGCCGCCTGAGAGGCCAAAATTTACAACAGTGGTCCGAATCAAGAGCTAGCTGGAAGCTCCGGTTACATCACCCAGGATTCGCTATTTCTCAATAACGTCGCTATTGAGCGTCGCCCTAAGTCTAGTGCGAGAAAAAAGCTATTTGATTGATGGGAGAGGAGAGTCCCCATCAGGCTAAGCTCATTTTTGGGTTTTGCAGGCGAAGGACATCCTAACCAGAAAACGCCAAGAAGATCAACTGGTTTGTAACACTGGTTTGTAACCATCCGATCGTTTGGGGGCCGTGAGCCTGGGGTTGCAGCGAGCCATCCATCGATTGCTGCCGTGATGGACCGCTTTTCAGTCTCTCTGCCAGCGGCACGTAACTTCTCAACATCTCGCATACTGGCGGAGCGTTCCATATCCCGGTGAAACAGGTGCCTAAAAAGTTGGGAATAAGTTTGCCGTGTAGCGCTAAAGCGAACCACAGCAGCTCCTGATTCAGGCTCACAGCCGAGTTCAGCCGAAGGCACTGTACGATTATTGTACGATTTGAGCAGATCACTTATAACTGGCTTATTTTCAGATGCAAAGGATACGGTGTAGTTAGTCGGATCGGGTGTAGAACCTGATTTTTAACCACTTTGTTTTCATATATTTAATGGTGGAGCTAGTCGGGATCGAACCGACGACCTCATCGTTGCGAATTCTCAACTCTCAGCGAGACGATGCGACACCTAAGAAGCTCAACTGACACGGAAAGGCAGTATTCACACGGGATTGACCCATCCTGCCAGTTGCGTGCCTGAGACTGAGTGACACTGCGCGACCCGTTCGGATACGGGCAGGGATGGCCGGGTTACGACACAAGCTACGACACAAAATCGCTGCGCGACATTGAGGACTGACCCGACGCGCAAACGTTGTCCGCTAGGGGCTATACCGTGGGCAGGGTCATAAAAACTCTGCTCAAATTTTTTCATGCTGAAGAATTTTCTAACTCCAGATTTTGCCCATTCTCCGTTTTTGGTTTCCTGCGCGACTAATGTGGAAAACCGGGGTGACTTGTGTTCAAAAGTTTCCGTGATTGGACGGGAGAGGGATTTAGATTTCCCCGTCCAAAATTGGACTACTTCGGAAAATGCTTGCTTTTCAGAAATCTATCTGCAACACTCATTGTTGAATGTCTCCACTCTCGACTCGTTACGCAGCTAAGAAACTGGGCATAGACCCCGGCACACTAAGCCGCTACATCACAGCCGGAAAAATACCTGCGCCGAAGACCGTTGAAATTGGAGGTCTCCGGGTGCATTCATGGACTGAGGAAGACATTGAGACAGTCCGGGCCTTGCTGCCGAAGATCGCCAACGGCAGAAAGACCCGGTATCAGAAACAACGCAAGAAAGGGACAACCAGAAAGCCTAAACGATAACCAGCGGGCAGCGCCCGATGCGCTAACACCGAACGCGGCCCTAACCACACTTCACCTGTACTGGACAGGCAAAATATGGCTGATACTGAAGTTAAAGCCTCTTTACCTTTGGGCGCAACTGAGCCGCCCTTGCCTTCACCCTCTGCCGCACCCGAAAGCCCGTTGCCGGATGCGCCTATGCGAGTAAACCACGTCCAACCCCTGCCCACAACCTCAAGCGCCTATCGAGCCATTGCAAACCTGAATCGCGGATTCGAGCAGGACAGGCGCAATCTTGCAGACCTACAAGGATTCAATTTCTTCCCTGAAGAAGACCTGATTTCTTGGGGGAACACACTCGGCAGACTGCAAGCGGAAGCCAGTTTGCGGCTGATTGACACCATTCATGACCGTCTCATGAACAACGCGCTCTTTTATGACCGACTGTGCTGGACAAGGGAACGCGAGATTGAAGACCCGGACGACGTTCTGATTAAAGCTGAAGAGCGCAAGCGGGAATTGGCCGCAGAGCAGCAGCGCGAAGCACAGGAGTCGGAAGAAGAAGACACGTAGTAGCAAGAACCAACCAACTGAGCATTCCCACCCGCCAGAGAGAGTCTGTTACGAAACTCAGATGGCACTCACGCAAGTGGAATAAACATGTGCATTTCGTATCGAAAATTGCGCTCGTGAGATGCAATTTGTTCGCTTTGAGAGCTGCAATTGGAACAAAGCGCTCATAACGATGCACAAAATTTGAGTTTCGTAGCAGCCTCGAGATGGCGGGTTTTTTGTTTCTAAATATGCTAGGAGTCTGTCGGGAATAGATTTGACGAAAAACACACAGCAGAATCACCAAAGTCGCTTGCCACAGAACTGTTTGCGCGTAAGATGCAGCTATGGCAAAGTGCT
>DATDGL010000247.1:0-28135 GCA_036522115.1 Candidatus Angelobacter sp.
CGTTCCGCCGGTCCCTCCCTCAGTAGAACTCACCGTGCTGGTGGTGTTGACCTGCGGACCTGGTGTTATTCCCGTGATGCTCACCGAGAACGTGCACGATGATCCCGCGGCTGGCGATGCCGTCAACGTCCCGCCCGACAAGCTCACCGTCGAGGGCGATCCCGGAGGATTGTTGATCGTCGCCGTGATCGTGCCGCTGCCGCATGAACCGGTCACTGTTGTCGAAGCCAGCTTCAGCCCGCCCGGCAGCGTGTCCGTAAACGCGATTCCGCTCAGCGCGCTCGTGGTGTTGGGGTTGGTCAGCGTAAAGCTCAAGGTGTCGGATTGGTTCAACGGCACCGTGATGTGACCGAAGTGCTTGCTGATGGTCGGCGGCGCAATCACGGTCAGTGTGTCGCTGGCCGTTCCGCCCGTGCCGCCTTCCGTAGAGCTCACTGTGCTGGTTGTGTTGACCTGCGCCCCCGCCGCTATCCCTGTCACGCTTACCGAGAACGTGCACGATGATGCTGGATCAGGCGATGCCGTCAATGTCCCGCCCGACAAGCTCACCGTCGAGGGTGATCCCGGAGGATTGTTGATCGTAGCCGTGATCGTCCCGCTTCCGCAGGAGCCGGTCACCGTAGTCGAGGCAAGTTTCGCACCACCAGGCAAGGTATCGGTGAAGGCAACCCCGCTCAGGGCACTCACTGTGTTGGGATTGGTCAGGGTAAAGCTCAGTGTACTACTGCCGCTCAATGGAATGGTCTTGGGGCTGAACGACTTGCTGATTGTCGGCGGCGCAATCACGGTCAATGTGTCCGAAGCTGTTCCGCCTGTTCCACCCTCTGTGGAGCTCACCGCTCCTGTGGTATTGACCTGCGCTCCCGTACTGATACCGGTAACACTCACCGAGAACGTGCACGAAGATCCCGCGGCCGGCGAAGCGGTCAGCGTCCCGCCCAACAAGCTCACCGTCGATGGCGATCCCGGAGGATTGTTGATCGTGGCCGTAATCGTGCCGCTACCGCACGCGCCCGTTACTGTCGTCGAAGCTAACTTCACGCCGCCCGGTAAGGTATCCGTGAACGCAACCCCGCTCAGAGCACTTGCGGTGTTGGGATTGGTCACGGTGAAGCTCAACGTGCTGTTGCTGTTCAGGGGCACACTCTTAGGGCTAAATGATTTGCTGATCGTTGGCGGCGCAATCACGGTCAATGTGTCCGAAGCTGTTCCGCCTGTTCCACCCTCTGTGGAGCTCACCGCTCCTGTGGTATTGACCTGCGCTCCCGCACTGATACCGGTAACACTCACCGAGAACGTGCACGACGATCCCGCGGCCGGCAAAGCGGTCAACGTCCCGCCCGACAAGCTCACCGTCGAGGGTGATCCCGGAGGATTGTTGATTGTGGCCGTAATCGTGCCGCTACCGCACGCGCCCGTTACTGTCGTCGAAGCTAACTTCACGCCGCCCGGCAAGGTATCGGTGAACGCAACCCCGCTCAGAGCACTTGCGGTGTTGGGATTGGTCACTGTAAAGCTCAGGGTGCTGTTACTGTTCAGGGGCACACCCTTAGGACTAAAAGATTTGCTAATGGTCGGCGGCGCAATCACCGTGACACTTGCGGTCCCGGCAGCTCCCGTACCCGCAGTTGTGTCACTCGCCGTAACACTGTTGTTGGCTACGCCTGCCGCTGTGCCTTGCACGCTGAGTGAAACCGTGCAGCTCGTCCCCGGTGCCAGGCTCGAACTCGCCAGCGAAACCGAACCTGAGCCGGAATTTGCCGTCGCCGTACCGGAGCAGTTGTCGGTCAGATTATTGGGAGTGGCCACCACCAGGGTGCCCGTTGTGTTCGGCAGCGTGTCCGTAAACGTAATGCCGCTCAGCGTCTGGTTCTGGTTGGTGCTGCTGACCGTGATGGTCAGGCTGGTAGTTCCGTTCAACGGAATCGTCGCCGCGCCAAAATTCTTGGCTATGCTCGGCGGATTGATGACATTAAGCGTGTCCGATGCCGTGTTGCCATTGCCAGCGGCAGTGGAGTTTATAGTGACGCTATTCGAGTAACTATCGTCCACAGCACTCTGTACGTCTACTGTGACGGTACAGGTACCCGCTGCCAAGTTGGCATTGGAGAAACTGATGCTACTGGAGCCTGCAGTTGCTGTAACTGTCCCACCGACACCGCAATTGTTCACTACATTGGGTGTGCTGGCCACCACCAGGCTGCCCGGGTGAGCTCCACCGACTGTTGGTAGATTGTCAGTGAAGTTGACGTCAATCGGAATCACGTTCGCATTGGTGATGCTAAATGTGATGGTGCTGGTTTTAGGTCCTGGACCAGTTCCGCCGGTGGTCTGGATTGTCTTGGGTCCGAAGCTCTTGGTCATCGAAGGCGGCTCCAGAATAATGATGCCCGCGTTGACCGTCCCTCCGTTCGATGGCCCTAGCCCCGCCGTGTTCGCCGTGTATGTAAATGATGTCGCCGTGGGCGTGCTCAGCACCTTAAACAGTTGGCTTGCCGGACTGCTGTTGTACCCCGCCACCCCCACGCCAGAAATCTTCACGAAGTCGCCCGTGCTGAACCCGATCGCCCCTACCGTCGTGATCGTCGCCGTTGTCGCCGCTTCCGTCGCGCTCGCGATTAGGTTCGAATTTACCGGCACCACCGCCTGGTCCACTGTCGCGTTCGCCGTCCCAATCCCCGACGTACCCCCGGCATTGAATGTCGCCGTCGCCTGCGCGCTCGCATTCAGCGTCTCCGGCTGCGCCTGCGGAATCGTCCCCAGCACCGCTCCGTCAAACGTAATCGGCAGACCGATGATCTCCGTCAGGTTGGCCAAGCCTACGGCGTTGCCGTGATTGTCGTTGGCCATTGTGCCCGTCAGCGTCGAACTCGCATTGATCTTGATCTTGTCCGGGCTCCCCGTATGCGTCAGTACAATGAAAGGATCGAAGCAGACGTCGTTGGTATTTACCACCGCCGGGCAGGCAGTCGTAGGACTAACGATGGTCGTCGCCGGGGCGTTGGTTCCCCACCAGTTGTTGGTCGCCGTCACCTGGTTTCCGGGATTGACGCCGGTAAAGTTGAAAATATTGCTGCTTCCAAGCGTGTGCGTCGAGCTGTTTCCTGCTAGGCGGCTGAAGCTGATGGTTACCGGATTATTCCCGCTGCCGTCGCCGGTAAAAATTCCTCCCCCATCACCCGTGGTGCTGTTGCCCGTAATGGCCACCTTGGTCAGCGTCAAGCCATCGAAAGAATCGTTTCGAATGCCGCCGCCGCCAAAGTGGTTCGCATCTGTGCCGGCAGTGTTGTTGTTGATAACCGTACCCGCGTCTATCAGCAGCGTCGCGATCGTGTTCATGCCGCCGCCGATGCCCGCCGCCGTGTTACCGGAAATTGTGCTGTTGCTGATGTGGCTTTGCGGCTGCGTGTGCTGGCCTTGAAAGAACATGCCGCCGCCCGTGGCGTTGATGCCTGCATTCGCGTGCGCCGTGTTGTTGATCACCTGCGTGTTGCTCAGCACGATGTGAGAGCGCGCATCAATCACGATTCCGCCACCGTCTCCAAGAGAGTCACTCGCACTGGGAAAGCTGTTGTTGTTCTGAACGATGCAATTGGTGCAAGTTGCAAATCCCGTCCCGTTCTTGGTATTGAAGATCGTGAAGCCGCCGCCCTGCCCATCCGAAACCTTACCGTTGTTGATGGTCACGTTGGTCATGGTCAGCGTGTTGTTCCCCGACAGGCCGGTATCAAAGTCGAATACCCCGCCGTATCCGTCCTGGTTTGCGAATGCGTCGCCCTTGTTGTTCCCATTTTGAAGGGTCAGGCTGGAGACATTCACCGTGGCATTCGTAAACGAATCGATGTCCTGATTGAAGGAAATCACCTTGTCGATGCTGTCACTCAGATTGGCTTGTGTCCCCCCCTGAATGATGGTCGTGGCCTGACCTGCTCCGACGATGTTCAGCGAGTCCTGCACTTCTAGCGTCCCCTGTGCTGATGTGTGGTGGTCGCCGGCATTTCGAGCCAGCGCCAGCGTGTAGGTGCCCGCCTGCAGCATGATCGTATCGGTGCCCGCCGTGGCATTGGCCTTGATGATCGCCTCTCGTAGCGTGCAATCGTTGGAAGCATCCACGCCAGTCGTGTTGAGGCAGGTCACGCCCGTGCCTCTCGGAGTTATATCGTCGAACCGGTTGGGGAAAAATGTCGGGTCCGGGATCGGCATGATCATCGAGGGCGCTATCTGCCCCGCATGAATCGCCATCACTCCCGGCCGGCCATCTACATTGATGCGCATGGGCAGCGCCGCTATCGGCGTACCTGAATACGGCCGCAACGATACCTGCCCCGGCAGGAACGTGCTTGCCCCCGGAGCCACATCCGGATGCGAAATCAACGCCAGTTGCCCGCTGGAAGGATTCAGCAGCATTACATCATCGCTTCCATTGGACGAGGCCCGCGTGCGGAAGAAGACAGGTGTCTGCCCGGGCGGGAGCGACGCTACGCCGGGAATACTCTCCACCACCTGCCAGCCATTGACGGGAAAGCTCTTGACCGGCAGCAGCGGGTTCGGCTCCGTACGCACCTTGGCTCCCTGCCGCAACGCTGCCAATTCCGCAACGCTGTATGCCCGCGGGTCGAACTCACTACGCGCCGCAATCTGAATGCTGCCGTCCCCAGCCACAAATGCAATCTGCACGCCAGGATTGCGGTCCGAAATGAACGATCCCAGCGCAAACGCCCGAACCGTCACCGGCAGCGAAACCGTTGTCACCTGCATCGTGGCCGAGCGCACGATCTGGACCTTCCCACCGGAGAGGAACGCCACGTCCTGTCCCGTATCGCCAAAATCGCCAAAAAGAATATTGGAGACCGGTGCAGCCACGGGGTAGCTGGCCAGCGCCGCGAGCCCCTGCGGGGTGGAAACCAGGACTGTCAGTGAACGTGTCCCGCCCACGATCAAAGTCCCCGTACTGCCGAGTGTTCCCGCTGCCAGCGCCGTGATTCCGCCCGGCACATTCACCATCTGTGGCGCGCCAAAATTGCCCTTCCCGTCGCCGGGGAGGATGAACAATGCTTTGCTTCCCTTGGCCGCAACTGCCAGGTCCCTGTTTCCGTTGCCGGTGAAATCTCCCAGAGCCATGAAATCCGGGCTTACAGGGGAACTGAATGTCTGTGCTTCCAGAAGAAAAGGCGAGGGAAATTCCCCGCGCCCAATGGCCTGAAAAGAAGCATCGCTCTGCGGAGCAAAGGCATCAATGTTGCCGCGATGCACGGAGATGAAACCGCCCGCGCCGGTGCTGTATCCCACCACCAGGTCTTCAAAGCCGTCTGCGTCCAGGTCGCCGGAAGCCATCGACACCGGTTGTGCCTTGCCCAGTCCGGCCAGCACACCCGAATCCACAACCATCGTCCCTTGTCCATTACTCAGCCCACCAGCCACGTGCTCCACCGGCAACGGCTGGTTCTCCTGCAGCCAGATTCGCGGTCCGCTGGGGCCATTTTGGACCGGGACGGGTCCAGCCGCGAACAGCGGCAAACTCAAGATCAGAGACAGCACAAAAAATGTGGTGCAACAAACTGCTTGGCGGCGGGACGGAAGAACCCATGTAACCACGGATGGTGCTCCTTAAAAAAAACTCATGTTCATACGTTGAGACAGCGCACTCCGTGCTTCCTCTGCATGCAGGAAAGCGAGGCGCGCTAGGGGGGAAATGTCTTGAATGTTGTACTCTGCTTTACAACCCAATCCTTTGTCAAGAGAAAACTCATCATTCCTTGTTATTTGACATTCCATTAGTTAGCACCCGCTCTAACTTAACGATCCTGCTGAAAACTATGGCTTTGGGTGCAAACATTCGGAACTCCATGGGAGGGGCATTTATTGCTGGAAATTAGAGAATTCTAAAGGTAGAGTGGTACCTTCCCCCCAGTACAAAAACAGCCTCTCAAGAGGAGCCAACCTGGTCTTAAAAAGATCCACAGATTTAAAGAGATCTAGAGACCATGGAATCGGAGGAGTGTGATGGCGGTTTCCAGACGTAATTTGTTGTGGCACAGCGTTCTTGCAGCAGTGGCGTTCGCAGCCGGCCCGTTGAAGGCCTGGAGCGCAAACAAGCCCAAGACCCCAAAAAATCAGGGACAGAACAATGTAACCAGCGGCTCGTTGACCCACTTGGACCGCGCGGCCTTTACCAGGGAGGTGGGATCAAGTTTTCAGGTTTCTCCAGCCTCCGGAAAAGGCAACTCGGTGTGGCTACGACTGCTCAAGGTCGAAGATCTCCCGGCGCTTGTACCGGTTAACACCGGCATGATGTCGGTCCAGCCGAAGACCGGCCGTCCCGTACCTGCAACCAGCGGCTTCATCCTTTCCTTTTTGGGAACCATGTCGCAGCCCCTGCCGCAGGACACCTATACATTCGAGCATGCCGGCCTGGGAACCTTCTCCCTGTTGCTGGTTCCAGGACCAACCGGACAACAGACCTACAACGCGGTGATCAACCGCGTGCACTAAGGCTCGTTAGGCTGGGGTTGGAGTTTGGTTTTTAAAAGCTTGCCCCGAAGCGCAGCGAGAGAACCCTGCTCGCTGAAATTCAGCGTCAGGGCATGCCCAATGCGTTGTGAATATCGGGATTGGGTACAACTCCGCCACGCAAGTCCCGAGCACGACTCGCAAAGACTGAATGCTAAGTGCCCTCCTGCGGCTTCCATCGCAGCAGGAACAGCAGCCCTGTGTCCTCTACTTTCTGAAAGCCCAGCCGCGTGAACAACCGCAGTGACGGATTGAAATTCTCCACATAGATCGTGACCGGCTTGGACGCCTTGCCGGCTTCCTTAAGCAATTCCCGCATCAGAGAGGACCCTGTTCCGCTGTTGCGATGCTGTGATAGCACTGTGATATCAAGAATGTGAAACACCTCTGCGCCACGCGAAAGATAGAGCCGGCCCACGGAAACACCGTCAACGCAGATGATGTCATGAGTGGCCTGAGGATATTCCGCCGCATAGTGGCGCTTCTGCGCTGCGTATTGCATGCGCACGAAGGCTTCTTTCTGCTCCGCACTCCAGGGAACGCGCGCCAGTTCCTCCGCCCGCGTTCCGGCGTATACGGTCAGCAGAAATTCATCATCTGCTTCCGTTACCGGACGTAAGGTGAATTTTTTATCTGCAGGCATGCAAGCAAGGGTTGAGTTTGGCTTGGGGTCGGGATTGGGTTTGCCGTTTCTCGCAGAATGTTCTCTGCTCTCTATCATCCCTCCACGTCCTAATTTCCTCTGCGTCCAAGTTCTCGGGTTGGGTTTGACTTCGCTAATTACTAACTACTTCTTCCTGTACCTGTTAAACACGGCCTCATACGAAATGCCTTCCGTATCTCCGGCAATGGCCGTAAGGAAAATGGAGAATGCGCCCAGTTTTTCGTGTTCCAGCAGATAGATCTGTTGCGGCAGGCGCGGGATGAGAGGGCCGTTAAAGCACAGGAAAAAGGTTTCCACCCTGGGCGAGCTCTCGCGCTCCTCGACGGAAAGCAGTTCCAGTTCGACTTTCTTGTCGCCAAGTTGCGTGTGGAATTTCGAACGCAGATACTCTGCGAAAACTTTGGCGTTCAGTTTCTCAAGTGGTGTCTCCATCGAGATCGCAGGCTCTAACCTTCGCTGTTGGTCGATTCTGTCTCCGCCGCTCGGGCGGAACCATCGTCACCACTCTTATGGACGCGCTCGACCTCGCGCAGGCGCGCGGCCTTGCCCTTCAATCCGCGCAGGTAAAACAGTTTGGCCCGGCGGACCCGGTTGGAGCGCACGATCTCCACTTTGTCCAGGACCTTGGAATTGAACGGGAAAATGCGCTCCACTCCCTGGCCGAAGCTTACCTTGCGTACCGTGAAGCTGCCTTGCGGTCCATTGCGGCGGGCGATGACTGTTCCTTCAAAAGCCTGTGTGCGTTCCTTGTCGCCTTCTTTGATCCGGACCTGGACGCGGACCGTGTCTCCCGGTTTTACATCCGGGATGTCCTTGCGTTGCAGCTTGGCTGCAAGCCGTTCTAGAACTGGATGTTGAGACATAACCCTTGGACTCCTTCATCATCTCGTTTCGCCGCCATCTAAAATGGCGCAGGCACTCATGCCGTTCCGAGAAATAATTAGTACTTAGTAGTGAGCAAAACCGATTTTGCTGATTACCAATTACTAATTACTGCCTTCCAACAGGTCCGGCCTGTTGCGCCGTGTCTTTTCCACAGCCTTCTCTCTCCGCCACTTGCGGATCTGCTCATGGTTTCCGCCGATCAGCACTTGCGGCACGCTCAGCCCGCGAAACTCCGCCGGACGCGTGTACTGCGGATAATCCAGCAGCCCTCCGGAAGCACACGTGCTGTCCGGCCCTTCCGCGCTGGCTTTCTCACCGGCCGTAAAACTTTCCTGCTGCGCGGAAGCCTCATTGCCCAACGCTCCGGGCAGCAGCCGCGTGATTGTATCCACGATCACCGCCGCTCCCAACTCGCCGCCGCTCAGGACGTAATCCCCAATCGAGACTTCCCGGTCGGCCAGGTTCTCCGCCACCCGCTCATCCACGCCTTCATAACGTCCGCAGAGAAGCACCACCCGCTCCAGCTTCGCCAGTTGCTGCGCCATGGCCTGCGTAAACATCCGGCCTTGCGGCGAAAGCAGGACCACGGTCTCAATGGCGCTCTCGCTCAGGCGCTCCTCGCGAGGCGCCACCTTCAGCGACTCCACGCACTCGAAGATCGGCCCCGGCTTGAGCACCATGCCCTCGCCTCCGCCAAACGGACGGTCATCTACCGTCCTATGTTTGTCCGGGGCAAAGGCCCGCAAATCGTGGATTGAGATTTCAATGAGCCCGGCTTCGCGCGCCCTGCGCACGATTCCGTAATCCAGCGGCCCGCGAAAAAAGTCCGGAAAAATCGTGACGATTTCGAACTTCATCACCAGACCTGCTGAATACCTACCTCTGCCGTTCCTGCTCTTTTGCCGTCACTGGCGCATCCAGTTCCAGCATGCCCGCCGGCAACTTCATCTCGATCCGCTTCCGCTCGAGCAAAATCTTTTCAACGTACTCGGCCGCCAAAGGCACCAGGTATTCCCTGACTCCCCTGACGACTAGCAACGGCGCTTCACCCGCGCCAAACTGGACGTTCTGCACCGTCCCCACTTCCCTGCCGGCGTCGTACACCGCGCAGCCGATCAGGTCGCTCACAAAGACCGTGCCTTCTTCCAGTTCTGCGCGCTCACTGAGCGGGACCTGGATCTCCCAGCCGGCCAGCCTCTCGGCGTCACTGATGGAATCCACGCCTTTGAACTTGAGCACCACCTGGTCCTTATGGAGCCAGTGCTCCTCCAGTTCAACCTGCCGGCGCTCGCCCTGTGTGTCCAGCGCAAATAATCGCTTGCGCGTCGCGAACCGCTCCGGAAAATCCGTAAACAACACGGCCGCAACTTCACCTCTGCGTCCCTGCGGCTTCCTTACCTTGGCAATGGTGACAAACTCATCCCGCTCTGGCGGACGCTTGCCGGAATGGGCCGGCTCCGGATTATTCAATGATTTCCAGCGTGTAGCGCTTCTTCAACTTCATGCTCGCTGCGCCCAGGATGGTGCGGATGGATTTGGCGGTCCGTCCTTGCTTGCCGATGACCTTTCCCAGATCTCCCACCGCCACCCGCAATTCCAAAACAGTACCTTGATCACTTTCCACTGCGTTTACCTGGACATCGTTGGGAGCATCCACAAGTGCTTGAGCAATCTGCTCCACTAACATACGCATGTCGCCGCCCGGTTCTGTCATAAACCGTCCTCCCAGTACTCGACGGGGCCGGTGTTAAATTTTAGTTTCCAGGAAGACCGAAAATTGTCTATCAGGCCGCAGTGCCCGCCGGGGCTGGTGTCTTGGAGAGTAGGCGCCGCACCGTGTCCGAGAGCTGGGCGCCTTTGGACACCCAGTAATCGATCCGGTCGCGTTTCACATCGATTGTTGCTGGATTGGTGCGTGGATTATAAAGTCCCACCACCTCGACTGAACGGCCATTGCGAGCGCGCTCTTTCTCAATTACAACCACCCGATAATAAGGTTGCTTGCGCGCACCTATGCGCGCCAGTCTGATCATTAACACTGAAACTGGTTTCCTTTCCTAGTGAACCCCCAATACCTTTGGGCAAGTCGTTATTATCTCGTAAGTTGCACGGAAATGGCAAATCGAATCAATCTGGCCGCTGTGATGCCATCATGAGAGCAGCATCTCCAGGTCCTCGCGTCGCAGGTTGCGGATCAATCTATTGTCAGCACCAATAATGGCGGCAGCCAGATCGCGCTTGGTTTCCTGTAACTGCAGCACTTTTTCTTCTACCGTGTCGCGGGCGATCAACCTATAGGCAAAAACGTGCTGCGTTTGTCCGATTCGATGAGCCCGGTCCACGGCTTGCGCTTCAACTGCCGGGTTCCACCAGGGATCAAGCAGGAACACGTATTCAGCAGCGGTCAGGTTTAGTCCCAGCCCTCCAGCTTTCAGGCTGACCAGGAAAAGCCGGCAGTCTGGCTGGGTTTGGAAGCGATCAACGCGCGCCTGCCGGTCGCGAGTAGCGCCATCCAGATACTCGTAAGCGATTCCTTCCGCATCCAGGCGGTTGCGAACGATCTTGAGAAAGCTGGTGAACTGCGAAAACACCAGCGCCTTGTGGCCCTCCTCCAGCACTTCTTGGACGCGCGCCAGCAGGACATCCAACTTGGCGCTGGGATCAGCCGAGCGCGTACGGTCAATCAACCCCGGATGGCAAGCAGCCTGCCGCAGCCGCAGCAAGGCCTCCAGCACCTGAATTTTGGATTTAGCTATCCCCTCCTCTTGGATGCGCGTAAGCAAACTGGCGCGATAGTGCTGGAGCAGTTCATTGTAGAGTTTGCGCTGCGCCGGTTCCATTTCACAGTGGATCGTTTGCTCAGTCTTGGGCGGCAGTTCGCGCGCCACTTGCTCTTTGGTGCGCCTCAGGATGAATGGCCGCAATGCGCTGGCCAGCAGGCGGCGGCTCTCCTCGTCGGGATTACGCGTCGCTCCACCCACCATCTTGAAGGCGCTGGCCGCGCCCAGCATCCCCGGATTGAGAAACTCGAACAAAGTCCAGAGTTCCCCGAGATGGTTCTCGATGGGCGTTCCGCTCATGGCCAGCCGGTTCCGTCCTTGCAGCAGCCGTACGGCCTTGGCCGACTCGGTATTTTCATTCTTGACCGCTTGCGCCTCGTCCAGGATGAGGTAATCGAATTCGACGTCCTTCAGGACCAGCGCATCGCGCCGCAGTGTTCCATAAGTGGTCAGGACAATGTCATGTTCGGCAAAGCTGTTGCTCGTGCGCGCCAGGCCCGTGTAGTCGAGTACGCGGAGCTGCGGAGTGAAGCGCGCAGCCTCCACCTTCCAATTGAAGACCAGTGATTTGGGAACCACGACCAGCGAGGGCCGGCTGTCGCCATTTGCCTTCAACTCTCGGCGGCTTTCGAGCAACGCCAGCACCTGAGCAGTCTTCCCCACTCCCATATCGTCGGCCAGGCAGCCTCCAAACGAAAACTGCCGCAGAAAATTCATCCAGCCCAGGCCTTCTCGCTGATAGTCCCGCAACTGTCCCACAAAACCTGTGGGCTGTTCGGCCGCCTGGACACCTTGAAAGAGAGACAATTCCTTGCGCACCCTGGCAAACGTTTCGTCGCAACTTGCCTCAGGTTGCGCAGCCAGCAAAGCATCGAGCAATCCCGCCTGGCTGCGGCGGAATCGCAGATGCCCGTTCGTCGGCGTGCCCAGGCCGGCTACGTGACCGAAGCGGCGCAGCCATTCCTCCGGCAAAACGCCGTATTCGCCGTTGTCAAGCTGGACCATGTTTTCGCCCCGGCGTAGAGCTTGCAGCAACTCAGGAATCTGTGCCGTGGCCTCTCCGTATTGCACCTCGCCGCGCAGCTCGAACCAGTCAACTCCGCTCGATACAGCGATGCGGAAAGCGCCTGGACGCCGTAGAATTCTTCCTTCCGCGTCAATGTGCCAACCCCCCTCCAGAAGCGCTCGTACAACGCGCGGCAGTTTGGTCGGCGCTATCTCCCAGGCCGATGTGCGATCCCAATAGGTCGGTCCCTGAAATTTGACACCGATCTCGCTGAGCAAATCGGTAGCGCGCTTTTCCGCTTCGGTATCGCGGAGCAGAAATCGCCGGCTGGCAGCTTCGTACCATCCCCGATTCGGCTCGGCCTGCGGAACGACCCGGCCTTCATAATCAAAAGACAAGTCGGCGCGCAACCGGGGCTTGGTGCGTGGGCCGCCGCCGTTGCCACGGCGCACATGCAGACATGGAACCGCAGCCAGCTTCACCTCCTCATATTGCAACTCTTCTGGTAATTCCACTGGTGGCAGTCCAGGTGAACCCAGCAACGCTGCCAGCACATCGTCACGGTCTTTGTCCCAGGCATCAATTCCACCCATTTGTCGAAGCTGAAGCAGGCTTTGAAAGGACGTTTCCTCAGACAGGGCGGCCACGCAGTCAGACGTAAACACGAGTCCCTCTGTCACCAGGAAAGGCACGGACAGTTCCATCTGCTCTGTGCCGCGGCGAAGAATTCCACTTATCGTCCACAGATTTTTTTCGCCGCGCCGCATTTGCAACGCAAAGCGCCAGGAGCCCTGTTCGTCCCAGGTGAGCGGGGTTCCGACCTCTCCGTCCGCAGCCTTGCTCCGGGACAAATAAAGACGACCAGTGCGCGCCATCAGCGGCAGTAGCCTGGCCTCCAACGGGTGTCGGATCTGGCATGGATTGGGAAACGCTTCGTAAGAGTCTCCGTAGCTCCATCCGTAGTAGGCTCTGCCGCCCACAAGCATGGAGAAGATCTCACGGTCTTCGGCCAGCGGCAGGTGCACGATCTGGCTGTGCTTGAGGCTCAGTGTTTTACGGCGGCCCCAACTGCCGTCCAACTTTTGATCTCGCGACTCGAAAGAAACGATGACTCCCGCCTGGGCCACACCTTTGGAAACATCCAGGATGTAAAGAATCTGCCGCTTCGCCGGCCAGGCATCGCGGTCTCCGGCTGCAGCGTCCCGCTGACCGGAAATTTGCGCGATCTTCTTCTGCCACGCGGGCGGCGAAGATGGTGCGGGATGCCCGGAAACTCCAGGGTGTCCAGCCGGCTTTCTACTGATCGCGGTGAAAGCATCCTTCGACGTGCCGACCACTAGCTCATCCGCATCATCGTTGGCATCGAATCCGCCATCGTCCAGATACAGGTTCGGAGCGGAAGCCGCTTGCGTGAGATAACCCTTTTGCTCTGCGGCGAGAACAGTGGCCCAAAGGTGCTTGCAAGCTCCTTCCCGATCGAAGTAGAGGCAGCCGCATTCAGCCAACAGAGTCTGGCTACCATCGAATTCCAGGCTTACTTCGTAGTTGTCTCCCCCTTGCACTCGAGCAGCCACCGATGAATCGGAACCCTGGTAAAGGCGCACCTGCCCATAACGATAGTAATTCTCGCCTCGCTTCCGGCTCTGGGAAGTGAAGGCTCGACTCAGCTTGGCGGAAAGGGTCATGCCAGTTTCGGACTCTTCTTAATAGGAAATTTGTAACTCATTTTGGCCTTGATTGCACTGTGGATTTCGTGGATATTTCTCGATTCAATGGCTGAAAAAAGTGTGGCTGAGGGCTCAGAGCTAAACCAGGGCCAAAAGTTAGAGTCCATTCTTTTACAATGCTCTGCATGCACCGTAAGCCGTTCCAGACCGCTATCGCCCTTTCGTGCATTCTTTCCTGTTTGGCTCCAACCATCCAGTCGGATACCCGTTCTCTGCCGCAGGACCTTGGCGCCGTTCACCTTTACCAACTGCTGACCAAGTTGCGCACCACCGCCCGTATCATGCACACCGTTGCCCATCCTGACGATGAAGATGGCGGCATGATGACCCAGGAGGCGCGCGGCAATGGAGCCGCGGTCATGCTGTTTACGGTGAACCGGGGCGAGGGCGGTCAGAACAAATTCGGGGCTGAAACCGCCGATGATCTCGGCATCCTGCGCACCCTGGAACTTCTTCAGGCAGACAAATATTACGGAGTGGAGCAGCGCTTCAGCCGCGTTGTG
Source organism: Candidatus Angelobacter sp. (assembly GCA_036522115.1). Classification (GTDB taxonomy): domain Bacteria; phylum Acidobacteriota; class Terriglobia; order Terriglobales; family Acidobacteriaceae; genus Angelobacter. The sequence continues at coordinate 14,076 of DATDGL010000247.1, forward strand.
GATTTTGGCTTCTCCAAAACTGCCGAAGAAACTTTCAATAAATGGCACGGCCACGACATCGCCCTGGGCGATATGGTGTTCGCTATCCGCACCTTCCGTCCGGACGTTCTCATCAGCCGCTTCTCCGGGACCCCGCGCGATAATCACGGCCACCATCAGGCCGCCGGCATCCTTACTCAGGAAGCATTTCGCGCCGCCGCCGACCCCAATCGTTTTCCCGAGCAGATCAAGGCCGGGCTTCTGCCCTGGCAGGCCAAAAAACTTTATAGCGATAACGTCCCGCGCGGTTTCAGCCTCAGTCCAGCCGACGAAGACTACACCATCAAACTGGACATAGGCCAATATAGCCCGCTGCTGGGAATGTCCTTCTCTCAGTTTGCCCTTGAAGGCCTCGCCCACCAGACTTCACAGGGCACTGGAGGCGCGCGCATCTCTCCCGGACATCGCCCCGACTACTACAAGCTGCTCGATTCCACGCTGCCCACCAAACCCGCGCACGAAAATGATTTCCTCGATGGCATTGATACCACTCTGCCGGGTCTCGCCTCGCGTCTCGGCGATGAGGAAACCAAGGTTCCTTTTCTCCGCCCTGCCCTGGTGGCGCTGCAAAAGCATGTGGATGACGCGACCAAGGTATTCTCCATCCAGGATCCATCCGCCTGCGCCGCACCACTGCTCGCGGGACGCACTGGGACGCTCCAGTTGATCGATCAGGTTCAAAAGTCTCGATTGTCCCCCGCTGCCAAGGCTGCTCTGCTGCCGTCGCTGGAAGAAAAACTGGAGCAGTTTGAGCAGGCCGCCAACCAGGCCATGGGCATCTACCTGGAATTCTACGTGGATGTACCCGGTCCCGCGCCCGCAGCTTCTTACTTTCCCCGCATGGAGCAGACCTTCACCGTGGCGGTTCCCGGACAAACCTTTACCGCGACTGCTCGCATTTATAACCGGGGTAAAGCTCCCATTACGCAAAGTGCCGCCCAAATTTCGATGCCCCCCGGTTGGAAGAGCGAGGTGTTGAAGCAGCAGCCGGGGAAGATAGATTTGGGAGAGATGGCAAGCGCGCAGTTCCAGGTCACCATCCCAGCCGACGCGCCTTATACCCACCCATACTGGAGCCGGAAGGACCAGGAGATAGATACCTTTTACTCAATCAGTGATCCTCGCTATCTCACGCTGCCATTCCCGCCGTTCCCGCTTCGCGTGACTGCGCAGTTTGAAACGCCGCTGGGCTCCAGTGCCGTGCAAACTGTCGCCAAAATCAGATTCGTCGATCCGGCTTCAGGTCAATCCGAACGCCCGCTGGCCGTAGGGCCTCCGCTTTCTGTTCTCCTGGAATCGCCCGTGGCGGTGATCTCCACCACCGGCGCCACCCGCTCGCAGATTGATGTAGGCGTGCGCAGCAACCTGCAGCAGCCGGTGCATGCCAAGTTGCATCTGGAAACACCGCCGGGATGGAAGGTAGAACCGGAGTCTATCCCCGTCGACCTGGATCACGATGGCGACGTAAACAGCTACTCCTTCCACATCACGCCGCAAAATCTTCATGAAGGCGCCTACCAGGTCACGGCCAAGGCCGAGTTCAACGGCAAAGAATACGCCGAAGGATTCAAGATCATCACCCGGCCCGATCTGGATTCCTATTACGCCTATCATCCGGCAATCGAAAAAGTGCAGGCGGTGGATGTGAAGCTGCCGCATGCGCTCAAGGTGGGCTACATCATGGGCGCGGGCGATGAAATTCAGGCAGTGCTGTCGAGCGTAGGCGTCAACGTGAATGTGATCACCCCGCAGGAAATGGCTGGCGGCGATCTCAGTCGCTATGACACCATTGTGGTCGGCATCCGCGCCTATGACATCCGCACCGATGTGCGTGAGCACAACCGTCGACTGCTCGACTACGTGAACCAGGGCGGCACTCTGATCGTTCAATACAACCAGAGCGTTGGCATTTTTAACGAAGGGCACTACACGCCCTATCCCGCAACCCTGAGCAGCGCGCGCGTCTCAGTGGAAGAGGAACCGGTCGAGGTTCTCGATCCGCAAAACCAGATCTTTAACTGGCCGAACAAAATCACCCCCAAGGATTTTGATGGATGGATACAGGAGCGCGGTCTCTACTTTATGGGTCAGTGGGACGATCATTTCAAACCCCTGCTCTCCTGCCACGATCCGGGCGAGCCACCGCAAAAAGGCGGTCTGCTGGAAGCGCACTACGGCAAAGGCATCTACATTTATTCCGGCTACGCCTCCTTTCGGCAGCTCCCGTATGGCGTCCCCGGAGCAATTCGCCTTTTTGTCAATCTTCTAAGCGCAGGCCATGAGATGAAAAAACAATAATTGGTAATTAGTAGTTGGTAGTTAGCCAAACCAGGATCAACATCAACACCTTCCACCACAGAGGACACAAAGGACACAGAGGAAAACAGGGGACAGCTAGTGTAGTGCCTGCTAATTAACTAGACATTACAAAGTCATTGTTTTCAATGAGCCGGACCTGCTGACTGTCTAGTTATTTCTGAGACACTACACTAGCATTTGTAATTTGTGATTTCCTCTGCGCCCTCTGCGTCCTCTGCGGTGAAAAGGTTTGCTTTTGGGGTTGGTGTTGGTTTTCCGATGACTCGATGACCCGACGACCCGATTCTCGTTGCTCTCCGCCCCTGCTACTCTGTTTTGCCATAGACTATGAAGGTGAGCAAGAACTCCCTGTCCCTCGCCTCTTCCTCTTACCTGCGCTCAGCCATGCACCAGCCTATCCACTGGCATGAGTGGGGGCAGGAGCCGTTTGAGAAAGCGAAAAAAGAAAACAAACCTATTCTGCTGGACATCGGCGCCGTCTGGTGTCACTGGTGCCACGTGATGGACCGCGAGTCGTACGAGAATCCTGAGATCGCGCAGATCATCAACGAGCATTTCATCGCCATCAAAGTGGACCGTGACGAGCGACCGGATGTAGACAGCCGCTACCAATCCGCAGTTCAGGCCATCAGCGGACAGGGTGGGTGGCCGCTCACCGGATTCCTCACGCCTGAGGGCAAGCCATTTTATGGTGGCACTTACTTCCCTCCACAGGAACATTACGGGCGGCCCAGCTTCCGGCGAGTGCTGCTCAGCCTGGCCCAGTCTTTTAAGGACAAACCCGGCGAGGTGCAGGAATCTGCGGAGAGCGTAATGGCCGCCATCAACCAGGCAGAAGGCTTTCTTGGCAAATCAGGCTCACTCCGGCCAGAGTTGCTGGACCGCATTGTGGAATCGGCGGTCAAGCTTTATGACGCGGAGCATGGCGGCTTCGGCTCCGCTCCTAAATTTCCTCACCCCAGCACCATAGATCTGCTGATGCAGCGCCACATGGAAACCGGAGACGCCTCGCTGCTGGAAATCGTTTCGTCAACGCTGGGCAAGATGGCCCAGGGGGGAGTCTACGACCACCTGGCCGGCGGCTTCCACAGGTATTCCGTGGACGAGCACTGGATCGTTCCCCATTTTGAAAAAATGGCGTATGACAACTCCGAACTGCTGAGGAATTACGTCAGCGGCTACCAGCTTACCGGCAATGAATTCTTCGCTTTTGTGGCCGGCGACATCATCCGCTGGATGGATGAATGGCTTAGCGACCAGCAACATGGCGGCTTCTACGGCTCTCAGGATGCCGACTACTCGCTGGATGACGATGGCGATTACTTCACCTGGACCCTCAAGGAGACGCAGGAAGTGCTCGATGGCGAAGAGATGGAGGTAGCCACGCTCCGCTACGACATCGGCGAAGTGGGAGACATGCACCACAATCCGGCCAAGAACGTTCTTCATGTTCGCGCCAGTTTGGAAGACATTGCCAAGCGGCTGAAGAAGAGTTCGCCTGTAGTGCAGGGCATTCTCGAATCCGCCCGGAAAAAAATGTACGCCGCCCGCCTCAAGCGGCCCACGCCTTATGTTGACAAGACCGTCTATGTAAGCTGGAACTCGCTGTGCATCTCGGCTTACCTCCGCGCAGCGCAGGTATTGCGGCTGGACTCGGCGCGCAAATTTGCCCTGCGTTCGCTCGACCGTATTCTCTCGCAGGGGTGGAATGCAGGCTCAGGCTTGCAGCATGTGATCTCCTATTCCGATCCCCAGGCCGCCAAGAGGCAATCTTCAGGAGTGTTGGATGACTATGCCTTCACCGTACTTGCCTGTCTGGACGCATACGAAGCCACCGCTGACCTCAGCTACTTCAAGTTTGCCGGCAAGGTTGCGGACATGATGATTGCGCGCTTTCACGATGGCGCCAGTGGCGGGTTCTTCGATATGGCGGCAGCAGATGGCCTGGTCCTGGGTGCACTGACCGCGCGACGCAAGCCCCTCCAGGATTCACCTACTCCCGCCGGAAATCCGGCGGCGGCAATTGCCCTGCTGCGCCTTTATGCCTACACCAATCAGGCCAGCTATCGCGACGTGGCCGAAAACACACTTGAAGCCTTTGCCGGGATCGCTGAGCACTATGGCATGTTTGCCGCGACTTATGCCATCGCCCTGGACATGTATCTGAGTCCGCACACGCAGGTTGTAGTGGCCGGCAGCGGCGAAGAAGCTGAACGGCTGGTTGCCGCCGCTATCGCGCCCTTCTCGCTCAACAAGTCGGTACTGCATTTAGCCGAAGGCGAGATCGTCCCGCAGATGCTTCCTCCCGCACTGGCAGAGACCATTCCCAACCTGCCGGACATCCGCCAGGGAAAAACCGTGGCGGTATTGTGCAACGGCTTCACCTGTCAGCCGCCCATCACCGATGCGGAGGAGTTGGCGAAGGCCCTACGAGGCCATAGGCCATAGGGCAACAGGCCAATGTAACGACCATGAGGCGACCTGGGAGTTCATAGGGAATTCTTCGCGGTGCTTCGAGGTGAACTCCAACAAAAGACACAGGCGAGGGCTCGTGTGTCACACAAACAGCATCAGCGCACAGCCTCGAACAGTCCGGCCGCGCCTTGGCCGCCGCCGATGCACATGGTTACTACGCCGTAGCGTCCTTTGCGGCGGGCTAGTTCGTTGGCTATGGTTCCAACCATCCTTGAGCCGGTCATGCCGAACGGGTGGCCTATGGCAATGGAGCCTCCGTTGGGATTCAGCTTCTCCGGATCCAGTACCAGGAGGTCGCGGCAATACACTACCTGGACAGCAAAGGCTTCATTCAGTTCCCAGACGTCAATGTCGTCCATGTTCACGCCCGTGCGCTGCATCAGCTTGGGGACGGCGTACACGGGGCCGATTCCCATCTCGTCGGGCTCGCAGCCTGCAACCTGGAAGCCGCGGAAGATGAGCTTATAGGGAATGCTGAGTTGGTCGGCGCGCTGGCGCGACATGAGCAGCGTGGCGGAAGCGCCGTCAGAGAGTTGGGAGGAGTTGCCGGCAGTCACTGAACCGTGGCCGCTGGTCTTGTCAAAGTGCGGATTCAGCGCCAACAGTCCTTCCAGAGTGGTGTCCGGACGGTTGCACTCATCGCGGTCGCAGCAGACCTCTTTCTCGCCGACCTTCTCGCCGGTCTTCTTGTCCAGGATGGCCATGATGACTTTCATGGGAGCGATCTCATCCTCGAAAAAACCTTCCTGCTGAGCGCGGGCGGTTCGTTGCTGGCTCAGGAGGGAATATTCGTCCTGCGCGCGACGGCCCACGTTGTAACGCTTGGCCACAACTTCCGCCGTGTCCCCCATAACCATATACAGCCCGGGCATGCGTTTTTCCAACTCAGGGTTGGGACTCCAGTCGCGCGGGATCATGCTGATGCTCTCCACGCCGCCGCCAATGGCTGCATCCACGCCTTCATTCATGATCTGGTGCGCGGCCAGGGCGATGGCCTGGAGACCGGAGGAACAAAAACGATTGATGGTGGTACCGGCCACCGATGCCGGTAGGCCTGCCAGCATGGCAGCGATACGGGCGATGTTGTGGCCCTGGGGTCCGTGCGGCTGGGCGCATCCCAGCACCACATCTTCAACCTCCTGGCAGCCGAGCTGCGGCGTCTTCCGCAGTACGTCCTGAATGCAGTGTGCGGCCAATACCTCCGGGCGCGTCATGTTGAAGGATCCGCGAAATGACTTGGCCAGCCCGGTCCGGGAACTGCCAACGACCACTGCTTCTCGCATGAGGTTCTCCTGAAATAAATTGGATGATAGCCGGCTGCTGCGCGATTCAGCGCGGTGCGACAGCGATTATACTTTGGAGCCAGGCATTATTCATGAGCTCAGGAGGAGATCATGAGTCCCGCAGCCGCCAATACCGCAATCAAGAGTGGCCGGTTTCTTTTTGAGGACGCAACTCCCCAGGACATCTTTACCCGCGAAGACCTGAGCGAGGAACAGCAACTCTTCGCCCGCACGGCGGAGCGCTTCATGCGGGACGAGGTGCTGCCGCAGGCGGAACGCATTCATGCCAAGGAGTGGGAGGTCACCCGCAGCCTGCTGCGCCATGCCGGCGAGTTGGATCTTTTGCGAATTGATATTCCGGAGCAGTACGGCGGACTGGGCCTGGACAAAATCAGCTCCGCGCTGGTCTCTGAACAGACTGCGCTCAACGCCTCTTTTGCCGGCACCGTAAGCGCGCAGACGGGAATCGGCACGCTGCCAATCGTTTATTTCGGCACGCCGGAGCAGCGGGCCAGGTATCTGCCGCGCCTGGCCAGCGGTGAGTTGATCTCCTGCTTCTGCCTGACTGAACCAGGTTCAGGATCCGATGCGCTGGCCGCCAAAACCAGGGCCACACTCTCAGAAGACGGGAAATACTACCTGCTGCGCGGCCAGAAAATGTGGATCACCAACGGCGGGATTGCCGATCTGTTTATCGTGTTCGCCAAGGTGGATGGAGAAGAATTCACAGCTTTTATTGTGGAGCGCGGCCCCGGGCTGGTGAGCGGTCATGAAGAAAAGAAGCTCGGACTGGATGGCAGTTCCACCACAGCCATCACCTTTGAAAATTGCCGCGTGCCGGTGGAGAACGTCCTGGGCGAGATTGGCCGGGGACACGTGGTGGCCTTCAACACGCTGAACTTTGGCCGGCTCAAGCTGGGCAATCGCAACGTGAGTTCGGCCAAAATCGCGCTCAATCATGCTCTGGCGTATGCCATGGAGCGCCATCAGTTCGGGCGTCCGATCGCCAGCTTTGGCCTGATCCAGCGCAAGCTGGCGGAGATGGCCGTCCGCTGCTATGCCGGAGACGCCGCCACCTTCCGCACCGTCGGCATGGTGGACCGCGCGCTGGAGGCAGTAAACCGGGATCAACCGGCGCAAGTGATGAAGACCATTGAGCAGCACGCCATTGAGTGCTCCATCATTAAGGTATGGACGAGTGAAATGCTGGGCTACGTGGCCGATGAAGCTCTGCAAACCTACGGAGGCTACGGATACTCGAAGGATTATCCGCTGGAACGTATGGTCCGGGATGCGCGGATCGCCAGGATTTATGAAGGCACAAACGAAATCAACCGGATCGTGATTGCCACGCGGTTGCTGAAGAGTGCGGCGGACAGCGGAGCGCTGACCCGGAATTTGCATGACATGGGCGGCAATGGATCAGCAAAACAAAATGCCGCCAAAGATTTTGGCGACGTCAGAGATAAGATCGCCGAGGCCAAGAGGGCCTGCATTCTTGCGCTTCGCGCCGTGGGCCGCTGCTTCGGTGACGAGGCAAAAGAACAACAGCAGGTGCTGGCGCTGGTGGCCGACATGGTGATCGATACCTATGTCATGGAATCAACGTGGCTGCGCATGCAAAAGCGGCTGGCTCAAAACAGCGGCGAGTCATCCCAGATTCCTATGGATATGACGACCATCTTTGCCTGTGACGCTTCGGACCGGATTGCGGTGAATGCCCGCAGTCTCGCCGGGGTGCTGGCAGGGAAAGGCGGAGACGCTCAACTCTCAGAAGCTGCGCTGAGGCTCTTCACCCAGCCGATGGTGGATACGGTTGCCCTGCGCCGGAACATCGCCGAGGCACTCATTGCCGTCCGGAGTTATGCGTGGTGACATAGAGAACAGGGAAGAGGTACAGGGAACAGGCAAGATTTGGGGTTTTTGATCTGTGATGAGAGAAACGTAGGTGCTTCCTGCGTTGCTGTATCCGTACTCTTTCGCCGAGGCCGAAGCTGGCAATCAATGCAAAGTATCGTTTTCGCATGTTCTAAAGAATCCGCTCCGCGGACCAAGTCCGGGGCTTCCACCTCCCCTATTCCTGTCACCTGTTCCCTATGGTTTTGCGTTACTACCGTACCCTTGGTTCGCCCCCGGAAATTGTGAAATAACAGGGCCATGCGTGTACGACAAGTGTGCTTGATCTGTCTTTTTTTCTGCCTGCTGATGCCTTCCGTGGCCCAGGAAACCTCGCCCGAAGTGGTGAAGATTCTTGCCCTGGAGGGCAAATGGACTGACGCCTATAGGCAGCGCAACATTAACATTTTGACCTCTTTGCTGGCTGACGATTTCATTATTACAGTGGAAGACGGCCGGGTCTTTGGAAAGATCGGATACATGTCCCATACCGCCGACTCCTCCGTTCAGGTGGCAACGGCGGAAGAATCCGACCTCAGGGTGAACTTGCACGGGAACGTGGCGGTGGTAACCGGCGCATATCACGAGACCGGAACCGCAAAGGGCAGCCGCTACGAGTATCGCGATCGCCTCACCGATGTGTGGATGAAAATCAACGGCCAGTGGCAGCTCATTGCATCGCAATACAGCGTGCCGACGCAATAGCGAAGCAACACCCGCCACGGAGACGCAGCGTATCGGAGCCACAACCAAAATCAAAAGATCACCACCAAGTACTGGAGAAAAGCAAAATCCAAAGCAAAACCTTAACCGCGGAGGACACTGAGAGAAGAAAGAGGACACAGAGGAATACTCAATTAACACAGAGAAGCGAAAGACGCAACCGAGGGCGGCTGCGCTCCACTCAGCTTTTAGTTTTCGACGCGCGCTGTGAATGCGCCGGTCTCGATTTTTCCAGCGCGCTTGATCTGGACAAAGATGTGGTAGTCGCCTGGTTGAGGAAAACCATATGGAAAAGTCACTTCAGCGGAAGCAGGTGCGTGATTCATGCCCGCCATCTTGTCCGGGGAATTTGCGGCATCACCGCCATCGCCTTGCGCCAGTTCGGCGGCGGCCATCGAGATGGAACCTGCGGGATGGACGTGGGCAAAGACCTGTCCATCATTGCGGATAAAGGCTGCGTGCCCGGCCATGCCCATGTAGTTCTCCATGCCGGTGGCGGGATTGCCGTTACGGTCTTCTATACGGAAGCGGAACCAGATTGCCTGATTGGCCTTGAGCGGCGTGGAATCTCGCTCCCACACCATGCGGTACCCGTCCGATAGCTGGGAAACTTTTTCCCCTGCGATCAGCTCGGCGCCTCCGGCGTCGTCTCCTTGAACCGGCGCAGCATTCATTCGCGCCATGCCGTTGGCCGGCGCAGCGGAAATCGCGGGCAGGTCAATCTCGCCAACCTGGGTCTCAGGGAAGCCGGTCTGGTGCACGATGTCAGCAAAGATCCGATAGTGTCCCGCGGGCAGGCTGGGCAAGGCTTGCGCGAAGTCAGGCCCGCTGACAGCTTGCGGGTGCAGGTGCCAGAAGCTCGCCATGTCCGGCGTGCGAACCAGGAAGAGATGCATGATGTGGCCGTGATCGGGCATCAGATCGTCCAGCCGCACCTTGTCCGGGTCTGCAAGTTCAGACGGAAATTGGCGCCACTCAACATCGTTGGGATTTTGCAGCTTGAGCTGCAGCACATTCCCTGCCCGCAAGGAAAGCTGCAGATGGGGCAGTTTGTAAGAAAGCTTTTCCGTATTGCTGGCATCAGCCGTCCACCAGAAATCCCCAAACACGAGCGCAGCCACAATGAACACCGATGCCCCGGAGGTAATGATGAATGCGCGACGGCGCAGCGATGGCGACGGCGTCGCTCCAGGCTCCACAACCGCGTCACTGGTGGCTGCTCTTACGATGCCTACCAGCCCCACTACCAGAATCAGTCCCAGAACAGCCAACAGCGCACCCAGCGACTTCTGCATGCGCATCGAACTCGCCGACACGGCGGCAATGGGCACCGCCAACTCGCCTTTTCCTTGCGTGCCATCGGCATTGATTTGAACCTTCCACGAGCCGCGACTCATGATCCAGAGCTTTCCGATGAAAAGCTGAGGATCGGCGCTCGATCGCTCGGCAGCGTCCGGCGTCGGCGCCAGCTTTGCCCCGTCGCCTACCAGGCGCATGGGAATCACATCAACCCGGCTGAGTTGGCCGGAAAGGCTGCGGATCTGAATCTCCGCGATGCCCGGAATCACCTGGGGCGGACGCACAGTCACCAGCACGTGATAAGGGCCGGCATGGCCGTCGTAATAAAAATCGGGGCTGCCCACGTGCGCGGGCGCCGCGAGCGGAAACAAGACAAACAAAACCATACCGCTGATGACGCTGATCCAACGGATTGGCATTGATCTACGATTGGCCATTTGATCTTTGCTTTGCTTCACTTGGTTTCGCTTCTCTCCGTTTCTCCGTGGGGTCTTGGTCTTGGGTCGGATTTTGATTTTGCTACCAGCCAACTGCCAATTGCTTCTCTCAACGCCGCACTCTCGCCAGCCAGTTGCCCCAGGCAATGCCGACGCGCGTGCTGAGAATGCCTGCAACCAGGGCGATTCCCATTTTCAGCAGGAAGGTGGTGCGGGTAGCATCGGCCACGTAAAACACATTGCGGACGCTGGCCAGTGTGGGATCGAGGAAATAAGCGAACTGCTGCGTCCCAAAAAACCAGTTGCGCGAAGCCGTGGATTCAACCAGAAAAGTTCCAAAGGGCCAGGTCACGGCCAGCAGCACAACGACGAATAGAACTCCCTCAACGGCTGCCTGCGTCCATTTGCTCCAATCCTTGATTTTGGGGAAGACCAGATCCAGCACGAAGGCCGGAAATATGATCAGAACCGGGAAATGCAGAGAGACCATGTGGGTAACGTGGTGATAGACCGGTCCCAGCTTCGGCTCGGCGGGAAAGAGCGGCAAGATCCAGAGCGCGAGCAGAAAGAAAACCGTGTAAAAGCCCGTGATCGCAGTCCTGGCCCAGCGAAAGCCGGAGGAGCGGGCAATGCCCTCCAGCATGACGCCCATACCAATGCTCACGGTCATGTAAAAAACGGCGCTATGCGTGAGCACGCGGTTGGTGGTCGTAAGCTTGAACATCATGTCCTGGACGATGATGAATCCACCAGTACAGAGCAGCAGCCGCTGCAGGCGCCTGCGAAGAGCACCCTCGGTGCGGTTCATCTGTCCCAGGAGCAGAATGACGCTTCCCCACATAATGCCGCCAATGCCCAGGGCCAGCAAGGAATGGGGAGGGCTGATGATCTTTACGTCCAGGCCGTAAGCGTTGTGCCACCAGTTATCAAAGGGAGCAGAGATGAGCATGGCTGCGCCGCCCCAGGCGGAGATGAACGCGCCCAGCGGCCCGCGAAAACCGAGCACATTCACGGAAGCATCTTTGGCCGCCACATTATGGCCAAACGTGGTGGAGAAAATCAGGTAGGCAGAATAAAAGCCGGCCAGCACGGCGCCGAACTGGATCACCAGGTGCGCCGGCGTCCAAAAGGTATCGCGGCCGATGGTCTCATGCCAGGAGATGTCCCAGTAGAGTCCGGTCATGATGCACGCAGCAGCAGTAACCGCAGCCCATATGTGCCAGGGGATACGCTCGGCTCGAGTTGACGACATCGCCACACGCCTGGCGGAGTGAGAGAGAGTAGCAGTGCTCACGGCAAGGACTCCTTCTTAAAAAAGCATTCAGCACTCAGCACTCAGTCCGCGAACTTTCTGAGCTGAAGAGCAGCAGCATAGTGGGAGGTTGGGAAAACCTGACTCCGACCACCCGTCTTCCGGCAGCGCTCAATGCTTCTTCTGGAATTATATGAGCAAAGCTCGTATTCTGTTACTCGGATTTTTCAGGGGGTAATGACCATGGCGCGACCGGCCCAAACCATTGATTTACTGAGAAGAAAACCCAAGCAGGCGCGGGCCCAGGATACGGTGGAAATCATTTTTGAGGCCACTGCTCGGATTTTGCGGCAGGAAGGGCGGGACGCGCTGAACACGAACTACATCGCCGAAAGCGCGGGCATCAGTGTAGGCACTCTATACCAGTACTTTCCGGACAAGCAGGCGATCCTGGTGGCGATGGCGCGGCGGGAGATTGCCGCCGACGAGGCTTGCGTGATCAAAGCGATGTCTGAACCCACCGCGGCGGGAGAGGCGGACCTGGTGCGACGCGCCATTCGCGCGTTGATCGCGCAATTCCGGCGCAACCGCGAAGCTCGCCGGATCGCCATTGAGACCCTGATCAGCGAAGGTTACGGCCATGAACAGGCGAGTTCAATCCAGAAAGTGACGCAGATGATCGGCGCCAAGAGTGACCGATTTTTGCCGGGCCGCGCAGAGCCGGTCTCAGACGCCAGCCTGTTTGTGATCACCCGCGCAGTAAGCGGAGTGATTCGCGCGGCGTCACAGGAACAGTCACCATTGCTCGACTCACAAGAATTCGAAGACGAACTGGTGCACCTGGTGAGAGCTTATTTTCGCTCGTAGCTGTTCGCTACGAGCGAGCGCTAAGCAATCAGTGCAAATCACTTCCATCAGCGTTATCAGTGGTAAGTCTTTTCACACCGCCATTTGCCCTCGTTGCCACGGACCGAATAGGCGCGGCGAGGCTGCGCATCATTTTGGCAAATTCTTCCAGGTTGAGCGACTGTGCTCCGTCAGAGAGCGCGCGCTCCGGGCACGGATGGACCTCGATAATGAGACCGTCTGCGCCAATGGCCAATGCCGCCCTGCTGGCGGGCTGGATCAACTCTCTTCTTCCCGTCCCATGGGACGGATCGGCAATCACCGGCAGGTGGGAGAGTTCGCGGACCAGTGCGACCGCGGCCAGGTCGAGAGTGTTGCGCGTCTCGGTTTCAAAGGTCTTGATGCCGCGCTCGCACAGCACCACATTGGAGTTGCCTCCGGCAAGCAGGTATTCCGCCGCCAGCAGCCATTCTTTTACGCTGGCCGAGGGGCCACGTTTGAGCAGGATGGGGCGGTTGGTCTTGGCAAGCTGGCGCAGCAAGGCGTAGTTCTGCATGTTGCGTGCGCCTACTTGCAGCATGTCAGCATGTTCGGAGATCAACGGGATGTCTTCTGTGCTCATGACCTCAGTAACCACGGGCAGCCCAGTCTCCTCTCGGGCCTCGCGCAGAAGTTGCAGCGCTTCCACGCCCAAACCCTGAAAATCATAGGGCGAGGTGCGCGGCTTATAAGCGCCGCCGCGAAGCATGGTAGCCCCTGCGGCGCGCACCGCCCTGGCAGTGGAGAGAATCTGCTCACGCGATTCCACCGAGCACGGCCCGGCAATGACGACCGCATCCGGGCCGCCAATGCAGACGCCGCCTACATTGACGCAGCTTCTTTCACCGCGCGCCTGTCGCGCAACCAGTTTGAAAGGATGGGCGATGGGAACTACATCTTCCACGCCGGGGGCGGCCTTCAGGGCCTCCAGGGCGCTGCGTGAACCGCCGCTCCCCACAGCAGCTACAATCGCCCTTTCCGTTCCGCGCGTGACATGAGGCTGGAAGCCGCACTCCTTCACGCGATCGATCACGTGCTGCAGTTCAGCCTCGGATGCGCCCGCTGCCATATTGATCACCATTGATGTTCTCCTGTGGTACAGAATTTGTACTCGACCGCCGCATGGAGCTCTCCTGGAGCTTGCGTGACTGGCGCAGGATGCAGCGGAAGATGCTGATAAGGGCCGAGCAATCCAGTGGTCCCCGGTTTTGTGCGCAAATCTGCTCCAGAATTTGCCGCTCGCGCCGAAGGTCGTGCAGGGGCAAGCCGGAAGATTGCTTGATGGAGGCGAGTTCACTGGCGATCCGCGCCCGATGATTGAGCAGGCGCACCAGTTCGGCATCGAGCAGGTCGATTGCCTTGCGCTGCCGTTCCAGTACGGTGCCGCCGTTTTCATTGTGCTTCCCCATTTTTGCGTCCTAAAAGCAAAAACCGCGACTCTTTGGAATCGCG
>DATDGL010000248.1:0-36121 GCA_036522115.1 Candidatus Angelobacter sp.
TATCCCTTGTCTTTTCAACCATGTTACCGAAATTACCGATTCGCAGGTCGGATGCAGATTATGGCTGAAACAGGCTTTGGGCTGATTTCTTGTGACCCTGACCCCTGGCTTCTACCCAGATGTAGGAGTTGGCGATTCCGCGACGAAAAACCCTTCTGCAACCGATTCTGCAACCGGTTTTCCTTTTGTTCTCAAAAGCATGCGCAGAATGTACGGAATCCAGCCCTTTTTTTAAACGAGACCGCACGAAAAAGCCATTAAGAAAGGACTAAGTCATGAGCTACCAGTAAGTTGCACGGATGTTACGGATACGCCCCACTTCTTTTTCAAAATGTATACTGACTGGTAAATACAGGATGCAAGGAGAAGATTTGCTGGACTCAAAAAGGGGCCTGTTCATCCTGTTAAGCTGGATGACGCAGGCCCCATCAGCGAGTTTCTGATCTTGGGCTTCGATTCAGCTCATCGCCTCGATCACTTCTTCGGCGTCTGGCTTGCGGTGGTTGTGGTTGGTGTTGCCGCCGGCACGGGCGCCCATTGCAACTTGGTCGAAGGAACACAAAGCAGGTCTGGTTTCAAAACCGTCTTATTGCCTACTTCAAATTGGTTCGAGATGTTTATCCCTCGAGGCGAGTTTGGATTCGTCGGATCAGGTAATCCAGGGAATATCGACGGCGTGTTTGAATAGCACGTCAGATGATCGTTGGGTTTTTGAATCGGTGTGGTGACACTGCCATTGGGACCACTGCGGACCTTGACCACCGGATTGCAGAAAAGAACCGGCCACAACACAGTCACGCCTTCCAGAGTGAACTGGTCGTGCAGGATGACCGGCACATTCACTCTGGAGCCGCAGGCTGCATAGCACTTGTAGTGGTCCAAGTCTGGCGACGGTGAAGGGGCAGAGCCGGGTAGAATAACCTTGCCGGTAGGCACCAGCAGGAATCTCGCGTCCGAAACATCGAGAATCTGTGTAGTGAACTGGTCAATTGCTGTTACCACCCTCGGTATGACCGGCTGCGGGTTGATCTGGTACATGGTCAGATGGTGGCTTGGATTGATCATTGGGAAATCCTTGCCGCTGCTAGTGACAATTTTATCCACCGTGTTGCAGATGCGGGCCAGCGTGAGCTGGTTGATGTGTTCCCAATTTTGTGGGGGCGGCATCGCGGCATCGAACTGGTCCTGCAACAGAATCGGAATGTTCAGAGTTGGCTGGTTGGGTATGAAGTAGCACCAGAAATGATCCAGATCCACGGGTGGATTCTGGGCAATCGCAGAGCCTACCAGCACAGTCAAAAGAAACCATATTCGTTTCATAGTCCTGTCCTTTCGGGGAGCAAGAAACAGGATTAGTTCTCGCTCCGATTGCACATTCGAATCGCGCATGAGTATGACAGAGGCAGGTTAAGGGAAAGTGATAACTACAAAATTATTACAATTAGAAATTCCATTCTGGAACTATTTGAAATATCTAATAATACTATTTTGGGAATTTTACATAAAGATGAAGTGTGGTAGTACAGCCGGTAGAAGTGGAAGTAATAAGGCTAACAGGCTTGGTGACGCTAGGTTGATCCGGGACCACCGGCTTGAGCCGAAGAAACTTATGCTTCCCAGGGATTCAGAACTGGTATGTAGAGGTCGGTAAGGTCGGTGACATTGCGTGTAACCATGGTCAGATTGTAGTGAAGTGCCGTGGCTGCCAGCAACCCGTCAATTGTTGATAGCGGCCTGCCCTTGCGCCTCGCTTCCGCCTCCAGCAAACCCCAGCGATCGGCAATAGCGGCGTCAATCGGCAAAATTCTTCCGGAGAAGCGGGCCTGCACTTCGATCTCAAGCCAGGATTCCAGGCGCGTACGGCGTTGTCCTTGCGCCAACCGGGCCAAGCCCTTGCGAATTTCTCCCAACGTGAGGACGCTCAGATAAAGCAAGGCCTGGTCTACGGATTGCATCCAACTTTCGACATTTGGACTCGGTCTGGCGCTGATGGCTTCCGAGATGCAATTCGTGTCCAGCAGGAATCCGCTCATAGCTCGATATCGCGGGTGATATCTTTATTGCGCTCGAGCTCAAGGCCCAGGCCTACCAGCGGAGATTCGCGGAAGAACTGCCAAAGGCTCTTTGGCTGATGAGATTTTCCGACAAGCTTTTCATACTCTTCATCGGCAATCATCACCACTCCCTCCTTGCCTTGTCGGGTAATGCGCTGCGGTCCCTGGCTGCGCGCCAATCGGAACACCTCGCTGAAGCGGGCCTTGGCTGTTTGAATCTGCCACGGAGCCCCGGCGGCCTTTCTGACATCCTGGGCCGGCGCCACTCCACGATTGGGCTTCTTCAACTTTCTCGCCATTGGATCTCCCTTGTAAACTAGTCTGACTAGTCAGAATATTTTACTGGGACTCTAAATCTGGGTCAAGCGGAGGTGAAAGTGACGCTGCGGCAGCGTCACGATGTAGCCGCCGGTTTTTCAAGTCATCCACAATCTTTGCCATTTGATTTTCTATGAATTTATAAAGATGCCGTCGTGCTATAGTGTGCCCCATTAAAGGAGGTCACTATGTTTTGTTTGCGCCACGCAAAAAGGGCCTGCTTGTTCAGTGCTGTTGCTGTTTTGACTCTGGTGTTTGCGTACGTTCCGGCATTGGGCCAAACCCCAATCCGATTCACGGAATATTCTGCAAAATTCCTTTGCGGAACTCCTAACACCGCTAATCCGTTCGGGCTGACAGCAGCCGTCCGGCCTGGTACTTACGCCACTTCCATCAACATCCATAACCCGAATGCCACCTTCGGTGGCGTAGCCGGTCTGCCAGTCGTATTTGTGAAAAAGGTTGTGGTTGCGTCTCCGGAAGGCCATCCATTTAACAAGCCATCTCCGTTCCGGCAAGACATACTGGAACCCGACTTCGCCGAAGAAGTAGACTGCCCCATCATCTACTCCATGCTGACGCCGCCACCCCCTCCTAACACTTTCATTGAGGGATATTTTGTGATCTATGCTTTTTCTACAGCCGCAGGTGTTCCCAGCGAATTGGACGTCACGGACGTTGTGACCGCGACCCCTCAGATCGCCGGCTTTGGAATCGCTACAGAAATCCAAACCATCGCACCACGCTTCATTCATTAATTCGTTGTGCGCGAAAACGACAGGGAATCTGCTTTCGTTTTGGAATGAAGGGAACACGAAGCTGTTGCCGGCTGCGGTAATTTGGCGTCGGTAGCTGTAATCGAATCTAGCGCTCGTGGACTCCTGCCACGCGGTCATGGAGCGCAGCTATTTCGCCCACCATGCCGCGCCGGAAGATGAGTACGCAGAGGACAAAGATTGCGCCGGTGATTACGGTGACAAAGGGCGCCCACTGATCCGGCAGCTCCATTTCCAGCGCCACGACGGAAAAGGCGCCCACCGCCGGTCCCCAGATGGTGTTCATGCCGCCCAGAAGGCTCATCAGCACCACGTCGCCTGAGGTGTGCCAGTCTGCGTC
This sequence comes from Candidatus Angelobacter sp., assembly GCA_036522115.1. GTDB lineage: Bacteria > Acidobacteriota > Terriglobia > Terriglobales > Acidobacteriaceae > Angelobacter. Next base: position 3,489 of record DATDGL010000248.1, read on the forward strand.
TGTGAGTGTGGCAAAGGTGAGAACGACCGCCTTGGTAGCGCCTGCACGTCCCGCCAGGGCGACGGAGATTACAAAAGCCACGATCTTGTAGCGGTTCACATCGTAGCCAAGCGAGATGGCGCGCGCCGGACGTGAATCCGGGAAATGCAACGACGCTCATCATGGCGGTCGCCCTTTCGCTGCTGCTGACGATGCTTGGCAGCTTCATGCCTGCCGTCCGCGCTCTGCGCGTGGCTCCGGTAAAGGCAATTCGTGCGGAATAGAAATACAATTCCGCCACGGAGACACCATTGGGCCGCGAATCCGTCACGGCGGGCGGTTAACGCGAATGAAGGCGAATTCAAAGGGAGGACAGCACCCATATGACTGCAAATGATTTCCGGCGGATTGCACTGGGTCTTCCGGGCGCTGAAGAGAGTTCCCATATGGGCGCAGCCGATTTCCGTGTTGGCGGCAGGATCTTTGCCACGCTGGCTTCAGTAAAACAAGGTTATGGCAACCTGATGCTCACGCTGGAGCAACAGGCGGCATTTGTGCAGGAACTGCCTGAAGTTTTCCTCCCCATTCCCGGTGGATGGGGAAGGATGGGAATGACGCACATCCGCCTGGCCGCGGCGAGTGAGGATGTGTTGGCTGGCGCCCTGCACACGGCCTGGAAGCGCAGGGTGGACAAAAATGCAAAGTCAGGCAAGAAGCCCCGCTCAGCGGCAAGAAGGCGGCCGCCAGGGAAGCCGGGCCGCAAAAAATAACCAGGCGTTGTGCTTCGCGATAAACTCAAGAGAAGTCATCGAGCAGGAGCACAAATAACTCTCTGAATTTAAGCCCTTTTATGGTTCTGCGGAGTTATACTTTGCTTCTGCCAGTACTTCCGTCTTACAGAGAGTAGCTTATGTCGCCCAAGCCTGTAGCGCTTATCAGCATGCCTTCGCTGTCTGCCGGCATCCCGTCCATCCAGCTCGCGCTTTTGAAACCAGTGCTGGAACGGGCCGGCATCCCGGCACAGAATTTTTCATTGTTCATGTATCTGGGTGACCGGATTGGCTGGCGGTTCAGCGAAACGCTGGCCGAGGTATGGCCGAACCTGATGGGCGAATGGGTATGGTCCAAGGCCGCCTTCGGAGACGAAGCGAATCCTCAAGTTGATCAATATTTTGATTTTTTTTCTGAGACCGTGGAAGCGATGTGCCGCCATGCCGGGTGTATTCCGGATGATCTGCGGCGCTTTCGCGATGTGGGCGCGCCGGAATTTATCGACTTCTGCGTAAACAGCACGGATTGGGGCCGGTTTGGATTGATCGGCTTTACCGTGGTCTATCAGCAATTGTTTGCCAGCCTTGCGCTTGCCCGCGCCTTGAAGAAGAAGTATCCCCACGTTCCCATCATCATGGGCGGCGCCAGCATGGAAGACGACATTGCCGACGAGATTATGAAAGGCTGTCCTCAGATTGACTACGCCCATTGCGGAGACGCTGAGGTGAGCCTGCCTCAATTTGTGCAGCGTTTATATTCCGGCCGGAGCATGCAAGGCCAGGCCGGCATCATGTGGCGCGACTCTCAAGGCGCCGTTCAATACTGCGGCCGCGCACCCAACTTCCAGGCGATGAATGAGACGCCGGTGCCGGATTTCGATGAGTATTTTTATGCTCGCCGCCAGTGTGGTTACGGCTCGTACAAAAATGCCCTGGGCCTGCTGCTGCCTATTGAGACCTCGCGCGGCTGCTGGTGGGGCGAAAAAAATCATTGCACCTTCTGCGGTTTGAACCGTTCGGGAATGGAATATCGGGCCAAGAGCGTGGACAACGTGATTGAGCAATTGGACGCTCTTTCCCGCCGCTATGGCTGGTTCCGCTTCTTCGCCATCGACAATATCATGGCCCCCGAGTATATCGAGAAGCTTTTTGGCAGGCTGCGGACTGCGAACTGCGATTTGCGGGTGCATTATGAGGTCCGCCCCAATTTCTCCCGCACCCAACTGGGACGGATGCAGCGCGGAGGCCTGAACTCCATCCTGCCTGGAGTTGAGAGCTTCTCCAGCAATATTCTCAAGAGCATGAAGAAGTTCACCACCGGAATGCGCAACGTGGAGCTGGTAAAGTGGTGCGCCTACTACGGCATTAATGTTACCTACAATATTCTCTGCCGCTTTCCCAATGAGACAGAGGCAGACTATCGCGGCCAGGTTGAGATCATGGCCAGGATACCGCACTTCCAGCCGCCGTATTCGGCGGTGATGGCGCGCGCCGACCGCGGTTCTCCCATGTTTACTGATCCAGAGTCGCAATCCATCTCGCGCTTAATACCGTTCAAGTGCTACGAGTTCCTGCTGCCACAGGGAAAGTTTGACCTGCCGCGCATTGCCTACTATTTCGATCATGATATGGCGAAAACCGTGGGCGAACCTCATTACAGCTCCGTTTTTGCCGCGGTTGATAACTGGCGTGCCAGATACCTCTCTGCTCACCGCCCGTATATGAACTACCGCAAGGGCTGGAGCATGATCGTGATCGAAGACGGTCGCCAATCGCAAAGGCGCATGCATAAGTATTCGGATGGGCCGGCGAAGCTCTACGAATATTGCGCAGATGCGCGCACTGGCAAAGACATTGCCGCAAATTTCGGGGATGAACCCTCGATCCAGGCTGCCCTCGACGAATTTGTGAGCAAGGACTTGATGCTGTTTCTGGATGGCCGCTATCTGAGCCTGGCTCTTCCGGCAAACCGGAATTTCAGTCTTGAGTCCGGTGGTTCCTACGCAGACCAGCCGTCAACTGTGGGTACCGTGCCGGTGAATGCTCCCGTGCATGTGGCATGATTCACAAAGCCTTGGTCGACGCCCGCAACGCAGCCCCAGGGGTGACCGCGATATCGTTTAGGTCGTAGCAGCATCCTTCGGCTTCGCGGGCTCGCCGCGAGGACAAGCTAAAGGAGCCGTGCCCTTTCAAGGCCTATTCTTGAAACACGCTTTAGCCCTACATCTTTTTTACAAGTTCTGCAGCAGCACCTGACAACTGTCTCCAGGGCAAGAGTCACAATCATTCCGCCATGAAGACACTTACCTTAATTGCTTGTTGTTCTTTCGTCGCTCTGTTCGCCGGCATGAGCTTCCCGCAGGACAATGATTTGGCCGGCTGGGCGAAAAAGGCTGTATCACCCGACCCAAGCGTAGCCCGAGAAGCACAGGACCATTTGCGGGCAGTGGGACCGCAGGGGCTGGAGGCGCTGGAAAAACGCTTTGCCAAAGAGATCTCCGCCTACAAGGCCGACGCGGTGAGCCAGGAATGGGCGCGGATTGGCGTAGCGCTGGACCGGGTGGGCGGCCAGTACGACAACTACGCCAGCGGGCTTTACTGGTATACAGACCTGGAGCAAGCCAAAGCAGCAGCGCGGGCATCCGGACGTCCCATTCTTTCTTTGCGCCTGCTCGGCCGCCTGGATGAGGACCTGAGTTGCGCCAACAGCCGCTTTTTTCGCACCACCCTCTATCCCAGCGCGGAAGTCAAGCAATTGCTGAAAGACCGTTTTATCTTGCACTGGGAATCCGTGCGCCCCGCGCCCAGGGTGACCATTGATTTTGGCGACGGCCGCAAGTTGGTGCGCACCATCACCGGCAACAGCATTCATTACATCCTGGATGCTGACGGAAACATTGTGGACGCCCTGCCCGGGCTCTACAGCGCCTCAGTCTTTGTTGCGGAACTCGGTCGCTCGGCCGATGCAGTCCGGGAAGCGCATGAGACTGGATCACACGATTACCGGCAGCACTTGCAAGGCACGCAATCGCGTCTTTTGCGGGCGTGGGCTACCGATCTTGCCGCGATTCATGTATCCGCGCCCGTAAAGCACAGCCTCACTGAAAATGATCTTGAGCCGCTCATGGACGATCAGAAGTGGCATCAGCTTGCGCAGCTTCCAGGCAACCAGGCTTTTTTCGACGCTGCGGTGGTTGAAGTGATGGCGCGAAAGTTCCCCAGCGCGCCCGTAGCGGCGCGGGTCGCCATAGCCAAATCAGTCGCCGAAACCCCAGTGATGCGGGAACTACGCAACCTTTCCGGCAGTGTTGCCCTGGACACGGTCCGCAATAACTACATGTTGCGGTCAAAGATTCTTGCATTTCTCCAGGACCAAACCGGGCATCCCTGGACTTTGGCTGAAACCAATAACTGGGTTTATGAAACCGTCTTTCTGACTCCCGGACGGGATCCATGGCTGGGGCTGGCTCCGCCTGATGTCTTCAGCGCCATCGATAAGAATGGAGAAAGCCAATAGGCAAAGCAGGCGGTCATCACGATTTGCGGACTCTGGTTCCACACGTCTTGTAGCCGTTGAAAACTGGTATTTGAATAATCGGGTTGCAAGGCTTATTCGATCGAAGAAGTGGCCGAACCCGCGTACGAATATCGATATTCGGGCTTGATGAGCAAGGTCACTTTTGATAAATCGCGGGCACCCGCCAAAACCGGCCCCACAAACGCAGCAGGGGAAAGAAGGATTTCTGCCTCGGTAGTGGTTTCATTTGACCTGAACTGAAGCAAATTCTTGGACGGAGCTGTGTTGACGACATAAGATAAGGTCAGATTCCGATGCGCCGTTCCGCCTGGATTTTTCTCGCCGCCATCCTTCTGCCCAGCCTGGCGCTGGCGTGGATGGCGGTGCGCTCTGCCCGCGACCAGCAGGTAATCCTGGAGCATCAACAGGCCATCATCTGTCAGGACATCACGGATGCGCTGGCCAAAGAGGTTCAGGACCAGGTGGATAGCTCCCGGTTGGCTTTTGTGCAGACAACGGACCAATTGCTGCGGCAAAGCTCCTCCCCGCAGGCATTGGCAACTAAGTTCAATCAGCAACTGCATCCCGCATGGAATCTTGCGGAGGTGGGATTTGCGGTGGACTTGAGCGGAACAATCTACTCGCCTGGCCCGCGCGAAGGCACGGTTGCCCGCACGTTCCGTAATGAGAACGAACGCTTTTTGAGCAACCGCGAAAACGTCGAGGTCTTTGCCCAGGTTCCTGCCAAAAGCAAAAATCTAAAGATCGGGAATGTCGGCAGCTTGCAAGAGGGTGCCAACGATATGAACCAGGGCGCGCCACCGTCTCAGGCCGCTCAGCAGGCGGTTCAGACTACGCCACAGATAGCGAATCGGAATGCCGATGAGCAGAGAGGTCTTACTGCCAACCAAGCCGCTCCTGTCCCAAACTCGAACCAGGCGTTGACTCGCAATCAGGCCCAATCTCCTCAGCGCCAGCGTGCAGAGCAGAATACAGATAAAAACCTATCGTCGAACACGGTTGTGAAAAAGGAAATGGAGAACCAGGCGGTGCAGGTGCAGAAGAGTGGCGCCGCATCGCAAGAATTAAATCAGAGCGAGCTCTCCAGCAATCGAGCGCTGAGTCAGACAGGAAATCAGGCCGCGCAGCAAGCACTGCCGCAGAGCACTCTTTCAAAAAAGAACGAACCTCCCCCAAAGGTTCCACCTGACTCGTTTCTGAATCAGGCAGTGCAGGTTCAACGGCAGGTAGAGCCGCAGAGCAATTTTGGCCAGGGCATTCTTTCCAACACCCTGCCCGAGGAATCTGATTTTCGCAAAGTCATTGGCTCGGAAACCAGTGGAGCGCTGGCGCGTTTTCTGGAAGATAAGCTGCATCTCATGGTGTGGTATCGGCCTAAGTTGGGGTCGCTGGTGTTTGGCGCGCAGGTCAGGCAGCAAGGCTTGGTTGACGGCCTTCAGCCGTTACTACAATCCCCGGAACTCTTCAAAAGTGACAAGGGACCAGCTTCCGCGGCGGCGTACACTTTGGCTATTCTTGATGATCGCGGCAAGCCGGTAGCGCTGTCGCGCCAAGGATTTTCCGCTGACTGGAAACATCCCTTTGCCGCCACTGAGATCGGAGAAGCTCTGCCTCACTGGGAGGCTGCGCTCTATCCCGTTGATGCCCGGCAAATTAATCGTTCAGCCTCCACTTTGCAGTTGACTCTGGGATTAATTGTCGCGGTGCTGGTAGCCGCCATTCTTTTGGGTGGCTGGCTCATGGCGGCCGATGTTCGCCGCCAGATGCGTCTTGCGCAGCAGAAGACGGATTTCGTCAGCAACGTTTCTCACGAACTGAAGACGCCGCTGACCTCCATCCGCATGTTTGCCGACATGCTGGCCGAAGGCCGGGTGGACGAACGAGAGCGCCAGGGCAAGTACCTGCGCATCATCTCCGCGGAGTCGGCGCGCCTGACCCGTCTGATCAATAATGTCCTCGATTTTGCCCGCATGGAACGTGGCGCTCCTTCAGGCGAGCGCCGGCCATGCGATCTGGTGGAGATTGTCCGCGAGGTTGTGGACACCTGCCGGCCGCATCTTGAAAATGTGGGCGTAACTCTGGCGCTGGAGATCGGCGTGGAAGAGCTGCCGGTGATGGCAGACCGCGATGCCCTGGCGCAAATCATCCTCAATCTGCTCTCCAATGCAGAAAAATATGGAGGCTGCGCCATTCTGGTACGAGTGAGGCAGGAAGAGACTGTTCCAATGGGCAGCGTGGAGGTGCTGGATCGCGGGCACGGAGTTCCACCCAAAAAGCAGGAAGCCATTTTCGAACCGTTTCAACGCCTGCATGACTCTTTGGCCAGCGGGGTATCCGGCTCCGGCCTGGGCCTGACGCTGGCGCGGCGCATGGCCAGGGCCCATGGCGGAGATGTGGCCTGTTCACCACGTGAAGGTGGTGGAAGCTGCTTCACTCTTACAATTCCGCTGGGCTTACCCGAGAAGCAAAACAACACAGCGCAGGCAGTAAAACCCGGAAATCAACCGACATGAAGACCAAGATCCTGGTTGTGGAAGATGACGTGAACATCCGCTTTGGCCTGGTTGAGTTGCTCACCAGCGAAGGCTTTGCCGTGGAAGCGTGTGAACGCGGCGATTCCACTTTGGCAGCGGTGGAGCAGCATCGCCCTAGCCTGATTGTGCTGGACATCATGCTGCCCGGACTTAGCGGCTACGACATCTGCAAACAACTCCGCGCCCGAGAATATCACGGTCTGATTCTGATGCTTACCGCCAAAGGCCAGGAGATGGACAAAGTGATTGGCCTGGAGTTGGGTGCTGATGATTATGTAACCAAGCCCTTCGGCCTGCGCGAACTCACGGCCCGAGTGCACGCTCTTTTGCGTCGTAACCGTTCTTCCGATGTTTCTGATGGAAGCCCGCAGTCTTTCGGCGAATGCCTGCTTGACCCCAAAACTTTTGAACTCAAGCGCGGTAAGAAGTCGGTCTCAGTGTCTGCCCGCGAGGTAAGGCTCTTCCAGTTATTCATTGCCCATCCTAATGAGGTACTCTCGCGCGACCGCCTGCTCAACGAAGTCTGGGGCTACGAGTATTACGGCACCACGCGCACGCTGGACCAGGCCATTGTTCAACTAAGGAAGAAGCTGTCCGACGTTGGCGCGGACGCCAAACAGATCGCAACCGTGCATGCGTATGGGTATAAGTGGGTGGAAAGCAGCAGTTAGTATTTACTAATTACTGCCTTTCCATTTCCAGTCAGCGAACTTCTTCCTCAACTCCACTTTTGACAATTTGCCGATCGAGGTATGCGGTAATTCATCAACGAAGACGAAATCATCCGGCAACTGCCACTTGGCAAATTTCTGGCTGAGGAAGGAGCGCAATTCGTCCTTGGGGGCATCCGAACCGTTCTTCAGCACCACGACAGCCAACGGTCTTTCCTGCCACTTGGGATGAGGAATAGCAATCACCGCGGCCTCGCGCACCGAAGGATGGCTCATCAGGGCGCTCTCCAGATCCACAGAGCTGATCCATTCGCCGCCGGATTTGATGAGATCTTTTGTGCGGTCAACCAGCTTGATGCATCCGTCTGGATCCATTGTGGCCACGTCTCCGGTGCGGAACCAGCCATCAGGGGCCCAGCGTTGCGCCGCCTCCGGCGCTTTGTAATAAGAAGCAGCCACCCAGGGGCCGCGTACTTCCAGTTCTCCCATGGTTTCGCCGTCGCGCGGGGCCTCGCCTTCCGGAGTCATAATCCGCAGCTCGACAAAGGGCAGCGGCCATCCTTGTTTGGCGCGGGACGCATACCGCCGCTCTTCCGGCCAGGCATCCATCGTGGGTCTGACCAGAGAGAGTGTGGCTGCCGGCGAAGTTTCTGTCATGCCCCAGGCATGAATGATGTGCAGCTTGTGGCTGTCCAGCGAACGGATCAGGGATTCGGGAGGCGCGGTCCCGCCGCACATGATGCGCACATGGTGGCTGCGCTTCCAGCGTTCTTTCCGGCTCTCCAGGAGTTCCACAATGGGCAACCAGATTGTAGGCACAGCTCCAGCCAGAGTCACATGCTCCTGCTCAATCAAATCCAGAAGACTTTCGGCATCCAGGAAGGAGCCGGGAAAAACCAGCTTTGCTCCCACCATCGCCGCGGTGTACGGATATCCCCAGGCGTTGGCATGAAACATGGATGACCCTACCAGAACGGTGTCACGCTCAGACAGTGCCGTGCTGTCTGCCATAGTTTCTCCCCAGGTATGCAACACCATGGACCGGTGCGAGTAGAGCACGCCCTTGGGATTGCCGGTAGTGCCGGAGGTAAAGCACATGGAGGCGCCATCCTGCTCGCTCAAGTCGGGATAGGTAAAATTTCCGGCGGCCTGCTTCAGCCACTCTTCATAATCCTCATATCCGGCAGGCAACGGCGCGCCCGTGTGCCGGACCACGAAGATGCGTTCGAAATGCACTTGAGGTTTGAATTTCTCCAGCGTGGGGAGCAGCACGTCGTCAACGATCAGGAAACGATCTTGAGCATGGTTGACAATGTAGGCCACCTCGCTGGGATGCAGCCGCAGATTCAAAGGATGAAGCACGCCGCCGGCAACGGGCACGCCAAAGTAAGCCTCAAAATGCACGTAATGGTTCCACATCAGCGTGGCCACGCGATCGCCGCGCTGCAATCCGGCGGCTGTCAGGCACTCGGCCAGTTGCCGGGCGCGTCGATAAAAGTCCGAGAAGGTGTAACGGTGCAGCGAGCGGTCCGGCTTTCGTGAAACTACTTCTACGTGACCAAACAGTTTTCCCGCGCGCTCCAGCACAGGCGGAAGCGTCAACGGATAATTCATCATGGTATGCATGGGCAAGCCCTGGGAAGAAATTTTATACCAGGGAACTGGACGCATGGATTTTTGCCTGAAGGCGGACTTGATACATCTGGAATCCGGTTACTTTAATGCTTCCATGCCAGGCTGGAACAGCGACAATAAAAACCGTCCAATCGATGGAAAGTGGGTTGCCAGCAATGTAAGCAACGGGGCTGCACCAAAGGCGGCAACGCGCAGGTAGAAGTCAAGGTCGAGCCGGTTGGGCCTGGTGCCGGTCACCCGGCTCAGAATGTGATCCCGGTTGACCTGCATCAGTACGACAATCACAGTGAGACCAATTATGGCGAAGAGGGCCGTGAATGACCAGATCAACGATTGATGCGGCTCGAATGAATAAATGTTGAGCGAAATCAGCACCAGGCTGAACAAAATCGCGACCAGGATGATCAATCGCTTGATTTGGGCCAGGATGCCACGAATAAAGGCCACATACCGCTGGGCCACGAACTGCTGCATGCGGTGAATTTGCTGAGCAAAGGGGTCTGGGGTTTCAGGTTTGCAATTCACTACCGCCTGCTGCTTATCACTATCGGAGTCCCCATCGTCGGCTGGCATGCAACAGTGAGTATTCCAATGAATTTCCAGGCTCTCCAGAATGGGCAGAAGCAAAGCGGCCAATTGCTCCTGTATCTTGAAGTAAACTATGTTCAACCCGTGGATCCGATGCCATCCGCCATACTTTTTGAGTTCTATCCGGGACTCCCGGAATTCCTCGATGCGATTCTCAAAGTCTTCAATCGCCTTTTTGAAGTCGTGGGTTGGTTTGGGATCGCAGGCCTTGATTCGCCGCAGGACTTCCAATGAGCGCGTAATACTCGTCCATTCAATCTCCTGTACACCGGCCTGCCAGATTGGTGACCAGCTATATTCTTTGAGGTGGCTGAAGGACAGCCGGACGCGCGATTGGTCAAGCTCAGCTAAGAGTTTTTTCAGCTCAGACCAGACTTCAGCCAGCCGGAAGCCGCCCGTGAGCATCAGCAACACCACAAGACAAAACAGGACCTCATAGATAATTCCAAAGCTGACGTGCTCAAAAATCTCGAATGGATGTTGTGGCCGGAGAAAGAAGAGCCAAACGGCAAACACCACCACCAGCGCGGACAGATAGTTACCTTTCAGGAAGGTACGATTAATGGACCCGGCAAGCGCTTCTTCCCTTGATGCTCCGGGGAATGATCCACTCGTTGCCAGCCTGGGACGCAACTGATTATGAAAGCGGAGCCTCCAAACCTCCAGCATTCCCCAGCAATAGAGCGCTGCCAGCAGGGGCAATATGGGAGTGAAGGGTGAGACTCCGGTGGCTAAATGCACAGATCGGTATGCGAAGAAAAAGCCATAGTGCGATGAATCGTCGCGGAACAGTCTCCACCAGAAATAGATCCCAATGATCGTAATAGCCCAGACTCCGATATAAGCCAAGGTGAAAAGGACAAGTTTCACCGGGCCAATGAGTTCCTTGAAGCCTTGTTGCCGGTTCGCAACCCACCAAAAGCGAGGATAGAGGGCGAGACAGGTGAGAAACAGCGCGGCAGAAAATGCCGGCGCCATAAACTTGAGCCAGGTCAGATAGAGGCCTGGATGGGCAAAGCACCACAGAGGGGCAATGAGCATCATCAGGGCCGTCACCAGAGTGGCTGTAGCCACGTTGAGGAAGAAGAACCGCGGGCCGGGAGCAGCCCGAACCAGGGAAAAATCACGGAACCTGGATCGCAACGGTGAGGCGGTTATCAGCAGCGCAATATGCAGAAAGGAAAGCGCGCACAGCATGGTTAAAATAGCCTTCCACGCCGGAGAGAAATCGACATCTTTCATCTCGACAGGCGGAGACGGTCCCGCACTGGCGTGCTCGGCTTTACAGCCTGCGTTGTTGGCAGCTGGATCCGGCCTGGGCATGATTCGAATTGGCCAATAGCCGCCGTTGCCCACAGCCGTCAACCATAGCGGCAATACTGTGCATTCGGGATCGAACTGAACGGGAGAGCTCTGGAATGGCTCCCGAAACTCATAAAGATTCACGCCAGGTACTTTGGACATCAACTGCTTCAGGACCAGCAAGGTTGCGTTATATTGTCCCTCCTCGTATTGGTCAGCAAAGGGGAGACGCGAGGGAAACAGCCCCCCACCCCCAGGCCATGCTTTTCCCTCTGACTGTACATTCGTCCATTCCAGGTTACTTGCAATCAACGGATAGGTGGTGAGAGCCAGGGTCCCAATGTAGACTGCGTTATCTGGATCACGCTCAAACAAGAGATCTGAATTCAGGACAAACAGTCGCATGTCCGGGCATGCCTTACGCAGGAAGCGGGCGAGAAATAGAACGTCTAATACGTTACTGCCCTCGATGCCAATATATTTGAAATGATTACGTCGCAGCTCAGCGGCGAAAGACAACAGTACAGCTTCCTTGGAGAGCGGCCCTTGTTGCGTAGAAAAATCAGGCGGCTCATCGCTGCTCTTCATTTGCCGGTCAGCCAGATCAAAGGGAAGATAAGATGACACATTGTTGCTGTTCGCCGCCGTGGGCGCGCCCGCCTGATCAGGGCCGGTGTAAGCATTTCGCAGGCTGGATATTTCACGCGGGTAAGAAAAAGTTACGTAGCAGCGGTCGGCACCGTTCTCGCGTTGTGTATGCCCATAAGTTGTAGAGGCTTCAGAAAGCAGGGCAATGGGACGCGATTCGCAATCGATTTGATCTTTCAGGTAATTGATGAGCGATCTCACAGCCGGCTCTGTGCTGTTCACAAGGGTGTGAAACTCTTTTATGTTTGCCCCCTTCGCGTCTTTTGGAGGCGCAGGGCACTCCGTTGATGCGGTCGATAGTCCTTGTTTTTGGATTGCGCACATACTGGAAACGGTTCCGCTGTATACAACGAACGTTGGTCCCTTTTGTGCATCGGCCAGACGTCGCAAGGAGGAAAGAGATCCGGAGAATGTGGGGCCCATGACCCAGATCGTTTGACCGCATTTTGGATCGCCAGTACTGCCGCATACATCTGAGACATCCCGCACAGCGTTGTCGAATTGGGCGCCATTGATGCCGGCGGTCGCAACATCGCCTACCAGGAAAACGTAGAGCGTAGCAGGTTGTTCCTGGCCGGCGGCGCCATCCCAGCGGAAGATCAACAGGCCGGGCTCATTGCGCCTTGAAGCTTCAACCCAGACTCCGGCTTCAGAAGAATCTGCCGGGCCGATGCTGGGCCGAGAATCCCAGGGCAACCAATAGCGGTCGATCACGTAGTCCAAAGATTCGGCCGCCAACTGAATTGCCTCTACCGAGCGGTCGAACTGTAGCTGCATAGGGCTCTGAACCGGGTCGGGTACGATCGCGATCATCGTGCGCACGTTTTCACCGGATGGAATGCACCAGCGTTGCTTGCGCTCATCTTTAGCTGGAAAAGGGAGGTTGGAGCGGAGCAGACGAAGAGTGACGTCCCCCAGTGCGGAGACATCCTTTTGCGTGGTCTCGACGGCGGTTGCTGGACATGGTTTCTGGTTTACTCCCGCAAAGTAGTTCTGCGACGCCCGCCAGGGACCTTCGACAGATTGCCTCGGGTTAGTTGTCAAAGAGGCTGCAGCCGCCCGCGCGCGCTTTTCCTGCAAGGATGCGCCGCTCGGTGCAGAACTCGTTGGTGAGGAGGCGCGGAGCAGAAAGAGGCCCAGCAAAATACTACCGATGGTCGAGCCAGTTATCGTGGTGCGTGTAATCATAGTCTCCTGGGAGCTTCCCAGAATGGTAGCCTAATATCTGGCGGCAGACTACTCGCTGGCAGGCTTTCCAGGTTAGAGCGGCGCCAAGAACCCAAAAACGAACAGGTCTTGCACTTCTTGCGTTTTGCTCAAGTCAGATTTCGGCATGGAAAGGGCATTGTACAGGTGTTGCGGACCATTCTGGCTTATGCGGTCAGCTGAGCCCGTTCAGAGACAATTCTGCGGATGCCAAGGAGCTAGGAACTGCTCTTTCCCTTCAGATACTTATCAAACCACTCGATGATCCGACGCAGGGAGTCAATCTGGTTCTCGCGTTTGGCGAAGCCGTGTCCTTCCTGTGGATAGTAGTGAGCGTCCACGGTCTTGCCTTCCTTCTTGAGAATTTCAACTACCTGTTCGGCTTCTTCTTTGGGCACGCGGATGTCATTCTCGCCTTGCAGCACCAGTAGTGGTGCGGTTTCTTTACGGATGTACTTGATGGGAGAGGCAGCTTCGTAGGCGGCACGATCTTTCTCCGGATCGCCGAGTATCGACTTCTCGTATTGCTGCAGGAAAGGATCTTCATGCTGCATCATGGTGTACCAGTCAATGATGCCGAACTCTTCCACTGCGGCGGCCCACACGTCTGGAGTCTTGCCCACGGCCATCAGCGTCATGAAACCACCATAAGAGCCCCCGGTCATCCCGATTTTCTTCGGGTCTACATAACCGGTAGCCACCAGAAATTTAGTTGCGTAGACCTCATCCTGAAGGTCGCCACCGCCCAGGTCTTTGAAATTCGCCTTCTGGAAGGCCATGCCGTAACCGGTAGAGCCGCGCACGTTGGGAGCAATGCAGATGTATCCGCGCGAGGCAAGCGCCGCTGCGCGAGAATCGAAAGTATCAACCGTTTGTCCGGTCGGCCCGCCATGCGGCAGGACCACAGCGGGATTGCTGCCGTCGCGCTTCAAGTTGTAGGGCATCCATAGAATTGCGCTGATCATTTGCCCGTCAAAACTTTTGTAGGAAACGATCTGCGAGGGCGGAATGGAGATGGGACGGAGGCTGGCGAGAGCAGAATAGGTCAGTTGCCGCGTCTTGCCTGAACGCACGTCATAGATCCACAAATCGGAAGGACGCTGGCTGTCCTGATGGGACACCAGCAGCCGCGTGTTATCCGGGGAAAAAGAAGTGGGATTGCCAGCGCTGAGGGTGAGTCCCTCAGGAAACGGCAACTTCTGCGCCTGTTTGCCACCAGCTGTCTGCAAGTACAAAGAAGAGCGCCCATCCTGATTGATGAGGTAGGTGAAACGCTGTCCGTCTGGCGAGAACTCGCCTGAACCTGCCTCCCACTGAGTATCAGTAATCCAATCCGGCTTTTTGTTCTTTGGATCAAGCGCAGCGACATTCTGAAATCCACCCTTTTCCGTGGAGGCCAGAAGTACCTTGCCATCAGGGCTGACTGAACTTCCCGTGTAGAGAATTTCACCACTATGTGGAGTGAGGTTTTCAGAGCGCCCGCTGGCAACTTCAATGCGATAGATGTCGGCATCGCTGAAGCTCACTTTGATGCGGTTGGCGTAAATGTATTTATCGTCCTTGCTCCAGGCAAAAGGCTGCCACAGGCGGTCGGGGGATTTCTCATTGGTAAGGTTGCTGGTCTGGTGGGTCCGCCAGTCTAAGATGGCAATGTCCGTGATAGGGGAGGTGTCCGGCTTGGATGTGATGGCGAGTTTAGTGCCGCGAGAAAAAAGAGCGCTGTCTTCAGAAATATGGGGCGTGTTGGTCAGGTTGAGTGGCTCGCCACCCTCGCTGGGAACGGCATAGAGATCGTAGATTTCATGACCACCAACATCCTGGCTATAAACAATCCACTTGCCATCCGGAGACCAGATGGCACCGCCCTGGCGGTCGTCCGATTGCAGAAACTGGATGGGCCAACGCCGTTGGCATCAACCTTCCACAGGTTGAAGCGTCCGGTAAAGTTTGTGGTGAATGCGATCTGCTTGCCGTCCGGCGACCATGCAGGGCCGCTTACGCGCCTGGAGTAATAGAGATCATCTACAGGAACGGGACGAGCATCCGGGCTCGATGGAGAAACAATTGTCTTAGGATCAGTAGCTTGCCTGTCGTTAGGGCCAGAAGCAGCATACAAGGAAGGAGCAAATAAAATTGCCAGAAAAAGGAGGGATTTAGAGAGACAAGTTCTCATGTTTTCTCCATTCGATTGAGCGAGCTAGGCGGGCAGTAAATTCTAAAACCATGCTTCTACATTCTAAAACAGCAACTGAAGACGCTGTGAAGGAGGAGTGTTTCGGTACTGTCCTAAGACTATCAGGACACTACCGGTGATCCCGGATCAGGAGAGCCTGGCGTTTTGCAGCAATCGGCGGAAACGAGGCTCTCTCCGCAGTGGATCAAAGGCCGCTAGTCTGAGCCAGAGCATCCAATAATCTTTTTCTCTCTCTGCTTGCTCAAGGAAATGGAGGGCCAAGTCGCTTTTTCCCATGCCGACAGCAGCAAAAGCAATGGTGTACGGAGAGATATAACGAGATGACTCAAAGGCTTGCAGAGAGTGCAAAATCCTGCTGGCGCGCCGCTGGTCGCCAACTGCGGCATAAGTCCCGGCCAGTGCAGCCAAAGCGGTTGCGCTGTTCTTTTGCAAAACAACCTGTTCCAATAAACGGATGGCCTCCCTGGGGCGGTTCTTGAGGCGATACGTACATCCTAAAAGAACGTTGGCAAATGGCAAGCTGGTGCGCAAGCGCACGGCCTTGAGGAGTTGGGGTTCGCAGTCTCGATATTCCCGGGCATAGAACAATACTTGCGCGATGTCGGTCTGGATCAGGCCGGAGTGCGGCCACAGTCGCTCCGCACGCCGAAGCAGCTGGAGCGAGTGGTCGAATCGCCGGAGTGAAGTGAGGAGTTCTGCATACCAGTGGTAGGCAAGGAGATCATTCGGACCACCATCCATACAGCGCTGAAAGTCTTTCTCGGCTTGTGCCCAGTCGCGATCGAGGTGGCAGCGAAGGAAGCCAAGAGGAGCATAAGCGGAAACATTCTGAAGATCAATTTCCAGCGCCCGAAGGACGGCGTCCTGAATCGCCGGAAATGCTTGTTGCGATGCTGTGTCACCGGCGTTGATCAAAAGACAATGGGCATTGGCGAAATCCACATATGCGGCCGCGCTTCCCGGCTTCTGCTGTATGGTATCCCCCAGGTGACGAATTGCCATTCTCAAAGATCGGGAAGTGTAGCTCCTCAGTCCGTTTGGAACCAGAAATCCGGTCCTTGTCGCTCTCCGGTGGCGAAAAAGATGGGCGTCTGTCTTGCTCGATGCCCCATCGTTGCCCTGGTGATACATTCTCACTTCAGCCGCCAATTGGTAGCCTCGACCCGGCGCGGAGACAATATAAGGATGTGCATCATGGTGCTTCAGCGTATTACGCAACATATAAATTGTCTGCGTCAGGTTGGCCTCGGTAACAGACACGCCCTTCCAGATGGTTTGCAGGATTGCGTTCTTCTCAACAACTCGTCCGGAATTCCCGGCGAGATAAAGCAAAACATCGAAAGGCTTCGACGCCAAGGGGACATGCGAGACGCCATGGAATAGCCGGCGCTCGAGAGTATCAATTGTGAATGGACCAAATTCCAAAAGCACAGGGCCACTCCCTGGTCAAAACAGAATCCCGACGGCAACATCGCCTGTAGCAAGAGACGGGATCCAGCGCGAATGGTCATCAAACAAGAAGCTAAGTCAAAGGATTTTTACGAAACTGCTGCAGGGAGTTGCTGAACCAAACGCTCCGCAAAATGTCCTGGATGCGTAGATTCAAAATGGAAAACTTGATTTCAAGACGGGATCTGCGGATTTCACGGCTACATTTGCACGTACCAATGAAATATATTTGCACAACCGCCTGAGCCGATTGCCGGTCAGACGGTTGTGCTTGAAAAGCTCCCGGAGGGCCCTCTACCTGGCAGCCCTGGAGAGCCGGATAAGATGGACAGACTACGAAAGACTTGCTTTAGCCATTGCCGCGGCTAGTCTTCCTCTTCTTCGGCAAAATCGACACGGCGCATCATGGCGCCATCCAGACCGCCGCCCTTTGAGCCTTTGATCAACTCAGTTGCATCTCCCAGGACAATCATTTCTGGTTCGTTGTAAGTCATTTTTCTCACCTCCTTTCCCATCTAAGATTCAAAGTGGTTTTTGCCGGGCGGGACAGGAATCGATTACCCGCCCCTCGCCGTCACGTGCTCTCCTGGTGCGAACTCTTTGCCGCCACGCGTGAAAGCAGAAGGCTGAATCGAAAGCACATGTCGTGTCTCCAGGTCGCGCAGCCAAAGTTCGAGTGAAAAGGCGTTGAATAGACGGGGAAAGTATTTAGATACTTTCCCGTGCCGCACTTCGAGCAGCGATTTCTGCATTTGACCCTGGTTCACGTAACCCAGATTATCGATAAGAGGTGAAGCAAGGTTTTCCTGTATCTTGCCCCAATGCTTTTCCAAGGACACAGCATAGCAGCGGGATGCGGAAACCTTAGTTTTTCGGGCTGAGATTTCCGGCGGAAGAATGTTCTTCAACGCTCTCCGCATCAAACTGCGCCGTTGTCCCGGACGGCTCAATTGGTCCAGAGGAATGCTTGTGAGGAATTCAACCAGGGTACGGTCAAGGTAAGGGTATCTGTGTTCGACCGGCGAAGGACAAGTATGAGTCGTCTGATTCGCCAAGCTGACGAGTCCTTCCGCTGAGTCACGCATTCCAGGACGAAAGAACCATACTCCGTCCATAGCGCGAAGTTGGCGAAGCGAAATCCGGTGCTTGCGGGCGAAGGAGCGGTTCATCCACGGTTCTAATGTGGCATAATCCGCCACTTTACAGCGGAGTACGGCAGGCAGAAACTGCGACAGGGCGGCAAAAAATAGTTGAATGCCAGGTTTTCTTATAAGCAGACTCCAGGCAACAAGCTGTTTAGAGAACTCACCCAGCCGGAACTGACGCAGCAGCTCTGCCAACAGCACCCGCGGATTCAAAGCCATCCCATTGAGTTCGTCCCCACCCAAACCGCTTAGCACCACCCGGTATTCCTTACGTCTAAAAATGTCTAAAAGTGCAGAATCAACTTCCGACCGGGTGAAGCCCGGAATAGGCACAAAGCTGGAATACTCCAAGGGCAGCGAGTCGCCGGAGGCGCGCAGATCCACGTTCAAGCCTCCTCTTCCGCGCTTGCTCTCGACTTTCGTAAAGTGTGCAGAGTCGTCCTCATCGGGCTCGTTCGAGTCGTAGAAAGAAAGGGTGTCAACCCGAGGCAACTCCGGCGATTCTCGGGAGATGATTTCATCAGCCATACAGACGATCGAGGAAGAATCAAGGCCGCCGCTCAATTCTGCCAGGACCGGGGAATCTGTGCGCAAGCGGCGGCGAACTGACTGCCGCAGCAAAAAACGATAGTGTTCTTCGTATTCCGCATCTGTCTTGTACCGGGTCTTGAAGCGCGCTTCGAAAGTCCAGTAAGCGTTCATCGTGATTTTCCGGCCGCGCAGACGGACATACGATCCAGGAGGAACAGAACGAATCTCACGAAAAGGCGTGAGGTGCGCATCCGGATAAAAGGCAAGATAGCCGGCGATGTATTCATCGCAGAGAGTTAGACCGTCGCCGCACAAGACCAGAGGGGCAAGGTGACTGCACCACAAAATCTGGTCTGCTTTCGGATGGTAAAAAAGCTGTCTGACGCCCAAATAGTCGCGGGCAAGAACTAATTCTTTTTCCACGGGGTCCCAGACAGAGAGCGCCCAGTCCCCCACAAGTTTCTTGAGACAGTCTGGTCCCCGGCGGTCGAAGGCGGCAGCCACCAAAGCCACATCCGTGCGATCGGAAGAGAGATCATTGCTAAGGTCAGGAAGAAGCTCGTCACGGTTGTCGAGCCGGCCATCCCAGAGAACGAGCTTTCCTCCCATCGAGACATAAGGCTGGCGCTCGCTGCGCGACTCTGCTGTGGTGTGGAATGGCCGGTAGAGAAGTCCCACGGATCCGCCCACGAAAGCCGTTTCACCGTCCGTGCCAAACTCGGCAAGGTAGCGGCTGAATCTGGCGAGAACATTTTGATCGACTGGTGCTCCATTGAGGTTCCAAACACCGGCTTGTACACTCATAATCCGTCCTCCTTTTAGTGCTCGAGTCCGGCTGGCTCGAAAATGGAAGTTCGCGCCTCATCGGCCAGGACTTCCTGGGGCAAGTCAACAACGCCATGTGCCGCCAGTTTGCGCAGCCAAAGTTCCAGGAGGAGTTCGCCGATAATGTCGACGACGTCTCGCAACTCTCCATTCCTCGCCATCCTGGCTCTCTCCAGGAAACGGCTTTGGTCTACATAACCCATGCGGGCACACACGGAGAAGAGCAAGAGTTTTTCCAACTCTGGCCAGTTGCGCTGGAACGAGAAGAGAATATTCGGCGAGTTTCCTCCTCCTTTGGTTTTACGCCATAGAATTCCGGAGGGAACGATATCGACGAGGGCACGGCGCATCAGAGAGCGTTTTTGGCCGGGTCGAAGCAACTGCTCGGCTGGAATGGAGAACAAGAACTTGAGAAGATCCACATCCAGGAAAGGGTAGCGCCTCTCCTCACAACCGATCAGGCTCATTGGTGCTGCACTCAACTGCTGCGTCAGGGCCGTTATTCGCTGGGCAAACTCCTGGCGCGTTGGGAGCCAGAATCCATATCTTCCCTGGGTCCCAAGCTTTCTAAGCCCAAGCTGGTATCTGTGAGCGAACCTTGCGTTTGTCCAGGGTTCAACTCTTGCCTCCATGGCAAAAGGGGAGCGAAGCGCTGGGGGAAACAGCAGGCCTAAAGCGCGGAACAGCAATTGCCTGGCCGGGTGCTTTTTAGCTTTGTTCCATGCAGATAGTGCTCGGGCCAGCGTGATGGGCCGTGGCAGTGCAATCAAGTCGGCCAGTTGCGATGACGGGTCGCTTACCCCGCCGAGGACTTCGTCACCTCCGATCCCGGAAATGACAATCCGGTATCCATGCGTTTGAATCAGTGTGTGAATGTGGCTTCTAAGATTGTCCAGATCCTGGGATGGCGCAGGTGTAGCAAGAAGCTCATCAGGAGCGACACCAAAGACGTCCCAGTCGTATCCAGCGCGGTCTACGTGGTGGCCGCTCCTGCCGCGCTTGGCTTCCACTTGAGCAACAAAGGGGCGCTCGTCGGCGACGGCGACCCTGGAATCATAGAGTGAGATTGTGTCAACAGACGGTGTCCCGGCCTCACCGCCGGCGATAATGTCATCGGCCATACAGACGATGCTGGAAGAATCGATGCCCCCACTCAACTCCGCGAGCACCGGCGCATCCGAACACAGTCGGCGGCGAACTGCCTGGCGAAAGAGATGACGGAAGTGCTCTTCATATTCGGAATCAGTGTGATAACGAATCGGTTTCCCTGACGCGAAGGACCAATAGCGGTGCTGCTTGACTGCGCCGTTCCGGATGCTTACAAAACTGCCAGGCGCCACGGCCCGAATCTCTTCGTACGGAGTGAGATGGGCTTCCGGAAACATGGCAAGGTAGCCGGCAATATATTCGTCGCACAGAGTGAACTTGTCTCCACAGAACGCCAAAGGAGGCAGGTGGCTGCACCATGTGATTCTGCCGGACCGTAAGTAATAAAAAAGTTGTTTGATGCCGGCATGGTCGCGAGCCAGAGTCAACTCATTTTCCGGGCCATCCCACAAGCACAGCGACCAATCGCCGATGAGTTTTTGAAAACAGTTAACACCCCATCGCTCAAACGCGGCCGCCACAACGGCAACAGCCGTTGGCCTTGGTTCAAGTTCGCTGTTCAGCTCGTGAACCAAGTCGCCTTCGTTGTCGAGCCGGCCGTCCCAGGTAAGCATTTTTCCATTGGAGAAACGAAGTGGTTGGCGTTCCAAACGAGACTCGGCAGTAGTGTGGAAGGGGCGGTACAACATTCCTACGGGGCCGTCGAGATAGATGTTTGCGCCGTCCGGGCCGTATTCCGAGGTGGCGCTGCTGATTTTAGAAAGCGCGCCAAGATCAGCGGGGCAATCGTCGAAGCTGCAGAAGCCCGCATGTACGCCCATGGTCTTCTCCTTAACAGCGCTCCCATACCAGATAAGCTGCGCGCACATCTCTACGCTCGTTGATGGGTCGGCCATTCACTTCAGTCCAGGCGTGGGCTTTGAATGGACACTTCTGCGCGCCAATCACCATTTCAGCTGCCACTCCACAACTGCGCAAAAGACAAGTTGTAACTGCGGAGCGTTGCAAGCAAAGAACGCGTTTTGGATACCACACGCAGGCATAGTTGACGGCCCGGCAGACTCGCTCAACTATTTCGGGAAATGCTGATGGGGAAGCGATGCCCCAGGAGCGAACAAAATTATGAATCCTGATAAAGTTGGCGCCAAAACGGAAAAAATCAAAAGCTGCCAGAGCAATCAGGGCTTTCCAGGCGAGAAAACGGGGAGCTTTGCCCTTTGATTGAGTATGTTGTTTGAAGGACCGCTCGCCCGGGGCCAGCATTAACAGCAGTTCGCGATGGCCCCGCTGTTTGGCAACAGGTTCCTCACTGGCAACCAGCAGTCCTTTTTCTCTGAGGGCAGCAACGAACCGGTTTACGTCCTCCTGGATGCGCTCTGGAGGTACAGCGGGAAAATCAAGTGCCAGAGAATCTATGATCTGTTGGGGTGCGTACCGCTGTTTAAGCATTCGCCAGATGGTTATTGCCGAAGATGTCATGCTCAGGCAAATGCCCTGCCGCATGTCCAGTAATACGGCCCCATCGCCAGTTGCAACTTCCCTGACAGAGCCGGAAGGCACATTCGGTGTAGATTGCGGACCGTGGGCTGGTGCTACGGGATCAGGAGGGCGAGGAGAGGGAGTCATTATGAGGTTCCTAAATCAGAAAGGACAATTCGCGCACAATAATCTGTTGGCGCCTACCGTCCTGAGGTTCTCTACCTTACTTGAATTCAGATGACCCTGGATTCAGACTCGAAAATCAATTTTTCTCAATTTCGCTGAACTTACTGGCCGCAAACAAAGATTGTTGGCACAAGAGAAGGCTGAGGAAAGTGCGAAAGTGGAAATCTCGGTAAGGAAAAATCGAAGCTGGGCCTAACGCAAAAAAAGAGCCCTTTCGGGCCCTTTTTCCAAAGGTATAGCAATTTATTGATACGTAATGTCATCGAACTCGATGTTCCATCCTGCAGTGAAGGTCACAGTGATGGTGCTGGATGGATTTTTCCATCCAGTGGTCACGAGTTGCAGGTTGCTGCCAGAGACAGCCTGTGTCTTGGTTTGTCCGGTACCGTCGCTTAGAGTCAAAGTTCCCGCGACCGATGTTGCAACTTTCATGCTGATCAGCACATGAGTTCCGCTGGCAAACGTAAACGTGCGCGTATTGCCGGTAGCGGAGTTGAAATAAATGTTGTTGGTCGGATCGTTCAGATAGGCGTGTTCCCAGGCCCATTGATTCGACCCGAAGTTGATTCCGCCGAACACTCCATTGATTGTGCTGAAGGGACTACCGGACGGCGCAGGCGTATCGAAATTGACCACAGTCACGGACGATGCGGAGTGCACAGTCAACGATGTAGTGCCGCTCACCCCGGAAAGGGAAGCGGTGATTGTGATCGGTCCTCCTGCCGCCACACCGGTTGCTACGCCGGTATTGCTGACAATGGTGGCCACACTGGTGGTCCCAGACGTCCACGCGGCCTGGCCGGTTACATTCTTGGTTGAACCATCCGAATAATGACCGGTCGCAGTGAAAGTCACCGTGCTGCCTGCGTTGACCGTTGCCGGATTCGGTGTGACGGTAATGGATTGTAGAGTTGGCGATGTCTTGGCGGTCACTGTGAACGATGCGGCGCCGACCACGCCGGAGAAAGTAGCGGTGATCGTGATCGGGCCGCCGGCTGCAACTCCGGTCGCTACACCTGTCGTGCTGACCACCGTGGCCACCGAAGAGTTGCTTGACGTCCATGTCGCCTGGTTGGTGACGGTTTTGCTTGAGCCATCCGAATAATGCCCGGTGGCGGCAAACGCAACTGTATTGCCGACAACAATGCTGGCCGGATTCGGCGTTACGGTAATGGATTGCAGTGAAGGCGGCGGTGGAGGCGCCGTCACCGTGAGCGATGCCGTGCCATTGACCCCGGACAGGGAGGCTGTGAGGTTTGACGTACCGGCCGCAACTCCGCTTGCCAGACCGCTATTGCTGACCACGGTGGCCACGGAGGCATTGCTTGAACTCCAGGTAGCCTGCGTGGTGATGTTTTGCGTCGAACTATCTGAGTAGTGTCCGGTGGCGGCAAACGCAACTGTATTGCCGACAACAATGCTGGCCGGATTCGGCGTTACCGTAATGGATTGCAATGTCGGCGGTGGGGGTGGCGGCCCACCGGAACCGGCGAAGAACTCATAAGCGCCGATGTCGAAGTTGGGGTTCTGGGGCCGCGGTATTCCGTCATTGTCCGTGGGATTACCGTTCCACGGCGCGTAGTTGTTGTAAGTGTTGCCAGAGCTGATGTTGGCGCCGGCATCTTTCGCAGGACTGCTCGACTGCAAGCGGAAATTACTCGAGCTCAAGCCCACAAATAGCGGATCACCGGTGATGTTGCCCACTAAGAACGATGGAACGGCTGTTGATCCCGTACTGTGTAACACGTTGTTGGAGCCGCTGGCGTATGTGGAATTCCAGCCGCCTCCGCTGCCAAATGGCTCGCTCCCAAGCTGGTACATGATGTTGTTGCGAATCTTGATGTTCAGTCCCGCTGCGCCGCCATTGATCATAAAACTGCCGTTATTAGCGAAACTGGCAACGTGCGATCCGCAGTCGTAGAGCGTGTTGTTGTAAACCTCCACCGTCCCTGTTCCCACTGGGCCGGTATTCGTGATATATGCCAGGTAGATACAGCTATAGTCGCCGGAATCGCCGTCCTGCGGAGCAGGCCCGATCCCTACGTGGTAGATCACGTTGTTGTAGGCTTCCACCTTTCCCTTGGATGGATCTACGGTGGCGAAGTTGATGCCATCGCAGGGATCATCGTGAATCAGGTTGTCATGGACCGAAAGATCGAACTGGTTGTGGCCGGAGGGATCACTGGCGCCGCCACCGCCCAGCGGTGACGAATGGAACTGCATGGCTCTGCAACTGCGGTTGTTATGGATGTAGTTCCACGCCGCCTCCACGTGATTGGTGTCACTGGAAAAATACACCGCATGCTGCTGCTTGCTGGCTGCGGCCACGCCCACATTGGTGACCTCATTGCCCAGGTATTTGATGGTGCTGATTTCATTGGTGGTGAAGCATCCGTCCTGACCGTTGGCATTGGGACATTGGAAGTTGTTGCCGATGACCCTCCAGTTGTTGGAGTTCGTGGGGTTCATGCCCTGCTCGCTGGGGCTGAAGAACAACCCGGCCACGGTCACATAGTTGGCTGAGACGTTGATGTTGGGAACGCGAATACCATAGGTAATGCCGGAGCTGCCCAGAGTGGCCGTCGCTCCCGGATAAGCCACAAACGCAATCGGACTGCCCGCTGAGCCGCCGCTCTCAAGCTCCAGCGTGGCGTCGAAATTGTCTACCGTCCTGGCCACAACTCCGTTTTCGATGTAGCAGGTATCGCCGGCTTTCAGGGCGCTCTTGCAGTGAGGAATAGAGGCAAAAGGAGTGGCAAAACTGCCATTGTTGCTGTCACTGCCCGTAGTAGAGACGAAAAACAGATTGCCGGACCGGACGGTAAAGGGAATACCGTTGGAAGCGTTGCCGTTCACCGTGACCACAAAATTGCCGGTTCCCGCCGTGCAGCCGGAACCCAGTTGCACAATGATCTTCTGATACCAGAAGTAGGAGCTTCCCCATCCGTTGTAAGAACCTGTGGGACCCACGACGCGCAGGCAGTTTTGCCCATTCCAGGTAACTTTGGAGCTGCCCTGGCCTGACCCGAAGAAATTTCCATAAAGCGTCACATAAGCGCCAGCAGATCCGTTGACGTTCTCGCCACCGGAATTCGGCCCGCTGTCCAAATCGCTGAAGAATATCCGCGGCGCCGGCGATGAAGCTTGGGCCGCACAAGTTGCTGAGTATAAGAGCAAGGAAAGCACTACTGCCGTGAATGGAAGAGTTCTAAGTCTTGGCATACTTCTCCTAATCGGCAATGAAGTTATGGAACCATCTACTCTGGCTCAATCAGGGGCGCACCTAGGAACATGACCGGAAGAGTCGTAGTCCTCCTCGTTCAGCGCCTTAGAAAATCGGAGGGCACCACAGAAAGCAAGTGAGAAGACCGTCAGAAAGAGAAGTAAGAACACGCCTACGCCAGGGAAAGAGCGTCGCACCAGCAGCCTCCCAGACGAAGAGTGGCGTGAATTGTGGCATTACTGTAACTCTTGATTAGAAGATTTGGGTTACGACGAACACCTGAGTTACGGGTAACTTACGACCGACGGGAGAGGCAGTTGAGTGCTGGATCCTTTGGTAATCGCCAGACTCGGGGGATCTGATCCCGGATTAGCGTTGTTGGCTTACGGCCAGCCGATTCACCGGCTTGCATGCGCCATCGCCACCGGCTTGCAAGATAAAGCCGGGGTCGAAGGGAGCGTTCGATCTGCCGGGATAAGGCGAGACTGAAATGCAGCGGCAGCCGGCGTCGGCAAGCGAAACATTCTTGAGGATGTATTCCGACGATACTGACTTCACCAGAATCTGTTGCGAGGTCATTGGCTGGCTAGCGAGCGAGTAAGAATCTTTGACCGAGTAGCCGAGCCCGCTAAACGCCGGGTAGATTCCGTAATTGCTCTGCAGCCATTTTGGCAAGTGCTGTGTGGTTGGCATCATAGAGCGTTCCAGCATAGCTGAAGGTACTTGCCAGCGATGTGGGAACCGCTGTTCCCGGAGGGTCGCTGAAAGCCCTGGCAAAGCACGCCATCTGCGTGGCTGTATTTACCGCCTGTGCATTGCAGTCACCGGGATTCAGCGGAATGTCGCGTTGGACGGCCATGAAGACATTGGGCCAGGTCGCGAGCACAGCGTCCACCGTCTCCGGGTGCGGTGGACGGCAACGCATGGCCACCAGCACATTCTTGTCATCATTCGCTAACCCTGAATAGTAAGGGACATCCGCGAGTTTAAGTGGCGGCGCATAGAGCGTGGTCGCTGTCGTGAATGCTCGCAAAGCTCCGGGCCGCGACAGGGTTGTAGGTACAACGCCCGCCGGAAGAAAGCTGATACGTAGATAGTCATTCGGCAGAGCTTCGCGCACCGTATCGGAGGCTATGACCGGAGCTGGTGCTGCCGGGGCCACGCTGACGCGATGGGTGGCGCAGCCAGATGCCAGAAGAGCCATACCAACGCAAGCAAGCGAGAGCGTCATACGCATCGTGAGTCTCCACAGAAGAGCCATAAAGTTCTCTCGGGTGAAATAGAATCTGCCAACCTGGCATGTCAACCACAAATGCATGTTATAGAGTGGTCACTTGCCACTGGAAGGTGCGAAACTCCGCGAGTCTCTTGAAGTCTCGTTCGTTGGCCGTGATCACTCTGAAGCCCGATCGTGCCGCGCTCATCGCGATCAGCGCGTCATTGGTCAATCGACCCTGTCCGATCTGTTCGTGGTGATACTTGGCCGCCAAGCGAGCAAGCACTCTGCCGGTTTGAGTCCAATCGCTAAGATTCGGCACCAGAATACGTCTCGCTCTGTCAAAATCTCGCTCCAGGCGCTCCACAACCTGACGATCGCGTTCGGCGGCGCCAGCATAAAGCTCTTCGAGCACTACCGAACTGAGCCACAGGGGTGCATCCATAGCAAATCGTCGGAGCCCCAAAGCCGCATTATCTCCTCGCCTCAGTGCTGTAATGTAAATGGAAGAGTCGAAAAGGGCAGGCTGCATTTAATCGCCTAGCGTGCCGTATACATCCTTGATGTCAATGCCACTCTTGATGAAGCGCTCACTGGCTTCAAGAGCCAATCGGTTGTTCTCGTGTTCGGAAATTACCAAATCCAATGCACGCTCGATGGCTTCAGTCTCGGTTTTCGCTCGCAAAGCCTTTTGGGCGCGCTTGATCTTCACGGAATCCAACTGAAAGTGCTTGTGCGAGCGACCCCTCGTTGCAGTAGCCATAAGAGTCATTCCTTTCCCTATTTAAAGAGGATATCACCTAATGTACACATATTCCATATTGATGTACATGAGTGCCCTTTCAGTTTCCTCCGGCGCTCGCCTGCGCGTAGCGACGGAAGAAGCTGTTCTGTTTCCATTGCGGACGCTGACTGTCGTTGGCGACACGCACCATAAGCGAACGGACAATCTCTTCATATTTGGCGGCTGCTGAAGTGTCAACCGGCTGTTCAAGGTCGTCCGAGGGCGCGTGATATCGCTGCGTAAGCCAGTCCTTGAAGATCTTCTGTTCCGGAGAGCCTTTTTCAAAGCTCACCTGCATGGCCAGGCCGGGAATCCCATGACGGATGAAGTTGTACTGGTCGCTGCGAATGAAGGCATTCCGTTGCGGCTCCGGATCCGGCTGTGCTTTCACTCCCAGAGATTCCGCGATCTCGCGGGCCTCCTCACCCAGATCCGACTCGTTCACTCCAAGAATGGTAAGAACTCTCAGCGGAACGATAGGCAAAAACATGTCCACGTTGACGTCCGCTGCCATTGAATCAGCCTTTACAGTGGGCTGGGCAGTAAAATACTTTGATCCCAGCAGGCCTTTTTCCTCTCCCGTGACAAATACAAACAGCAGAGAGCGTTTGAGCTGCTCGGGTGATTTCTTCAGAGACGCAGCCACATCCAGTAGAAGAGCGCTGCCAGCGGCATTGTCCATGGCGCCATTGTAGATGCGGTCTCCGTTAATGGGTTCGCCAATGCCGATGTGATCAATGTGGGCGGAGAGCACCACGTACTCATCCTTCAGCTTCGGATCGCTGCCGGGAAGAGTGGCGATCACGTTGGCTGACTCCAGAGTTTTGTGCTCGACCTTGGCCTTGGCTTTGATGGACACGGCCAGAGGAAAGTGGGGCAATGACTTCCGATCTTTAGCCAGTTCCAGGATTTCCTGGAGGTTATGGCCGGAACCGGCAAAGAGTTGCTCGGCCTTGGCCGGGTTGAAAAGCACAGACAGCTTTTGTCCCGGTGTTTCATCAAATTCCTCGCCTACCAGCGCCATGTTGGGATGGGCGCGGTTAACGGAGATCCGCGACCACGGAATGTCCATGGAAGCAGGATTGAGAATGGTGATGGTTCCTATGGCGCCGGCCTTCTGCAAGGCCTTCCAGCGTTCAGCGGCAGATTGATAGTGGGAGGCCAAAGCGCCGGGAATTTCAGCCGGCGCGCCGGAGACCATGACGGCGACCTTGCCCTTCAGGTCCACGCCTGCGAAATCGTCGTAATTCATCTCCGGGACGGCGAATCCATTTCCTACAAAGACCAGCGGGGCTTCGAGCGAAGGAGCAAGATCGATTCGGGTACTGAAAATAGCGTCGTCGCCCAGAGTAAGTGGCGCCGTCTTACCATCCCGCACCAGGGCAAGGCTGGAATCCTTTTCGACGATCTGGCGCGATACGAACTTAACCGGCTGGTAGTAACCATTCACTCCGGCGGGTTGCAAGCCATCTTTCTTGAGTTGTTCAACTATGTAGGCTTCCGCTTGACGCAGTCCGGCGCTGCCAGTTTCGCGGCCTTCCATCTTGTCGTCGGCCAGCACTTTGACGTAGTCCCACCAGGTTTTGCCGTCGAAATGACTTTGAGCCGGCTGTTGTGAGTGGGCGGAGCACACGACCAATGCCCAAATGGCAAGCAGCAACACGGTTCTCTTCATGATCCTGTCCTTAGAAAAACTTTGAAACAGCAAAAGCATACCAGCGCAGCAAGGAACATTGCGAGTGATGAACGATAAAAAAAGGCCCCGGCCTGCGCCGGGGCCTCAAAGGGTCATACAGAACAGCAACAGAACGCCCCAGCCAAAGTGGCCGACATTCTATCCCGGTTAGCATTTGACGAGTCCAAAATTCTTGCATTTTTCTTGACGAGAAAAATGAACTGGTTCCATGATGGGAAACGGCTCCAGATATTTTTAGATTTATCCTATTTTTCTATGGTTTGACGGATATTCCCGAAACGGGAAGTGGAGCGCTCGACGGCTGGGATTTAACTGCTGAAGCTATGATCGGCGGCGTGCAAGGTTTCAGAAACCGTGTGGGCATATTTCTTGACTTTTTCCAGGGTGGCCTCGACTGCCGTGGCTTTATCCTGCAACCCACGCTGGAGAGCGGTTCTCTTGATCTGTTCGGCTTCCAGGTTGATGCGCTCGAAGGTGCTGAGCAAATAACCCAGAGCATCAGCATGGGGCTTCCATAGATAGGCAGAATTGGATTTCTGGCGGTACTCATCCACTTCAATCATCATGCGCGCATGATAGCTGACCAGGAGCATCAGGATATTGGCATAATCAGCGCGAAAGCTCTTTTCCCCGCCGTAGTCCACACGGAAGGCCTCAACTTCAGCCGGGGTGAGCGTCATGTTGTTTTTTCTGACCGGAACCAGGTTGGCAAACCTGGTGTCGGCGCTGCGTACATGGTTCTTGATGGTTTCTTTGGTGCTGTGGAGCTTTCCTTCCTGCACAGCGTTCTGCACCGCGGCAGAAGGAGCAACTGCGATGACTTCCGCCTGCTGCCTTTCCTGGGCCATGGGGGCCACAGGAACGTTCCGTGGGATTGGTGCGGGTTGCCCCGCAGCGGCAGCGTACGAAGCTGCTGGATTTGCTGCAACTCCGGGCTGCGAGCCGGCCATTATCGGAGGAAGCGGCGGAATAGGAGCGGCTGGACGCGCGACTCGCCTGTGGTCCACCGCTTTTTTGTATTTTGAAACCTGGCGGAACTGGTCCTGAGCGTTTTGATAGTCTGCGGCCAGGATTTGCTGGCTTTCAATTTCGGAGAG
The DNA here is from genome assembly GCA_036522115.1 of Candidatus Angelobacter sp. GTDB lineage: Bacteria > Acidobacteriota > Terriglobia > Terriglobales > Acidobacteriaceae > Angelobacter. Next base: position 33,292 of record DATDGL010000248.1, read on the forward strand.
CTGCTTGACGGTGATGTCTCCCTCCACCCGGCTCAAGATGCTGCCGCCCTCACGCGTAACATGCTCGGCGAAGGTCTTGATTTGTTTGGTGGCGTCATGGAACAGTTCGTCGAACTTGCGGCCGAACACGTCATTCCACACGGCAATGGCAGCCAGCGCATCAGGATGGTAGAAAGACCTTCCTAATGACTGTTTCAATTCGCGGACCCGCTGCACCATCGCGGAATCTGTGATCTGGTCGAAGCGCCGGAACTCCTCCAACTCCTGATGAAAATACTCGAATTCGCTCAAGAGCTGGACCTGGGCCGCCGGCATCGGTTCAAAATGCACATCGCCCAGCGCGCGATAGACTTCACCTTCAAACGTCAGCGCTGCCAGAGACAAGTGATGATACGAACTGTCTATCTCCGGACGTGGCCACTGCTTGACCGAATCGGGGCAGGGGTCGCGGAAGAGGAATGTGATCACGCAATCGCATTTGTCGCGGTCGCTGGCGCGCGATGAAGCTTTGGCCACAAAATACCGGAGCAGGGCGTGGGCTATTCCGGATTGATGTTCGCGCTTCAGGGTTTCGCGGATCATGGGCGGCGTGATCGCCATGTCCAGCAGATCCAGCCAGAACTTCAGCGCGTTGATCAAGTCAGGAGATTCGCCGGGAGGATTGAGGGCTCCCTTGACCTCGGCGGGCACAGGTATAGGATGTCCCAGGCACGGTTCCAGCAGAGACACATAGAACGCATGCACCTCAGACAGGTCCTGCACTTCCCTTGGGCACTCTGGCGCCACTCTGACTCCTGCGCTAAGTTCTTCTTGCTCTGGGGGTTAAGCTAGAAGTTGCTTGGTAGTCTAACCCAGCAGGATGGCGGAAAACAATGGAGTCCGCCATGCCGAAAGGGAAATCCAAACATGGACTTTAGAATCTGCTAATCTCAACCCTGACTACCGCCTGAAAGAAAACAGGAACGCTGTTAGATCCTTACTTTTGTCCTATCATTTGCCTCCCAGCACCAGCTTGGCGATGGTTTGAAGCTGCATGTTGGAGGTGCCTTCGTAAATCTTGCCGATTTTGGCGTCACGATAATACTTCTCCACCGGATAATCCTTGGTGAATCCCACCCCGCCAAGAATCTCCACCGCCAGGGAGGCCACTCGCTCGGCCACTTGTGACGCGAACAACTTGGTCATGGCGGCTTCTTTTACGAAATTCATTCCGGCATCCTTCATCCGCGCCGCGTTATACACCAACATGCGCGCCGCCTCAATTTCCGTGGCCATCTGCGCCAGTTGGAACTGGATACCCTGAAAATCAGAGATAGTCTTGCCGAACTGTTTGCGTTCCTGCGAATACTTGAGCGCATGCTCCCAGGCCCCGCCGGCCAGCCCAACCATCTGCGCGCCAATGCCAATCCGGCCTTCGTTCAGAGTTTCAATGGCGATTTTGTATCCCTTGCCCACTTCGCCCAGAACGTTCTCTTTGGGTACGCGACAGTCTTCCAGGATGAGTTCACAGGTGCTGGAGGCCCGGATGCCCAGCTTGTCCTCTTTTTTGCCCACGCTGAATCCGGGGAAGCTCTTCTCCACCAGAAATGCGGTAATGCCTTTATATCCGGCAGACGGATCGACGGTGGCCATCAGCACAAAAAGGCCGGCTTCTTTTCCGTTCGTAATCCACAACTTGCGGCCATTCAGGACGTATTCACTGCCTTTGAGCTGGGCCCGGGCCTGCATGGCGAATGCGTCCGAGCCTGAAGCAGCTTCACTCAAGGCATAAGCGCCAACCGTATTGCTGGACATGCGCGGCAGGTAGCGCTTCTTCTGGTCGTCCGTAGCCCAGCGCAGTAGAGCATTGTTGACCAGCGTATTTTGTACATCCACCACTACACCGGCGGAAGGATCGACGCGCGAGATTTCTTCCACGGCAAGAATGGATTCAAAAAACCTGCCGCCCGCGCCGCCGTATTGCTCGGGAATTTCGATGCCCATCAGGCCCAGTTGAAAGAACTGGTCAATCAGGGCGGGATCGAACACGCCTTTCTCATCCATCTGGCGTACCTTTGGACGGATGCTCTCATTGGCAAACTGACGAACGTTATCGCGAAACAGAACTTCATCTTCCGTGAGCGCCACCAACGGTGGCGGCGCGGGAGCAGCCGGAGTCAGGACTTCAGGCATAACACCGATCCTTCCTGCTTGATTTGAGCCAAACAAAAAATTGTATCACCGGGAGTAAGATGTCATTCTTCCCTGCGGCTACGGAGGACGGTCATCAAGAGCGTACCTTACAATGTCAATAATTGTGGTACCATAGGCGCGGTTTTTGCTGGGAATCGTTATGGCCAGTGAACCTACTAAATGCTCTCACTAAACGCCGCATAAGCATTCCCCGGCTTTGGAAGGGGGCCAAGGGAGGATTTGAGTGTCAACTTTTAAGGAGTTCACTATTGATATTAGGTCCACGGGAGTGGATGACGCGGCAGTGGCGGCCGGGGATTTCGTGATGTGGTGTAATGACAGTGATGAAAAGTCAAGCGCCATTATAACGTTTATGTCTGGCCAGTCGCCTTTTGAGGAGGCCAACTCCTGGTTGGATGGCACGGTCACGATCGCCTATAACAGATGTTCTCCTAGCTATACTGTCAGTGCCACAGCATCAGGAAAATATCCCTATCAGGTGATGCTCGGCGACGGAGATTCACAGAAAACTCTCGAAGCCTACATCCAGATAGGCGGCTCAATCCCAGGTCTCGCCATACCATTGGGATCAGGATCATTTTCATCAGATTAAGCAGAAAAGTTCTGAAATCGTCGTATAGGGCGACGCCACAGATTT
>DATDGL010000249.1:0-20631 GCA_036522115.1 Candidatus Angelobacter sp.
GTCCCATCACTGCTACCCGCTCCAGCTCGCGATTGCTCATCGCTGTCCTCTTCAACAAGATCTCCTTTTCTGGCTGGAGATCTCAGTTTAGGGGACATTTCTATTGAGTCCGCGAGGGGACATTATCAAAGAGTTTCAACATCGGCCCTGCGTCCTCTTCAACTGCCCGCACTGCGGCCGCGGTTCTGGCGAACCCCAGCGCTTCTCCGAAATTGCTAATTGGCCGGTTGAGTATTAATCCCTACCCGCTGCGTTTCAACTGTCCGCACGCCGCATAGATATCCCGCCCGCGGGGGCGGCGGATGAAAGTCGGAATGCCGGCTTGGATCAGCACAGCCTGGAACGTCTGGACCTTGCGGTCTGCCGGAGTAGAAAAATCGATGCCGGGGCCGGGATTCAACGCGATCAGGTTGACTTTGCAGCGGACGCCGCGCACCAACTCCACCACTTCGCGGGCGTGGGCTGGATCATTGTTCACCCCATCCAGCAGAACGTATTCAAACGTGATGCGCTCGCGATTGCGCAGAGGAAACTCCCGTGCCGCCTGCATCAACAGAGACAGATTCCATTTTCGGTTAATGGGCATGATGCGCTCGCGCAATTCGTCGTTGGAGGCATTCAGGGAGATGGCCAGCTTGGGACGGACCGGCTCATTGCCCAGGTCATAGATACGAGGCACGATGCCCGAAGTGGAAACCGTCATCCGTGATTCAGGAAAGCCCACCCCCTCCACCAGAAGGCGCGCGGCTTTCACGAAGTTGGGATAGTTCAGGAACGGCTCGCCCATTCCCATAAAGACGATGTTCACGCGCTGGCGTTCCAGGTCCACTCCGCGGTCATTCAGTACAGCCGTAACCTGGCCGACGATCTCGCCCGCCTGCAGGTTGCGCTTGACGCCCAGCAGCGCCGTCAGGCAGAACTGGCAATTGACCGCGCAGCCGACCTGGCTGGAGACGCAGATCGTGGCCCGGTTCCATTCGCTGTCGCCGGCTTCGCTGCCGTCCCCGGCTTCCCCGCCGTCTCCTTCCGGCATCCATACGGCTTCGACAGTCTCGCTGTCGGGCATGGCGATCAGGTACCGGATGGTCCCGTCAGAGGATTTGAAGCTCTTCTCTACCCCAGGTTGGCGGATGTCGAGCCCCTCGGTCATCAGGGCTGTCCGGAACTGTTTGGGTAGCGTGGAGATGGCCTCCAGGCTGCCCAGGCGCTGGGGGTAGATGGCCTGGAAGAGCTGCCGGGCCCGATAATCGGGCTGCCCATGCTTTTGGACAAGGCTTGTAAGTTCTTGAAAATCAAGCCCTAAAAGGCTGGATTGTAGCTGATCTGCCATGCATCCAATGCTCTTAGGTGATTGTACATGTGGACGGAGCGGTACTTAGTAGTTAGTATTGAGTAGTTCGCCAGTGACACTGACGAGGTTACAGTTCACATCAACTGAAACGGCTTCTTTAGGGACTGCTAACCAAAGAAAACAGCAAGCAGCTCCACCAAATTATCAAAGCAAAAATAGAGGGTTCGAGAAAGAAATTCATGGCAACAGCCAGCGCCAAAGTCAGTGAGCCTCGCGACATTCACCGCGTCGTTCTGCCCAACGGGCTAATCGTCCTGAGTGAAGAGATGCGGCACATTCGTTCGGTTGCCATCGGCATCTGGATGAAGAGCGGTTCGCGGGATGAAGAACTGGAATTCAACGGCATCTCCCACTTTACCGAGCACATGGTGTTCAAAGGAACCAAGTCACGCTCCGCGCAGCAGATTGCGCGGGAGGTGGACTCCATCGGCGGCAACATGGATGCGTTCACCGGAAAAGAAACCATCTGCTTCAACATCAAAGTCCTGGATGACCATCTGCCCATTGCCATGGATATCCTGAGCGACCTGGTTCTGAACCCGGTGTTCAATGCCAAGGACATTGCCCGGGAGAAAGGCGTAATCCTGGAAGAGATCAAAATGGACGAAGATAACCCTGACTATCTCGTCCACGAACTCTTCACCCAGAATTTCTGGAAGGACCATCCGCTGGGCAAACCCATCCTGGGAACCAAGGAGACGGTCCGCTCGTTCAAGCAGGAGAACCTCTTCGAGTTTTACCGGAAGCGCTTTGCCCCGAATAACATCATTATTTCAGCGGCAGGAAATCTGAACCATGCAAAGTTCGTAGACCTCATCCGCGACCGCTTCTCTGCGCTCAACGCGGTACCGAATGGATACCATCAGCCCGCCCCGGCGGTGACACCGCGCATCATCACCCGCAACAAAAAGGAATTGGAGCAGGTACAGCTTTGCCTGGGAGTACCCTCGCACCCCATCTCACATTCCAGGCGCTATGTCTCCTACGTGCTTAACACGGTGCTGGGCGGCGGCATGAGTTCCCGGTTGTTCCAGAAAATCCGGGAAGAGCAGGGCCTGGTGTATTCCATCTATAGCGACTTGAATCCCTATCGCGACACGGGCTGCCTTACGGTGTATGCGGGCACCTCGCTTGAATCAACGCCAAAAGTAGTTGAGTCCGTGCTGGCGGAATTCCGCGAGATGAAACAAGCGCCGCTGGCAGACGAAGAAGTACGCCGCGCCAAAGACCAGCTCAAAGGCAGCCTGATGCTCAGTCTGGAATCGAGCACTTCCAGAATGTCCAACCTGGCCCGCCAGGAGATGTATTTTGATCGCTTCTTCAGTCTGGATGAAACCATCGAACAGATTGAATCGGTAACAGCAGCCGATCTTTCCGAGATGGCCAACCATCTCTTTCAGGCAGACAAGATCGCAGTGACGGTGCTGGGCAATCTGGACGGGTTGAAGTTGTCGCGCGAACAGCTCGTCTGCTGATCGGGGCATCGGAAAACCCAAATCAGGGATTGTTAAATCTTAAGTTCCCTCTGCGCCCTCTGTGGTAGAAGTTTTATCGCTCTGTCACTGACTCAAGCATCTGGAAAAATTCCGGGAAAGAGATGCGAGCTGCCTCCGCGCCGTGAATCAGGCTGTCGCCTTCGGCGCGCAGAGCGGCCACGGCGAATGCCATGGCAATCCGATGGTCGCCGCCGGAATCTATTTCTGCTCCGTGCAGCCTCTGGTTGCCGGGGACGCGCAATCCGTCTTCGCGCTCTTCGCATTCGGCGCCCATGGCGCGCAGGTTCCGCGCTACCAGGGAGATCCGGTCTGATTCCTTCACCCGCAGCTCAGCGGCATCGCGAATCTCGACGCCTTCCTGGGTGTATGGAGCAATGGCGGCCAGCACCGGCAATTCGTCGATCAGGGCCACGGATTGTCCCCCGGAAATTGTGGCGCCCTTCAGGATTCCATACTCCAGCTTGATGGTGCCTGCCAGTTCGCCATGATGGTCTTCCAGGTTGATGACGGAAATTCTGGCGCCCAGCAGACGCAAGACGTCCAGCAGCGAAGCCCGCGTGGGGTTAAGTAAAAGATCTTCAATGACCAGATTCGAATCGGGGAACAGGGCTGCTGCGCACAGAAAGAACGCGGCAGAAGAGATGTCGCCGGGAACTGCTGCCTGAATGCCTTGCAATTTCTGCCCTCCGGCAATGACCACGCGATTGCGGCTGCGCGAGAGTTCTGCGCCAAAGGCGCGTAATGCCTGCTCTGAGTGGTCGCGGGTGCGATACGGCTCCTCCACTGCGGTTTCGCCTTGGGCGAGCAGCCCGGCAAATAAGATTGCGGATTTCACCTGCGCGCTGGCCACCGGCATCTTGTACTCGATGGCCTCCAGGCGTCCGCCGTGAATCCTCAGCGGCGGGCGATCGCCGTCCGAAGCATGGATCTGCGCTCCCATCTGCCGCAACGGAGTCATGACCCGGCCCATGGGACGGCGGGAGAGCGATTCGTCACCGTGCAACTGGCATTCGAAGTCGTGGCCGGCAAGGATTCCCGACAGCATTCGGATGGTGGAACCGGAGTTGCCGCAGTCGAGGCTGTCTGAGGGAGGCTGCAATCGTTCCTGGCCGCGAACTTCAATGAAGCCTTCCGGGCTGCGGAAAACTTCGCTGCCCAACTGGCGCAGGCAGCTCAGGGTTCTGGCGCAATCCGCGCCGGTGGAAAAATTGGTCAGGCGAGTTGTGCCCCCGGCGATTGCTCCCAACATGGCATAACGATGGGAAATGGATTTGTCTCCGGGAAGGCGCAGGGCGCCGAGGATGTTCTTTGCCGGGCGGACGATCAATGCGCGTGCTCCGTGAATTGAAAACGATCTTCTACAGTTGCCTGCTGCTGCAAAAATTTTTTCCTTGACATGCGCCGAAAAGTATACAACTCATCAATCCTGCAAACATCCTATTGTCAGCACGAACGCGATGAGCGCCGTGCCAGTTGAGGTAGCCAGGCTCGGTTCCCCTGCCCCCAGGTCCAGGAATTTTCCTCTTCGATTCCATCATACAGGTTACAAGTTATGGTCCGCAGCGCAGCAGGTTTCGCTCTTGTCCTGATCGCATTGAGCATTGGTTCCCTGGCCCAACTCGATCTTTATCAGCAGCAACAACAGCGGCCCGGAGGAGCCATGTTCGCCTCGCGCGGCATGTCCACTTCGCTCACCGGAACGGTGATGTCCGCCGACAACAGGCCTCTCAAAGATGTTCAGGTGGACTTGCGTGATGCCAACGGTTCTACTCTCAACTCCGCCTATACCAACGCCGCAGGTATGTTTGAGTTCTCGCAGGTAAACTCCGGCCTGTATGACGTGGTAGCTACCTCCGGACTGGAACAGACGCACCAGCGGGTGGAAATGGACAGAATGCCTGCTTCCATCAATCTGCGCATGGCTGTACGAAGCACTCCGTCCGATGGCAATTCGGCAAACTCCATGTCCGTGGCCCAGTACCGGGTTCCAGCGAAAGCGCGTGACGAATTGAAGACTGCCAGGGCGGCAAGCCTTAAAGGGAAGAACGCTGAGGCAGAAAAGCATTTGGCCAAAGCTCTTGAGATTTATCCCAAGTATGCGGATGCGCTGACCTTGCGCGCCATCTTGAAAATGGATTCGAACGACCGCCCGGGAGCCGTGGCCGACCTGCAACAGGCAATTCAGGATGACGAGAATTGCGCTCTGGCTTACATCGTGATGGGCTCCGTCCTGAACACGGAACAGAAATTTGATGACGCCATCCGCACCTTGCAGCGCGGCGAGGCTCTGTCCCCGGATTCCTGGCAGGTCTATTTCGAATTAGGCAAGGCATTGATCGCCAAAGGGCAATATGAACCGGCGTTGCGTCAGTTGGAAAAAGCACAGGCGCTGGCCCCAAGGGACTATCCTCCCATTCACTTGGTGAAAGCGCGCGCCATGATGGGACTCAACAATTATTCAGACGAGATGGCGGAATTGCAGCAATACCTGGACAAAGAACCGCAAGGCGTACCTAGCGCGCAGGCGCGGAAGATGATGGACCAGGCGCGCGCGTTCTCAGAGACCAGCCAGAAAGCGGCTTCAGCGGAGAAATAGGACCTGGCCGCTGATGACACTGACCAACGGATGCGCGCCGATAAAACCTGGCTTGTGAGATCGGGGTATCGGTGCATCGGGTTTATCCGGGCATCAGCAAAACCGAAAGAACTTCCCTTCTTCTCATTCGCGTGTATTCGCGTTTGTTCGCGGCTAAAAAGATTGTGGCAGTTCTTTATCGGTAATAGCCGCGACGAGTCTCCACCATCAGCTTGCCTTCGCGTTTCTGCACTTCCGGCGAGACTTCCAGGCGGATTTCCCGGAAGCGTTGCTGGCTGTCGGCCAAAGGATGGAAGCCGAGCGCATAGCGCGTTCGGATCTGGTCAATCAGGTCGGCCATTTTCGCGCTGATCTTCCTGCTGCTGTACGACTCCACTACCTGTCCACCGGTTTGGCGCGTGTATTTGTAGATGTCACCCGGCGGATACATTCTGCGATACAGCAGGTCGATCGGATGGTTAAACGCCCGCATAAATTCGCTTTCTGAGATCGCGCTGCGCTGCAACAGGGTGAAGACCACAGTGCCGGTTTTGAAGAGCCGGGCAAAAGCTTCATTCTCTGTGTGGAGGCTCTCCGCAGCTATGGTTTTTCCATACTGCTGTCTCACGTCTTCTGAAGGGATATTGGGCACGTTGTCAGTCAGCCAGATAATCACGCGCCTGCGCGGGATGATGGCTTTGCCGGCCTGCACCGCAGCCTGAAAAATTCCTTCGTTGAAGAACGCCGCCTCGGCGCTTTCCATGGTTCCGGCCTTGCCGATGGCCTTCACAATCAACTCGCGGTCGGTGGTGAAATCCTGCAGCAGTTTGGCCGAGGCGGAATACACCATCACTGCCGCTTCGTCTTCAGGCTTGAGATGCTGCAGCGCCTGGAGCGCGCCATCGGCAAGGGACTTGAGCACAGGCCGCACGCTGTCCGTCAGGTCGAATAGAAAGACTACCGAGAGCGGAAGCCGGTCCTGGCTCAAGGAAGTAATCTGTTGCCTGGACCCATTTTCAAACAGCAAAAAATCGTCCGACTTCAATTCCGGTACTGGTTGGTGTGTCTTTTTATTAAGGACTTGGGCATCCACTATAACCATGTTCACCCGCACTCTGAATACGTCGCCCGGCGGCGTGGAAGGTTCCGTTTGTGAATACAGGGACGTGGCTGCGAGAAGGAAAACCAGAAGAAGTCGGTTCATCGGGTTATCGGAGCATCAGTGTATCGGAATAACAAACGCGGCCCAGCTAGAAAGACATCATACCGCCGATTTCACCTTGATTGCGGGCTAAAGCGCCGGCAAAATTCAGCCGCACACGCCTGGAACTTAGGGTCCGGGGCCAGAACCTGCCGCCACCAGATTGCCTACACTTGGCTTCGCGAACTGTCAGTTCCCGACGCCGGAGCCGCCAAATACAGGGGCTCCTCGGGAATAATGATCCAGGCGACAACGTAAGCGATCGCTCCAATGCCACAGATTACGCACACCAGCCAGACGATTCGGATCAGCGAGACATCCAAATCGAAATACTCGGCAAACCCCTGGCAGACACCGGCAATCTTACGTCCACTGCGCGGGCGCAACAGGCGCTGCCGCGTTACCATACCGGCTACACGCGTACCACAGTAAGCGCAGAGATTGGCATCATCCTGAATAACTTTGCCGCAGTAGTTGCAGTACATTGGGAACTCCTGTAGTTAGTCCTTAGTATTTAGTAAGGTCCCTTTTGGCTCATGGCTTCAATCCCTGGCCATCAGCCTTCCCGGTTTCCTGATAATGATTGTTACGCAATCTGATTGCTCGCGGTTCCGAGATAAAAGCTGTTCCCCATTCCCTATTCCCTGTTCCCTGCTTTATAGGGCTTATCCAGGTACTTGCGGGCGGTTTCTGCCTGGTTGCTGGAAGAATCGAGGGCGATGGCGGCACGGTACTCTTTTAAGGCGTCTTCACGTTTGGCCAGCATGTCAGAGACCTCACCTGCTGCAATCAGCGCGCGCTGACGAAGTTCATGATTGTGGCTGCTGGCGTTGCCCGCCGCCTCATAAGCCAGAATGGCTTCCGGATACTGATTCTGGCCGCGCAGGGCTTCGCCCAGGCCAAATTGCGCCAGTTCTACATGCGGGTCAGGATATTTTCCATCCTTGCAGGCATCCAGCAGGTTGCGGTAGGCGGTAATGGCAGCGGGACCCTTGCCGCCGTCTTTCATCAGATTGGCATGCTCCAGGGCAAAGAGGAAGTTGCGCGGATGGTCCTGCACCAGGGTCTCTACCACTTTCAGGGCTTCCGGATATCGCTGCTCGCGGCGCAAAAAGAGCGCCAGGGCCACCCTGGCGTCCGCGCTGGATTCACCTCCAGCCTTGCCGGCCTCAGCCAGATACTGTAGTCCCTTCTTCTTGTCTCCGGTTACGCCAATGATGCTGGCCAGAATCTTGGTCTTGAGCGGGAGAACAGCCACGATGTAGTTGTGGATGCCCACCACCGTTTTGGCGTCCACAAAATCCGGCTTAAGGGCCAGGACTGCCTCGTGGTCGCTGCGGGACCCCAAAGCATTTCTAAGGGCAACAAACCATGACTTCTCTACCAGGCCCATGTAGGTAGACTTCAGCCCGCGGGTCACCCCCCGCGCATAAAGCGCCTGGACATCCTGTGAATTGGCCTTGAGACGCTTCTCTGAAAGGGCCATGGCTTTGTCCCCAAGCTCCTTGATTCGTTGCTTCACCGCGGCATCAAGGATGATTTGCCTGCTGTTAAGGAAGCCCTCCTGGGTGTAGAGGCTGGTATCGAGGGCATCATGCTTGTAAAGCTCCCGGAACAGGACGGCCTCCAGGAGGTGGTTGTAGCCCCGAGGGTCGTCCGGACTCGCTTCTACAGCCTTTTGGAAGTCAACTAGGGCCTTGTCGTACTCCAGGCTGTAATAGTGCTCAAAGCCGCTTTTGCTGTAAGCCTCAAAGGCATTGGGCTTAGCGCCATCGTCGGCCAAGGCACAGCTTACCCCTAACATTATGAAAAATAAGGGCAAAAACAACGCTAACCATCGGAACGGGAAGTTACCCTTGTAAGGTGTCATGAGAGCTTCTACGGGGAAGTTTACCTGATTCCCCAAGGGGAGAAGAAGATGTAAAAAGAAGGCTGTTCTCCTCCAGAAAGATTGGGACCAACCTATGACAAAGTCGCTCAACCCGATGAAAGAGTACTACTCTGAAACGGAAGCTGCCGGCTATTTGAACATCTCCATTGGTGAGCTGCGTTCGCTTCTGGATGAGCACATCTTCAACGACGGCTCATCCCGCCCCGAGGGCCTGAGTTTCTGCGATGCTGACTTGGTGCTGCTGGGATTCTGGAAGAAAAGCCATGAGAATCCCAAGGTCGTCCGCATGCCCCGCAGATACTAAAGCCAAACCCTGAAGCTTTTACAACGTAATTATTGCTTCTGCCCGCAGAAAAGAGGTGGGCTGGATACATAACTTATTGGATGCCAAAGACTTAAGACATGAATGTTTTGGCCCTCAGAGTGCGTTTAAAGCAAGCACAACAAGAGGGTCTGACAATGCCACACTTAGCTGGGAACTATGATGAAGGGCAGGAGTTTTGGAAGCCGGCCGTTCCCTTGCGGCAGGAAGCTCCTCAGCCCGGGGCAGAAGTACAGGTATGTAACCGCTGTGGCGCTGATTTTTTGGCCGCCGCGCGCTTTTGCCACGTTTGTGGCGCCGAACGGACTGCCAGTCTGGCCGGCCAGAAAAGCATCGGAACACGAGCTTGGATGGCTGTCGTCGCTTCGCGCGATGCGATGGGACACACCAATGCCTCCCTGATTGCACTGTTCCTTGGAGTAGCTTGCATTGTTGCCGCGGTAGTAACCGGTTTTATGTATACCGCCACCACCATTCTGGACTGGCAGGCGGTGCAGATCTGGCGGATTGAGTGGCTCCTGGCAGGCCTGGCAATGTTTGCCGGAGGAATTCTTCTTAAGAAGCGATAGTTCCCCGGACGGGGTAGCGAGAGCAGCAGCATACAGCGACGTCATTTGGCGTCGCTGTTGTTTTTTATTGGTTCTCAGCGGCGGCAGCGGTCCTGGTAACCGTGATGGATTGGGCGGTATAACGTGCGCCTTCAAAAACCGCAACGATCCTCACTTCTGATCCGATGCCAAGACTGTCCCTGGCTTCTACATGAGCCGGGTCAAAGTGGATTTCATAGTTCTGGTGATCGAGGCTGTCCTCCACGGCCAGGGTCCCTCGATGCATGTCCAGATAGGTGATCTTGCCAATGTAGGTAAACTCGGCGCCCGGCGAGGCAATGATGCTGATTTCTCTTGCGATCCCACGGTTCGCCTGCTCTGGAGAAAACCTGACGTGAACCAGCGATCCTCGCTTCAAATCATTTAAAGAAGCTGGATTGCTTCCATAAACGATTTTGGTCTGGCTATCCACGCTGAAATGGACCGGCGAAGAATTGATCTTGTCCACCAGGGCTACAACGCCTTTGGCCGTATCTACGTCCGTGATCTGCCCATCGGCATCGGCTGACGGGGCCTGAATTCCCAGGCGGATGTTGCGCGCAAACACCTCATGTTTTTTGCGGTCGAGCATGGTGTCCACGTAGACGCGTTCACCTTTCTTGATAGCGAGCTGCGTGGTTTCAGCGCCGTTGCGGAAAATGTGCGTGCGTTCATCGAACGCTACTTTCCAACGACTGCCGCTGCCAAAAATCTTTACCGTCATCTTGTTGCGAATGTGGTCCACGCCCACGACGATTCCCCCAACCAGCGTAGCTTTGCCAGAAGGAAGCGGCGGAGGGTCGAGCACCGGATCATGGCCATCTGTAGTCAACCCGGAGGAGGTGGCGGAGCTATCGAATATTTCGGTTTTGGGCTGCTCGGGCTCATTAGCCGGAGGATTTGCGGGCGCCACCGGTGGCTGTTGTCGAGTTGGCGACAAAGACTGTGCCGGAGCCGGAACGCTTTGCTGCGGCGTTGGCGTTGTCGGCTGCGACCCAGGCGCAGGTGATGGCGCCGGGGCTGCAGATCCGGGAGTTTGCGGACTTCCCATGGGCGTCTTGGGTGCTCCGGACGCCGGTTGGGGTTCGGCTGAATTCGACTGCGGCCACGCCATGGCCGCTGACAATAACAAGAGGATCGCGAATGGGGAACGCTTCATAACCAATCACTTTGGATGCGGATAGCAGCAGCTCAGATGGCTGTTTAGGCCACAGGCAATAGGCCAGGCCGCCTGAAACCTCCTGTCCCCTATCGTTTGTGCCCTGTTCCCTATTCCCTGGTCCCAGCCCAACCCAAAGCCGGGGTGCGCCATCCAAGCCAAGAGCAGAGCTTCTGCCCTGAGTTCACAAAGGGTGGAAAAGGACCGGAAGAACTGATGCATCGCAAACTGTTCCCAATCCTGTTTACGTTTTTCTTTTGTTTGCTGTTGGTGCGAACGCTGTCCGCTGAGGACCGCACCTTGCGGATTCCCTTGCCCAAGAAGAGCAAGTACACGCCTGTGCAGCAGCTTAATCGTGACGGCGTGCAGGCGCTGAAGAAGCACGACGTCAACAAGGCCAAGAGGCTCTTCTACAAGGCCTATCTCATCGATCCCAACGACCCGTTCACCTTGAATAACCTGGGGTATGTGTCTGAATTGGAAGGCGACAGTGATCGTGCGCAGCGCTTTTACGATCAGGCCCAGACCAACACCTCAGATGCAGTGGTGGACAGATCCACGGTCAAGGAGGTGGAAGGCAAGGCGGTGGCGGCCGTCGCAGGACGTACGGCCGAGGGCCCCATGAAGGTGAACCGCATGAACAGCGAAGCCATCAGCCTGCTGAAGAAAGACCGCGCCCCGGAGGCAGACCTGGTGTTGCAACAGGCGCTCAAGCTGGACCCAAGAAATCCGTTCACCCTGAACAACATGGGATTCGCCAAGGAGAAGGAAGGCGAACTGGAACAGGCCATCCAGTATTACAACCAGGCGGCCATGACCGGCTCCCGCGATTCCGTGATCATTGCCATTAATAGCGACTGGCGCGGCAAACCCATCAGCGAGATTGCGGCGCGCAATGCGGACAAGGCGCGGCAAGAGATGTCAAAGGCAGATAACCGCGAGGCGCAGGTGGTGCGGCTGAACCTGAGAGGCGTTTCAGCCATGAACCGCAACGACCGCAAAAAGGCCCGCGAATACTTCCAGCAGGCCTACAAACTTGATTCAAAAAATGCTTTCGCTCTGAACAATATGGGCTATCTGGCGGAAATGGATGGCGACAAGGAAACCGCGCAGGATTTTTACGAGCGAGCCCGTGAAGCCCAGCGTGCCAATGCCAGAGTTGCCGTTTCCACGCGGCCGGAAGTGGAAGGACGGCCGCTCGCCCAGCTGGCGCAGCAAAGTGACTCTCTGGTTGAGACCAGAATGCAGGCTGAAGTCCTGGCTAAACGACAAACCAAAGGTGCACCTGCCCTGCACACGCGCGACAATCGAATCATCGTGGACAAACCGGCCCCTCCGAAACCGAAGGAGGAAAATCCGGATAGCACTCCACCTCAACAACGATAACTGGACTAGAGGCCAAGTACCTTTCCTACTTTGCGCGGAGAGAGTTCAGGTGATTGAGCGGGCCTATGCCTTTTCCCAGGGGAATGGCATCCCGGATTGCATCAGTCACATACTGTTTGGCGGCCTTCACGGCATTAGCTAGATTGCGGCCCAAAGCCAGGTTACAAGCCAGAGAGGTAGCAAACGCGCAGCCGGTGCCATGAGTGGAACTCCCGCTGATCTTCTTGCCCTTGAACAACTTGATCTCTCCGGAACTTCCTATGCTCAGCATATCCAC
Source organism: Candidatus Angelobacter sp. (assembly GCA_036522115.1). Lineage (GTDB taxonomy): Bacteria > Acidobacteriota > Terriglobia > Terriglobales > Acidobacteriaceae > Angelobacter. Next base: position 12,246 of record DATDGL010000249.1, read on the forward strand.
TGGAGGATCCAGATGCCCTCCGGTAATGATCACATTTCTCGCTCCCAGCCGGTGCAGTTCTGCAGCGGCGATTTGCATTTCGTCCACATTGGAAACGCGGAGCCGGGTAAGGGCTGAGGCCTCGTCAATATTCGGGGTGACCACGTTGACCAGCGGCAGCAATTTTTCTTTGAGCGCCTGCGCGCCATCGCGGGAAATCAGCTCCAGCCCGGAAGATGATTTGAGAACCGGATCGAGCACCACATTGCTGAATTCATGACGGCGGATAAACGATGCAACGGCGCGAACCGCTTCAGATGAACCAAGCATTCCAATCCGGATCGCCGAGAGAGTGAAGTCGGTGGCCAGTTCTTCCATGCTCTCTGTGATGAGCCTGCCATCTACAGTCTCAAAGCGTTTGACTCCCTGGGTGGATTGCACGGTCAGGGCGGTAATGCAGGTAACGGCATAGCAGCCATGGGCGGCAATGGTTTTGACGTCTGCGCTGATTCCAGCGCCGGAAGAGGGATCGTACCCGGCAACCGAGAGCACAACAAGTTGATCCGTTCTTTGCTTGGAAGGCATGGAGCACCTGTACACGGGAAGAAAAAATCATTCTCCCCGATTTGCCGGTCCGCCTTGGGCAAAGAGTGCTGACGGCTATAACCAATGATAACAGAGTTCCGCTTTTGTCTTTCAGCTCTTGGCCATATCATGTGCAATCCCTCGATTCTTCCAAGCTATACTTCATTTTGTGCCATTCATCTATGGAATCCATGCTGTTGAGGAGGCGCTGGCCGCGCGCGGACGGGCATTTGAATATGTGGCCGTGGCGGCTGGCCGGGGAGACAACCGGCTCCAGCGAATCGTTCAGCTTTGCCGCACTGGCGGTGTTCCGGTTCGGGCCATGCCTCGCGACGAACTCACTCGGCTCGCCCAAACCGCCGGTCACCAGGGGGTAGTGGCGGTCACGGCGGAAAAGCAATATGGCGATCTTGATGATCTGCTCGGAAACAAACGCGGCAACTTCAGCTTTCTGATTGTGCTGGATGGAGTGGAAGACCCGCACAATCTGGGCGCAATCATCCGGTCCGCTGAGGCAGCCGGGGCTGACGGAATCGTGATTCCGGAGAGGCGGGCTGCTGGCGTCACGGCCACAGTGGTTAAGGCGTCTGCCGGGGCAACCGAGTATTTGCCGATTGCCAAAGTTACGAATATCAGTCGTGCCGTGGAAGCGATCAAAGCACACAATATCTGGACCGTAGGACTCGATCAGAGCCGCAGCCAATCCTACGATCAGGTGGATTACAACATGGATTGCGCGTTGATCCTGGGCGCGGAAGGCCACGGATTGCATGAGCACGTCCGCGAGAAGTGTGATTTTGTGGTTTCCATCCCCATGATGGGGAAGGTCGCGTCATTGAATGTCTCGGTTGCCGCGGCGGTGGTGATGTACGAGGCGGCCAGACAAAGAAGAAACACGCAACCTTTGGCCCTTGGCCCTTAGCCATTGGCCCTCAGTGTCCTCCGCCTAGCTCCTTCACAATGTTGCTCACGAACGCCTTCGCATCGCCGAACAACATGAGCGTGTTGTTCAGGTAGTAGAGCGGATTGTCGATTCCCGCAAAGCCCGGATTCATACTGCGCTTGATTACCATCACCGTATGCGATTTCTCTACATCCAGCACAGGCATGCCGTAAATTGGGCTGGTCTTATCCGTCTTCGCCGCGGGGTTCGTAACGTCATTCGCACCGATCACCAGCGCCACATCCACTTGCGGGAAGTCGCCATTGATCTCGTCCATCTCTTTCAGATGGTCGTAAGGAACATCTGCCTCAGCCAAGAGCACGTTCATGTGCCCAGGCATGCGTCCTGCGACTGGATGGATCGCAAACTGTACATCCACGCCACGCTTGGTCAGCGCGTCATACAGCTCGCGGACTTTGTGCTGCGCCTGCGCCACGGCCATGCCGTAGCCGGGGACCACGACGACCTTGCTCGCCGCTTCCAGAACGGATGCCGCCTCTTCCGCTGTTGCGCTGCGTACGATTCGATCTTCCTTGTCTTTCGCTCCACCCGCCTGCACCTGCCCGAAGGCTCCGAACATCACGTTCGTGAACGAGCGGTTCATGGCCTTGCACATGATCACCGAAAGGATGAGGCCCGAAGAGCCATCGAGCGCGCCCGCTACGACGAGTACTTTGCTGTTCAGCACGAATCCCAACAGGGCTGCGGAGAATCCAGCGTACGAGTTTAAAAGCGAGATCACCGTCGGCATGTCGGCGCCGCCGATCGGCGTCACCAGCATGATTCCGAAGATCAGGGCGACTCCAACCATCGCCGGGAACAAATACGCTTGACCCGGATTGACAACCAGGGCAACCGCCAAGGCCAACGCCGCACCTAGGATCGACAAGCTGACAATATTCTGCCCGCGATACACAATTGGGCGCTGCGGAAGGATCTCCTGCAGCTTTCCGGCGGCGATCAGGCTGCCGGTGACGGTCAGTGACCCGATGATCACTTCGAGCGCAATTTCGCCCATCTCAAAACGGGTCAAGCTCGCCGTGTCCTTGTAATACTCGGCAATACCGATCATGGCCGCCGATGCTGCGCCAAAGGCATGGCTTAAGGCGGTTCGTTGCGGCACCGCCGTCATCTTCACCATGCCGAGGGGGATGCCCACGCCCGCACCGATGATCAGTGAGATAACAATCCACTTGTACTGGTGCAGTCCAGGGTTATAGAGGGTTGCGCCAACCGCCAAGGCAGAGCCAATTTCTCCGGCGATCACCCCCCAGCGCGCTGTTGCCGGTGAACTCAGCCACTTTAGCGACAGCATGAACAACACAACCGCGGCGATGTATGCGAAATCCAAGTATTCCTGCAATGCAAACGCGTGGGTCATTTTTTAGGCCTGCCCGTCTTAAACATGCGCACCATGCGGTCGGTGATGAAGAATCCGCCGACCATATTGCTGAAGGAAGCCGCCACAGCCACAGCACCCAGCACCGTGGTCAGGGGCGTCACATGCCGCCCGGCAATGAGGATCGCGGCCACCACCACGATGGCATCGAGGGCGTTGGTCAGCGACATCAGGGGCGTGTGCAGAAGCGGCGAGACCCGCTTGATCAGCTCAAAACCCACAAATCCCGCCAGTATGAAAACGTAAAGATTGGAAATAAAATCCGCTGGCACTCTTCCTCCTTTAAATTGTTCTTTAGCCTGTGACTTGCGACGGAGTTTATTCCGAGCGGAGCGAGGAATCCCTGCGAGCTTCAATGCCGTCTTGCGGTAGCCTGCAATCTCGGTTGTCGTCCCCCCAAAGTCACAGATCGTTCAATCCGGGCAAAGCCGGTAGCATGGCTGTTGCCGGTAATAAGCTGCTTAGTGCGCCACTAGCGCTGGCAGTCCCAACCCTTCTCGCACCCGGGCATTCACCACTTCCCCGCCTTGCGTCAACAGCGTATCGCGAATAATCTCATCGCTCTCCGGCGGACGTACCTTCCCGTCCTTTACCAGGGTCTGGAGAAAGGTCGTCAAGTTCTTCGCGTACATTTGGCTGGCGTGATACGGCGCGTTGCTGGCCAGGTTGATGGGCCCGATAATCGTCACGCCGTGCGCGACGATTCGCTCTCCCAGCCGCGTCAGTTCACAGTTTCCGCCGCGCTCCGCCGCGAGGTCCAGGATGACGGATCCCAAAGGCATGCGCTTCACCATTGCCTCGGTCACGAGTATCGGGGCCTTCTTGCCCGGAACCGCCGCAGTTGTAATCACCGCATCACTCTCCGCGATCACGTTGCCGAGCAACTCACGCTGCTTGGCATAAAACGCTTCATCCTGCGCCTTCGCATAACCGCCGGCGTCTTGCGCGGTTGCGGTTTCAAGCGGCAGTTCCACAAACCGTCCGCCCAGGCTCTGTATTTGTTCTTTGACTGCCGGGCGCACGTCATAGGCCGAAACAACTGCTCCCAGCCGTTTCGCCGTCGCAATCGCCTGCAATCCGGCAACGCCCGCGCCGATCACGAGTATGCGGGATGGCGTAATTGTTCCCGCCGCAGTCGTCATCATGGGAAAGATTCGCGGCAACTCGTCAGCAACCACCACCACGGCTTTGTACCCAGCGATGGACGCCATGGACGACAACGCGTCCATGCTCTGCGCGCGCGTGATGCGCGGGATCAATTCGACCGCGTATGCGCTCACGCCGGTTTTCGCCACCTGCTGCACCGAGTCAGGTGAACCCAGCGGTCGCAGGAACCCGACCAGCATCTGCCCCCGACGCATCAGTGAAAGATCATCCGCGCCGGTCTTGTCATTAGCGCCATGGCACAGCACCTGCACGACAATGTCCGACTGCGCAAACACCACGCCGCGCTCCGACAGTATCTTCGCGCCCTTTTCCTGATATTGCGCGTCGGGATATCCTGAGCGCTCGCCTGCGCCAGCTTCCAACACCACTTCCAGCCCCGTCTTCGCCAGCAGCGGAACTACCGTGGGCGTCAGTGCTACCCGGCGCTCTCCTGGATAAATTTCTTTAGGAACTCCAACGATCACAGGCTTTGTTCTCCTTCGGGCTTTTTACCACCTGATTCCGCTTCCGCTCAAACTTGAAAAACTCGATATCCTACACGAACTTACATTATTTCCCAAACCGCGAATTCGCGAAACAGGTAGTCTACACACTGGCCGAAACGCTACTCTGTGACGAGCGTCATATTGGCGGAAAATTTACAGAACTTGACAATCATGGCTCCCGCAACCCACATGACCGGTGTTTTCATCTCTACCTGGGATCTCAACGCTGTGCAGATCCTGGCTCTGGGATGTATCGGCATCCTGCTGGGCGGATGGCTTAAGCGCAGGTTACAGTTTCTGGACCGGTTGTGCATTCCCACCTCCATCGTGGGCGGACTGGTGTTCGCGCTGATTGCACTCGCCCTGCATGGCCGTTACGCGGACTTCACTCCGGATACCACTCTGCGCGATCTGCTGATGATCGCCTTCATGACCACCATCGGCCTGAATGCGCGGATGGCCTTGATCCGGCGCGGCGGGATTCCGGTGCTGCTGATGCTGGCCCTGGCAACCGCCGGCGCCGTACTGCAAAACCTGTTGGGCATGGGCCTGGCCAAAGCCATGGGACTGAATCCGCTGATCGGTATCCTCTCCGGATCGGTAGCCTTGGCCGGAGGACCGGCGACTGCGCTGGCTTTTGGCCCAACCTTTGAGGGGCGGGGCGTGCGCGGCGCAACCGAACTGGCCGCAGCCTCGGCAATTTTCGGCATCACGGTTGCCGGCCTGGTCGGCGGATACATTGGAAAACACCTGATTCGCCGCCATAAACTCGGACCGCAAGCAACGCCCACGCCGGTCTCGGACGCTTCGGAAAATGAACCTTCTTCAAGCGGAACGTTGCTGCAAGTTGTGCTAGTGATCGGCGTAGCCATGGGGCTGGGCAATCTGATCAGCACCGGCCTGGAGCGATTGCGCTTCACCATGCCCGCTTACATTGGCGCCATGATCGCCGCCGCCTTGATTCGCAACTTGAATGACCGTTTTTCTTTCTTCCGCCTTTCGCAGGCTGGGGTGAATGCCTGCTCCACGGTATCTCTCTACCTCTTTATCGTTCTCGCGGTTATGACCTTAAAGTTATGGGAACTCGCGCACCTGGTGCTGCCCATTGTCGTGATTCTCGGTGCGCAAGTTGTGCTGTGCTGGCTCATGTGTGTAACCGCCTGTTTCTACCTGATGGGACGCAACTATGAATCGGCCGTCATGTCCACCGGGTTTTGCGGCTTCATGCTGGGCATCACGGCCAATGCGGTAGCCTGCATGGAAGAGCTGGTAGAAAAATTCGGTCCCGCGCCGCAGTCGTTTCTTGTAGTTCCGGTGGTGGGGGCCTTCCTGATTGATGTCACCAACTCCTTGATCATCACTGTCATGATTAACATGTGGCAGTGACACATTATTGATAATCTTATTGCAGGCTTGTATGCCTGCTCCACCATGGCTGGCAAAACCATCAGCGAAAAGATTCTCTCCGCAAAATCCGGACAGGATTTGCGCGCCGGCGATTTGGGAGTCTGCCGCGTCGATCACGCGCTGGGCACGGATGGGTCAGTTCCCATGGCTCTCGATTACTTCAGCGCCATGGGCGGCACGCGCGTCTTCGACCCAAAACGGATTGTCTTCGCCCTGGACCACTATGCGCCGGCGCCCAGCAGGGCCGCGTCGCAGCTTCACCAGCGCATGCGCGACTTTGCCGCGACGCACGGCATTCTACTGTGGGAGGTCGGGGAAGGCATAGGCCATCAGTTGATCGTTGAGTCCGGCCGCGCTCTTCCGGGACATCTGGTCGTCGGCGCGGACAGCCATGCTGTGACCTACGGTGCTCTCAACAGCTTTGCCACTGGGATTGGCTCTTCCGATCTGGCAGCCATCATGATCAGCGGACGCATCTGGCTGCGCGTCCCTGAATCCATCCACATTACCTTGACTGGCAGCCTGCCCCAGGGCGTCTACCCCAAGGATATTGCTCTCGCTTTGACAAAGGAACTGGGCGCGGATGGCGCAACCTACCAGGCACTGGAGTTCTCCGGCTCTGCACTTGGCCTGCTCGATCTGGAAGACCGCCTGGTGCTCAGTAATTTCGCGGTGGAGATGGGAGCCAAGAACGGCATCTTTCCCGCCGACTCGCACACCCAGGCATATCTCGACGGCCGGGCCAGCGGCGCGTTTGCGCCGGTCGAGCCGGATAAAGATGCTCATTATGTTCGCGAGGTCGCTCTCGCTCTCGACCGTCTCACGCCACAGGTGGCGTTGCCCCACAAGGTGGATCAGGTTGTATCCGTCCAGCAGGCGGCGGGCACTCCCGTGCAAATGGTCTATCTGGGCACTTGCACCGGTGGACGCGTGCGCGACTTCCATCAGGCATTAACTGTACTCAAAGCTGGTGGCGGCCCCGCTTCCGGAGTGCAGTTGGTGGTGACGCCGGCTTCGCGCGAGGTGCTGGAGACACTCACCCGGGATGGCGCCCTGGCTGAATTTATCTCTATGGGCGCCGTGATCGTTACGCCGGGCTGCGGATCGTGTTGCGGAACTTGCGGGGCTATACCCGGTGACGGCGTGAACGTGATCTCCACCGCCAATCGCAACTTCAAAGGACGCATGGGTAACGGCAATGCAGCCATCTACCTGGCATCGCCGGCAACCTGCGCTGCCGCCGCCGTGCGTGGCAAAATTGCCGATCCTCGCGAGGTGCTAGCTTGACCGCCATTCCACTCGAAGGCCGCGCCCGCGTTTTCGGCGACGACATCAATACCGACTACATCATTACCTCACGCCGCAAGCGCGAGAGCCTTGACCCACAGGTGCTATGCCAGTATCTCTTCGAGGAATTGGATCCGGCCTTTGCCGCATCGCTTGCCCCCGGAGACATCCTTGTTGCCGGTAAAAACTTTGGCTGTGGCTCGGCCATGGAGGTGGCAGTCACCGCGGTTGTGGGTGCGGGAATCCATGCCGTTGTGGCTCGCAGCTTCTCGCGCACCTGTTATCGCAATGCCGTTAACAATGGATTGCTGCCTATCGAATGTGATACGCGCAACATCAGAGAGGGCGATCGCGTCATCATCGCCAATCAGCGCGGGGACGAACAGCTTTTGTCCGTCCGCAATGTTCGCACCGGCGAAAGCATCCCGGCTGGCGCAATGCCGCGCATCATGCTGGACATTTTTCGTGCCGGAGGTCTGGTTCCCTACTTCCGTGAGCATGGAGACTTTTGCGTCTAGCAAGGACTAAGAAATCATTTTTCAAGGAGAGGATATGGCTGGCAAGGCAGGCTTTCGAGTTCGGACAAATTGGAAACGCCCCGATCCTTCCCTGCTCGCGAGTTTTGGCGCTGCTTCAAGCGCTCAGGTTGCCGATTGTATGTCCAGGCTCGGCGCAATGGATGCAGGCATCAAACCGATCTGGCCGTCCTCGCGAGTGATCGGCGCCGCCCTGACTGTTTGGTGTCATTCCGGAGACAACCTCATGTTGCACAAAGCCCTCTCACTCGCCCGGCCCGGCGATATCGTGGTGATGAACACACAGGGAAACATCAATAATTCAGGATTCGGGGAATTGATTGCTTCCAGCGCGGTTAAGGTGGGGGTGCGTGCGGTGATTGTGGACGGCACTGTGCGTGATTGGGACGCCATCCAGGCCATGCAGCTCCCTACTTACGCCCGGGGCCTCTCCCCCAATAGCTGTAACAAAGATGGAGCCGGCGAAGTGGGCGCGATCATCGCCTGTGGTGGCGTTGCTGTAAGGCCAGGAGACATTATTGTTGCCGATCGCGATGGCGTTACCGTGGTGCCGCTCGACGATGCCGCCGAAGTCGCGGCCCTGGCCAAGGATCAAATC
>DATDGL010000250.1:0-18446 GCA_036522115.1 Candidatus Angelobacter sp.
AATAAATATCCCAAAGGCAGAAAAATCTCCGATGCCGAACTTGCAGCGGTCAACCTCGTACGTCATTCCTTCCATGGTGATTGGAACTACTCCATCTCACCCCAACCGACTTGAATCACTTATTTATGCACAGTGCCTAAGTGCGCACTATTAAATACCAGCAGAGACATTCTGGCAACAAGCGAGAATCTCCTCCTCCGTCAGCGTGCGGTCAGAGGCCTTGGCCAGTTGAAATATGCGTTCCACCAGTCCTTCGGAAGGCGCTATGCCTTTGCGCTCCAGCCAGAACAGTACGTTCGACTTGCCGCTCATCGGCCCTATCTCAATGATCTGGTCCAAGCCGAAATAGTGGGATGGAACGCCCGAATAGACGCTATTTGCCAGTTCGATATCACCTTTCTTGAAGGCCTTGATCACAGCCGCGGCATGCACACCGGTGGCTGTGCGGAATGCATCGTCGCCGAGAACCGGGTAGTTCTTTGGGATGGGTACTCCGGTGGCTTCCGAGGCCGCCTCGCAATAATCTTTCAAGCGGGTGAGATCCTGTTCAGCCCAAGGCTGGACCTCCATCAACTTCAGGTTGACCAGCATCAGATCCAACTGGGTATTCCCTACGCGCTCGCCTATGCCCAGAGCCGTGCCATGAACGCAATCCGCGCCCGCGCCCAGCGCGGCCAGAGAGTTAGCCACCGCCAAGCCACGGTCGCAGTGACCATGCCAGTCCACCCGCACTTTCTGTCCGGAGGGCGTGACCACCTCGTCAATCACAAAGCGGATCAGCGCTGCGGCGCCAGCCGGCGTGGCGTGCCCAACGGTATCGCAGACCACGATCGCCGATGCTCCGTAGTTGATTGCCGTCGAATACAGCCGCTTGACTGTTTCAGGGTCACAGCGCGACGTGTCCTCGGTCACATACATCACTTCCAGGCCCAAGGACCGGGCATAGGTTACCGCCCTCTCCGTAGTCTTCAGGAGAAAATCGTCAGTCCAGTTCTCGGTATAGCGACGAATCGGGCTGGAGCCCAGGAAACAGGCAACCGCGATGGGAACACCGGTTCGCTGGGAAATATCCGCTATAGGGCGGATATCATTTTCGTGGGTGCGCGCGGCACAATTAGGACGGATTTTGAGGCGACAATCGACAATTTCACGCGACAGCATCTCCACATCTGCAACGGCGCGGGGACCGGCTCCAGGCAAACCCAGGTCCGCCATGTTAATTCCCAGGTCCTCCATCAGATGAAGGATCCTGATCTTCTCGCCTATCGGAGGATCTTTGACCGAAGGTGATTGCAGGCCATCGCGCAAGCTTTCATCATCCAGCATGACACGACGACCAAGAGCAATAGGGGGCCCGACCAGAGAGTTCCAGTCGTAGATGAGGTCTGAATGCCGAGTCGCCACTGGGTATCCGCTCAAGTCAACTGCAAAGAGAATTGTACAACTTAAAGAAGCTTGCGGCGAATGTAAGCTTTGGTACTCTTTACACCACCCGTTACTCTAGTTACCAGTTTTTTTGAAAACAAAATGTCAATAAAACCATTCATTTGTTCAGCGAATAGTGGGCCATAGCCGTACCACCACAGTTTTTTCATCTTGGGCAGCCGGTCTGAGTCAAGATATTTGGGCCAAACCATCTCTTCCAGGCCAAAACGGCCATGGGTACGGCCGATGCCGCTGGATTTGATGCCGCCGTGGGGAGCTTCGCTGATGCCAAAACAGGAAATCATGTCATTCACCATCACCGTTCCCGCATCAATCCTGCGCGCCAGGGCCTCGCCGCGCTTGCGATGGCTGGTCCATACGCTGGCTGCCAGTCCGAATTCCGAATCATTGGCCAGAGAAACAGCTTCATCCTCCGTCCTGAAGCTGTGAACGGGCAAAACCGGCCCAAAGGTTTCCTCGCGCATGATGCGCATGGAGTGGTCCACATCTGCCAGGACAGTGGGAGCAAAAAAGTTCGGCCCAAGTTGCGGCAAGGGTTTGCCGCCAGCGAGCAGACGCGCGCCTGAGGCCAATGCATCTGCCACATGCGCCTGAACGGTCTTGACCTGGCGCTGGTGAATCAAGGGGCCAACATCCGTGCCGCTGGCCGCGCCGTTGCCGACGTGCAATCGATTGGTCTTCTCCACGCAGGCCTTGAGAAACGGCTCATAGATGCGCTCGTGAACATAGCACCGTTCAATGGAGAGACAGGTTTGTCCGGCATTCATGAATGCCCCCCAAACAGCGGCGCTGGAGGCAACGTTCACATCAGCATCGTCGAGCACGATCATGGGATCTTTTCCGCCCAACTCCAGCAGAACAGGCAGGAGCCGGGAAGCAGCAGCCCGGGCCACACGCTGCCCGGTGGCCACGCTGCCGGTAAAGATGATCTTGTGAATGCCGGAGTCCAGCAGAGCAGCTCCGGCTGAGCCGTCTCCGGTAATAATCTGGAGCAGATCATGGTCGAGCCCGGCCGCGTACAGCAGTTTTTGCATTTCCAAAGCTGAGTATGGCGTGAATTCAGACGGCTTGAGCACCACTGCGTTGCCGGTGGCGAGAGCAGTAAGCGTCTGCACCGAAGGAATACTGAAAGGATAGTTCCAGGGGCTGATGATCCCAATGACTCCGTAAGGCTCGCGCAACAGCCAGCCACGCTTTAGCTTCATCACCGGACTGCCGTGGGGAACATTTTCCGGCTGCAAGAACTCAGCCACATGGTTGAGGAGAAAGTTGACGGTTTCCAGGACAACCAGGACTTCAGTTGCTGCCGCTTCAGCCAAAGGTTTTCCCGCCTCACGAGTGACGATCGCGGCCACCGATTCTTTTTGCTCACAGAGAAGACGCTGGAAATTTTGCAACACCTTCAAGCGGGTAGAAACAGGAGTCGCGGCCCAGCTTCTCTGCGCAGCACGAGCGCGGGCTACTGCATCATGGACTTCCTGGGCCGAGCTACAGGAAATCTCGCCTATGGGTTGATCGTCGGCTGGATTGTGGACCGTAATCGTAGCGAGACTGTCGATGATGGCTGGCATTTGGAGATCCTTCGCCGCGCTCCCACGACCAAGCCGGGGAGGCAGGATTTCTGCAGGAGGCCCACGCCTCCTGAGCGCCTCAATATTCTACGCTGACCAGATAGAGCCCGCTGGCAGGCGCTGTGGCTGCCGCGGCAGAGCGGTCACGCAGGTCTAAAATCCGCTTCAGATCTTTGCTGGTGAGACCTCCCTTTCCGATCATCAGGAATGTTCCCACCAGGTTGCGCACCATGTGATGCAGGAAGCCGTTGCCGCGCACGGTGTAAACCAACTCTTCGCCGGCACATTGCCAACTGGAGGAATAGATGGTTCGGATGTTATTGACCTCCGCGTTCTCCTTGCGGGCCTCCAGGTCAACGGCTGCGAACGAAGTGAAGTCGTGTTCGCCGATCACGACGTCTGCCGCCTTCGCTATAGCCTCTTGATCCAGCGGATAAGGGTGATGATAGACATACCGCGCCAGGAAAGGCGAACAGATCTCGCCGCGATAAATTCTGTAGCGATAAGTTTTGGCGTGAGCGGACTTGCGAGCGTGAAAATCCGCTGAAACTTCCTCGGCATTCAAGACTCGGATAGCGCTGGGCAAAACGTGGTTTAACGCTTTGCGAAAATTCAGCAGCGGTATGGGAGATTGGATGGCAACCGTGGCCACTTGAGCCAGAGCGTGCACACCGGCATCCGTGCGGCCGGAGCCCTGGGGGAGGGTTGTTTCTCCCGTTATCTGTTCGATAACGGACACCAGGGTGCCCTGAATCGTGGGCCGGTCAGGTTGGACTTGCCAGCCTGCGAAGTCATAACCGTCATAAGTCAGCGTCAGCTTGATATTTCGAGCCACGTACCGCCTTCTTCGATAGAGGAAAAGCCCCTATCCACGCCGAGGTTTGGTTTTGACTTTCAATTACCAAATTCTCTGCTCATCTCGGAAGCTGCCCTCATCATCACATCAGCAGGAACGCTCCCAACCGCCGGGAACCCCGAAACTAACACTTTTTAACTCGCAGGAAGCGTGCGAACGATATACTATCGAGTTTTTATCCAGAAGTCCGCTGAGGAAGCGTTTCTGGAACCTCGCCGAAGATTTCTTCGTATCCAAGGTGACGGAAAACAAAGGGAAAAGTCTGTATATCAGCTATTAATTTGGAGAACACGAATGTCGTTGATTGGTTCACTTCGAAACTCACGTGCCTTGTCGCTTTTTGCTATCTGGCTGACTACGTTGCCTCTGGCAGCCCAGCAGGGCAACACCACACCTCCGCAGTCAGGTAACAACACGCAGGCCCAGCAAACTGGAAGCACCCCAGACCAGACGACCGGCATAGCTCCATCCATGTTGGTCATTCCGCCGGCGGCTAAATTTCCATCTCCAACCGGGATGGATTATTCCCGGCCAAAAATGCCCCTTCCCAATCTGCTTGCGCCTTATACGGTCCGCAATGTGCCGGAAGCGAGCTACCTTAATGCTCCCAAGCTGGAAGAGATGATCCACGATGGCAAGATCATGCTTTCTTTGAATGACGCCCTTGCCTTGGGTCTTGCGGACAACCTGGATCTCGCCATTGCCCGCTACAACCTGCCTATTGCCGATACTGACATCTTGAGGACGAAAGCAGGGTCGTTCAATTCCGGCGTGAATACGGGCCTGGTTGCCGGTACGCCAGGAGGAGCAGGAATCGCCTCAACTTCGGGTGCATCGGGCGCGGGCGCCGGCGGGACCACGGTGGGCGCGGGGGGCGTGGGTCTGGGCGCCAACGGTGTGGTAAATTCCACGCTCGGTGCAGGTCCGACCGAGGATAGCTGGGATCCTATCCTTAGCGGCTCATTTCAGGTTGAGCATGCCATAGCAGCGCAACCCACGTCTTTCTTGACGGGCAATACTGTAGCTTTGCAGAACACCACCACCGGTAACTTTACCTATGCGCAGGGATTCTCCTACGGCTCTCTGCTTCAGGTGACCTACGACAACTCGCGTACAACTTCAAACAGCCTCCATGCGAGCCTCAATCCGGTTCTTCAATCCAGCTTCCGGATGACTATTCGACAGCACCTGCTGCAAGGCTGGGGCTGGGCGGTCAATCGACGCTTCCTGGTCATTGCCCAGGATCAGAGAAGGGTCACTGAGGAATCCTTCCGGCAGCAAGTCTCCTTTACCGTCAGCCAGATTGAGGACATCTATTGGGACCTGGTGGCGGCGTACGAGGACGTGCAAGTAAAAGAGCGTTCGCTGACCCTGGATCAAAAGACACTAGGCGACAATAAGAAACAGGTGGAAATCGGCACCATGGCCCCCATCTCCGTAGTGCAGGCGGAAAGCGCGGTGGCCACTGACCAACAGAACTTATTGGCTTCCCGCAACACGCTCTACCTCCAGCAGTTGTTTATGAAGAATGCCATCAGCCGGAATATGGTGACCGGTTCGGACTTAATGAAGTCAGAAATTATTCCCACCGATACGGTCGTCGTGCCGGAACAGGAAATGCCTCTCGACGTAGATGCATTAATCCAGCGCGCGTTTCAGAACCATCCTAGTTTTATTGAACAAAAAATCAATATCAAGGACCGCCAGCTCAGCATCAAGGGCGCGAACAACGTTCTTAGGCCGTCCGTGGACCTGATCGGCTTTTATGGGGCATCCAGCCTGGGGGGCTTGCAGAACCCTCTGTGCACGCCGGCGCAGGGGTGTACCATCCCTATTGCCCCGACGGGCTTCGGCAACGCATTCAGCAATTTGTTCAATTCCAGCGGCCCCGACAAAGGAGTTGCTGTTGTAATCAACATTCCACTTCGCAACCGAGTTACCCAGGCGCAGCAAGTTCGGTCGCAGCTTGAATATCGTCAGGCAGAATTGAACTTCAAGCAATCGCAAAACAATCTGGCCCTGAATATTCGCAGCGAGGTATTTGCCATGGAGCAGGACCGGGCGCGCATTCTTGCCGCCCGCGAAGCACAGCGATTCGCCGAGGAAAACCTTGACGCTGAGCAGAAAAAATATGCGCTGGGAGCTTCCACCTCCTTCAATGTAATGAGTATGCAGGCGGCGCTGGCCATAGCCCAGGAGAACACCATCACGGCGGAGATCGGTTACGCCAAGCAGCGCGTCCAGTTGGACCTGGATACCGCCCAGACGCTCGATAACAACCACATCATCCTCAACGAAGCGGTGACCGGCGCAATCAAGACCCAGCCCAATGTGCCGGGAATCGGCCCCAATACATTCATCGAGCAAACCGGGCCTCCACCGGTGAATCCGCCGGGAGTCAATACTCCTCCGGCGACAACACCGCCGCCGCAGAAACCACCACAGTAGCCTCGATAGAGTTGAAATCGAGGGTAACCCGGCTGGTTAGCCAGCCGGGTTTTTCTTTGCTGAGGCATAATAAACTGGGAAATCTCATGGCAGACAATAACGTTGTGTTCCTCTTTGATGTAGACAACACTCTGCTCGACAACGACCGTATAACCGAACACTTGAAGCGTCATCTGGAACAACAAGTCGGTCATGATCGTCAGCAGTGGTACTGGGAATTCTTTGAGCAACTGCGCAGTGAACTCGGCTACGCCGACTACCTGGGCGCTCTTCAGCGCTATCGCATTGCGTATCCACGCGACCCCGGATTGCTGACCGTCTCCCACTTCCTGGTGAATTATCCCTTTGCCACGCGGCTCTACCCCGACTCGCTGGATGTGGTGGAGCACGTGAAGCAGTGGGGCCAGGCGGTAGTTCTTTCCGATGGTGATGTGGTTTTTCAGCCGCGAAAGATCGAGCGCTCAGGGATATGGGAGGCCGTCGACGGGAACGTGCTGATTTATATCCACAAAGAGCAGGAACTCGACGACGTGGAGAAGCGCTTCCCTGCCCCACATTACGTGCTCATTGATGACAAGCTGCGAGTCTTGGATGCGGTGAAAAAAACCTGGGGAACCAAGGTGACCACAGTGTTTCCCCGGCAAGGCCATTACGCTCATGATCCCAAGGTGCTGGCCGGCTTTCCTCCTGCGGACGTCAGCATTGATCGTATTGGCGATCTGCTGCAATACGATCTGCCGGGGGCAATCACGAGAGCGCGTGGCAATTAGCAGTTCGTCTTGTGACCCTCGTCACCGTCGTTCATCCCGCGGTTGTGAAAGATTTTTGATTGCAGCAACTGGGTTAAAATCGTTGGAATAACCGCACGGAATATGCACCAGGGGCGTGATCTCCGTTGACGGAGATCGACCAGCCCCAAGTTGTTTCCGCGCAAGCCCAAAACACTTGCGGGCCGATATCAAAAGACTCCAGCTTTGCCGTGGGCCGGCGCTGAATATCAGGGAGGAACTGATTGAAGACTGTATTTGTGGTGGGGGCAGGACCGGCAGGGCTGTTTGCCGCGCAGAAGATCGCGCAGGCTGGGCATGAAGTGATTGTTTTCAACCGCGACGTCAAGCCCGGCGGCCTGGCGGAATACGGCATCTATCCGACCAAAGACAAGATGAAGGTGGGATTGCGCAAGCAATTTGCCAGGGTCCTGAGTCTGCCCAACGTGCATTACCTGGGGCACGTTTGCGTGGGAAATGGCTGCGGCATCTCCATTGCCGATTTGCAGGAGTTCTGTCCCTCGGCGGTGGTATTTGCGGTGGGTGCGCAGGGCGCCAAACAATTGGGACTGCCGGGAGCAGATTCCCGTGGTGTCTATTCGGCCAAAGACTTCGTCTATTTCTATAATCTGCTGCCTCCGTTCGCATCGCAGGATTTTTCTACCGGAAAACGCGTCGCCGTCGTCGGCATGGGCAATGTTGCCGTGGACGTCTGTCACTGGCTTCTGGTAGACGATCCCAGGCACACGGCGGAAGACGTCTTTGTGATTGCGCGCAGAGGGCCCTTTGAAGCCAAATTCGACAAGAAAGAGTTTGCCTACATTGAAGCGCACCTCGACCGGCAGTCATTCCAGGAAGAGTTGAAGCGCATTCAGGACCACCTCGCGGCCGTGGGCCAGGAATTTGCGGGCCTGTCAACGGCCACATTCCCGTGTCTGGCCAAACCTGATCCAGGGACCAAGGGCCCACGCTTGCACTTCCGTTTCCTCAGTTCGCCCAAAGCCATTCATCCTGACTCCAGCGGCCGCATCGCTCGACTCACGGTCACGGAAAACACCTTGGTGAAACGTGATGAAGACGTAGCGGCAAAAGCGACCGACAAGACCGCCGACATCGAGGTGGATACCATGGTCTTTGCCATTGGCGATGTTGCTGACCCAGCGCTCGGACTGCCCTACAACAAGGACTGCTATGTGACCAATCCTCACCCTGAAGATCCGAAGCAGCCAGGATATGAAGTCCTCGATCCGGCGCGCGGGCAGATTATGGCCGGCGCCTATGTGGTGGGCTGGGCACGCAAGGCCAGCGAAGGACTGGTAGGAATCGCGCGCCACGATGGAGAAGTGGGCGCCGTCGAGGTGATGAAGTATCTCGAAACCCTGCCCGACGGCAACTGTGCTCCGGTTGATGAGATCCTGCGCCGGCTGGAAGGCAAGAACCTTCGCTTGGTCACCAAGGCTGATCTGGAGTACCTGGCCAAGGCAGAAGAACGGGAAGCAAAAGCTCGCGGCTTACAGTTCTTTAAGTTTTCCGATGATGAGGCCATGCTGGCCGCAATTCAAGAGCAGAAGACGCAGACGGCCACCGCCTGATCAACGCGAATCAAGGAAATCAACAGCAAAAAGACAGAGTTTCAATCTGGCATTGCCGCGTTCAAGCCCTCCCAATGGCGCGCGTTTCCCAGGTCCATTCCCAGCCACTTTTCATCGTGCTCACCATTACAAGTGTTCATCATTGAAAATCAGTGATAAAGTTTTTTCCGCTGTTTCAATGCGCATCAGTTTTCTGGAAAGGCGATCCATTCCATGTCTGATAAGGTTTCGTTTTACCTCAATGGGAAAGAAGTTACTGTCCAAAACCCTTCACCTGACCTATTGTTGATTGATTATTTGCGCTCGCCCGGAGTTGGGCTGGCCGGACCTAAGAAGCCTTGCGCCCAGGGCGGCTGCGGCGGCTGCACGGTCATTCTTTCCCACTGGAACAAAGAAGAGAACAAGGCGGAACACCGGGCCATTAATTCATGCCTGCGTCCGGTGTGCGCGCTGGGAGGCCTGGTAGTGACTACGGTCGAGGGCACCGGAGCTGCGCGCAGGCCGAATCCGGCGTTTCTGAAT
The DNA here is from genome assembly GCA_036522115.1 of Candidatus Angelobacter sp. Classification (GTDB taxonomy): domain Bacteria; phylum Acidobacteriota; class Terriglobia; order Terriglobales; family Acidobacteriaceae; genus Angelobacter. The sequence goes on from DATDGL010000250.1 coordinate 9,203, forward strand.
CATGCGCCCACATTTTCCCGAGGTGGAATTTCGCCCGACGCGCCGCATCCTCCCGTGTTGGCCGATGCGCAGGAGGATGCGTTGACAAAGCGAAGAGCAGTGCTGGCTGAAGCCCATAAAGCGCCGCAAGCCGATTCCGATTGGGTGGCAAAGCTCAAACTGGCGGACGAACCGCCCGACCATCCGAGCAGCGCGTGCCACGCAGGAATGAATCCGGTTGCCTACCGCCTGGCCATGAACAATGGCAGCCAGTGCGGTTACTGCAGCGTAGGATTCGTGATGAATATGTCCGAGTTCATTGTGAATCATCCCAAGGCCACCAAGCGCGAGATTGAAGACGCATTCGACGGCAACCTCTGCCGCTGCACCGGATATCGTTCCATCCTTACGGGCATGAAGACCTTTGCTTCCGATTGGACGGAAGAAGACGAAAAGCAACGGATGAAATGCAAGGGCGATGCCGGCTGCGAAGCGCAGCGGCCCGCCGATGTGAAAATCCCATTTCCGGATGAAGCAAAGGCCCCGCCGCAGCCTGTGTCCGTTGATGCAGGCGGTCATATCTGGCTCACGCCGCTTACGGTGGAAGAGCTGGTGCGAATCATCGAGGACCACCGGCGCAAGAAGCTGCGGCTGGTCCATGGAAACACCTCTTATGGGATCTACAAAGAAGAGTACCTGGAAGCAGAGGTCCTGGTTGACATCCGGTTGATACCCGACCTGCATGCGGAGCCAAGGGTCATCAAAGGCGAGCTGCACGTTGGGGCCGGCATCAGCTATAGCGACCTGATTGATGCCATGGAGCGGGAGCTGAAAGAAAGGAAGATGGGCGAAGCGAGCCGGATGTGGGCAGCAAACTTTATGGCCCGGCGGACTGCCGGAAGGATCGTGCGCAATGCGGCTTCGCTGGGCGGCAACACCATGCTGGTGCTCAAGCACATTGCCGCCGGCCCCGGCGCGGGAAAGAATGGCGCAAGCAAGACGACGCCGGCCAAGCAGGAGCCGTTCCCTTCTGATATTTTCACCACGCTGGTTGCGATCGAGGCCCGGATTGAGTACGTAGAAGTGGCGAGCGGCAAACGCGCGCGCCGCATAGAGTCCACAGTGGAAGAATTGGTGAAGCAAGTGGTGGAGAATCCCAGGCTGGCGGACAACATAGTCCTGTTCAGTTACTACTTGCCGCTGGGCGAGCCGCGCGAAGTCGTCCTGGCGCAGAAAGTGGCATTGCGCGACGTGAATGCCCACAGCATCGTCAATGTGACTACGCGTTTTGATTTTTCCCGGGAGATCGTGCAAGGCGCCAGGCTGGTATTCGGCGGCATCGCGCCCTTTCCCTGGCGGGCAAAGAACACCGAGAAGGCAATCGCGGGAAAGAAACTCTCACTCGCGGAAGCGGCGAAGCTGGCAGGAATGCTGGAGGCAGAGGCGCAGGCCGAGCTCAAGCGCTGGGGGCCGCGCATGAAAGGCCTGCCTTCAGAAGGTTTTACTGAAGAGTACCGCGCCGAGCTTGCGGTTTCGTTTTTCTACAAAGCGATGGTCAACGCTCTGCTGCACCAGCAGCCAGGTTCAGTGCCGGAAGACGTCAAGTCCAGCGGCGAGATCACCTGGGGGCGCTGGCCGGTGAGCGATGGCAGGCAGGATTACAAGATCCAGGCTTACAAGAAGCCGGTCTCGCAGCCGTACATCAAGCTCACTGCCATGTACCAGACCTCGGGACAGATTCACTACACGCACGAGCTGCCGGTGCCGCCGCTCACGGTGAATGGCGCGTTCGTGCAAAGCCGGCGCGCGCTCGCCATGTATCACTTCATGGTTCCCGAACACAAAGGCGCGGTGGACGCCCAGAAGGTGCGCCAGCACCTGACGGAACGTTTTCCCGCGTTCGTGGACCTGATCACGGACCAGGAGATCAAGGATGGCGGCATCAACTTGCAAGGCATGGGATCAGACCAACCGATCTTTGCCGTAGATCGGGTGAGCTATGCAGGCCAGTCCATCGCGATGGTGCTGGCGCGCACGGAGCAGGAAGCCGTCAGCATTGCGGAATACGCGGCGCGATTGTGCGTGGGCTACTCGCCGGTGAAATGGAAGGGGCAGTGGCCGAAAGAATGGTACGAGCCGGTCCTGAGCCTGGAGAAGGCAATCGAGATGGGCAGCGTCTTTCCGGATGCGCCGAAGACTGCTCCTTTCGTGGCCCACATCTGGAAGATCACCCGGCCCGGCAGCCGCTTCGATTGGATCACAGCGAATAAGAACCCGCTGGACAGAACCATTGTGCAGCGCGCGGGAACCGTGGAGGGGGTGGAGTGCCAGATTATTGAAGGAGCGCACCGCACCGGCGGCCAGGTTCATTTCTACATGGAAACCCAGGCGTGCATCGCGGAGCCTTCGGATGGGCGCCGGATCATCATGCATCCCTCCACGCAAAGCCCCATGGAGATGCATGCGACCACAGCCATGGCCCTGGGAATTGAGTACCACCGCATTGATGTGCAGGTGCCGGCTGTGGGCGGCGGGTTTGGAGGCAAGACGGAGCAGGCCCGCTTTGTGACGGGCGCGGCTGCAGTGGCGGCTTATTCATCCAAACTGCCGGTAAGGCTGGTGCTGCCGCGCGAGGATGACAGCAACATGATCGGCAAGCGCCATGCTTACTACGGCCAGTATCAGATTGCGGTTGACCGGGGCGAATCCAGGCCGGAAGACAAAGGAATCATTCGCGGCTATCACGGCAAAATGTGGGGCGATGGCGGGGCCTTCTATGATTGCTCGTTCATCGTCTCCAACTCCATGCAGCTTCGCGTTGACGGCGCGTATCAGGTGCAGAATTTTCAAAACCAGATTGACGTTTGCCGCACCAATACCGCGCCCAATACTGCGTTCCGCGCTTTTGGCGACATCCAGTCCAAGAACATCCTGGAAAATGCGGTGGACGATGCGGCCTTTGTACTGGGCATGCTGCCTGAAGACATACGGGAAAAAAATCTCTACGACCAAGGTGATGTGACGCCTTTTGGCCAGGCGCTCTCCTACTGCTATATGAAAGAGGTATGGCAATTCTTGAAGACCCAAAGCAGGTTCGAGGAGAAAAAGAGCGCGGTAGACGAGTTCAACCAGCACAACCGGTGGCGCAAACGCGGGATCGCCATGCTGCCAGTCAAGTATGGCTCAGGCTACAACTGGGTCCAGCTTGAGCAGGCGGCGGCGATCGTGGCCGTGAATCAGGGCGATGGCAGCGTGCTGATCCACCAGGGCGGCGTAGAGATGGGGCAGGGATTGACCACGCAGATCGTGCAGATTGCCAGTTATGTGCTCAATGTCCCCATGGAATTGATCTATGTAGATGATCCCAGGACCAGCGTGACGCCGCATCCTACCAGCACTGGCGGCTCAACCGGAACGGCATATAACGGAGAGGCAGTCAAGCAGACTTGCGAGAAATTGCGCGAGCGCCTGACCGAATTCGGCTACCAGATGCTGAAGGAGAATGGCGGAGACTGGTGCACAACCAAGGGAATTGACTTCTGGAACTATGGCGAGAAGGGTTGGGCGGCGCAGGTGGAACTATTTGGCAAGAAGACGCTCATCTGGCAGAACCTGGTGCAACAGGCCTTCTCCAATCGGGTGAACTTGATCTGCAGTTATACGGCGAAGATCCGGGGCGGCGCCACACCGGTACCCGCACTGACATTCAAAAAAGAAAAAGACCAGCCCGACATTCCCGGGGTGGATCGGATGGAGAACGCCACACTCGGCGGAGGCGTGGATTCGTTTGTCGGTTTTACCTTCTCGGGCGCCTGCGCGGTGGCGGACGTGGATATCCTGACGGGCGAGGTAAAAATATTGAGTGCAGACATCGTTTATGACATGGGATGGAGCTTGAACCCGGCCATCGATATAGGACAAGTTGAGGGCGCTTTCGTGCAGGGCATCGGCTATCTCTTGACGGAAAACCTGGTGTTCGAACCCGAGGGGCCGGAAAAGGGACGCCTGAACACCAACAATACATGGCGCTACAAGCCTCCAGCCGTGACCACGATTCCTTTGGAGATGAACGTACATCTCTTCCCGCGCGACCTGGCCAAAAACATCCCGGACGATGCCAATGAGTTGTTCTCTTCCAAGGAAGTGGGTGAGCCGCCGTTAGTGCTGGCCAACAGCGTGTACTTTGCGGTGAAGGCTGCGGTCAGGGCATCGCGGCTGGAGCGGAATCTTCCCGGACTGTTTCGCATGGATGCTCCGGCTACGGTGCAGGAAGTGCGGAGAGCGTGTGAGGTGTCTACCGAGGATCTGGGCTAAATCAGCAGGAGGAAGACATCAGCCCGCTGTCCCAGGCAGTGGTTAAAACCAGCATCTATTAACCACATGGGGCTCTGCACAAGAATCTGTAAGAGTACGCATTTGGCACGGGTTTCGTGAAGCCACTATTTGCGCCAAACAAGGCTATGACCCGAGAGTTCTGCTCGCAATTGGCTGGTTTGCTGTGGAAATGACACACCAAGGCCCCAATGAGCAACACTGGCACGGGTGTTCTTGTGATGCCTTGGTGCTTGGAACCCCGCATAGAGCGCGGGTTTCCACATTCCCACAGCAAACGGCTACGGCTGCTGTCTTTTCGCCTTAACGCCGAAGCCGCTAAAAGCCAAGACCCTTTACAGATTCCTGCACAGAACCCCACATGGTAAACAGTGGCGGGAACGCCGACGGCCAGAGCGGTTCCTAAATTGATTTTTACCCAATTTGCGAAAAATCATCGAAATTCCTCGATTAGTCACAACTTGTTGATTACAAAAGCAAAGTCAGTTCCGGCAGGCGTTGCGTGTTGAGTCAGCATTCCGGAACGGAACCGATACCCGATTTTGCGGGCATGACAGCCATCAGCAAGCCGACTCCGCCCACCTCGCAAGCAATTTGCTCTCTGCTCGTACACACTTCTCCTTCAGCGCCAGGCAGCCCGGAAGATTACAGGGATCCCTGACCCGCTTTGCGGAATTCGGAATAACCGAATGCCAAGCCACCGAGCAGGACACCTCCGCCACGCCCCACCGAAACCAGCGAACCGGGGACCTGGGGCTTGTGCTCCACTCTCTGTTATTCAGTTTTCAATGACCTTCACGGGAAACTACAAATCCCGCTCGCCCTAAGGCGACCGCCCGCCACAGCGGGCTGATTCCAGAATTGCACGGGGGCAACGGCGAGTCAATAAAGTGCTGTCACAATGCTGTCAGAGTGACAGCACTTTTTTGCAAAAAGCCCAATGTTTTTGATGTTTTTGCCAGGTTTGCGGGAGCCAGCGAGCAAGCGCCAAGTATTTTGTCTTTACGCCGTACCGCTGGGCAGCGAAGCAAGAAAATCTACCAGTTCCGGCTGCCGCGAGGGTGAGAGCTTTTGCTGGAGCAGGGTGATCGCCAGCCGTAGTTCCTCAATTTCAGCAGTCGAATGACTGTCCTGCAACTTCTCAAAGTTATTCGCCAGGGCCTTGCAAGCGAGCGCCAGCACACGCAACGAATACATTTCCGGATGGCGGGACGACGAGTGCGACTCGGCTTCCGCAGCCGCGGATGGCCCAATTTCCACGATAAAGTTGGAGTCCACATTCGAAGCTTTTTGTTTTAACTTATTGACCAACGCGCTCAACTTCTCGCGGTTGGCATCAGTAAGCTTGTGAAAGGCAATGCCCATGCCCACTAATGGATAGCTGGTGCGCACCAAGCCGGAAAACTCAATCCAAATGCCTTCCATCTTCAAGCCAATCGTCACCTCGGTACCCGCTGCCATGGGGGCCGTCAATTCAACGTAAATGCCACCCTCGGAAATGTCTTTGACTTCACCGTGAAGAGCATAATTTGCCCCGACAGTCTTGATGGATATGCTGCCGCTGCATGGATAGCGTTCAAAGTGCCGCTTACCCGCAGGTAAATTCGATGTGGAGCGCACTGCAGGCTGCGAACTCCTGAGGCTGACGTCTACGGCGCAATCGGTTTCATCCGCCGGAAGGTCTACGCCCCAGATGGACTTGCCGGGTTCCAAGCTGCGGATTCCCGCTTGCCCATCCAGAGAGCTTCCCGGCGCTCCCATCCACATCACTTCAAACCGCGCCCTGAGCGCGCCGCGCTTAATTTCAACCACTTCGCCGGGCTCGAGCAGAAAATTCAGGCCGCCGAGCCTGGCCGACACTTCCGTCACATCCAGGGTGTGAGCAAGCTGCTTCTGGCCGCTTTCGCGCCGAACCACGTGCAGCGCAAGCACTACCTTTCTGCGAAAACTTCTTCTCGTCGACATGACTGCTCCCCGTTCTTCAAGGCGTCGCCGGCCAAAATTGCGGTTGGCCCCACAAATTGAAGCCCCGCCAGCACACACGTACCCACAGACCGTGGCCCATTCCATACAAAGGTACCTAAAAGCCTTTCATGACCGAAAGTAACCTTGGTAATCAGGCCGTTGTGCAGGCGATTACGAGAATTCTGTTCTCGTTCACTGAAAGCAGCGTGGTTCACGGGGAGAATCTGGTAATTGGGTAAGTTTGTAATTTGGTAATTTGAAATCAAAATCAAGGGCAAAACCCTTGATTGGGCTTGGACTCTTCGCTTCTGGCGTTTCGAGCATTTTCAGGGTTGTTCGGAAAAATTCATCCAGATGTCTGTACCGCCGCTCTTGCTGTCCAGATAAACATGGACTTTGCCCCAGGGAAAGGTGCTGGCTGGGCCAAGCTGGACAGTTAATTCCGCCTGGTATTCTCTCTCCCTTTGGCGTTCACCTTCCTCGGTCCAGGTGTCCCAGCTTTCGTCTTTGTGAGCATAAGCAAAGCTGAGCGTCTTGAGGCGGTCATTCAGAAAGAGCACAAACAATCCCAGCTTGCGATCATCGGAGATCGATCCGCGCATGGAGTAACGCTGCCAGCCGTCGTTGGCGCCCTGATTGTCGCGGTTCAACGAAGAAGTGGCGGCAATGAACTCTGATTCGGTCATCAGCGGGCGCAGCTCGAGCGACCAGTCGGGAAAGCGGACGCGGCCGGTTTCAGGGTCGATAGCGAAAGGGGCTTTCATGGGACCGCTCAACTTGCTGAATCTGGATAGCTCAGCCGGGGATACCAGTTGGCCCCCCGGCCCTCGGGCGTGTAATCAAAGAGGTTCCAAACAGGCCATAGCAGGTCTACGTGACGGCTGTCCTGGCCCGGTTCGCTGGGGGCAAACAAAAGCTCCGTATGATAGAGGTGATGGATTTTGCCATCGCGACGGGCGAACACGTTGAGAGATGGCCTCTGATTTCCTTTGTCGTCTTCGCCGAAGTAGTCGTGGTTGTAGGTGTTGCCATCGGACGAGAGAATGGGGAGGCGCCGCCAGCCGCGCTCGCGCGCTACATTGCGAATTCGCTGGATGGGAGATTTGGCTACCGCGTAAAAATTAACCCGCTGGGTCACGTGCTGCGAACTTCCATTCAATCCGTCCAGGATTGAGGTGCAGGAGACTCAAGGCTCCTTCATGTTGGGGCCGAACATGTAACTGTAAAAGACCAGAGTGTCTTTGCCGGGCGCAAATAGTTCTGACATGCGCACCTTTTTTTCCGTACTTGAATCGGCCAGGTCAGAGGAGCCTTGGGCAAAAACGAAATCTTGCGAGACTTCTCCGCCCAGCGGTAGCCGGCGCCGCAAAGCGGCCACCTCTTCAATACTCTTGCGGAGCGCGACTTCAGCCTCAAGCAACCGGTTGCGGGCCTCGCGATAGGACGGACTTTCGTTCGGGAAACGGAAGGAATGCAGCGACCCAGCCATGAATACCTCCTCAACGAGATGGCAGGTATGTTAGACGATGGCGAGCGCGATTGGCATCTGCAGCGAGGCAAATATTTGCGGCGGATTGGATTCCGCCTGCTTACAGTTCCAAGTTTAGAGAACCTGCGATATAGTAGTAAAGAAAAAGTGGAAAGGCGGCTATTCGCCAATTTTCCGCGCAGCCCGCGAATCAAAAACCAGGAGGACTTTATCAAAATGCTAGGACTCAGCAAGCTCTTCATCGCCAGAACTTTACTGTGCGCCACGATCATCGCGTTGAGTGCTCAGGGGCAACACGCCTGGAGTTCGAGTGCTTCATCCACTCTTTCGCCCGGCAGCTCCGCGATCACCTGCCAGCCCGGATTGGTATACAGGTGTTCCAAACTCGGATGTTTCTGCGTGAGACCCTGACGGTCAGAACGCGAAACCCAGGTCAGAATAAAAATACAAGAACGTGGGGCGCGCTCTATTGGAGCAGAAGGTAAAAGTTGTTCGCTAGAAGTGCCGGAAAAATAATGTTCAAGCTCAGGTTCGCCGGCAGCCCGCGCGAACCTGAGATTTTTGGTGCGGGGGCGCAAGAGCCCGGCTTGTCTTGGAAATTGCTCTTTGGCCGGCTGAGTACAGTTCTTGATTGACGTAAGCGCTACTCCGGCGCGCTCAGAACTGACGCCAGTTTTTAAGCCGACTTCACCTGCGGCGCTGCCGGCATCCACACTGAAGCTTTTTCCGTCCATAGGTTGCCGGGATATTTCTGCGCCAATTCCTCACCAACGCGTCCCAGCACCTTGTGGTCTTTGGTCTTTGAGTAGTAGCTCACGGCGCCCCAATACATGGCTTCCGGGACGCTCTTCGAGGTTGCATGGTCCCGAACAACGGTGGTGTAGCGCTTTTCTGCCTCTGCCCACTGCTTATGCACAAAAGCGACACGAGCCAACCCCATCTCCAATTGCGCAACAAACTCCTCGCGCGGAAGATAACCCTCAGTCCGGAACCGTTCCTTGCCATCATGATCGAGAACCACAACTGCGGGAGTCCATAGCACCTCGAAACGATGGAATAGCGCCGGAGACAGTTTGACGTTGATGGTTACAGGAAGGAAATTCTGATTGATGAAGTCTGCAACTTCTTCGTTGGCGTACGATTCGGCCTCCAGCCGAACACATCCGCCTCAAGCCGGAGCAGCACTGAAATCAAGCAGCACTGGTTTAGCGGCGGCCCTTGCTTCAGCCAGGGCTGCATCGGGTTCTTTGATCCATTGCACAGGCATTATGTCCTCCACATCCCAGTAATTTTATACTTGATCGAATAATTCCCAGAGAGCTCTCTGCGTCACCAGGGCAAAAAAAGAGCGGCCTGTTTCGCCGCCCTGAATTCCGGTTTCGCAAATCAATTAATACTTCTGTGGAGCGGTGTTGTCCTTTGAGCCTTCCACTTTCAGGCGGTCCACAACCTTCATGCCGCCGGCATTGGACTCCGCAA
>DATDGL010000251.1:0-24330 GCA_036522115.1 Candidatus Angelobacter sp.
AATGAGTCGTGCGGACGTTGGTGACCCAATCGCGCATGGCCTCATTGATGGCATCTTTAAGAGTGCGTGAGCCGGACTCTACTCCGCGGACCTCCGCGCCCAGCAAACGCATGCGAAAAACGTTCAGCTCCTGGCGGCGCATGTCTTCCACGCCCATGTAGACTACACACTGAAGTTCAAAAAGAGCGCACACAGTCGCGGTGGCTACTCCATGCTGCCCCGCACCGGTTTCGGCGATGATGCGGTGCTTGCCCATGCGTTGCGCCAGCAACGCCTGCCCCAGGCAATTGTTGATTTTGTGTGCGCCGGTGTGCAGCAGGTCTTCCCGTTTCAGGTAAATCTTTGCTCCACCGAGCTGTTGGGTCAGGCGGCGGGCAAAAAAGAGCGGTGTAGGCCGTCCCGCATAATTTTTCAGCAGATAGTTAAATTCAGCATGGAATTTTTTGTCTCGCCGGGCTTTTTCATACTCGCGCTCCAGTTCCTCCAGCGCGGCCATCAACGTTTCCGGCACGTAGCGGCCGCCATACGGGCCAAACCGTCCCGGAGAAGCTTTCATTTGCATTGCCGCCTTCATAATTGTTCGGCCTTTCGCACTGCTGCTACAAATGCTTTCAACCTGGCCGGATCTTTGCGTCCCGGCTCCCGTTCCACTCCGGAGACAACATCAACTCCCCACGGCGCAAATTTTCTGATGGCTTCGCCAACATTCTCCGGATTCAATCCCCCGGCCACAATCAGCCGTTTCCCGGATTTGCCCAGCAGGGGCCGCGCTGTTTCCCAGTCGAATGTGCGCCCGCTACCGGCGCCCGAATCGAGCAATATGGAATCAATCCCCGGATAGTTTTGGCAGGTCCGCGCAAACCGCGCGGCAAAATGGGCGTCTACCAGGACTGTCTTAATTACGCTGACTCGGCGGTCCTGCGGCCACCGTGCCGCCAGATCATCAATAAATTCCGGCGTCTCTTCACCGTGCAACTGTACCGTATTAAGCCCAACCTGCACTACCGCTGCAGCCACCTGCTCGGCTGACTCGTCACTAAAAACTCCCACGCGTTCCACATGGCCGGGAAGCTGGGCAACAATCTTCGCCGCCTGCTCTGCAGATACGCACCGCTTGCTGGGAGCAAACACAAAGCCCAGGGCATTGGCCCCAGCCTCAATGGAGGCCAGCGCATCGTCAACGCAAGTGGTGGCACAGATTTTGATCCATATCCGCATTCAATGATCAGACGATTAAAGGGTTTACAGAGGCTATATCGGGCTAATCGTTCCGATGACCCGATTGAGCTAGTGGATTGTGCCACGCCATTCCGCCGGCGTGGTTGTCAATTGAGGATAAAAACCTGCTTCCTCGAGAATCTGGCGAAGCTTCTTACCAGGATCGTCAGCCTTCATGAGGGTTTCACCAATCAAAAATGCCTGGTAGCCGCAATCATAAAACTCCCTGATTTCCGCTCCCTTGCTGATCCCGCTTTCCGCCACGCGCAGAGCACTCGAAGGAATCTTTGCTGCCAGTTGCCATAGCGTCTCCAGTTTGACCTCAAAAGTCCTGAGGTCTCGGCTGTTCACGCCGATAACATCTGCCCCACCCTCGAGCGCCCGCTCGAGTTCGCCTTCGTCATGGACCTCGCACATAACATCCAGCCCAAACTCACGCGCCAAAGCCAGGAGCGACCTGAACTCCTCATCGCCCAGCGCGGCCAGGATCAGCAAAATGGCGTCAGCCCGATAGGCTCTGGCCTCCAATACCTGAAATTCATCCACAATGAAATCTTTGCGAAGACATGGAACATCCGTTGCGGTCGATGCCTCCGCCAGGTTAGCCAGGGAGCCCTGAAAGAACTGCTCCTCAGTGAGGACGGAGAGCGCCGATGCGCCGCTTCTGGCCAACTGAACCGCAAGTTGCGCCACGGGAAATGTCGCCCGGATCACACCTCGCGACGGAGACGCTTTTTTCAACTCTGCAATCACTGCGGGGCTGGATTGCGCCATAGCTGCCAATCGTCTGCGAAACCCGCGCGGCGTGTGCGCAGCCGCCTTTTGCTCCAGGGCACGCAAGTCGCCCTGCGTCCTGGAACGGGCTACCCGCTCGCGGGTGGCGGAGATGATTTGGTCCAGCTTGGTCATCTGAATCTAAAGTATATGTGATTTAGGGGGGATTGGGTCATCGGGACCTTGAGACATCGGGTATCAGCGTCGCGGAGAAAGTACTGGAAGGCTTGGAATTGTCAAGTGACAATCAGACAAGAAAGAAGGGTGGATCGCGAATCAGTAAACGTCTGTCGCATCGGAATATTGGCTTGTTTCTTCCGATGTCCCGATGCCCCGATATCCCGATGAACAGATTCTACATGTCGGTTGAGTGGCGGTCGCTGTTCTGAATGATAATTCCCCCATTAACGGTTGTTGCCCTGATCTGCGGGCTGCCGGCGCCCAGGCGAAACATGCGGTGGCCATTATCCCAGGTGCGCTGCCCGTTCTCACAAACATCCCCTTTGCAGATCATGGAAACATATTCTGAGCCGCTGATTTCCAAACCGGAATTAAAGTTCCTGGGAATACCCACCACCAGGCCGCCATTTTCCGTGTGCGCTTCGAGTCCCTTGCCATCCCAATGTTCGGGAAGAGAAAGGGACAAGCCACCGTTCTCCACGTCGGCCGTTACATCGCCGCTGCAGTCCTTGATGGAGATTCCGCCATTCTGCGCGCGCACCTTCAGGATCCCACTGCTGTCTTTCAGCGATATTCCTCCATTGACCGCCTTGGCGTCTGCTGTGCCCGTAAAATGACGCACAGAAATCCCGCCATTCTCCACTCTCATGCTCACCTTGGCGTCTCTGGGCGCCTTAACCAGCAGCAGCGTACCCAGGCTGGTATTGTCGTCCCTCTCAGGGGAGCTTACTGAAATCGTGTCCCCATTGATGGAGAGCCTGGTTTCCTGAAGTATTCTCCGCCCTTGTTCGTTGCTGTCGCCGGCCACCTGCTTGCATAATTTCACGCTGAAATTGGGATTGTCCCAGGTGCTGATGTGGATTCCACCATTGTGCTCGGCAATGAGGTTCAAAGGCTGGTTGGGCAAAGTGCGGGTTTCCTCATCCCGCAGCACGCTTGTGTACTGCCTTCCGTAAACCTGCAAATGATCGTTGCAATCATCGCTTAATGAATCATTATTGCTGCGAATGGAGACGCCCTTGTCTCCCCGTCGGAACGCCTGCGCAGCCAGAACGGCAACAGCCAGCAACAAACAGCAGAAAAACACTCGTCTCATGGCAATACCTCTCATTGGCAGTTAGACGAAAGGCGAATAAGCCGGTTAGCCTCGGTAATCAAGAAAAAACCGATAAACGGAACGTCCTGACCTGTGGCCTGACATTGAGTTTCTAGCTGGCAGCGGGAACACCGCGTGGCTTCACGTTTTTGCGAATGAACTCGACAATGTCATCCATAGGCGTACCGGGATTGAAGATTCCCGCTACCCCGGCCTTCTTCAGCAGATCAAAGTCCTGCTCCGGAATGATTCCGCCCACCAGGAGGAGAACATCATCCATCTTTTTCTGCCGCAGCAGGTCCGTCACCCTGGGGACAATCGCGTTGTGAGCGCCGGAGAGGATGGAAAGGCCAATCACGTCCACGTCTTCCTGCAGCGAAGAGTTCACAATCATCTCCGGGGTCTGGCGAAGGCCGGTGTAGATGACCTCCATGCCTGCATCGCGCAATGCCCGCGCAATCACCTTGGCGCCGCGATCATGGCCATCCAGCCCAGGCTTAGCCACCAGCACACGTATTTTCCGTTCAGAAGCCATCTGGAAGGATTCTATCAAAGGGAGACCTACCGGCACCGCAACCGCCCTCCGCTGGCAGCCCGGCGCGCATTGGCTGTTGTACGGTTGGCTTGGATTCTTCTACAACTGCTCGCTTAAGCGGTTGGAGTCATGGTGTGTTTACTCATCGAGATGTCCTGTTTTTCCGATGCACCGATGGACAGATCACCGCGAGCCACTAAATGTTGACCCGCCTCTCCGTGTGACGGCCCAGGTACCAGCACGGCGTATACCCAAAGTGAGGAAACAACGAGTTCACGCACGTCTCATCCTGCGCGTTACCGGAAGCGTACTCGGTCCTGTCGCTTCCTTCCGGAGCTTTCTTCGAAATTGCGTACAGAAGTTGTACCGTTACAGTTCCGTATGGCCGCTTGTTGCGCCAGATTCTGTAGCGCAGTTGGAGGTAGTCAACTCCATACACCAGGAAAAGCAAAACAAGCACAGCCAGCAGCGCGCGTTTGAACGTGACCTTCACGTCTACTCTTCCAGGCTGCGCCACAAATACCAGCAGGCCACACTCCGGTATGGATGCCAGCAGGCGGCAATCTTCTCAATTTCCTTCGACGTGGGCAGCTTGCGCTTCTTATAGGCTCGCTGGATGGCCGTTCGCACGCCCAAATCACCCGTAGCCAGCACATTGGGCCGCTGTAGCGCGAAGATCAGGAACATGTGCGCCGTCCACTCTCCAATGCCTTTGATGTCGGTAAGGGTGACCATCACCTCTTCATCAGACATAAGGTGCAGGTTGGCAAAATCCACCTTGCCGGCAAGTGCATGCTCCGCCAGGTCGCGAATGTAGCCAATCTTCTGCTTGGAGAGCCCCGCCCGACGCATCTCTCCCACGCTCAGGTTCTGGATCGCTTCAGGTGTAATTTTGCCGCCCGCAGCTTCCTCCAGGCGGCCATAGATGGTCCGCGCAGCCTTGGTGCTCAATTGCTGGAACACAATCGCCCGCGCCAACGCCTCAAACGTGGCCTCCCGATAGGCAATCTTGTACGGCCCCACCCGCGTGATGATGGAAGAAAGTATCTTGTCGGCTTTTTTGAGATGAGTAAGAGCTTTTTTCATGGCGAAATAATCAGCCTTCAGCAATCAGCCCACGGCACGCCGGGTCTTCGACATTCAACCAATGCAAGGAGTTAAGGGGCAATCCGCAGGCGTCTTCCACATCGGCGTGATGCGTTGCTTCTTCTGATGACCCGATACCCCTATCAAGTAATGCTCACTTCCTCGTACGTCCCATACACTTCACGCAGCGCGTCGCAAATCTCACCCACCGTGGCGTACGCGCGGACACATTCAACGATGTACGGCATGGTATTGGCATCACTGATCCTGCCGTCCTGCGGGACAACGGGCATCTGCGCAGCCGCTTTTTTCAGTGCGTCCAAACACCGCTGGACTTCCTGGTTGTTCCGCCGCGCCCGCAACGCTTTCAGTTTTTGTGATTGCCGCTGACCCACCGATTCATCAATGTAAAGCGTCTCCAGGGCATCTTCCTCAACCACAAAATCATTCACGCCAACAATGATCTTCTCCTTCGCCTCCACTGCGCGCTGGAACTGGTAAGAAGCTTCGGCAACTTCCTTCTGCGGATAGCCAATCTCAATCGCCCGCACCATGCCACCCATGGCGTCCAGCTTGTCAAAGTACTGGAAGGCCCCATTTTCCATGTCCAGAGTGAACTTCTCGATAAAATATGACCCGCCCAGCGGATCGACCGTGTTGGCCACACCTGACTCGTAGGCAAGAATCTGCTGCGTCCGCAGCGCGATCCGTGCTGCCTCCGCCGTGGGCAGCGCCAAGGCCTCATCATAAGAATCAGTATGCAAAGATTGCGTACCGCCCAGCACTGCCGCCAGCGCCTGAATGGCCACCCGCGCGATGTTGTTCCTGGGCTGCTGCGCCGTGAGCGACACGCCCGCCGTCTGCGTGTGGAAGCGCATGAGCCACGTGCGCGCGTTCTTTGCCCCAAAACGGTCTTTCATCAGGCGATACCAGATTTTCCGTGCCGCACGGAACTTGGCAATCTCCTCAAAGAAATCGTTATGGGAGTTGAAAAAGAAACTCAGGCGCGGACCAAACTCATCCACGTCCAGCCCACGGCGCCGGGCCCACTCCACATATTCCACGCCGTCATAAATAGTAAAAGCCAGCTCCTGGAGCGCCGTGGACCCGGCTTCGCGAATGTGGTATCCGCTGATGGAAATGGTGTTGAACCTGGGCGTGAACCGGGACCCGAACTCAAAAGTATCGATCACCAGCCGCATGGATGGCGCCGGAGGATAAATGTATTCCTTCTGCGCAATGTATTCCTTCAGGATGTCGTTCTGGATTGTCCCGGAAATCTTCTTCCAGTCCGCGCCCTGTTTTTCCGCCACCACCAGATACATCGCCCACAAAACTGATGCTGGAGAGTTGATGGTCATGGAAACCGTTGTCTTTTCCAGATCAATGCCGTTGAACAGGATCTCCATGTCCTCCAGCGAGTCAATGGCTACACCGCACTTCCCCACCTCGCCCTCACTGGCCGGATGGTCGGAGTCATATCCCATCAGCGTGGGCAGGTCGAAAGCCACGGAAAGGCCACCTCCGCCAGACGCCAGCAGATATTTGTACCGCTCGTTGGTCTCCTCGGGCGAAGCAAACCCGGAAAATTGCCGCATGGTCCAGAGTTTGCCCCGATATCCGGTCGCATGGATGCCCCGTGTGTACGGGACTTGTCCGGGGTAACTGAGGTATTGATCGTAATTCCAGTCCGCAGGCAGGTCGGCCTGCGTATACAAGCGCCGGATGGGCACGCCGCTGATGGTAGTAAAGCGGGCATTGCCCTGCTCATCAACGTTGATGCCGCTCGGTTCGCCCATAGGCCGCTCCGGAGAATTCTCCAGAGTGTTCGCCAGTGTACTCTCCGCCCAGCTCTTTTCTGATTCAGAAGGCTGGCGGCCTTCAAATACCTCAGCGATAGGACTCTCTACGACTCCGCTCTGTTTTTGCTTCTTTTTGCTTGGATCCGCCATAGGCGAGTTGTCCCTGCCTCTCCGCAACTTCGTTCGATCACTATCTAATCATAGAGGATGCAAAAAAGCAGGAGCAAGGAAAAGTACTAAATTTGGGGAGTACAGCCGCCGCGGCCCCGGTGCGCGGCGCATTTTCATGCGTACCCTGGCTGCGTCCTGGTCTGCGGTTTACGATCAAGGCAGAGCCCAGGGCCGCAACACAAGGGGTCCGATGCACCCGATATCCCGATGCCCCGATTCACTGAGCTTTCTTCAACACCACCATATTCTTTTCATCCGAATTGATCTGGGTGAAAAGATTCTTGAGTTGTTCGGTGTTGGCAAACGGCACTTCATTCGCCACCATCTTGTATTCGCGGCTGTATTTTAAGACGTTTCCGGCAGACTCAATCTTGCTGCTGTACTCTGCAAACGGAAGGGCGGCCTTGGCCGGGTCCGGCAGTTCATAGATATTGAAGCCATCCGGCACAACAATTTCGATTGTGTCCGTACTCACGAACGGAGCTGGAAATTCATAGGCATAGTGCCGGGGTTTGCTGGTGTCCCAGGCTCCCGCCATTTCACCCACCACGCGCGGGCGCACCAGCCACAACGGGCCGCTGTTTTTCGCGTAATGGTCCGCCGTGACCCTATAGCGAATCACCATGTCTTTATCAATGTCACGCGCATTCACCAGCTCAAAACCATCCACCTGGACATTCCCAATCGACCTGCCCACCAGGCGTTCAATGGCTTTCTTTTGGTCCTGCTCCGTTTCATTCTGGAGAGACTCTCTCGCCATCATGGCTTCAAAGCCAGTGAGAACTTCCTCAACCTCTCCTTGCAGCGTGCCGTCCGGCAGCAGCTTCAGATGGGCGCTACGGCTCACGCGGTTCGACTCCGGGTTGCTCAATGGCAGATGGAGCAACTCGCCGCCTTTCCCTCCAACCAGCAACCCATAGTTGTCCTGTTCGTAGTATGGGATTTGGCCAAAAGGTACAAAGTCGTTGGTCGGATCAAAAATCAAAAGATGCCCCAGCGTTGGATGCTCATACATGGCGGGCAGGGCCTTGGCGTAACTGGCATCAGGCAGCGCAATAGCCAGGATCATGTGATTAAACCCACCGGGACTGGCGGGCGAATTCTTGCTCACAACGCCACGGGTGGCATTCACAATGATGTAATACGACTTCACGCCAATCTGGGCCAGCATGGCGCTCAGTACCGTGGCTTTGTCCTTACAATCGCCATAACGGTGCGCAAAAATGTCGTCAGCTGAATGGGGCTTGTAACCGCCGACCCCGATTTCGATTGCCACATACCGGACATCGTGCTGGGCAAAGCCTGCCAGCGCCTTGATCCGTTGCAGCAATGGCAGATTGGCCGGAGCCAATTCCTGCACTTTCTGTTGCAATGCCGGATTTGCGTCTCTAACCCCGGACGACAATTGGGTATACCAGGAGCCAAAATCTGACCAGTCGCGATAACTTTTCTCCGGCATCTTGTCCGAAAGGAACGTAAATACAACGCCCCCGGCCAGCCCGCGGGAAGGTGGCTCATGTGGTTCGCGCTCGATGCGTGGGACATCCGCCATTTGCCACAGCAGTGCCCCTTTGTCTTCCGTGGGCTTCTCCTCGCTGTGGTTCATCCAGTCAGATTTAAAGCGCCATCCGGACGCCAGGTGCAGTTCGTACCGCGCGCGCTCGACCGGTTCGATTCCTTGAAACATCCAGGAATCCTGAAAAACGTACGGATGCTCCAGTTCCTCGTATTCGAAACCCACCACTGTGCCAACCTCAGCCCCAGGAATGGTGAGTGCCTTGACCTTGGCGTCGGAATAGACCTCGTAGGTGCTGATGTTTTGCTCGAAAACATCGCCCGACTTAGCTTCGTATTCCTGCCCCTTAGCGGTTATGCTCCAGCCACGCAGGTAATTGACTTTTGAATCTCCGTTGTAGGAAACGCCCCATATTGCCCCGTATTTTCTCCCTTCAGGCCGGAGAATTCTTATTGCGCGACGACTGACCTTCACAATGTCGCCGTTGTCTTTCACGGTCGTAACCTGGTCTTGCAACAGGACAACGCTATTGACGTCATCCGCATAGGTCTTGGCCGGTTCCTTTGCCAATGCGCGGAGCCATTCCGGGACCCCCGCGTTTGCGGTTGCGGCCCCTATCATCATCCCGACTAAGAGCAAAATTGCACTAGTTGCTTTTTTGTGCACTGACGTTCCCTCCATGTAAAACTGCCTGCTGCTCATCCCCGGTTTTGACTTTGCCAAAGAAATCCTTCAATTCCGGATATTTCTCCAGAGGAACAAAAATCCCGTTGAAAGCCAGCCGGCGCTGCGCAATCAGTCGAGCGCCGTCAAACTGGGCCACACTCTGGTATCTGGCATATTTTATGTTTGCGTCCTGTGGCGGCGGAACACTTTCTATGGTGAAGCCCGCCGGCACCTCAATGCTCACATTGTCCGCTTCAGTAAAAGGATAGGGAAAATAAACAGGATATTTGCGCTCGGCATGCGTAAAAGCGCGATTCTGCTTGGTTTGGAACAGGCACGCGGGCACCACGAAAAGTTTACCCGCTACTGAAGCATACGCCGGTACTTCAAGCGAGAAGGTCACCACCACAGGGTCATCGGTCTTGTCCCATCCCTTGATGTCCGTTGCTTTAACAATTGCGCCTGCAGGCAGCAGTTCTTTCAACTCTTCTTCCAGGACTTTCTTCCGGCCGGCATCATCGCGGTCAACGCCATCCAGCCGGCGCTCCAGCGCCTCTTGTCCCTGCAATTCCAGGATCACCTCGCCGCTAAGCGCGCCATCCTTGGCTATCGACAAATGAGCAGTCCGCCGCGTCATCGACTTATCGTAGGCGATGGAAGGAGGCTTCACGAAAGTGACTCCCTTCTTGTCCAGCTTTAAAGCATCCGTTTCCGTGTGGTTCCAGCGAACCACGCCGTAAGGGCAGAATTGGTTTCCGGGCTCCAGATAAATATCGGTTCCGTTGAGGTTCACGGCAACCATCATGCTCTCCACTTGCCGCAGTGAAGTCCAATCCTTGGCAAAGAACCTGCTCTTGCGATCGGAGGCTTGAACAACAGCGGCATCGAACCCGGACGCTCGGGCCAGGGCCACAAAAAGCAGCGTGATGTCTTCGTTGGTTCCGTAGCCGTGGGACAGCACGTCACCCACGCCAATGTTCCGTTGTATGTTTTCCTTCTTGAGTTCTTCGTCGCTTCGTCGCCGTTCGTAAGTCAGATTTCGCACCTGCTGTGCCCGTTGGTAAAGTCTGCGGAGCTTTTGACCCGGGTCCGTTTCGTTGCCCATGGCCTGCACCGCTGCTTCTCTCACGCCCCCATTCTTGCCTAATTTCTCCTCCAGATACACAGACCAGTCCTTGCCGATCTCCTGCCATTCTTTGTCGGTGGATCCTATCCCCTTTCGGCCGTAGAAAAATATGACAGACGGCTTGAAGTTGTCTTCCGGCGGCATTAAATCTTCAGCTTGAAATCCCGGCACATCATGGAGCTCGATGTCCGACTCGTTGCCTGAAGCCTTGGGTTTGTCTTTCAAATTGAAGGTGACTCGTGAAATCTGTGCCCCGCCCCACTGAAACTGGGGTCCTGCAGTGCTTTGCCCTACTCCCCCCTCATAAGGCCGGTAATGCAGGTGCTCTTTCACAGTGTAGAGTTCGCTTTGCATGATCCATTCATCGGAAGAAAATATCTTGAATGAAAAATAGATAGGAGATTCAATGCGGGACTCGTAAACCAACCTGTACTTATATTCAACGATGCTTCCCACGGTCACCGACGGCATGCTGAACGTTTTGAGCGAGATCTTGCCGCCGCGGCCCTTGTACCGGGTCTTTTCAAAGATTTTGCCGTTGAATTCCACAATTGAGCCATCCGGATGAATGGTTCGGGCTTTGAGTTCGGCCATCCTCACGATGAGGTTGATCCCGTAAGGTACGCCCACAATACTCGCGATCGGGATTTCCACATCAGCATAGGTCTTCCCATCATTGTTTGGGTTCAGGGCCTTCTCATTCAGGATCTTGATGCGCTCGTAGAAAAACTCCCCGGAGGCATTATCATCAATGTAGTGGGCGTAGTAGAGCCGGACCGCAGCAGCACCCGGCAAGCCCGGCACATCTTTGAATTGTCGCTCCTGGTCCGTAATCGGAAGCCAATCTTCACCCTGCCCAAAACAAAGCACCGGCATGGCCATGCAGATGCACAACGCCAGGTAACGCAAGAGACGCATAAACTATCCCCCTGAAAAATCGTGGTCTTGTTTCGTGAAGGCTACGGCGCTCTCTTCAGCACCGCCATGTTCTTTTCATCGCTCGTGATCTCCGAAAACAACTTCCGGAGCTGGTCAATATGGTCCACTGGCACCAGCGTAGTGCTCATCTTGTATTCACGCGTATATTTCAGCACGTTGCCGGCTGCCTCAGTTTTGCTGGTGTACTCCCCAAAACCATAACTGGCTTTCGCGGCATCAGGTAACTCATCCACTTTGAATCCATCCGGCAATGTAATCTCGACTGTGTCAGTGTTAAGAAACGGAGCATCGAGTTCATAAGCATAGTGCCGTGGCTTGGAGGGATCAAAACGGTTGGCGTTCTCGCCGACTACTCGCGGACGGACCAGCAGCAAGGGTCCCGCACTCTTGGCGTAATGTTCAGCCGTGAATTTGTATCGAACGATTAAGTCTTTATCGATGTCATCAGCATTCGCCAGATCGAAACTGTCCACCTGGACGTTGCTCATCATGTGCCCCAGAAAATGCTCAATCATCTTCTTGCGGTCCTTCTGGGTTTCATCTCGCAGAAACCTCCTGGCGTTGGCTGCGATATAGCCGGAGAGTACCTCCTGGACCTCTCCTTGAAGAGTGCCCTCCGGTGACAGCTTCAGCTTCGCGGTGCGGACAACCTCGTTCGACTCCGGCCGGCTGACAGGTAAATGAATTAACTCGCCGCTGTGGTCTGTCACCAGCAAGGCATAGCTGTCCTGTTCGTATTCCGGCAGTTGCCCGAAGGGTACCGATTCCGACGTAGGATCAAAAATGAGCAGGTGCCCAAGCTTGGGGTGTTCATAAAGCGCCGGCAGCGCCTGGGTAAAGCTGGCATCTGGCAGTTGAATGGCAAGAATAGCATGGTTGAAACCGATTGAAGGCGGTGATTTTTCCGTATAGATGCCGCGTGCAGTATGGATCAGCATGCTGTAGGACTTGACCCCGATTTGCGCCAGCATGGCAGCCAGCAGCGTGGCCTTGTCTTTGCAGTCTCCGTAACGGTGGGTAAAAATCTCGGCCGCAGGATGCGGCCGGAATCCTCCAATCCCAATTTCAATGGCGGCATAGCGAATGTCGTGCTGGGCAAAACGCGCCAGCGCCCTCACTCGCTCCAGCAGCGGCAAGCTCGCTGGAGCCAATTCCTGGGCCTTTTGTTGCAGCGCTGGACTGGGATCGCGCGTGCCTTCCGTTAACTGTGCATCCCACGCTCCCACCTCGGCCCACGATTTGTAGGTTTGCTTGCGTATCTTCTCCGAATAGAAAGTAATCAGGATGCGGCTGGCCAGGGCCTCGTCCGGGGGCCGTTTGTATTCTTTCTCAATGCGGGGCACGTCCGTCAATTCCCAGCTATAGGTATTGCCTGTGATCGCGGGCTCCACATCCCCATGGTTCACCCAGTCGGCCCGATATTCCCAGCTTGGCGGCAGGTGCAGTGTAAAGTGCGACCTCTCCACCGGAATGCGCCCTTGAATACCCCACTCCGTCTGAAATACATAGGGACGCTCTTTATGCTCAACCTCGAATCCCACCACGGTGCCCACGTCCGCTCCAGGCAGCAGCAGGATTTTCTCTTTGTCATCGGAATAAATCTCGTAGGTGCTGGTGCTTCTTTCGAACGCATCCTTGTCCTTGGCTTCGTACTCCAGCCCCTTTGCCGTAATACTCCAGCCGTGCAGATAGCTGAGCTTGGTCTCATTGTCAAAGCCAACGTGGAATTCAGCGTAGTCCTTGCCCTCCGGCCGCAGAATTCGGTAGACAATCTTGGAGTGCGTCACAATTTCCCCGTTATCTTTAACGGTTGTCTCGCCTTCATCCAGCAGCACTACCGCATCCACATCGTCGGGATAGTGTTTGGCCGGCTGCTGCGCCAGGTTGCGCAGCCAGTCCGGCGCGGACGCCCCGGCCTTGACCGGCCACACGCCCGCCAGAAACAAAAGTACGATTGCGCTAATTCCCTTTTTGAGCACTGCTTGTACCCTCCACATGAAGGACTGCTTGTTGTTCATCGCCGGCCTGCACCTTGTTGAAGAATGCTTTCACGTCAGAATATTTGGTGACAGGAAAGTAGATTCCATTCAACTCCAGCACCCGCTGCGTAACCAGGTGGTTTCCTTGGACCGTGGTGACGTTGCGATAGGACGCAAAGGGAAGCCCTGCATCCTGATTTTGCGGAGCGCTTTCCATGGTCCGGTCAGCGGGAAATGCAATGTTGATGGAATCAATTTCCGAAAACGCATAAGGAAAGTAGACGGGGTATTTACGGTCAGCGTGAGCAAAGGCGTCCTTCTGCTTGACCCTGAACAGATAAGACGGAACCACAAGCCGCTTCCCTGCGCTCGAAGCATAGCCGGCTACCTCAATGCTGAAATGCAACGATAGAGGCTCATTCGTCTCCTCCCAACCTTGGGCGTCAAGCATTTTGACCACTGCTGTGTCTGAAAGCCAGCTCTTTACCTCATCCTCCATCTCCTTCTTGCGCCCTGCTTCATCCGTCTGCGCCGCTGCCAGCCTTCGCTCCAGCGCCTCCGTACCTTCGAACTTGATCACCAGGTCCGCTTTAAGCGAGCCCTCCGCATCGACGGTTGCATTGACCGATCGGCGCGTGATGGCCTTATCAACCATACCGGCCGGAATGCTGATAAAAGTCGGGGTTTTCTTGTCCGGCTTCAATGCCTGGGTCGAGGTGCTCATCCAGCGCACCAGCCAAAACGGGCAAAACTTGGTTCCCGGATCAAGATAAACATCCTTCCCATTCACCTTGACATCGGCGATCAAAGAATCTAGTTGCCTGGTGGAGAGCACTTCCTTGGAAAAGAATTCTTCCTCGCGATTGGATACGACCAGCACCGAGGCATCGAAGCCGGCTGCCCTCGCCATGCCCACAAACGCAAGAACAACGTCCCACTTGTCTCCGTACCCCCGTTTGATAATTTCTGCAACGCCTTCGTTTGCTTTTAGTTTCTCCTTTTGCCGCTCTTCTTCGCTGCGCTCCCTCTCATAACTCAGGTTACGTATCTGCTGCGCCCGCACATATAGCTTGCGCAGCTTCTTTTCCGGATCACTCTCATTCCCGATGGCCTCCATGGCCGCCTGTTTGGTTTCTTTGTGATCACCGATAAAACGCTCAAAAAGCTCGTACCAACGCTTGCCTACAAATTCCCAATAGCCATCCGTAGTTTTGATCTCCGGATTGATATAAAAGAAATGGACGGCGGCCTGGTAATTCTTCTCCGGCGGCATGTGCTCTTCAGGCTCAAAGCCCGGCACATTGTGGAGTTCGAGTTGGGCGTTGTTGTTCTTTTCCATCCGCGGCTGTTGCTCTTTCGTGATACTGCGACCCACCCAGGCAAGGCGAGCACCCTGCTCGTAGAAGTAACGGCCTCTAAGACCTCCGTCGTAGGGCTTAAACGTAAATTCTTCTTTGACTGTAAATAGGTTGTGCTGGATGACCCAGTTGTCTGAAGTGAAATCAGATTCATAAACCTGTTTGTACTTGCATTCCACAATGCTGCCCACGCCCACATCGGGCAACGCGAATGCCTTGACCAGCAGCTTGATTCCATGGCCTTTGAGGATGGTTTTCTCAAAAGGTTTGCCGCTAAAATCCACAATCGAGCCATCCGGTTTGATGGTACGCGCCTTCAGGTCCTTGATAGACAACCCTGTTCGGACCGGAATCTCCACGTCGGCCCATTTCTTGCCCTTTTCGGTCAAGATCTTGATTCGACGATATTCGAATTCCGTCTGCGTGGAATCATCAATATAGTTCGCGTAGTACAACTGGATGGCGGCCGCCCCCGGGTCCCCGGGAACTTCTTTGATCCGCAGATCTTCTTGCGTAATCGGTTGCCAGTCTTCTTTCTGCTGCGCACAGCAGAGCGAAGGAGTCGCCACGCAAAACCATAGAAAGCTATACCTGAGAAAACGCATCATGTCACCCGTTGGAGGGGGATTAACACACTAGGGGGGCAACTATGGAACTGATATATACACCAAAACAGGTGCTTTGGCCAGCACTCTTCGTTCTTCGTCGAAGGGCAAAAGTTTAGAACTTTCTAATAAATCCCGCCTGAACCGCCAGTCATTTGCCCGTTGACTCCAACACGATCTGCTCTTCATCCGCAGACTTCAGTTTGTTGAAAAAGCTCCGCTCCGCTGCGTACTGGTCCGGTTGGAAATAAATCTTGTTCACAACCAGGGCGCGGGTCAGAAGTAATTGGCCGTTCGGCGATGACCTTGTAGTAATAAAACGGCTGGATGGCAGCTTAACGTCCTGTCCGCCGGGCAAGGTTGCAGGCGGTGCATAGTCGGGCGGAAGGTGGATGGTGATCTTGTCAATCTCTTCATAGGTATAAGGAAAGTAAACGGGATATTTGCGCTCGCTTGTGGTGAACGCCCCCATCTGCCGGGAGCGAAAGAGGTTTGCCGGAACCAGCAATCGTTTGCCTGCGGGCGTGGCAAAACCGGCCACCTGAAAAACAAAATGAGCGGCTAGTGGCTCTTCGCTCGAATCCCACCCTTGCACGTCTTTCAATTCCACCAGCGCGCCTAGCGGCAGCCACGATGCCAGTTCTTCCTCCATGCTTTGCCGCCGGCCGGTCTCGTCCGTCTCCAGAGCATCCAGTCTCCGCTGCAGTGCTTCGTTTCCTTTGAACTCGATGGTGATCTCGCCTCGAAGCTCGCCATCGGCGCCAAGCATCGCATCGGCGTTCCTGCGGATCACATTCTTGTCAGCCGGGGCCGTCGGCGCCACTATAAAAGATCCGCCGTTTTTGCCCAGTTGCAAAGCAGGCACAGAGGTATACGTCCATGCAATCAAGCCAAAAGGACAGAATCTTGTGCCCGGATCCAGGAACAGGTCCGCTCCATTTGATTTCACCCGGACGATCTCCGCCGCAAGCTGGTCTTCAGACAGCAATTTGGGATCAAAAACCCTGTCTCTGCGGCTGGAAACGCGTAGAAGTTCAGCCTGAAAGCCCGCACTGCGCGCCAACGCAACAAAAAGCTCTGCTATTTCATTCCGAAAACCGTAGTCTCGGGTAAACACTTCCAGAACGTTCTCGTTGGGCTTGAGCGCCTCTTGCGTGCCTTCCCTGCGGCTGCGCTCACTTTCATAGCTTAGGTTCCGTGCCTGCTGGGCACGGGCATAGAGCTTTCTCAATTTCTTTTCCGGGTCTGTTTCGCCTCCCAGGATCTGCGCCGCAGCCGTCT
Organism: Candidatus Angelobacter sp.; assembly: GCA_036522115.1. Classification (GTDB taxonomy): domain Bacteria; phylum Acidobacteriota; class Terriglobia; order Terriglobales; family Acidobacteriaceae; genus Angelobacter. The sequence continues at coordinate 16,333 of DATDGL010000251.1, forward strand.
TCAATTCCTGATGGTTGCCGATGAAGTGCTCAGCCTTGCCATACCAGTCCAGCCCATGATCGCGCCAGAACAGGTCCGGAGATTCGACCTCCCGGCCTCCATAGAAAAACTGGACTTGCGCCTTGAAATTCGCCTCCGGAGGCATGTACCTCTCCGGTTTAAACGCAGGAACATTTTCCAGTTGCAACTCAACTCCCGGCCCGGTGTCTTTGGGGAGCGCTCCGGCTGGCATATTGGACGTCACATACGAAAGCCGTGTCTGGTCGGAAATGTGTCGCGTCTCCAGAGGGCCGGTATAGCGTCTCAGCCAGAAGCTTTCCTTGACCGTATAGAGTTCGTGCTGCACCGTCCATGCGGGATCAGAAAAATATTGGCTCCAGGTCAGCCTGTACTTGTATTCCACGATGCTGCCCACGGTTGCATCAGGCATGGTGAAAGCCTTGGCCATGATCTGCTCGCCGCGATATCGCACAACGATTTTGTCAAAGGGCTTGCCTTTGAATTCCAGGACTGTGCCGTCCGCATGGATCGTCCGTGCCAATAACTCTCCTATTGAATTGTGCTGTGGAACCTCGATCTCCACGTTGGCGTAGTCCTTGCCCTTTTCACTCAGGACCTTGATGCGCCTGTAAATGAATTCAGATTGGCGGACATCATCGCGAAAATCAGCGTAGTAGAGCAGCACCGCCGCGGCGCCGGGATCACCGGGCACGTCCTTCATTTGCAAATCATGCGCCGTGACCGGAAGCCACTCCTCCGACTGCTGCCCCCACACCGGCGGCACAGCCATCAGGCACAAACAACAAACAAAACACCAGGGCGGCAGTGACCTCATTGTGGCTTTTTAGTTTACCTCGAATCCCGCCCCGTTCTTTTTTTGAGAAACGTACGATCTGAAGCAGTTTTGCAAGGGGCGGGAGAGAGGTCCCTACCCCTGATAATCGCATTGGGGCCGCGATTCTCACGATTTCAAATTACCCAAATTACCAAATTGAGCCGTTCTGCGGGCGTAAGCGAAGCGTGTCACGCTGAGGTGTAAGCCGAAGGGCCGCAGGCGAAATCCTGAGCGAAGCCGAAGGATCTTCTTACGGAATTACCCGATTCTCCTTCACTCGTTCTTGCCCGCAGCCGCCTCTTGCGGCTTGAGTACCGCTTGCCCGCCATCGCCCGCCTGCACGATAGCGAAGAAGTTTTTCAACTCGTCATACTTCTCCGGAGGAAAAGTAAGGCCATCGACGTGAAGAGATCTCTTCGTAATCAGTTGATTGTCCTGCAATTCGCTGGAGATCTCATAGCCGGCGTAAGAGAGCCCGGCTTTGCGCCGATAGGGCGGCGCTTCCAGGGAATACCCTTCGGGTAGCTTAATATCAACCTCGTCATTTTCGACAAATGGATAGGGGAATGTAATGGGATAGACACGTCCTTGGTGAATAAACATGTCTTTTTTGAAGGTCGGAAACAAAAATGCCGGAGCGATCAGCCGCTTGCCCGCGACTGAGGCAAAATTGCTGACCTCTACATCGAAACGGGCAATCAGCGGTTCTTCCGAGGAATCCCACCCCTGGCTATCCTTCAACTTGACGGTTGCCCCTTCCGGCAGCCATACTCGCACCTCATCTTCGAAATCCTTGCGACGTCCGGCTTCGTCCGTTTTCAATGCGCTGAGCCGGTGTTCAAGAGCATCTTCTCCTTTTAGCTCGACCGTAATTCCCCCTTTCAGAGAGCCATCTACTGACAACGCCACTCTGGCCGTACGCCGCGCCGTAGATTCCTGCGGGTCAGGAGTGCTTACAAACTCCAGACTTTTCTTGTCCATTTTGAGAGCGGTAGCCGAAGCGTGAGTCCAACGCAATAAGCCATAAGGACAGTACCTGGTACCCGGATCGAGCACAACGTCTTTACCATTGACTTTGACCAGGACCGCCTCTGCAGAGACTTGCCTTGGCGAGAGAATAAGTTTATTGAAAGATCTGTTCCTCCGATCTGCAATCTGAAGGATCCTGGCTTCAAACCCGGACGCACGTGCAAGTCCGGCGAAAAATCGATCGATATCGTTGGCGCTGCCGTAACCATGCGCCAGCACATCTGCTACGTTGTGGTTAGGTTTTAGACTTTCCTGCTTCAACTCTTCTTCTGTGCGCTCGCGTTCATAGGACAGGTTCCTGATTTGCTGCGCCCGTGCGTACAGTTTCCGCAATTTCTGCTCGGGATCTGTCCCGTTCCCGATCACCTGCACGGCAAGGTCACGTATTTCCTTGTGGTTGCCGATAAAATTGTGGATTGCCTCCGGCCAGAATTTACCGAGCCATTCCCAGAATTTGTCCGGGGATGCAATTTCCTGCGCGCCATAGTAGAAAATTACAACTGGTTTAAAATCGTCTTCAGGAGGCATGTACTCTTCCGCATCAAACGCCGGAACGTTTTGGACCTCCAACTCCATCAGGTTTCCTTTCTTCTTTTGTGGAACCGTGGCATCTACCTGGTTCAGGTAGGCGTACGCTACGCGTGAGTGAGGAAAATCGCCGCTGAAATCGGTGAATGTTTCCACAAAGCCTTGATACGCCCTGAATTTAAAGCTTGCTCGGACGGTGTAAAGCTCTCCTTGTATCGGCCATTCGGAGTCACTGACCACATGAGAATGCCAGGTGCGCTTGGATTTGTACTCAATGATGCTGCCCACCGTCACATCCGGCAGCACAAACGTCTTTGCCGTAACCTTGACCCCCCGGACTTTGATAACGGTTTTAGTAAACGGCTTTTCTTTGAAATCCACGATGGTGCCATCGGGATGAATCGTGCGGGCTGCAAGATCCCCAAGAGTCATTCCAGGGGCCATATCGATCTCCACCTTGGCATATGACATCCCGGCTTCTCGAAGTACCTTGATGCGGTGATACTCCATAAGGAACTCATCATTGTCATCTCGGTAGTAACTGTAATAGAGCTGAATAGCTGCGGCGCCCGGATTGCCGGGAGCATCTTTGATCTGCCAGTCCTGCGGCGTGATCGGCAGCCAGTCCTCCACCTTCTGGGCGAAAGATAGAGAAGCCACAAGCGAGAGGACGGCGAAAACAAACATTCGAACATAGGTCATGGTTCTACTCCTGCGCTAGCGGATTGTTTGGGGGAATTATCGGCAAATATACTTCAACCAGATGGGAACAGCCAGAGCCTTGGTTGCGGTTTTTTGAATTTATCCCGACCCGGAGAGAATGACCCCTATTAACTTAGAAGAGTTTAAGGTTGGAGATCTTCTGCAAGCTTTGCTTGGCTAATTACTTGGCGGCCGTCAGACTGAACACCAGCACAGCCAGCACCACCAGCGTAATCCCCACATACATGCGGTCGCCCTCCATGCTAAAACCCAGTGCAGAAAACACTACGCGCGCGATGGGCGTGAGGATCAGCAGCAGAAGTCCCAATTGCATGATCCCGTCGCTATGCAGCTTGATTGCTTCTCCCACCGTCCCTGCTATGGAGCGCAATTGCGCTGCTGGCTCGTGGAACGTCCGGTAATCCGCCGCCTCGGACCCATGCTGAATCAGGTACATCATCCCCCCAGCCAGCACTACCAGCGCTGAGAGCACAACCCCGGCGCGCAGCAGGTTGCCAATGATCTGCTCCAGCTTGTAGTCGGTCCAGCGATTCGGTACTTGCATCAGATTCTTCCTGTCATCGCGTTATAAATCATTTCTAGGGCCATCACTCCGATGATCACGCTGAATACGATGCGCAGAATTCTGGTATGCATCTTCATCAGCGCCCTGGCCCCCAGCATCGACCCCATCAATACTCCCAGCATGACCGGCATGGCCAATCCTGGCACAATGTAGCCGCGTTTCAAGTAGATACCGGCGGTCGCCGCGGCTGTAACTCCAATCATGAAATTGCTGGTGGTGGTGGATACCTTAAAAGGAATCCTCATGCCCTGGTCCATCGCCAGCACCTTCATCGCCCCCGAGCCAATGCCAAGCAGCCCGGACAGCGCCCCTGCCAGCGCCATCAACCCGAAGCCCGTGGTCACCCGATATACCTGATAAGGCTGCTCACCCTGAGGAGTCGGATAAGTGCCGTTGAGTTTCAGCGATAAGCTGAGCTTGTCTGGTTTGGCCAGTGGAGGAACATCCGGCGGCGACTGCCAGGAGGCGTAAGCGGAGAACAGCAGCATCAATCCGAAAACAATGCCCACGAATCCAGTGGAGACCCTGGTCAGCAGAAGGGCGCCCAACACTGCGCCGACGGTGGTGGCAATCTCCAGAAACATCCCAATTCGGATGTTCGTGAACCCTTCTTTCACGTACGCTGCTGCTGCCCCGGAGGAAGTGGCAATCACTGAAACCACGGTGGCCCCGATGGCATAGTGAATGTCCACTCCGAACAACAAAGTCAAAACCGGCACCAGCAGCACGCCGCCGCCCAGTCCAGTCAGCGCTCCCAGAAAGCCGGTGAGCGCAGATACCAACCATAAGAGCAGTGTGAAGGTGAGGATTGTCAAAGTCTTGTTTTTTAGTTTATCTCGAAGCGGTCAGTTCTGTAGTTTATCTCGAAGCGGAGCGAGAGATTCCCTGCGGTTTATACATCTCTCAAGCACCGTCTCCGCGCCGAAGGCGCGCATCCCTGCCTGCAACTCGGAAGATCGTCATCAGCTTTTGTGCGCCGCAGCATTAAAGAACCCTCGCCTTCCTCCATTTATTCACGGCAATCCCCGACCAGACAAGCTCAACTGCGCCAAACGGCCACGCGCCCTGCAAAAAACCGTACACCGATCCCAACAGGCATGCCAAGGCAAAGGCCAGAATGAAATTGGGAGAGCGCGTCTCCAGCGCATAGAAGACCACCATCGCCGTCACCGCAAACAACCCAAAAATCGTGAGTGGAGTCACGCCGCTTCTCGCGACCTCATTTCCGCTTGCATCGTAGCTCCTCAGTGTAAATGACAGCGGTCTGAGTGTAGGGAGGGGGGTGATCGAGTCAGAAAAATCTCTTCCTGTGTTCCTTCAGTATGCAGCAGTCCATCACCACAAAGATGCCTGCTTTGCGCGCCTTTTGGGCAGCCGCTTCATGAATCACGCCTTCCTGCATCCAGATGGCGGAGACGCCCAGCTTGATGGCTTCGTCCACGACTTCAGGAACATTCTCCGAGCGGCGGAAGATGTCCACAATATCAATCTTCTCCTTGACCTCGCTTAGAGACGCCACTGCCTTCTCACCCAGGGCGCCATTGATGTTGGGATTCACTGGAATGATGCGGTAGCCGTGATGCTGCATGTAGGCAGCAACGCCGTGACTGGGCCGAAGCGGACTGTCGGAGAGTCCCACAACAACAATGGTCCTGGCCCGTTGCAACAGTGCGCCGATTTCGTCGGATCGATCTGGAGAGCTCACCGCTTCATTGTATGTAACGGGGACATCGGAATGACACCCTCCAGATTATGGCTCTTTCGAGAAACCCCGGCCGTCAATCCGATCCCGCCGATTCAAACAGAATGCAAGCCGCGCTTTCGCCTTCCTTTACGGCAGTATGATTTTGGCGAAGGAGAAAACCCTTATGAATCCTGGTTTGCCGCCATACTGATACCGGATGGCGCCCTTTGAAATGCCACGCCGTTGCTTAACGGTGGAGGTGAGCTGGCGCAAGGGACCAACCGGGAGGCATCAATGAAGCGGGCGAGACCGAGTCTTTGCTCTTGCTCTTAATTTTGCTGAGCGTGTTTCAAAAATAGTTCGAGGGATGCCAACGATACAAAGAATTGAAGACCGGGGCTTCCACCGGCTGGTCTGGAGAGCCTATTCTTGAAATATGCTCTATTGCCTACTGCTCTACGACTGTTGCTGGTTGCGGGCGTCCATTTTGTCTTTGTAGAGCTTCTCCGCCACCCTTCGCACTGTTTCGGCAACGTTCTTGTTTTGACGAAGGCTCTTCAGATCGTATACCAGGAGGTTTTTGATCAGCGTAAGTACAATATCTATGGGGCAGCGAGGATTGTTCACCAGGTTGCGCACCACCGGATAGTTTTTCAGGAAGCGGCGGTTACGCGCAATCTCCCGCAGCACATTTTCAGAGACGTGCTTGGCCGAAGCAAACAGCTCCACCTCAGGATCACTCAGTTTGGGTGACGCCAGCACTGCATTCTGTATGACCCTCGCTCCATCCCGGATCAAGATGGCGCGGTCCTCCTTGCTGCCGAGAAAAGCCAGCTTCACTCTCTCAGCAGCATTCATGCGTCCAATCTTCTGCAGGGTTGAAATCTTCTCCCTGGCAACCGGCTTTTTCTGCGGTGCAGGCACGGTTTCTACGGCCACAGGTTCCGGCCGCGGGGCAGCCGCAACTTCTTCTTCCGGCTCTTCCGGTCCAATCAACTCAAATGCTTTGTGTTCTTCAGCTTTGATGGCCTCGGCATTCTCTCGCGTCCATACATCATGGGCCGCTTCTAGTTCCTGGTGTCCAGGTTCAGTGTTGCTGGCGGCAAGCTCCTCCCGGATTTGCTGCACCTCCGCTTCGGTCAGAAAAGTATTGTCGAGCAGGACCTGGAGCACGGCCTTCGTGCTGTGTACCCGGCGGCTGGCCAGCATCACGTTGACCAGATCGCGGGGCGCCCGGCCTGCCGCTTCGATGAGCCGTTGCTCCGAAATCCGCGGATTCTCAATGAGCGCCGGCATCAGCCCGCGACGGCGGTTCTTCTCGTCCCAGAAATATTCCAGCACCTCCGGAGCCGATTCGCTGTTGGAGAGTGCTGCCGCCAGCGATGCCTCATCCCATCGCGCCAGGCTCATCCCCGCTTCTTCACCGAACACCTTGTTCCCGGTCAGGTAGACCAGAATCTCCAGCATCTCCGCTGCTGGAAGCGAGAGCGCTCCCTTGGCCGCCGAGCGCATGACCGCCGCCGGCACGGCATTCTGCTTGATGAGTTCGAGCATTGAAGGCATAAAGATAATTAGTATTACTTAATTGCTGCTTTACTCCCGGTTACGCTTCGCGAACAGATACGCCCGTATGAACGGTTTCAAGTCACCGTCCAGCACGCGGTCCACGTCGCCTACTTCCACCTTGGTGCGATGGTCTTTCACCAGCCGGTAAGGATGAAGCACGTACGACCTGATCTGCGAGCCGAAGTTTATATCCAGCTTGCTGTCTTCCACCTTCCTGGTGGCCTCGCGCTTCTTTTCCAGTTCCAGCTCGTACAGGCGTGAACGCAGAATCTTCATGGCGCGATCGCGGTTCTTATGTTGCGAGCGCTCATTCTGACACGCAACTACGGTCCCACTGGGTATGTGTGTAATCCGCACAGCAGAATCCGTGGTGTTCACGTGCTGGCCGCCTTTGCCGCCGGAACGGTAAGTGTCCACGCGGATTTCTTCCGGCTTGACGTCAATCTGGATGGATTCATCAATTTCCGGCGAGACAAAAACGCTGGCAAATGAAGTATGGCGGCGCTTGGCTTGATCGAATGGAGAGATGCGGACCAGACGGTGCACCCCGATTTCGCTGGTCAACAGTCCGTAGGCATAATCTCCGGTCACGGTGAAGGTTGCCGACTTCAATCCCGCTTCTTCACCGGCCTGATATTCGTTCAGGTCCGCCTGGAAGCCCTGGCGCTCAGCCCAGCGCAGGTACATGCGCAAAAGCATTTCCGCCCAATCCTGGGATTCAGTCCCACCTGCGCCGGGGTGAATAGTGACGATCGCATTGCGCAGGTCATGGTCGCCGGAGAGCAGTGTTTGCGTCTCCAGACGATCGGCAATCTCGCGCAGATCGTTGATTTCCTTGCGCAAGTCTTCAATTACCGCCTCGCCTTCATGCGCCAGTCCAAAATAGACTCCGATATCCTCTACGCGACGCGCCAGTTCGGTGTCCCGCGAGAGAGTCTCTTCCAGTCGCCGGCGCTCGCGCATAAGCTGCTGCGATTTTGCCTGGTCCGTCCATACCCCCGGATCGGCAATCTTTTTTTCGATTTCAGCTAATTGGTTGCGGAGAGTAGGAGCGTCAAAGATAGCTCC
>DATDGL010000252.1:0-6229 GCA_036522115.1 Candidatus Angelobacter sp.
CGCGGCAAGGAGGCAAATTCAGTGATTTTTTAAAAATGCCTTGTTTTGACTGAAGTGGAGAGATAATAGGGCAATAACATTAAACAGCTTCTAAAAATTTGTTGCCCTGCTTTTGTCAAACATTTTCGAGGTAAGAATCTAGCATTTCTTCCTATATCATTAAATCGCTGTATAGGAAGTGGTTATCCTAAAAAGAAGATGCAAAAGCCTCCGGAACTGCCCTCTTTCCGTAGCTTTCGAATTTTGCGACGTTCTACTGTTGGGCCTCAGGAAGTTCAGGTTGGCTGACTGCGTATCGCTAACTGCGGATTGCTTCACTTCACCCGATGCAGCCGTTTTTGATTGGGATCGATGCGGCCCACGTACTCCGCCATTCCCTCCACTAATCCCTGCATGGTGTATTCGCGGGCTTCAATGGCCGGCGGAAAGCCCGCTTGCCGTAGAGTTTCGCTGGTCACCGGACCGATGGAGGCCAGGTACACATTCTCCAGAAATACCTGCGCATTTTCACCCAGCAGAGCCAGGAAATTGCTGGCGGTGGACGAACTGGTGAAGGTAATCAAATGGGGCTTGGAAGCGGGCTCCCGAAAAAGCTTTTCCAGCTTTTCCCTGGCGCCTTCGGGGACATGAGTTTCATAGGCTTCAATTACGTCCACCTTGGCGCCCATTTTCTGAAGTTCATTGGGCAGGACATCACGCGCCACCTTGGCCCGCACGATGAGCACCCGGCTCAACTGAGAAATCTTTCCGCGCAGCGCCTCGACCACGGATTCAGCAACATATTTTTCCGGGACAATCGAAACGGAGAGCCCTTCGGACTTGATTGCTGCTGCCGTAGCTGGGCCGATCGCAACGACCCGAAGGTGCTGCATGTCTGCAATCGGCAGTCCCAGGCGGTTGTAACGTTCAAATAGAATCTCGACTCCGTTCACGCTGGTAAGGATCAACGTGTCGTAGTGGTCGATCTTGAGCAGCGCGTGTTCCAATGCTTCGCGGCTGCCGATAGACCTGATCTCGATGGTGGGAATCTCGATCACCGTCGCGCCCAGTTGGCGTAAAGGTTCAGACAGGCCAAATGCCTGATGGCTGGCCCGTGTGACCAGAATGCGCCATCCTTTCATCGGATTGTCTGTAACGCTCGTCACACAATCATTTATGTTCTTCAAGGTTGACCGGGGACTGCCACTTTCCCGCCGTAAATATCGGCCAGAATCCGATCGGCGCCTTTTCTCAGGAGCGTACGCGCTGTTTCTGAACCAAGTTTTTCTGGATCAGAACCCTGGGCTTGTTCACGCAACACTTCACTTCCGTCCGGACGGCCCACGATTGCGGTCAACATCAGCCCGCCATTTTGTCTTTGCGCCAATGCGCCAATCGGCACCTGGCATCCTCCGCCGAGGCCCAGCAGCAGCATCCGCTCGCATGCAGTGGTGGCGCGCGCATCCGCATCGTCCAGAAAGCTCAGGGTCTGGCGCATTTGTCCGTCATTGCTGCGAATCTCAATCCCCAAGGCGCCTTGCCCCGCCGCCGGACACATCTGTTCCGGAGGAATTCGGCAGCGCACGTGCGCATCCAGGCCTAGCCGATGCACTCCCGCAGAAGCCAGAATAATGGCATCGTACTCGCCCGCTTCCAGCTTGCGGAGCCGAGTATCCACGTTGCCACGCAAAGATATCACCTGCAGATCCGGCCGCAGGGCTTTTAGCTGGCACTGGCGGCGCAGGCTGCTCGTGCCTACGCGCGCTCCCCTGGGAAGCCCGGCCACATCAGAGAATTTCACCGAAACAAAAGCATCACGCGGGTCTTCCCTCTTCATGACTGCGGCCAACTCAAATTGCGGTTGCAGTTCGGTCGGCACATCTTTCAGGCTATGAACGGCAAGATCAACCTGCCCGGCGGCCAGCGCGTCTTCAATCTCCTTGGTAAACATGCCTTTGGCGCCGACTTTAGACAGCGCAACATCGGTGATTTTGTCGCCCGTGGTCTTAATGACCTCGAGGTCGACCGTGTCGCCTTGGGCTCGCAGCAGACCGGCAACGTAATTGGCCTGCCACAGAGCTAATTGTGAACCGCGCGAACCAATGCGAAGGCGCCCCATTACTTGTTTGGCTTTCTGCTGTTCAGGTTAAAAATACGGCGAATGATCTCGTGGATGGTGGCTGCCTCCGGCTCCGACGTACTGGATTTCAAGGTCGTGATGGGCGTGTGGAGGAGTTTATTGACGATACCGCGCGTCAGGGCCTCAATTGCCGCTTCCTGGTCGGCGCTGATTGGGCCCAGCTTGCCGCGAATACGGTCCATTTCTGCCTGGCGTATGGTTTCACACTGCTCCTGCAAAGAAAGTATGGTCGGCACCACGGCCAACGACTGGATGCGCAGGGCAAAACGTTCCACCTCAAGCTCAACAATTTCCTCGGCGCGCGCGGCCTCCTTCTGGCGTTCTGCCGTATTTCCCGCAGCCACCGCTTGCAGATCGTCAATATCGTAGACAAACATTCCATCCAGACGGCCCATCTCCGGGTCCACATTGCGCGGAACTGAGATATCAATGAAGAACATGGGGCTGTTCCTGCGCCTCGCCAGCAACCGCTCCCCATGTTCGCGGCGGAAGAGAAAGCCGGCTGCGCCCGTCGAGATCAGGACGATGTCGGCATGGTCCGCTGTGTCATGAAGGTGCTCAAAAGGCACCGCGTGGCCGCCGAAGGCCTCGCTCAGTTGTAGTGCGCGTTCATGCGTGCGATTGCTGAACAGGATCTTGCCCACGCCATTGGCCATCAGGCGACGCGTTGCCAATTCTGCCATTTTGCCCGCACCGACCATGTACACGGTCTTGTTGGTCAGCGAGCCAAAAATTTTTTGGGCCAGTTGCACGGCCACGGATGCTATCGAGACACTTGAGCTGCCGATAGCCGTCTCCGTGCGCACCCGCTTGGCCACGGCAAACGCACGCGAAAGCAGGACATCCAGCGCGGAGTGTACAGCGCCCAGACCGCGTGCGATGGCATAAGCTTCTTTCACTTGACCCAGAATCTGGGGCTCTCCGACTACCATGGAGTCCAGGCTGGAAGCCACACGGAAGACGTGCCGCACGGCATCGCGCTCCTTGAATTCGTAGACATGAGATTTGAGCGTATCCGGGTTTACGCCAAAATACAGAGGAAGAAATCCGCGCAGGTCACTGCCCTGGTTGCTGCTGGTGAGTAACTCCACCCGATTGCAGGTGGAGAGCACCATTCCTTCGTCTACTCCGGGCTGCTGAACCAGGCTGCGAATGGCGTCCGGCAAGCGCGCCTCCGGGATAGCCAGCCGCTCGCGCACCTCCACAGGTGCGCTGTTGTGGTTCACGCCGATGAGTTGAAAGTTCATGGAGCAGCAATAAACCTGTGCCAACCGGTATTCACAGACCACGCCAGCACCGCTGCGGCAAAAGCGAATGCCGCCAGATAAGCGGCGCGACGCCCGCGCCAGCCGGCGCTCCAGCGCGTGTACAGCAGCACCATGTACACCACCCACATCAGGATGGACAACAGGATCTTGGGATCATCAAAATATCGTGAGCCGAACCTGGCTTCAGCCACAATCGAGCCGGCGATCAAGCCCAGGGTCATGAAGGGAAAGCCAAATACCAGGCATTTGTAGCCGATCTCATCAATCGTGGCCAGCGCCGGCAGGCGCGACCAGAATCCTCCGCTGGTCGCCTTGGCCTTCAGGTTTCGCTCTTGAAGCAGATACAGGATGCTGGCGAAAAAACTGAAAAAAAGCGCGGAGTATCCCACCAGGATGAGTCCAACATGAATGATGATCCAGCGGTTGCTCACGCCTGGAGACGGAGAGGTTAGCAACGATGACGGCGCTGACGCAAGTACCGTCAGCAGAAACGCCATGGGAAAAACAGCGACTCCCGGCGATGCTGTTTTGTAGCGAAAATAAACCACAAAGAAGAAGGCCATCAGCAAGAATGCCAGCAGAGATTCGCCTTGATGCAGGAACGAAGGAGCCACCACCAGGCCCAACACTCCGTATTCCACAATGGCCACAAAATGAAAAACGGTACCCAGTCCCACTGCCGGCAGCATGATACGGGTCAATACCGGTCGTCCCCCCCACAAGGACACCACCGCGTACAGCAGTCCCACACCATAGAGGCTTAAGGCAACACGTAACCAGAACAGGGGCATAGAGTTTAAGCAAGATTATAAGCCTGTTGCTGGCCGTTGGGCCGAATAACACATCTCCGGCGCAAGTGAAGAAGGCGGCACCAGCGATTTTCCAGGGGGCTCGGTTGTGGGTCAGCTACGTGCCGGAATCTACTGGTCGTCTTCCATTTTCAACACGTGGAGTGTATGGGTTTTCAAGTCCAGCATAGCGCTGACCTTTACTTTGTGTCCGGCAAATACCTCTGCCTGGTCCTGGTCATCAAGACGGTAGACGTCTTTCTTCGTCACCAGCACAAACACGCCTGCCATTTCTTTGGCGCAATGCAAAGTGCAGCTTCTGGCGTCATGGCCGAAGGTGCCCTTTTCGGTCATGGAGTCGTGGGAACGGCTTGTGGAGTGGACGTTAAGGCCGCACTGGCTGTCCATAATTTCGCCCTGGATGACGAGCACGCCCGGTTCCTTGTCCTTGGCAAGCGCACAGATTGCCAGGACAGAAGTGAAGATGAATAGGAACCAAACTTTCTTGAAATCAATCTTCTCTTTCACAAGCAATTCCTTTTCTTTTGTCCGCTGAAGCCCGGAATCGGGCATCACCGGGGAATCAAGGTAAAACGATGACCTTCATGTGCATGCCTTCGTGGTCACCGCTGCAAATAACGGTACACAGAACCTCATATTCGCCCGGTTCCGAGGGCGCATTCAATGCGAACTCATGCACACCTGGTTTAAGTTCCAGGTCCCAGCCCGGAACCTTGGCGCGGTCTTTCGCCCGAACCATCGTGAACCCATGGACAGCGCCATCACGATTCCAGCTTTTTCCCTTACGGGCTTCAATACGGAACAGGAGCGATTCACCCGCTTTCAAGGTAATCTCCGGGTGGCTCTGACCGGGAATCTTGAAGTGGCTGTCTTTATCCGCCAGCACCTCGATCACGCGAGGCTGGGCCAAAGCAAGCGCGGAAGTTATCAGAAACATGGCTGCCACCACGCTGACGCGAACCAGGAGCATGCGACGATGGGGATGTTGCCGAAGATTTTTCATGGTTATTGGGTCATGTAATGCAAAATTACCTTCATTTCCTGATCGGTAATCATGGCGCGCACTCGCATATGACGGATGATAGTTGCCATGGCGCGCGGCGGGAACTTGGGTGGAGCTGCATGACAGCGCCCGCAGTTGGCATGAAATCCCTTTTCGCCCTCCAGGCGCATGGGATCGTCCTGTGCGGAGTTGTGGGACGGCGCGCTCGCGGCCGGAGCATCTTTGTCCCCATTGGCCGTCTTGGCTGCGGCCGCCAGGCCCACGCAAACAGCCAGCGCCAGCAATATTGCGGAAATCAAAATCTTGATTCTCAATGGACACCCCCAGCCGGTCCCAACGGCATAATGAAACGATAGGTCATCGCAAGCACCCAGATATTGGCGTTCTTGTCAAAAGCGAATTGACGGCCGTAGCTCGCGGACGCGCGAACGTCTCTTCCCAGGTAGTAGTTCAAGCCAAAGTCTCCCTGGTTCGTGTCCAACCCCAGCAAGCCCAACTGGTTTATTTGGTTTGCCGAGAGCTTCGGATCAGCAAAGGTCTGTTGACCCCGGCCCGCTAACTCAAGTTGGTGTAAGTGTGGAACCTGGCTGAGGCGGTAGACTGATTCGATCCAGTAGGAGGTGCCCTTTGTTCCCGAGGTATGGGCAAACTCGGAGCGTAGCGTGAACGGCAGCGCGTTAGGTTGCCACTCAGCGTGCAGGCCAACATTGTGAAACTGATATCCCTGCAGGACCTGCTGGAGTGATCCGCCGATTTCTAATCGATATTTCGGAAAGAAAAATCCAATACGCCCGCCGGTTGCCCGATTCGTTGCCAAAAGGTGATGAGTATTGTTGCTGGAAAAATAAAAGGCGTAGTTCAGATTTACGCTGTGTGTGCCTAACGGGAAGCCGCCCCGCAACATCCCTCCCAGGCCGTAGTTGCTGGTGATGGAATAGGCGAGCGGAGCGCCCTGTAGAGATCTTATCCAATAAGGATAAAGTCTCTCGCTATACATGCCAAAGGGCGTAATGAAGCGTCCGGCAACCAG